>NZ_JBITUB010000008.1:0-454740 GCF_044542225.1 Streptomyces sp. NPDC079020
CACCACTGATCAGACGGCCGTCCACCTGGATTTCCGGTGGCCATCAGCCTGGACTCGGCTGGCCGCACACCTGGACTTTGCCACGGCCGCCGTCATGCGTCATGGACCAGCAGTTGTGCCAACTGCTTGAGCGGGGCGTATGGCGCCGAGGGGTGCGAGTCCGGTGGTCGACTCCTGTCTAGGTCCCTCCGGTGGCCGTAGCCGCCACGTTCACAACTCACGAAGAAAGATCACGGGCGCGCAGCGGCACCGCAGCTCGGTCACCAGGTGGACGGGAAGCCCGAGGAATGTACGGCAACGACGGCATCCGCGTGCCTTTCCTGCCCGAGATTATGCGACGGCGTGCAGCAGTTCAGGTACGCCGTCCGCGGTCCGGTAAGGAGTGAAGGCGGGGACCAGATCACGGACGAGCTGAACGCACCGCGGGGCTCCGATCCGTTCGGCCAGGTGGAACGCTTCGAGGGCATCGGCAGCTGCGGCTTCGGGCTCGCGACGGCTGAGGTGACCCTGAGCCCGGTATGCCAGGAAGATGCCGCGAGTCTTGTCTCGGCTGGCCGGCAGAAGCGCTTGGCCTTCGGCGATGAGGCTGTGTGCCTGCGTGGTATCGCCGAGGTCGAGCAGGCAGCGGCCGGAGTCGACAGCGAGGTCGGCGTGCGACATCCACGAGCACCAGGCGGGGATGTCGCCCGCGTCCCCGGCGCTGAGCAGGCGTTCTGCCGTGTTCAGGGAGTGCAGGGTGGCACGGCGTTCGCCGAGCGCGGCTTGGGCGCGCGCCAGGCGCAGGTGCAGCAGCGAGCTGGCTGCGGGGTGGGTGGTGCGGCTCAGCGCCTTGGTCAGAAGGCCAGCGGCGGTGGTGGGATCGTCCCGCCAGGAGGCCTGGTAGGCGAGGTCGCTGAGGAGTGCCGCGCCCATGTCCCGGTCGTCCCCGGCATGGGCGTTGTGCAGCCCGGCGATCCAGTACCGGCTGGCGGGGCCGTGCTGGCCGTGGTCGAAGCGGATCCAGGCGACCGTCTGGGAGAGGCTGGCGGCGAGCTTGTGCAGGCGCACTCCCACGGGGCGGGAGTAGCGCTGCTCGTCGAGCAGGTCGGTGACGCGAGCGAGGTGCGCGTCGTAGAGGGGCGCGATGTGCTGGCGTTGTTCGGTGGCCAGCGCGTTGAGGCGGGCGCTGGCCTCCTCCAGCAGAGCCACGACATCGTCGCCCACCGCGGCGCCGGGTCGTGGGGGCCCGGCGGCGAGAGCCGTGGGTTCGGTTCCGGCCCAGCTTCCGGCCAGGACGATAAGTGCGGATCCGGGGATGGTGCTGAGGAGGGTACGACGGTCCATGGTGTGCAGGGCCTCTCGCAGAGCGGGCACGGTGTTGGCGTGGCCGAGCGGTACGACACCCCTGTCGACGCTTGGAAGCCAGGCCGGCCAGGCGGCAGGGTCGACGTCACCGGCCGGGATGCCCAGGACCTCCGCGATGTAGGTCTGGGAGACGGCGTCGGGCCGTACTCCGTTGACCTCCCACTTGCGAACCCGGGCTTTGTCGACGCCGGAGCGAAGGCCGCGACGACCGGCAGCGCCGTGCACGGCCTCGGCGAACTCAACGCGGGTGAATCCCAGCGCGATTCGCAGCGCAGCCAGCGGGTGGGGTGTGCGCTCGTACTCGTCCACGACCAAATCCAATCAGTCAGGCACGGTCTGAGCGTGCTGCCGCAGGCGACGGGACTCCCGCGGGACTCCCGCCAAACCCTTTGGCCCTACACACAGTTGGCCGACACTCAAGCACCCCAGCGAACTTTCAAGCGCTGCGGCGCAACACCCCGGTTCCGTATGCGCGGCGCCCCTGTTTGCGCACCCGGCTGCGTCCCTCGACGCCGAGCAGGTGCCTGGCGAAAGGACTTCCTCGGTGATCAAGCGACCCTTGACGGTGGACGAAGTCGTCGGCGTGGCCGACCGTTACGCCGCTCTTGGTTTCCAGACCCGTGGAGATCTCGGGCAGCACTTCCTGCGGACCCCGAACGCAGCTCACGTCCTGCTGGAGCGAGCGGGCATTCCGGCGGGAGCGCAGGTGCTGGAGGTCGGAGCGGGGCTGGGCACGCTCTCGTCCGCGATTGCGACCGCCGGACACCGCATCTGGGCGGTGGAGAAGGACGAGCGGCTGCGGGACCACCTGACGGGGCGACTTGCCCCGTTCGGGACCCGGGCCCGTGTCACCTTCGACGACGTACGCCGCGTCGAGCTGGACGACGGCCTGGATCTCGGCAGCGCGCTGGTGTCCATCATGCCGTTCGACCCCGAGCTGTCCGCCGACCTGATCCGGCATGTGTTCACCTGCCCCCGCGTGGAGTACGGGCTCGTGGTCGTACCCAGTGCCAGCGCCCAGCTACTCACCAGCTGCGCGGACTTGGTAGTCGAAGAGGTCGACGGCATCGCCCGGTCCTCCTTCTGGCCACCTGCGCCCACTGTGCTGCGGGTCCTCGCGATCAGCCGGAGGTCGACATGCAGGAGCTGATCGCCACGGGCTGCTTCCACTCCTCGCTGCCCGACGGCCACCGCGCCCTGTCGGCTCTGCGCATCGCGCGGAAGGCCGGGGCCCTCACCATCGACGCCGGAGACTTCTTCTCCGGCAGTGCCTTCCACACCTACTCCGCCGGCCGGGTGGAGGAGGCCCTCCTGGCCGAGCTGTACGACGCGGTCGTCCCCGGCAACCACGACCTGCCCGATCTGATGCGGCTGCGCCATCCCGAGACTTTCCCTCCGGTCGTCTGCGCCAACGTCTCTCCGCCGCGCACCTTCGCCGGCCGCTGGACGGCCGGGCTGGTGCTGCACGGGGCGTCACTTCGGGTCGGGATCGTCGGGTACCTGGGCGAGCAGGCGTACGAGGCGATTCCTCCGGCTGAGCGCGCAGGGTTCACCTATCGGGCTCCGACGGCCGCGCTGGTCGCCGCCGAGGCCGATGCCCTGCGGTCGGCGGGGGCCGACGTGGTGGTGGCGGTGAGCCATAGCGGTTTCCTCGCCGATGCCGCCGACCAGGAGTCGGGCTGGCCGCTGACCACGGTGATCGCCTCGCACTGCCACTCGCCATGGACGCACTGGGCTTAGACCGTGTCCTATGTGGTGAGTCGGACGAGTCGCTTGTAGCAGCAGAGGGCTGCGGCGAGGCCGGGAAAGGCCAGGTAGTTGCGGGGATTTCGTTCGTAGCGGTGGTTGAGCCGGCGGTAGCCCGTGAGCCAGGACATGGTCCGCTCGATGACCCACCTTCGGCGGCCGAGTCGTTCGCTGGACTCGATGCCCTTGCGTGCAATGCGGACGCCGATGCGTTTGCCGCGTAGCCATTTGCGCAGGTGAGGAACGTCGTACGCCTTGTCAGCGTGAAGTCGCTGAGGCTTGAAGTGCCGGCCACGGTGTGGGTCGTGTCTCGTTTGGTGACCGGCGACCATGGGCTTCAGCGCGAGGCTGTCGTGGACGTTGGCCGCGGAGACGCCGACGACCAGGGGCAGTCCGTTCGCGTCCGACAGGACGTGCATCTTGGAGCCCGGCTTGCCCCGGTCCACGGGGCTTGGACCTGTGTGTTCGCCCCCTTTTTAGCGCGCACGTGGGCGGAGTCGAGGACAGCGCGCGACAAGTCGAGCAGGCTGGCGTCGTAGAGCCGGTGCACGATCTCCTCGTGCAGTCGGCCCCACACGCCGGCCCGCGACCAGATCACGAACCTGCGATGAGCCGTCGACTTCGATATCCCGAAGCATGGCGGCAACGCGCGCCAGGCACAGCCGCTGACCAGCACGTAGATGATGGCCGCGAACACCGTCTCATCAGGCGTGTCCTGCGTGCCGCCACCTTGCGGCCGCACCTTCGACGGCGGGATCAGCGGCTCCGCGATCTCCCACAGCCCGTCCGGAACAATCCAACTCCACGTACCCCGCCCCATGATGAGCCCAACGACCACCTCACCACATAGGACACGGTCTAAGCCTTGATCGGTGCGGCCGACCTGGCGGCCTGCTCGATCTTCGCGCAGTAGGCTGCGCGGGCTTCCTCGTCGATCTGCTTCTCGTGTTCGGGGCGCAGCCCGGTCCGGCCGTCGAGGCCCTCGCGCAGGATATCGGCGTGCCCGGCATGCCGGTTGGACTCGCCGAGGACATGGACCATGACGGCGAACAGGTTCGTGTCGGCATAAGGCTCCGGCCACCACGGCACGTGGCCGGGGGCGTCGAGGGGAAGCTCGTCGATCGTCGCGTCCGAGTGTTCCCACGTGCGCCGGTAGAACCCGATGATCTGATCGCGGGTCTCGTCCTCGGCCGCCCACAGATCGCTGCCGTCGGAGTCCTGCCACCGGGGCAGCGGCTCCGGGGAAGGGCGGTCGAAGACCTCGCCGAAGTACCCGGCCTCGACGGTGGCCACGTGTTTGACCAGGCCGAGGAGGTTGGTCCCGGTAGCTGTCAACGGCCGGCGGGCGTCGTATTCGGACAAGCCGTCGAGTTTCCAGAGCAGCGCCTCGCGGTCCCGCCGCAGTCTCCCGTGCAGACTGTCCTTCGCGAATTCATCGATCATGGGGCATGAGCCTGCCATGGGCTGCTCGTGGTCTCAAGGTCCCGTACGCGGTCCGCAACGACTGGCAGAGCCGAGGCCTGGCCGTGGCCGCCGCCCTGACCTGCTACAAGAAGCTCGCAGGCGCGCAGGCCCTGCGCCGAGCGGGTACAGGCCACGGTCAACAGAGTCCAGGGTCGCCAGGTAGGCCGGGAGGATCCGGGCATGTCCGATGACCTGAACGTTGACGGGGTTGAGGCCGTGCTTGCGGGCGCGGGCGCGGTCGGGCGGTTGGCGGATCCAGGGTTTCTGGTGAATGCCGACCCGGAGGAGGCGCTGGGGCTGGTGGGTGCGGCTTCGGGGCCTGCTGGGCGGCTGGCGGGGGCGGTGTACGGGGCGTCGGCGCACCTGCACCGTGAGGCCGGCGCGGGGGTGCGGAGGCAGTTGCTGGCGTTGGACGCGACCCGGTACGGGGATCGGGGACTGGCGGCACGGATCACCGCCGTACTGGTGGAGAGCGAACCCGCCGCGCGGTGGGGGGTTGAGTGGACGACTGGCGGCATGGTCGATCGCAGCCTCGGGCAGCCCCTCACCGGTCACACCAGCACGGTGAGTGCAGTAGCGACGGGGGTGTGGGAGGGCCGTCCGGTCGCCGTCACCAGCAGCAGGTATGGAACGGTGCGGGTGCGGGATCTGGCCACCGGTCAGCAGGTCGGGGTGGTCTGTAGCCGATGGTAGGGACGCCAACTTGCGGTGCGGAGAAGCGCTTTCCGGCCCAATCAGTCAGGCTGGGCGGGCTCGGCGTAGGACCTGGGGCGGTCCGGGCAGCACGAAGCCCCACCATGCGGACTTGAGTTCTAGTGGTCGTCGCAACACCCCAGCTCAGGGGATGCGATGGAGTTTGAGATCCGGGAGACCCGGGGGCCCGGGGGGGGCGCCGTCTGACGCGTGAGCGCGAGGCATACCTTCAGCTCATGCAGCAGGGCTACGGCAACAGCGAAGCCAGCCGGATCGTCGGGATCAACCGGCGGACAGGGAAGAGATGGCGCAACGGCTGGCACTCGCCGCCACCATCAGCCAGCTGCCGCCCCACCTGCGACGGTCACTGACCTGGGATCAGGGCAGCGAGATGGCAGGGCACCAGCCCTTTTCCACCGCGGCGAACATGCCGGTCTACTTCTGCAACCCGGCGAGCCCCTGGCAGCGCGGCTCGAACGAGAACACGAACGGCTTGCTCCGGCAGTACTTCCCCAAGGGCACCGATCTGTCCAAGCACAGCCGCGAGCATCTCGACATGGTGGCCGCCGAGCTGAACAGCCGACCACGCAAAACGCTCGGCTGGGAAACCCCAGCCGAGCGTCTGTCTAAACTGCTCGCCACCACACGTCAGTGATCACGTGTTGCGACCACCTCTGGAATTCGCCCCGGCACAATGGGGCGACGCTGAATCGGGTGTGATGAATCGGATGTTCAGACGGTGCCGAACTCTCCGGCCTTCACGCCTGCCACGAACGACGCAAACGTGTCAGCGCGAAGGTCCAGGGTAGGGCCGCACAGATCCTTGGAGTCACGTACGGGAACCACGCCACGCGAGGCGGCGAGGTTGGCGGCTACCTCCACACAGGCGCCGCCGTTCTCGCTGTATGAAGACTTGAACCAATGAGGGGATTCGGTCGTCACAGAGTGCCCTTTCGTAACTGCTCGATCATGGCCACGGATGCCGCTTGCGAGAGCGCTTCGGCCTGCAACTGATGGTAGGCGGTCAACAGGGGCACTACGGCTGTGCTTTCCCGTTCGAGCCGCCCACGCTGCGCGGACTCCGCGTACGAGACGAGGGAGCGATTTTCCATCGTCAGAACGTAGAGCGGCAAGCTGAGCGGACGACGGTCGCCCATGTCGAACGGGGCGACCTGAAGGACTGCGTTCGGTAGGCCAGCGAACTCGATCAGCCGCTCCAACTGACCGTTCATGGTGGTGGAGCTGCCGACAGGCCTTCTCAGGCAGCTTTCGTCCAGCACAACGAACACCAACGGTGGCGGTGTCCGTTTCAGGGATGCCTGACGCTCCGCCACGAGCGCGATTCGCTCATCACCCTGCTCGGACGTGATAGCTCCGCGCTCGACCGTGCGGGCGGTGAGTGCCGAAGCGTACGCGGATGTCTGAAGTATTCCGGGCATCACACCGACCTCGTAGAGCCGGATCTCTGCCGCGCGAGCCTCCTGTGTGACGTACTCCGGAAAGCCGTCGAGAAGTGCCGTATGCCGAACAGCCCGACTCTGACGTTCGAGCCTGTCCCCCGTACCTAGCGCCCGGTCAGCACTTCGCGCGAAACGGGTAGTTGGAGAGCGTCGACCAGTTTCAACGGCAGAAATGTGCGTTCCGGAGCACCTCATGTGCTCCCCCAACTCGACTTGCGTCCACAGCACCGACGCCCCCGAAGCACTCCGCACCTGGGCCACCCACGACCACCACCAGGCCGACGCCCTGCACCGCCTCGAAACCGACCCCCACACCCCCCCCTGCTCACCGTCACCGACCCCGCCACCGGCCTGCACCTCACGCTCGCCGGACGGCCCACCCCGCCGAACCGGACCACCAACAGAAACGAAGGAGAGAGCCTCGCATGGACTGGCAGAAATCCGCAGTCGCACTCGCGGATCGCGTGACCGACCCCGATTCACGCTGGCTCGCCCCGATGGCCCGCGTACCCCGTCATCAGCTGGTCCCGCGCTGGTGGGACCGTGACGGCTCCGGCGGCGGATGGGTACTCCACGATGGCTCGGGCGACCCCAGGGGATGGGCCGAAGCTGCCTACTCCGACCGGTCGTTGGTGACCAGGGTTGGCGCGTCGCACGCCGACCGGGCGAAGCCCGGAGACCGGGCCGAGGGGCTGCCCACATCATCGGCCACCATGCCGAGCCTGGTCGTGCGGGTGCTCCGGTACGCACGGCTCGGAGCGGGACTGCCGATGCTCGCTCTGGGCACCGGGGCCGGCGGGCTCACCGCGTACGCCTGTCACCGGCTGGGCGACCAGCACGTCACGAGCCTGGACATAGACCCCTGTCTGACCGGCACGGCTGGTGCACGGCTCGCCGGAATGGGGCTGTACCCGGAGTTCGTCACCGCAGACGGGACCGACCAGGTGCCGGGGGCGTACGAGCGCATCGTCTCGACGGTCGGGCTGCCCGCCGGACCGGGGCTCCGTCCGGTGCTCGCCGCTCTGGTGCCGGGTGGGCGGATCGTGACGGCCCTCAGCGGGACGACGCTCATCGTGACCGGGTGGAAGCGTGCCAACGGCGACGTGGTGGGACAGGTGGAACGGGACATGGCCGGGTTCATGCCCGCCCGGTCCGGGGACGACTACCCGCCTCCGCTCACCGGGCTGTTCGCCCTGGCCGGAGAGACCGACGGGGAGGTCACCTCCACTGGCCGCTATCCCGTGGTGAACGTGGCCGAGGCGTGGGAGCTCCGGTCCATGCTGGAGGTCACCACCCCTGGTGTGGAACTCGGCTTCCGTACGGAGGGGAGGAAACGCACCGCGTACCTGGTGCATCCGGACGGTTCCTGGGCTCGGGCATCCGCCGAGCGGACCGACCCGCCGGAAGTGCACCAGAGCGGCCCACGAAGGTTGTGGACCGCTCTGGAACGCATCCGCACGCTCTCGAACACGCAGGGCTCGCTGCCTCTGCTCGGCGCGCGGGCCCGGATCACCCCTGACGGAGTGGTGCACCTGTCCCGGGGGAACTGGCGCGCCTCCCTGGGTGAACGGGCCCGGCGATGAGCCCGGGGCGCAGGTGGCCGGCCTGTGCCCGCCGCCGGTGCCCGCCACCGGCTCTCCGCTACTGGCCCACCCTGCCGTCCACGCACTCGCGCAGCAGGTCCGCGTGCCCGCAGTGGCGGGCGTACTCCTCGATCCTGTGCACCATCAGTTCCCGGACCGCGATGTCTTCCCTGCCCAGGCGTTCGCCCAGATCCGGGTGTTCGGCCAGCGCGGCGTCGAGTGCGGCCTGCTCGCGCTCCAGATCGGCGTACGAGGCGTCGACCACGGCCTGATCGGCGACGGCCCCGTCGAAGTCCGCGTCGCGTCTGCCGTACAGCTTCGGCAGCGGTTCATCGTGGCTGATCCAGTTGCGCCAGTCCCGCTCCACCTCGGCGAGGTGCCGGATCAGGCCGAGCAGCGACATCGTCGACGGCGGAACCGAACGGCGGGCCAGTTGTTCCGGGTCCAGTCCCTCGCACTTCATCCGCAGCGTCAGGCGGTATCCCGACAGGAAGTCCAGCAGCGTCGGAAGCTCGCCGTCCGGACTGCCGCCGTTGTTCTCGCGGGGGTCGTTGTCCGGGTCGGCCCACATGTCGGGGTAGACCGTTGCCTGGCTCCATCGTGCGGGTTGATCACTCATGCGTCATGCTCGGGTGTGAGTGGCCGAGTCCGCCAGTCCTTTTTCTCTGCCGCCCCGGCGAATGGAGTTCGGGAGAGGGTCAGCCGCACAGCGCCGTGTCCACGGCCTTCTCCAGCACCTTGTCCGCCTCGGCGGACGGCTGAGTGGTCACCGCGATGTTCACGGCGCGGCCCTCCCTGTTCACGCCGCCCCGGGTCTCGTATCCCGGGAAGCTGCCGCCGTGGCCCCAGTAGACGCCGCCGCACGACAGGGGTTTGCTCATGAGTCCCAGTCCGTAGCGGGCACCGGTGCCGAAGGTGGCGTCGGCGGGGCGGGTGTCGGTACGCATCCGGGCGAGCTGGGCCGGTGGGAGGAGGCGGCCGCCCAGGAGCGCGGAGAAGAACCGGTTGAGGTCGGAGTTGGTGGAGATCAGCTGACCCGCCGCCCAGCCCCAGGAGGGGTCCGTCTCCGTGAAGTCGGTCAGCGGCGCGCCCTCCGAGAGCGGGTAGTAGCCCTTGGGGTGGGGTTCCCGGATGGTCACGTCACCGGGGGCGGGGAAATAGGTGTGGCGCAGCCCGAGGGGCTTGATGATGCGCCGGTCCAATTCCTCGGCGAGCGGGCGGCCGGTGACCTTCTCGATGATCAGGCCGGCCAGTACGTAGTTCGTGTTGCTGTACTTCCAGCTCTTCCCGGGGTCGAATTCGGCCTTGTGCTGGAGGGCGATGCCGACGAGCTCCTGGGGGTCGTAGTACCGGGGCTGGATGTCGTAGTCGGTGTAGTTGGGCAGTCCGCTGGTGTGCTGGAGGAGCTGGCGGACGGTGATGCGGCGTCCGTCGATCCCGTCCCCGCGGACGAGGCCGGGCAGATAGGTCTCGACCCGGGCGCCGAGGCGGATCTTCCCCTCGCCGACCAGTTGCAGCGCGACCACGGCCGTGAACGTCTTGGTGTTGCTGCCGACCCGCACCTGACCGTCTCTGGGCACCTTCGCCCCGGTGGCCAGGTCGCCCACCCCTGCCGTGTAGGTCCGGTGGTGGCCCGCGCGGTCCGTGACGCTCGCCAGCGCGGCGGGCATGCCATGGGTGTTCACCAGCGAGTTCAGATTCCGCTGGACGGCGTCCGGCCGGGGGGCGTCCGGCCGGGAGGCGGCGAACGCCGGCGGCGCGAGGACCCCCACCGTCATGACGCCCACGACCACCGCGGCCGCGGCGGACACGGCTCCGCGCCGGCCACCCCGCAGCCGTCGCCCGGAAGAAAAAGACTTCTGCCATGCCTGCTTGCGCACGCGCCAACTCCTACGGAAATGCTGGGGGCCCGGCGGTGTCGCCGGGCCCCCAGCATTTCCGGAAGCGGCTGTCCGGAGCGATCCCGCTAGCTGCCCGTTCCTGGTGGGGCTATCCCCCGGAGCCGCCGCCGGCTCCGGGGTGGTGCGGGGCTCCGGCCGGAACCCCGCACCACCCGCCCGCCCTCGGACACGAACCGCGGAACGAACCATGAAACAGGCCACGAACCGGACCGCGGGACGAGCTCAGTCGAAGATCGGGCCCTGCGTCCGGGTCCGCTTGATCTCGTAGAAGCCCGGGATCGACGCGACCAGCAGCGTGCCGTCCCACAGCTTCGCCGCCTCCTCGCCCTTGGGAGCGGGGGTCACGACGGGGCCGAAGAAGGCGATCTGCTCGCCGTCCGCGCCCGGTACGGCGATCACCGGGGTGCCGACTTCCTGGCCGACCTTGTCGATGCCCTCCTTGTGGGAGGCACGCAACTCGGTGTCGTACGTGTCGGAGTCGGCGTACTCCAGGAGGTCCGCGGGCAAGCCCACGTCCTCAAGGGCTCCGGCGATCGCCTCGCGGGTCGGGCCCTCGCCGTTGTTGTGGATACGGGTGCCGAGCGCGGTGTAAAGGGGGCCGACGACCTCGTCGCCGTGCTTCTGCCGGGCGGCGATGACCACACGGACCGGGGCCCAGGCCTTGTTCGCCAGGAGGTCGCGGTACTCCTCGGGCAGCTCGTCGAGCTTGTCCTCGTTCAGGACGGCCAGGCTCATCACGTGCCAGCGGACCTGGACGTCGCGGACCTTCTCCACCTCCAGCATCCAGCGCGAGGTCATCCACGCCCAGGGGCAGAGCGGATCGAACCAGAAGTCGACCGGAGTCCTGCCGTTCACCGTGCTGTTGTCAGACATGTCTCTCCTCAAGAGGGCGGTTCCCACCTGTGCGGCAGAACACCGCAGGGCGGTTCGCCCATTCCCGGATACCGGCGCTCCGGGCCGCATGCGAGGATCAAAGGTGTTCGAACACGACACAAAACGCGCGTCACGAAGGAGTGCCCGTGCCCGGTGAAAACCTGTCCCGCGACGAGGCCCATGAGCGGGCCGAGCTGCTGACCGTCGACGGATACGAGGTCGCGCTCGACCTCCGTTCCGCCGTCGGTGAGCCCGACGGGGGCGACGGGGAGGCCGGCGGCACCGGTCCGCGGACCTTCCGCTCGCTGACCACCATCCGCTTCCGCGCGGCCCGCGCCGGGGCCTCGTCCTTCGCCGACCTGGTGGCGCCGAGCGTCAACGCGGTGACGCTGAACGGTACGGCCCTGGACCCGGCGGCCGTCTTCGACGGGACCCGGGTGGCGCTGGACTCCCTCGTCGAGGGCGAGAACGTCCTGGTGGTCGACGCACAGTGCGCCTACAGCCGGACCGGCGAGGGCATGCACCGGTTCGTCGACCCGGAGGACGGCGAGGTCTACCTCTATACGCAGTACGAGCCGGCCGACGCCCGGCGGGTCTTCGCCAACTTCGAGCAGCCCGACCTGAAGGCGCCGTACCGCTTCCGGGTGACCGCGCCGGAGGGCTGGCGCGTGTGGAGCAACGGGGCCGAGGAGTCCCACGAGGGCGAGGTGTGGACCTTCGCCGAGACGAAGCCGATCTCCACGTACATCACGACCGTCGTCGCCGGTCCGTACCACTACGAGACCGACCACTACACCCGTACCTTCGAGGACGGCTCCAAGCTGGAGATCCCGCTCGGGGCGATGTGCCGCAAGGGGCTGGCCCGTCACTTCGACACCGACGACATCTTCCTCGTCACCAAGCAGGGTCTGGACTTCTTCCACGACCACTTCGACTACCCGTACCCGTTCGGCAAGTACGACCAGGCCTTCGTGCCCGAGTACAACCTCGGCGCCATGGAGAACCCGGGCTGTGTCACCTTCCGCGAGGAGTACATCTACCGCGGCAAGGTCACCTCGGCCTCCTACGAGCGCCGGGCCAACGTCATCCTGCACGAGATGGCGCACATGTGGTTCGGCGACCTGGTCACCATGCAGTGGTGGGACGACCTGTGGCTGAAGGAGTCCTTCGCCGACTTCATGGGGACCTTCTCCATGGTCGAGGCGACCCGCTTCACCAACGGCTGGATCACCTTCGCCAACAACCGCAAGGCCTGGGCCTACCGCGCCGACCAGCTCCCCTCCACGCACCCGATCACGGCCGACATCCGTGACCTGGAGGACGCCAAGCTGAACTTCGACGGCATCACGTACGCCAAGGGCGCCTCCGTCCTGAAGCAGCTGGTGGCGTACGTCGGACGGGACGCGTTCCTGGAAGGCGCACGGCGCTACTTCAAGCAGCACGCGTACGGCAACACCCAGCTGGGCGACCTGCTCTCGGTGCTGGCCGAGACGTCCGGCCGCGACATGAGCGCCTGGTCCCACTCCTGGCTCCAGACCGCGGGTGTCAATGTGCTCACCCCCGTCGCCACGTACGACGGGGCCGGGCGGATCACCGAGCTGGCCGTGGTCCAGGAGGCCGCCGAGTCGCACCCGGAGCTGCGCCCGCACCGCGTCGCGGTGGGTCTGTACCGGCGCAACCCGGACGGCGGCCTGGTGCGCTACGCCCGCGCCGAGGTGGACGTCGCCGGGCCCCGCACGGTGGTCGGGGAGCTGGCCGGGGCCGAGCGGCCCGAGCTGATCCTGGTCAACGACGACGACCTGACGTACTGCAAGGTGCGCTTCGACGAGGTCTCGCTCGCCACCCTGCGTGAGCACCTCGGCGCCATCACCGACCCGCTCGCGCGGGCGCTGTGCTGGTCGGCCCTGTGGAACCTGACGCGCGACGGGCTGATGCCCGCCCGCGACTTCGTCCACCTGGTGCTGGCGTTCTCCGGCCGGGAGTCGGACATCGGCGTGCTCCAGATGCTGCACGCGTGGACGCAGTCGGCGCTGACGCACTACGCCGATCCCGCCTGGCGCGAGGAGGGCGGCACGGCACTGGCCGAGGGCGCCCTGCACGAGCTGCGGCTCGCCGAGCCGGGCAGCCAGCACCAGCTGACCTGGGCCCGGTTCTTCGCGGCGACCGCCACCTCGGAGGCGGACTTCCAGCTGCTGGGCGGACTGCTCGACGGCACCGCCCGGATCGAGGGTCTGGACGTCGACCAGGAGCTGCGCTGGGCGTTCCTGTCCCCGCTGGCCTCGCACGGGGTGGCCGACGAGTCGGTCATCGACGCCGAACTGGCCCGCGACGACACGGCGTCCGGCAAGCGGCACCAGGTGCGCTGTCTGGCCTCGCGGCCCTCGGCCGCGGTGAAGGCGCAGGCCTGGGCGGCGGTCGTGGAGTCGGACCAGCTGTCCAACGCGCTGGTCGAGGCGACCATCGCGGGCTTCGTGCAGCCCTCGCAGCGCGAACTGCTGGCGCCGCACTCCGCCGCGTACTTCGAGGCGATCGAGCGGGTGTGGGCCGAGCGTTCCATCCAGATCGGCATGGACGTGGTCAAGGGGCTCTTCCCGGGGCTCCAGGACGACCCGGCCACGCTCGCGGCGACGGACGCGTGGCTGGCCGCGCGCCCGGACGCGGCACCGGCGCTGCGCCGTCTGGTGCTGGAGGCCCGCGACGACCTGGCGCGTGCGCTGCGCGCCCAGGAGTGCGACAAGAAGGCCTGAGCCGCACGGAGGAGACGCGCTCGCGGTGGGAACCCTCACATGAGGGGTTCCCGCGCGAGCGCGTCTCCGCCCTCGCGGTGGGACGGGGCGGCCGGGAGGGGCTGCTTGCACCGGCAGCCGGGAGGGGCGGCTTGCACGGGCGTCTTGCGTGAGGGGATTGCGCGAAGAGTCTGTGGAAGGGGTGCGCGAAGGGCGCTCGGGAGGCGCTCGCACACCTGCTCGTGGCGCCCCGGCACAATCCGCTGCGTCACGGCTCTTTTCGGCCGTCGAACATCCGTCCTTTAGGACAGCGTTGTCCTGAATTGTCGACGGGCGTGTAACAGGGGTTAGCGCTCCCGCGTCGAGCGGGAAGCCCCCGGGCATGACCCAGAACACCCCGCTCCCCTCCTACCCCCTGAACCATCTCCACGAGGTCCGCCAACGCGTGCTGTCCTCCGCCCAGTTGCGGGCGCGGGGGGTGTCCGCCGCGCAGACCGCCGCACAGTGTCTGCCGGGCGGACCCTGGCAGCAGTTACTGCCAGGGGTCTATCTGCTGCACCCGGAGCCGCCCACAGGTGCGGAGCGGCTGCACGGCGCACTTCTCTACGCGGGGCGTACACCGGCCCCGGGACGACGGGCGGGGTCCCCGCAGGCCGCGGCCGCGCGGGCGGGGTCCGGGTACGGGGCGGCGATGGTCACGGGTCTCGCGGCGCTCACGCTGTACGGCTTCGGGTCCGCCCCGGCCCTGATGTCACTGCGCCGGATCGATGTGCTCGTGCCCCGCACCCGGCGGCTGCGCTCGACCCGGTTCGTCCAGGTGCTGCGGTCCGCCGGACTGCCCGGCGCCGAGCAGGTCGCCGGGATGCCGGTCGCGCCGGTGGAGCGGGCGCTGGCCGACGCGGTGGCGGAGCTGACGGACGCGGCGGCCGTACGCCGGCTGCTGACCGAGGCGGTCCGGGGCGGGCACAGCGAACCCGCCGCGGTCGTACGGGAGCTGAGCGCGGCGCAGCTGCTGTTCCGGGCGCCGGTGGCCGATGCCGTGGACTCGCTGCTGGCCGAGGGGCGGGCGGTGGCGGAGCGGCGGCTGTACGGGATGGTGCGCGAGCAGGGGCTGCCGGACCCGCTGTGGAACGTGGAGCTGCGGCTGCCGGGCGGCCCGGGGCTGGGCGGGGTCGACGCCTACTGGCCCGACCAGGCCGTCGCGGTGGTGCTGGACACCCGGGCGCCCCGGCACAGCCCGCCGGACGCCGGTGCCCGGGAGGAGCACGACGCGCAGTGGTCCGCGTACGCCACCGGGCGGGATCACCTGGAAGGGCTCGGGATCACCGTCGTCCATGTCACCCCGAAGAAGCTGGGCGAGTCGCCGGAGCAGCAGGCGACGGTGGTGCGTACGGCGCTGATGGCGGCGGCCGGCCGTGAGCCGGCCGCGTACGTGATGGTCCTTCCGCGCTGAAGGCCGGCCGTGTACGCGACGACTCTTCCGCCCCGGGAGCCGCCACCCGCGCGCCGGGGCTCCGGGGTTCCGAGCTCCGGGGCTCCGGGGTTCCGAGCTCCGGGGCTCCGGGGCTCCGGGGCTCCGGGGCTCCGGGGCTCCGGGGAGGCAACTTTCGCCCCATTCATCCCTCGTGACGCATCAGCCGCGTTGGCGGATCTCTGCCATGTCCAATTCTCGTCTCCGCCAACTCTCCACAAACCCCTGTCATTTACGAAAGGGTGAGCGGTCATCCGGTACCCAATTCCGGACTCTCTCTTTCAGATACCAGGGATGCTGATGACCAAGGAATCCCCCAGCTCCATACCCGGGGCGAGACGAGCGGCCCGGATCGCGGCCGCCGCCGGTCTGGTGGCCGCGCTGGCCGCCTCCGGTGCCGCCCCGGTCTTCGCCGCCGACGACCCGGCCCCCGCCGTCAAGCCGTCCGCCACGAGCAACAAGACCGACAAGCTCGGCAAGGCCGACGCCGACGTGCTGTCCAAGGCCGAGGCCAAGGGCGAGAAGAACGTCACGATGATGGTCGCCACCACTCCGGGTGCGACCGAGGCGGTCACCAAGCAGCTGGACGCCGTCAAGGGGTCCGTGCTGGGGCAGACGTACGACAAGCTCGGCTATGTCCGCGCGACCGTACCGACCGCCTCGGCCGAGTCGACGATCAAGGCGGCGTCGAAGCTGTCGTCCGTCCTCGGCATCGATCTCAAGCAGGAGATCAAGCTGGACGACCCGACGCCCTCGGGCGACCGGGCCGCCGGGGCGAAGAAGGCCAAGGCCACGGGCAGTCACCCGGCCCCGGGCAAGAAGACTCCGGCGAAGAACCCGTACAACCCTTCCTTCGAGACGGGCGCGGTCGACTTCGTCGCGCAGCACCCGAAGGCCGACGGCCGCGGGATCACCATCGGTGTCCTGGACTCCGGCGTCGACCTCGGTCACCCGGCCCTCCAGAAGACCACCACCGGCGAGCGCAAGATCGTCGACTGGGTGACCGCGACCGACCCGGTCGACGACGAGGACGGCACCTGGCTGCGGATGACCGAGTCGGTCTCCGGCCCGACGTTCACCGCCCAGGGCAAGACGTACTCGGCGCCCGCGGGCTCGTACCGGTTCAGCCTGTTCAAGGAGTCCGCCACGCTCGGCGGCGAGATGGCGGGCGACCTCAACCGTGACGGTGACACCACCGACACGTGGGGCGTGCTGTACGACCCGGTCACCGGCACCACCCGCGTCGACCTGAACAGCGACGCGGACTTCTCCAACGACACCGTCCTGAAGCCGTACAAGGACAAGCACCAGGTCTCCTACTTCGGCAAGGACGACCCGCGCACCGACGTCGTCGAGCGCATCCCGTTCGTCGTCGAGACCCGCAAGAACGTCGTCTACAACGCCGCGGGCGCCAAGGCCGACTTCGTCAGCATCGGTGTCATCGAGGGCGCGCACGGCACGCATGTCGCGGGCATCACCGCGGCCAACGGCCTGTTCGGCGGCAAGATGAACGGTGCGGCGCCCGGCGCCAAGATCGTCTCCTCGCGCGCCTGCACCTGGACCGGCGGCTGCACCAACATCGCGCTCACCGAGGGCATGATCGACCTCGTCGTGAACCGCGGTGTCGATGTCGTCAACATGTCGATCGGCGGCCTGCCGCCGCTGAACGACGGCAACAACGCCCGTGCCGAGCTCTACAAGCGGCTCATCGACATCTACGGCGTCCAGCTGGTCATCTCGGCCGGCAACGACGGTCCGGGTGTCAACACCATCGGTGACCCCGGTCTCGCCGACCACGTCATCTCGGTGGGCGCGTCCATCTCCAAGGAGACATGGGCCGCCAACTACGGCTCGAACGTCACCAAGAAGTACGACATGCTGCCCTTCTCCTCGCGCGGTCCGCGTGAGGACGGCGGCTTCGCCCCGGTCATCACGGGGCCGGGCTCCTCCATCAACACCACCCAGACCTGGCTGCCGGGCGGACCGGTCAAGGAGGCGGGTTACGACCTGCCGGCGGGTTACTCCATGCTCCAGGGCACCTCGATGTCCTCGCCGCAGGTCGCCGGTGCCACCGCGCTGCTGCTGTCCGCCGCGAAGCAGCAGAACATCGAGCTGCCGCCGGCCGATCTGCGCACCGCGCTGACCAGCACCGCCACCCGCATCAAGGGAGTGCCCGCGCACGCCCAGGGTGCCGGTCTCATCGACATCGTCGGTGCCTGGAAGGCCATCGGCAAGGGTGCCACCGCGCACGAGTACTCGGTGAAGGCCCCGGTCGACACCGCGATCGACTTCGCGCTGAAGGACCCGGGCTTCGGCACGGGCCTGTACGACCGTGAGGGCGGCCTCAAGGCCGGCCAGAAGAAGTCGTACGACGTCACCGTCACCCGCACCACGGGTCCGGACCGTAACGTCAAGCACAAGCTGAAGTGGAAGAACAACGACGGCACCTTCAAGCTGACCGGCCCGAGCACCGTCTCGCTGCCGCTCGGCAAGCCGGTCACCGTCAAGGTCCAGGCGAAGCCCGGCTCGGCCGGTGTGCACAGCGCGATCCTCACGGTGGACGACAAGAAGACCGTCGGCGTGGACCACCAGATCCTCACCACCGTCGTCGTGGCCACCGACCTCAAGAAGCCGGGTTACGCGTTCAAGTCGTCCGGCTCGGTGCAGCGCAACAGCACCACGTCGTACTTCCTGAACGTGCCGGAGGGCGCCAAGACCCTTGAGGTCGCCCTCAGTGCCCTGCGTTCGGGCAGCCAGACGCGGTTCATCTCCCTGCACCCGTACGGGGTCACGATGGAGGACAGCGCCACGATCTACTGCTACCCGAACTACGAGAACCCGGCCAACACCTGCCGCCCGGACGTGCGGTCCTACAAGGACCCGCAGCCCGGTGTCTGGGAGATCGAGGTCGAGTCGCGCCGTACGTCGCCGCTGCTGGACAACCCGTACAAGCTGGATGTCAGCCTGCTCGGCGCGTCCTTCGACCCGGCCGTGCAGACCATCGCCGAGGCGAAGATCGGCAGCCCGGCCGCGGTGAACTGGACGGTCACCAACAACGCCGCCGCCCTGGAGGGCAAGCTCAAGGGCGGTGCGCTGGGTTCGGCCAACGTCGAGCGTCCGTCGATCTCCACGGGTGAGACCTACGAGACCACGGTCACCATCGGTGAGGGCGTCGAGAAGCTGGACGTCGCCATCGGCGGCACCACGGACGCCAACGCCGACCTGGACCTGTACGTCTTCAAGGGCAGCGCGGAGGCCGGCAAGTCGACCACCGCGGGCTCCGAGGAGACCGTCAGCCTGGTCAAGCCCGCCGCCGGTACGTACACCGTCGTCATCGACGGCTACTCGGTCCCGGCCGGGACCACCGAGTACGACTACCGCGACGTGTTCTACTCGCCGTCGCTCGGCACGATCAAGGTCGACGAGTCGAAGGCCGTGAACCTGGCCAACGGCGCCTCGGCCCAGGTCGGCGCCGAGGTCCTGGTCGCCGGAGCGGCTCCCGAGGGCCGGCAGTTCTTCGGTGAGGTCCGGCTGGTGAACCCCCGCGGAACCGCGGCGGGCACCGGCAGCGTCGTGATCGAGAAGGTCGCGCCGTAACGGCTGTGTGATCCATGGAACAACCAGCGGGGCGGGCGCTCTCCCGGGAGCTCCCGCCCCGCTGTACGTCTGCGCCGCCCGGTCCCGGGACCCCGGAGATGTTTCCCCTCCGGGGCCGGAACGCCACAGAATGTCCGGTCCGTGTCCCAGGATTCCGCAGGCCGGACAATGGATTGGACAAGGCGGGCAGGGACATACGCATCATGGAGCGGCAAGCGGGCCGCACAAACGTACAGAGGAGCTCCTGTGAAGGTCGGAATCGTCGGCGCCACCGGTCAGGTCGGCACAGTCATGCGCAGGATCCTGGCCGAGCGGAAGTTCCCGGTCGCCGAGCTGCGGCTGTTCGCCTCCGCGCGCTCGGCAGGTTCCACGATCGAGTGGCAGGGCACGGACATCACCGTCGAGGACGCCTCGACGGCCGACTACACGGGCCTGGACATCGTGCTTTTCTCCGCCGGCGGCGCGACCTCGAAGGCGCTGGCCGGGAAGGTCGCCGCCCAGGGCGCCGTCGTGATCGACAACTCGTCCGCCTGGCGCATGGACCCCGAGGTCCCGCTGGTCGTCTCCGAGGTCAACCCGCACGCGGCGCTCCACCGGCCCAAGGGGATCATCGCCAACCCGAACTGCACCACGATGGCCGCGATGCCCGTGCTGCGCCCGCTGCACACCGAGGCCGGCCTCGAAGCACTGACGGTCGCCACCTACCAGGCGGTGTCCGGCTCCGGTGTCGCCGGTGTCGCCGAGCTGCACGGCCAGGTCGCCAAGGTCGCCGCCGAGGCCGACCGGCTCGCCCATGACGGCGAGGCCGTGGACTTCCCCCAGCCGGGTGTCTACAAGCGTCCGATCGCCTTCAATGTGCTGCCGCTGGCCGGTTCGATCGTGGACGACGGCTCGTACGAGACGGACGAGGAGCAGAAGCTCCGCAACGAGTCCCGCAAGATCCTGGAGATCCCGGGCCTCAAGGTGTCCGGCACCTGCGTCCGGGTCCCGGTCTTCTCCGGGCACTCGCTCCAGGTCAACGCCCGTTTCGCCCGTCCGATCAGCGTCCCGCGCGCCTACGAGCTGCTGAAGGACGCGGAGGGCGTCGAGCTCTCGGAGATCCCGACCCCGCTCCAGGCGGCCGGCAAGGACGCCTCGTACGTGGGCCGCATCCGGGTCGACGAGACCGTCGAGCACGGCCTCGCGCTGTTCGTCTCCAACGACAACCTCCGCAAGGGCGCGGCGCTGAACGCCGTGCAGATCGCGGAGCTGGTGGCGGCCGAGCTCCAGGGCTGACCCTTCACGCCTCACCTCGCTCACTCCGATGGGCGGTCACCGGGTACCGGTGGCCGCCCATCGGCGCATGCGGGCGCATCGGTATGCGGAGCCGCGCATGGTCCGGGGCGATACGGGCCGCCGTCCGTGCCGGGCGGAAATCGGACATCGCGCTGGGTGCGTGCCGCGTGGAAGGATGGCCGGAAACGTCGCATACCAAGGAGATGACCGCGTGCCTGGCACGAATCTGACCCGCGAAGAGGCACAGGAGCGGGCGCGCCTGCTGACCGTGGACGCGTACGAGATCGATCTCGACCTCTCCGGAGCACAGGAGGGCGGCACCTACAGGTCCGTCACCACCGTGCGCTTCGACTCCGCCGAATCCGGTGCCGAGTCCTTCATCGACCTGGTCGCCCCGGCGGTGCACGACGTCGAGCTGAACGGGAAGTCGCTCGACGTCGCCGCCGTCTTCCGTGACTCACGGATCGCGCTGCCGCATCTGCTGGCGGGCGCCAACGAGCTGAAGGTCGTCGCGGACTGCGCGTACACCAACACCGGCGAGGGTCTGCACCGCTTCGTCGACCCGGTCGACGAGCAGGCGTACCTGTACACGCAGTTCGAGGTGCCCGACGCGCGCCGGGTGTTCGCGAGCTTCGAGCAGCCCGACCTGAAGGCGACCTTCCGGTTCACCGTGAAGGCGCCGGAGGGCTGGACCGTCATCTCGAACTCGGCGACGCCCGAGCCGAAGGACAACGTCTGGTCCTTCGACCCGACGCCGCGCATCTCGACGTACATCACGGCCCTGATCGCCGGCCCGTACCACTCGGTGCACAGCAGCTACGAGAAGGACGGCCAGACCGTCCCGCTCGGCATCTACTGCCGTCCCTCGCTCGCCGAGTACCTCGACGCGGACGAGATCTTCGCCGTCACGCGGCAGGGCTTCGACTGGTTCCAGGAGAAGTTCGAATACGCGTACCCCTTCGCCAAGTACGACCAGCTCTTCGTCCCGGAGTTCAACGCGGGCGCGATGGAGAACGCGGGCGCGGTCACGATCCGCGACCAGTACGTGTTCCGCTCGAAGGTGACGGACGCCGCGTACGAGGTGCGGGCCGAGACCATCCTGCACGAGCTGGCCCACATGTGGTTCGGCGACCTCGTCACCATGGAGTGGTGGAACGACCTGTGGCTGAACGAGTCGTTCGCCACATACACCTCGATCGCCTGCCAGGCGTACGCCGAGGGCTCGAAGTGGCCGCACTCCTGGACCACGTTCGCCAACTCCATGAAGACCTGGGCGTACCGGCAGGATCAGCTGCCCTCCACGCACCCGATCATGGCGGAGATCAACGACCTCGACGACGTCCTCGTCAACTTCGACGGGATCACGTACGCGAAGGGCGCCTCGGTCCTGAAGCAGCTCGTGGCGTACGTCGGCATGGACGAGTTCTTCAAGGGCGTGCAGACCTACTTCAAGGCGCACGCCTTCGGCAACACGCGCCTGTCGGACCTGCTGGGCGCGCTGGAGGAGACCTCCGGCCGTGACCTGAAGACCTGGTCGAAGGCCTGGCTGGAGACGGCGGGGATCAACATCCTGCGCCCGGAGATCGAGACGGACGAGAACGGCCACGTCACGTCCTTCGCGGTCCTCCAGGAGGCTCCCGCCCTGCCCGCCGGTGCGAAGGGCGAGCCGACGCTGCGCCCGCACCGCATCGCGATCGGCTGCTACGACCTCGACGCGGACGGCAGGCTGGTGCGTACGCGGCGGATCGAGCTGGACGTCGACGGCGAGCGCACGGCCGTGCCGTTCCCGGCGGACACGGCCCGCCCGGCCGTCATCCTGCTCAACGACGACGACCTCTCGTACGCGAAGGTCCGGCTCGACGAGGAGTCGCTGCGGGTCGTCACCGGGCACCTCGGCGACTTCACCGAGTCGCTGCCGCGCGCCCTGTGCTGGGCCTCCGCCTGGGACATGACCCGGGACGGCGAGCTGGCGACGCGGGACTACCTCTCCCTCGTCCTGTCCGGCATCGGCAAGGAGTCGGACATCGGCGTCGTCCAGTCGCTGCACCGTCAGGTGAAGATGGCTCTGGACCTGTACGCGGCGCCGGAGTCCCGTGAGGCCGTCCTGATCCAGTGGACGGACGCCACACTGGCCCACCTGCGGGCGGCGCAGCCGGGCAGCGACCACCAGCTGGCGTGGGCCCGCGCCTTCGCGGCGACCGCGCGCAACCCGCAGCAGCTGGACCTGCTCCAGGCCCTGCTGAACGGCTCGGAGACCGTCGAGGGCCTGGCGATCGACACCGAGCTGCGCTGGGCGTTCGTGCAGCGGCTGGCCGCGACCGGTCTGCTGGACGAGGAGGAGATCGCCGCCGAGTACGAGCGTGACCGGACGGCGGCGGGCGAGCGCCACGCCGCGACCGCCCGTGCCGCGCAGCCCTCGGCGGAGGCGAAGGCCGCGGCGTGGGCCTCGGTCGTCGAGTCCGACCAGCTCCCGAACTCCCTCCAGGAGGCGGTGATCGGCGGCTTCGTCCAGACCGACCAGCGCGAGCTGCTGGCACCGTACACGGAGAAGTTCTTCGCCTCGGTGAAGGACGTCTGGGATTCGCGCAGCCACGAGATGGCCCAGCAGATCGCGGTGGGCCTCTACCCGGCCCTCCAGGTCTCGCAGGCCACTCTGGACGCCACCGACGCCTGGCTGGCCTCGGCGGAGCCGAGCGCGGCCCTGCGCCGGCTGATGTCGGAGTCCCGGTCGGGCGTGGAGCGCGCGCTGAAGGCCCAGGCCGCGGACGCGGCGTCCGCGTAGTCGCCGGACCGCCGCACGCGTGAGGGGCGCCTCCCTGGGGGGGCGCCCCTTCGGTTCCGGGCCGTTCGGGCTACTCGGGCCGCGGTGCCAGGATGAGCGGCCAGCTCTCGCCGGACCGGGCTTCGTCCACGACCTCCTCGGCCGGCGTCCCGGCGGGTGCCGTCAGTACGGCGGTGATGTCCGTGGCCCGTGCGTAGGTGCCGGGGCTGACCCGGGCGCTCACACGCAGCAGCCGCAGCGCCTCCGGATCGGCCGCCGACCGTTCGGGGAAGAGGTCCGCGTCGGTCTCCAGCCCCTTCAGTACAGCGGGGTACGCGACGATGTCCACGGTCAGCAGCTCACCCTCCAGCCGGCGCTCGGCCCAGCCGTCCGTCTGCACGATGTAGAGGCAGTCGTCGCCTTCGTATCCGTACGCCCCGAGCCGGGTGACGGCGTCCTCGGCCGGGGTGCTCCCCTCGGCCACGATCACCACGGGCGTCACGGAGTCCGGATCGTCCGGATCCAGCCCGGTGCACAGTACGAGCTCTGCCATCTGCCATCCCCAGGGAAGCGAAGTAACGGGACCGACGGCAGACTAACGACTGTCCTCCGCGAGCGATCAGGCGCCCGACTCCTCGTAGCGACGGGTCAGTTCGGCCGCACCGGTCTCCGTGAGCGTGCCGTGCAGCCGCATCCTGGCCACTCCGCCGTCGGGGAAGGTGTCGAGGCGGACATGGGTGACCACGGCCCGCGCGCCCAGCACGAAGCGGTGGAGGGTGTCCGGCTGGAGCCGGGTGCGGGGGATGATCTCGAACCACTCGCCCGTCCCGCCGTTGCGGCCGTGGAGGGCGATCCAGCCGGCCGCGTTGCCCTTGAGGCAGGCGGTGTCGATCTCGACCGCCCGCACCGCGCCCTGGGCGGGCAGCCGGAAGCGGACCCAGTCGTTCGTGTCGCGGACCCGGCGACGGCGGTTCTCCCAGCCGTCGTCCATCTTGCGGGAGGTGCCGGGCAGGATGATCTGGGTGGGCGAGGAGTAGAAGCGGTCGGAGGCGTCCTCGTACGTACCGCCGTTCAGGACCGAGATCAGGTCGACGGTGCCGAGTGCGGCGAGCCAGGCCGGGTCGGGGATCACCTCGCCGTGCACACGGAGGCGGGCGATGCCGCCGTCGGGGTGCTGGCAGAGGCGGATGTGGGTGTAGCGGCGGCCGTCGGTGACCTCGAAGGCGTTGGCGGCGTGGCCGCGTACGGGGGACGGCGGGACGATCTCCTCCCACTTCACGTCGTCGGCCAGCAGCTCGGCGGGGCCGGGCGCGCCCTCGACCGCGGTGGCCTGGACCGATACGCGCTGCGGGTAGTTGCCGCGGAAGTGGGCGGTGTCCACGACGATGCCGCGGACGATGCCGGGGGCGCCGAGCCGGACGACGGCCCAGTCGTGATCCCCGGGGGCGGGGAAGGGGTGGGCCGCGTCGGCACCGCGCCGGCGGCGGGTCTCCCAGCCGTCCATGATCTTGCCCTTGTGCCCGAAGCGCTCGGGGTCGAAGACGGCCGGCTCGCGGATCAGGAGGTTCTCGCGCTCGGCGAAGAACTCGTCGTTGGCGGCGATCACGCCCGCGCCGAGGCGGCGGTCGGCGAGGTCGACGAGGTCGGTGAAGGGGAGGTCGTCGGCGGTGCGGTAGTCGGCGTACGGGTCGCCGCCGCCGTAGGGGGCCGCGTCACGGGCATGGGGATCGGTGTCCTGGAATGCGGTCTCGCTCGCGTCGAAGCTCATGGGCCGACTGTCCTACGCCGAATCCATCAGGTCCATCGAAAGTTTTCGCAGATGATGTTCAGCTCAGCTGAACGATCGGGCGGCCCGGACGAGGGCCTCCAGCACCCGCGCCACGGCCGGGCCCCCTTCCGCCCCCTGCCGTACCGCCGCCACCACATGCCGCCGGGGCCGGTCCGCCTCCAGGACCCGCAGCACCACGCCCTCCCGGCGCTCCCTGCGCTCCCTGCGCTCCCGCGAGGCCATGCGGGGAATCAGCGCGATGCCCATGCCCGCCTCGACCAGGGAGAGGATCGCCGTCCAGCCCGCGGCGCTGTGTGCCTGCTCCGGCACGAAGCCCGCGGCCTCGCACGCCGCCGTCGTGATCTGCGACCAGGGCCCCGAGCCGCCGAAGATCCACGGGTCACCGGCCAGGTCCGCCAGCCGGAGGGCGGGGGCGCGGGCCAGCCGGTGGTCCGCCGGGAGGGCCACGTCCAGGGGGTCGGCCAGCAGGGGCAGCAGGGCGAAGCGGGAATCGCGCGCCGTCGGGGCGTGCGCGGCGAGGGAGAGGGCCAGGTCCACGTCGCCGGAGGTGAGCAGCTCGTACGCCTGCGCCGCCTCGGCCTCCCGGACCCGTACGTCCGGCGCCGGGCGGTCCTCGGCGCGCAGGAGCCGGACGGCCGGGACGACGAGGGCGGGCACGGCGGTGGAGAACGCGCCGACCCTGACCTCGCCCGCCTCACCGCGCAGATAGCCGGCCAGTCCGGCGTCGGCGCGCTCCAGTTCGGCGAAGACCGCCTCGGCGTGGCGCAGCACGAGGTGGGCGGCGTCGGTGAGGCGGACCCGGCGCCCCTGGGCCTCCAGGAGCGGCACACCGAGCTGTCCGGCCAGATTGGTGAGCTGCTGGGAGACCGCGGACGGGGTCATACGCAATGCCTCGGCGGTCGCGGTCACCGTGCCCCGGTCACGCAGGGTGCGCAGGATGCGGAGCTTCTTGACGTCCCACTCGGTCATGGGCGCAACCTACCGGGCGGGGCGGCCCCGGTGTCCGGGCGCACGGAAGCGCCGCACGGCAGCTCGTACCGGCGGCGCACCCGTCAGGGTTTACGGCAGTGCTCAGGCCTGCTTCTTGGACTTGTCCAGCACCATGACCAGGCCCGTGATCACCACGAACAGGGCGATGGGCGCCACGACATAGAGGCCGATGGTCTCCATCGCGCTCAGGCCGGGGCCCGGGTCGTCGCCGTCATCGCGGGTGAGCGCGAGCGCCGGGGACGACATGAGCAGCATCATCAGCGTCGTACCGGCCGCGACGGCGCCGGCGCGCATAGCGTTCTTCTTGTCCACGGTGCAAACGTAGCGAACGCCTAGGAGCGTCGCGCGCCCGGGGGTGCCGTATGACCCTTTCGGGGCCTCAGAACGTCCATCAGGCCGTGCAGTCGGGGCGAGTGGGCCAGTTCCTCCAGGGTGACGGGGTGCCCTTCGGCGTCGGCCACGGGCAGCCGCCAGTTGGGGTACTGGTCCCAGGTGCCGGGGAGGTTCTGCGGGCGGCGGTCGCCGACCGTGTCGGGCAGCCAGACGCCGACCATGCGGGCGGGGGTGCTCAGCAGGAAGCGGTGGACGGCCCGGACGGCGGCCTCCTCCTGTCCCTCGCCCTCGGGCAGCAGCCGGAGCCGGGCGAGGTGGGCCAGCCACTCGGCGGTGCCGGTGGCGTCCTCGGTCAGCTCCTGCTCCAGGGGGCGGGTGAGCAGGCCGAGCCGGTGCCGCAGCCGCACATGGTCGCCGGTCAGCCGGGCCGCGGTGGACGGCAGGTCGTGGGTGGTGGCCGTGGCCAGGCAGTCCCGGCGCCATCTCTCCGGCGGGAGCGGCCGGCCCGTGCCGTTCCAGTCGCGCTCGAACCAGAGCACGGAGGTGCCGAGCACGCCCCGCAGGGCGAGTGCCTCGCGCACGCCCGGTTCGACGGTGCCCAGGTCCTCCCCCACCAGGACGGTCCCGGCCCGGTGCGCCTCCAGGACGAGGACGGCGAGCATCGCCTCGGCGTCCTGGGCGACATAGGTGCCCTCGGTGGGCGGGCGGCCCTCGGGAACCCACCAGAGCCGGAAGAGGCCCATCACATGGTCGATGCGCAGGGCGCCCGCGTGGCGCAGCAGCCCGCGCAGCAGGCCGCGGTAGGCGGCGTATCCGGTGGCGGCGAGGGCATCGGGGCGCCACGGGGGCAGCCCCCAGTCCTGGCCGCGCGCGTTGAAGGCGTCGGGGGGCGCGCCGATGGACATCCCGCGGGCGAGGATGTCCTGCTGGGCCCAGGCGTCGGCGCCTCGGGGGTGCACTCCGACGGCCAGGTCGTGGACGATCCCGATGCCCATCCCGGCGTCCTCGGCGGCGCGCTGGGCGTCGGCGAGCTGAGTGGCGGTCAGCCAGACGAGCCGGCAGTGGAAGTCGACCCGGTCCAGCAGCCCGGTGCGGGCGTGGGCGGTCTCGCGCGAGCGGGGGTCGCGCAGCCCGGCGGGCCAGGTGTGCCAGTCGGGGCCGTGCACCTCGGCGAGGGCGCACCACAGGGCGTGGTCCTCCAGGGCCTGTCCGTGCTCGGCCAGGAAGTCGCAGTAGGCGGCCCGCCGGCCGGGGGTCAGCGGCACCTCGTGGATGAGCTCCAGGGCCTGCCGCTTGAGCTCGCCGACGGCGTCCCGGTCGATCAGCTCGCCCTTGTTCAGCACGGCCTCGCGCAGGGACGCGGCGTCCTGGCGGAGGTCGTCCAGGGTGGTCCGGTCCTGGACGAGGCCGTATTCGGGGATCGACTCGACGCGCAGGTGGACGGGGTCGGGGAAGCGGCGCGAGGAGGGGCGGTAGGGGGACGGGTCGGTGGGGCTGCCCGGTACGGCCGTGTGGAGCGGGTTCACCTGGACGAAGCCGCTGCCGAGGGTCCGCCCGGACCAGGCGGCGAGGTCGGCCAGGTCGCCGAGGTCGCCCATGCCCCAGGAGCGCGCGGAGAGCAGGGAGTAGAGCTGGACGAGGAAGCCGTGGGTGCGGGCGGGCGGCTGCGGGGCGCGGGGCGGGGCGACGACGAGCGTGGCGGTGGCCCGCGCGAGGCCGGCCGTATGGATGGTGAGGCGGTGGACGCCGAGGGGCGGGTCGGTCCACCAGGAGGGCGCGGGCAGCTCCTCGGCCCCGTCCCGGGCGGGCAGGACTTCCGGCCGGTCCGCGGCGGGCGGGCCGGCCGGGCGGTCCGTGGGCCGGGCCTCCTCCCGCGTCACCCGCATCAGCAGGGGCTGCGGCGCGGGACCGTCGGCCGGGCCGGGCCCGGACTCCGGGTCGACGGTGAGCGTCGTGCCGGGCGGCAGCGTGGTCAGGGCGGGCGGCAGCGGTTCGCCGGACCAGATCACCACCGTCGGCGGCAGCAGCCGCGAAGCCGCCGCCGATTCGGCGGCCGTCAGCGACTTCCGTACGGCCTCGGGGGTGCCGGCGTCCACGCCCAGCGCGGCGAGCACGGCGGTGACCGTGCCGTCGGGGACGGACACCGTGACATCCGGGGACGGGGAGCAGGAGGTGGCGACGCCGTGCAGTGCGGCGAGCCGGGACAAGCCCATTCAGACTCCAGGGAACTCCATGCCCCCTGCGGTGCCGGGTGCGGTCGGCTCGCTGGTCAGAGGGGCGACGGCGGCGAGCGGTGGCTCGCTCGTGAGCGGGGTGGCGTCGGCGAGCGGGGGCTCGCTGGTCAGGGGTGCGGCGTCGGCGAACGAGGATTCACCGATCGGCCCGGGGACATCGGCGAGCGGCGGCCCGCTGATCAGCGGAGCCACCTCCGCCAGGGGCGGTTCACTGGTGAGCGGAGCGGAGCCGGGCGGGACGGTCACCTGTCCGTGGACGTGTCCGGGGACCTGTTTGGAGAGGGCGGAGAGCAGAAGCTGCGCGGCGGCGGGCATGGTGGCCTCCTGGCCGTGGAGAACAGGACACAGCAGGCCTACCCAGCCCCGGCGGGAGCAGACGTGGGCGAGACGCAGGCGTTATGACAACGAGCCCGACGTGCCGTAGGTCACATTCCGTTCCCCCGTACGGCGACTATGCGGCGTTTTCGGCCAGTCGGAGCCACCCCTACAGGTCATCAGGAACCGCACCCGTCAACACTCCGGGCATATCCGACAGAACAGCCACGCACATTGACACCCTCGGCCCCGGGTGGTGGGCTCGGAGCCCACCAGTGGGACGAGGGGAGAGCGACGTGCAGTTCGGGCGCAGAAGGCACGCGACGGCTGTCGCCGTCGCCGTGATCGGCGGGCTCCTCGGTGCCGTCGCCCCGGCCGCGACGGCCGCCCCCGTCGTACCCGGTCAGCGGGCCGCCACCTCGCCCGACCGCGCCGACAGCGCGCGGCTGCCGTCCGTCTGGCCCCGGCCGCAGAGCATCAAGCCCGCCGGGCAGGCCGTGCCGCTCGGCACCGAGGCCACCGTCGTCGTGGGCGCGGGCGCCGATCCGTACGCCGTGGACGCGCTGCGCGGCGTGCTGCGCCGGGCGGGCGTACGGACCCTGCACGAGGCCCTGCCGGGCCGCGGCCCGGTCTTCCGGATCGGCGGCGCGGGCGCCCTGGACGCGCTGCGGACCCTGCGCGCGCCGGAGCGCGCCGACCTGCCCACGGGCGGCTACCGGATCGCCGTCGGCCAGGTCGCGGGACGCTCCACCGTCGCACTGGACGGCATCGGCGAGGACGGCCTCTTCCACGGCGTCCAGACGCTGCGTCAGCTGGTGCGGGACGGGTCGGTGGCCGGGGTCGTGGTGCGCGACTGGCCGGGAACCGCCGTACGCGGGATGGCCGAGGGCTTCTACGGGCAGCCGTGGACCCGGGAGGAGCGGCTCGCGCAGATCGAGTTCATGGGGCGCACGAAGCAGAACCGCTACCTGTACGCGGCGGGCGACGACCCCTACCGGCTGGCCCGCTGGCGCGACCCGTACCCGGCCGAGGGGCGCGCCGACTTCCGGGCGCTGGCCGACAAGGCCCGCGCCGAGCATGTGACGCTCGGCTGGGCGGTCTCCCCGGGTCAGGCGATGTGCATGTCGTCGGACAGCGACATCAGGGCGCTGACCCGGAAGGCCGACGCCATGTGGGCGCTGGGCGTACGGGTCTTCCAGCTGCAGTTCCAGGACGTCAGCTACAGCGAGTGGCACTGCGACCGGGACGCGGAGACCTTCGGCAGCGGCCCCCGGGCGGCGGCCAGGGCGCAGGCCCGGGTGGCCGGCGCGCTGGCCCAGCACCTGGCGGACCGTCACCCGGGCTCGGCTCCGCTGTCGGTCCTGCCGACGGAGTTCTACCAGGACGGCGCCACCGACTACCGCACCGCGCTCGCCGCCGAGCTGGACGACCGGGTACAGGTGGCGTGGACCGGCGTCGGGGTCGTGCCGAGGACCATCACCGGGCGGGAACTGGGCGGGGCCCGTGCCGCGTTCCGGCACCCCCTGGTCACCATGGACAACTACCCGGTCAACGACTACGCGCAGGACCGGATCTTCCTGGGCCCGTACACCGGCCGGGAACCGGCGGTGGCGAGCGGTTCGGCCGCGCTGCTCGCCAACGCGATGGAACAGGCGTCCGCCTCCCGCATCCCGCTGTTCACCGCCGCCGACTTCGCCTGGAACCCGAAGGGGTACCGGCCGCAGGAGTCCTGGCACGCGGCGATCGACGACCTGGCGGGCGGGGACGCCCGGACCCGGGACGCGCTGCGGGCCCTCGCGGGCAACAGCGCGGCCTCCGTGCTCGGCGGCGACGAGTCCGCCTATCTCCAGCCGCTGCTCGCCGCGTTCTGGAAGTCCCGTGCGGCGGACGCGGCGGTGCGCGACGACGCGGCGCGCGAGCTGCGGGCGGCCTTCTCCGTGATGCGGGAGGCCCCCGAGCGGCTGAAGGCCCCGGCGGACGGGCGGCTGGACGAGGAAGTGCGGCCGTGGACCGAGCAGCTGGCCCGGTACGGCGAGGCGGGCGAGCTGGCCGTCGATCTGCTCCAGGCGCAGGCGCGCGGGGACGGGGCGGCCGCCTGGCGGGCGCAGCTGGCCCTGGAGCCCCTGCGCGAGCGGATCGCGGCGAGCGGCGCGACGGTCGGCAAGGGGGTGCTGGGCCCCTTCCTGGACCGGGCCCGCAAGGCCGCCGACGGCTGGAACGGTGCCGACCGCACGGCCGGGACGGTCACCAAGGATGCGCACAGCTACACCGTCCGGCTCGACCGGGCCCGTCCCGTCGAGGCCGTGACCACGATGACGGAGCCGGGCGGCGGGTTCACCGACGCCGTCCTGGAGGCCCATGTGCCGGGCGAGGGCTGGCGCCCCCTGGGCAGGCTCTCGGCGGCCGGCTGGACCCAGACGGCGGCGAAGGGGCTGCGGGCGAACGCGGTGCGTGTCACCGTGCCCCGGGCCGCCCGGAACACTCCCCCGGCCTTCATGAGCCCGGCCCTGCCCGCCGCCCCGCGCGTGGACCCGGACGCCCTGAAGGTGCGGAACCTGATCCCGTGGTTCGGTGACGAACCGGCGGCCAAGCTCGAACTCGTACGCGGCGAGACGGACGCGGAGATCGGCGGCGGCCCGCAGCGGGTGGCGGCCCGGCTGGCCGGGCAGCGGCCCGAGGAGGTGCACGGCGCGCTCACCGCGAAGGCCCCCAAGGGCATCGAGGTGCGGGTCCCGAAGCGGACGACGGTGCCGCGCGGCTCCCGTACCGACGTCCCCGTGGACATCACGGTCCCGGCGGACACCCCGGCCGGCGAGTACGCGGTGCCGTTCACCTTCGGAGGTGAGGAGAGCACCCTGACGGTACGGGCCTACCCGCGGACGGCGGGGCCCGACCTGGCCCGTACGGCCAGGGCGTCCTCGTCCGGCGACGAGACCCCGGACTTCCCCGCCTCGGCGGCCACCGACGGGGACCCCGCCACCCGGTGGTCCTCACCGGTCGAGGACGGCGCCTGGTGGCAGACCGAGCTGGCGGAGCCCGTACGGCTGGGCCAGGTCGTGCTGCGCTGGCAGGACGCCCACGCCTCCCGCTACCGGATACAGGTCTCCGCGGACGGCCGCAGCTGGCGTACGGCGGCCACCGTGCGGGAGGGCAGGGGCGGGCGCGAGTCGGTGCGGATGGACGCGAAGGACACCCGGTTCATCAGGGTGCAGGGCGACGGCCGGGCCACCGAGTACGGCTACTCGCTCTGGTCGGTGGAGGCGTACGCCGTCGCTCCGGACAGCCCCTGAGGCGCGCCCGCACCACGCGTCCAGGACGACGGAGGCCCGGGTCTCAGGCGGAAACGCCGTCGATCCGGGCCATCGCGTCGTCCGCGCCGAACGGTTGCAGATACGGCAGCCAGCGCGGGTCCCGGTGTCCGGTGCCGATGATCCGCCAGGCCAGGCCGGTCGGCGGGGCGGGCTCATGGCGCAGCCGCCAGCCGAGCTCGGGCAGATGCCGGTCCGCCTTGACGTGGTTGCAGCGGCGGCAGGCCGCCACCACGTTGTCCCAGGCGTGCTGTCCGCCCCGGCTGCGCGGAATGACATGGTCGACGCTGGTCGCGGCGGCGCCGCAGTACATGCAGCGTCCACCGTCCCTGGCGAACAGCGCCCGGCGCGTCAGTGGAACGGGCCCCCGGTAGGGGACCCGTACGAACCGCTTGAGGCGGACGACGCTGGGCGCCGGTACGGCACGGGTCGCGCTGCGCAGGAGGGAGCCGGACTCCTCCAGGCAGATCGCCTTGTTTTCGAGCACGAGGACGAGCGCGCGGCGGAGCGGTACGACGCCGAGCGGCTCGTACGACGCGTTGAGAACCAGGACGTGCGGCACGGTGGATGCCTCCTTGTACGCCGGCGGCGCGTGGCTCGCGCCGGGACGATCCGGTCTCAGTCTCTCCTCCGGCCTGGTCGGAGCGCCACCACGTACGGGTAACGGGCCGGGAGGATTTTCCTCTCCACCCGCCCGGACGCACCGCGGCGGCCCACCGGAACAGCGGCTTCACCGGGGTGGGCGGTGGCACTGTGCGATCGGCCACAGAACGGGTATGCGCGGGTGAGACGTGTCTCTCCCGCGAACACGGCAACGATCCGCTCCACCGGCTTCGTTAGTGTGGTTGGTCAGCCGTCGTACCCCTTGGAGGTCCTCACCGTGTCCCTGTCAGCCCTCTTGGCCGCAGCTCCGTCACCCGGGCCGGGCGGCTCGCTGGACGAAGCCGCCGAGCAGGCCGGCAACGCCGCGGGCTGGGTCGAGGAGAACTGGTCCACCTGGCTGAACACTGGTCTGCGCATCGTGCTCATCGCGGCCATCGCGATCGTGCTGCGCTATGTGATCCGCCGTGCCCTGACCAACCTCATAGAACGGATGAACCGCAGCGCCCAGGCGGTGGAGGGCACCGCGCTGGGCGGCCTGCTGGTCAACGCCGAGCGCAGACGGCAGCGCTCCGAGGCGATCGGCTCGGTGCTGCGCTCGGTGACCTCGTTCCTGATCCTGGGCACGGCCGCCCTGATGATCCTCGGCGCGTTCCAGATCAATCTGGCACCGCTGCTGGCCTCGGCGGGAGTGGCCGGGGTGGCGCTGGGCTTCGGCGCCCGCAATCTCGTCACCGACTTCCTCTCCGGGGTCTTCATGATCCTGGAGGACCAGTACGGCGTCGGGGACACCATCGACGCGGGCGTCGCCTCCGGTGAGGTCATCGAGGTGGGTCTGCGGGTCACCAAACTGCGCGGCGACAACGGCGAGATCTGGTACGTCCGCAACGGCGAGGTCAAGCGGATCGGCAACCTCAGCCAGGGCTGGTCCACGGCCGGTGTGGATGTGACCGTGCGACCCACCGAGGACCTGGAGGAGGTCCGTGCGGCGATCACCACCGCCGCCGGCACCATGGCGAAGGAGGAGCCCTGGTCGGAACGGCTGTGGGGCCCGGTGGAGGTGCTGGGCCTGGACGCCGTCCTGCTGGACTCCATGACCGTCCGGGTCACCGCGAAGACGATGCCGGGCAAGGCGCTGGGCGTGGAGCGCGAGCTGCGCTGGCGGATCAAGCGGTCCCTGGACGAGGCGGGCATCCGGATGATCGGGACCCTGCCCGTCCAGGCGGACGGCGCTCCGGCCCCGGACCCGACGGCCCAGATGGCCGCCCCGTCGGCGTACGCCTCCTCCACCTCCCCGCAGTCGCTGGCGGCGACACCGATCGCACCGCCGAACATCACGAAGTAGGACCCGTCCGGGTGAACGGTGAGGGGCGCTCCGCGACTGATCGCGGGGCGCCCCTCCGGCGTCGGGCGGGTACGCCACCCTTCAGGTAACGCTTTGGTTGCCACAGGGGTGTGAACCATTGACGGTGCGGTGACCTGCGCCATACCGTCCTCTCACCGAATAGGAAAGTTTCCTAACAGAGGGCGGGTGCATCGATCATGGCGGGGACCACACCGGGTACGCCACGTGTCCTGCGCGCGATGAACGACCGGGCCGCCCTCGACCTGCTGCTGGAGCACGGCCCGCTCTCCCGGACGAGGATCGGGAAGCTGACCGGCCTGTCCAAGCCCACCGCCTCCCAGCTGCTGGCCCGGCTGGAGTCGGCCGGTCTGGTCGTGGCCACCGGCACCAGCGAGGGGCGCCCCGGGCCCAACGCGCAGCTGTACACGGTGAACGCGCGGGCCGCCCATGTGGCCGGGCTCGATGTGAACGCCCAGCGGATCGTCGCCGCGGTCGCCGATGTGACCGGTGGGACCGTCGGCGAGTTCGAGCTGCGCACCCCAGGCCGGCGCGCCGCCAGCGTGGTGCGGCAGGTCGCCGACGCGCTGGACGGCGCGGTCAAGGACGCCGGGCTGACCCGCGCCGATGTGCACCGGGTCGTCATCGGCACGCCGGGTGCCTTCGACCCCGGTACCGGACGCCTGCGGTACGCCTCGCATCTGCCCGGCTGGCACTCCCCCACCCTGCTGGACGAGCTGGCCGCGTTCCTGCCGATGCCGGTGGAGTACGAGAACGACGTGAACCTGGTCGCCGTGGCGGAGCAGCGGCTCGGCGCGGCCCGCGGCGACGAGGACTTCGTCCTGCTGTGGAACGAGGAGGGCCTCGGCGCCGCCCTCGTCATCAACGGACGGCTGCACCGCGGCTTCACCGGCGGTGCGGGCGAGGTCGGTTTCCTCCCGGTGCCGGGCACTCCGCTCGTACGCCAGGTCGTGAAGGCCAACAGCGGCGGCTTCCAGGAGCTGGCGGGCGCCCAGGCGCTGCCGCGGCTCGCGAGGTCGCTCGGCATCGACACCCCGCAGCAGCCCTATCCCGAGGTTGCCGCGGCCCTGCTGGTGCGGGCCACCGCCGCGTACGAGCAGGACGGGCCGCTGACCGAGCTGCTGCGCCAGTACGCCCAGCGGCTCGCCACCGGTCTCGCCTCCGTCACCGCCGTCCTCGACCCCGGGCTGATCGTGCTCTCCGGCGAGCTGGTCTCCTCGGGCGGTGAACTCCTGCGGTCCCTGATCCAGTCCGAGCTCGCCGAGCTCGCGGCTTCCCGGCCCCGTCTCGTCCTCGGCGAGATCCACCGGCATCCGGTCCTGCGCGGCGCCCTGGAAAGGGCCCTCGCCGACACCCGCGACGAAGTGTTCGACACCTCTCGCTGAGTCCCGCACACCGCCTCACCGCCACACCCCTCGTACCGCTTCTCCCCTGCCTCCATCCCCTGCCCCTATCCCTGTCCCTGGGAGTTCCGTCATGCGCACAAGCCGTCTGACCATCACCGCTGTCGCCGTCGCGGCGATCTCGGTCCTCGCCACCTCGTGTACCGGCCAGTCCGAGTCCGCCGCGAGCGACGACCCGAACGCGAAGACCTCGATCAACTTCTGGCACGGCTGGAGCGCGCCCGCCGAGGTCAAGGCGGTCCAGGACAACGTCGACCGGTTCGAGAAGGCCCACCCGAACATCAAGGTCCACGTCGTCGGCAACATCAATGACGACAAGCTCAACCAGTCGCTGCGCGCGGGCGGTTCGAAGGGGCCCGACGTGGTGTCGTCCTTCACCACGGCCAATGTCGGCAAGTTCTGCTCGTCCGGCGCCTTCGCCGATCTGAAGCCCTTCATCGAGAAGTCGCAGCTCAACCTGGAGAAGACCTTCCCGAAGGTCCTGCTGGACTACACGCAGTTCGAGGGCAAGCGCTGCGCGCTGCCGCTGCTCGCCGACGCGTACGGGCTGTACTACAACAAGGACGCCTTCGAGAAGGCCGGGATCGCCAAGCCGCCGCAGACGATGTCGGAGCTGGCAAGCGTCGCGAAGAGGCTGACCATCGACAAGGGTGACAGCTACCAGCAGCTCGGCTTCATGCCGACCTTCCACGGTTACGAGACGGTCGCCGACCACTACATGTCCTCGTGGGACCACAAGTACTTCGACAAGAACGGCACGTCCAACGTCGCCAAGGACCCGGCGTTCGCCAAGATGTTCACGTACCAGAAGAAGCTGGTCGACGACCTCGGCGGCTACCAGAAGCTGGAGAAGTACCGCGGCACCTTCGGTGACGAGTGGGGCTCCAAGCACCCGTTCCACACCGGTCAGGTCGCCATGCAGCTGGACGGCGAGTGGCGCCTGGGCATGGCCGTGGACGCCAAGGTGCCGTTCGAGATCGGTGTCGCGCCGATGCCCGTCGCCGACGACGAGGCCGACAGCTACGGCAAGGGCTTCCTCTCCGGCACGATCATGGGCATCGCCCCGGCCAGCAAGAAGCAGAACGCCGCCTGGGAGCTGGTCAAGTTCATGACCAGCGACACGAAGGCTGTCGTCGACTTCGCCAACGGGATCCGCAACGTGCCCTCCACCTTCGCCGCGCTGAACTCCCCCGACCTGAAGTTCGACCCGCGCTTCAAGACCTTCCTGGACATCGCCCAGCACCCCGGGTCCAACACCCCGGACGGGGCCATCAACGGCTCGACGTACCAGCAGACCATCCAGGACTTCGGCTACCAGTACGAGAAGGGCTCGGTGAAGGACCTGACGGCCGGTCTGGAGAAGACCGCCGAGCAGATCGACACCGACATCGCCAAGGCCAAGTAGCCCCACGATGACGACGCATACTCTCCGCTCCAAGCGCCGCAGGTCGGCCCTTCGGACAGCGGCCTTCATGTCACCGTGGCTGATCGGGTTCACCGTCTTCTTCGCGTACCCGATGGTCTCGACCGTCTACTTCTCCTTCATGGAGTACGACGGTTTCGGCGCGCCGGTCTTCAACGGCCTCACGAACTGGACGTATGTCTTCCAGGACTACCCCATGTTCTGGCCGTCGCTGCGCAACACGCTCTGGCTGGTGCTCGTCATGGTCACCTGCCGGGTCGTCTTCGGCCTGGGCGTCGGCCTGCTGATCACCAAGATCAAGACGGGTACGGGAGTCTTCCGCACCCTCTTCTACCTGCCCTACCTCGCGCCGCCGGTCGCCGCGACGCTGGCCTTCGTCTTCCTGCTCAACCCGGGTACGGGGCCGGTCAACTCGATCCTCGGGGACCTGGGCCTGCCGACGCCCGGGTGGTTCAACGACGCCACCTGGTCCAAGCCGGCGCTCACCATGCTCGCGGTCTGGGGCATCGGCGACCTGATGGTCATCTTCATGGCCGCCCTGCTCGACGTGCCGACCGAGCAGTACGAGGCCGCCGAGCTCGACGGCGCCTCGCCCTGGCAGACGTTCCGCTTCGTGACGCTGCCGAACATCTCGCCGATCGTGATGTTCGCCGTGGTCACCGGAGTGATCCAGGCCATGCAGTACTACACACAGCCCCTGGTCGCGGGGAAGGTCGCCTCCGGCATCATCGGCGGCTCCGGCCAGTCCTTCGAGCCGGGCTATCCCGACAAGTCGACACTGACGCTTCCGCAGCTCGTCTACAACCTCGGCTTCCAGCGCTTCGACTACGGCTCCGCCTGTGTCGTGGCCCTCGTCCTGTTCGCCCTGGCCATGACCTTCACCGCGCTGCTGATGCGGGGCCGCAACAACCTTCTCCAGGCCGGTGACTGAGTCATGACCCAACTCCTCGACAAGCCCGCGGCCCCGGTGGCCGACGAGCCGACGCCCGCCGAGCGGGTGGCACGCCGCAAGGCGCTGCTGCACTGGATCGCCGTCCACTCGCTGGGCATCGCGGCCGCGCTCTTCTTCGTGCTGCCGTTCGTCTTCGTCGTGCTGACCTCGCTGATGAGCGACCAGCAGGCGCTGACCCGCGACCTCACCCCGAACACCTGGGAGTGGGACAACTACAAGCGGGTATTCAACACCCCGGGCTTCCTGACCTGGTGGCGCAACACCCTGCTGTACGCGGGGGTCGGCACCGTGCTGACGGTGGTGTCGTCCGTACCCGTGGCGTACGCGCTCGCCAAGTTCCGCTTCCGCGGCCGCAAGCTGTCGCTGATGCTCGTCATCTCGATGATGATGCTGCCGCCGCAGGTCGTCATCATCCCGATGTACCTGTTCTGGGCGAAGCAGCTGGACCTGTCCGGCACGCTCTGGCCGCTGATCATCCCGATGGCCTTCGGTGACGCGTTCTCCATCTTCCTGCTGCGGCAGTTCCTCCTGACCATCCCCAACGAGTACCTCGATGCGGCCAAGGTCGACGGCTGCGGCGAATTCCGCACGCTGATCAGGGTCGTTCTGCCGATGGCCAAGCCCGGCATCGCGGCGATCGCCCTGTTCCAGTTCTTCGCCGCCTGGAACGACTACTTCGGCCCGCAGATCTACGCCTCCGAGAACCCGGCCGCCTGGACGCTCAGCTACGGCCTGGAGTCCTTCAAGGGAGCGCACCACACCGACTGGAATCTGACCATGGCCGCGACCGTACTGGTCATGGCCCCTGTGATCGCCGTCTTCTTCTTTGCCCAGAAGGCATTCGTCGAAGGCGTCACACTGACCGGAGTAAAGGGCTGACCATGAAGCTCGCAGTAGTTGGTGGCGGGTCCACCTACACCCCTGAACTGATCGACGGCTTCGCACGGCTGCGCGACACCCTGCCGGTCGAGGAGCTCGTGCTCATCGACCCGGCGGCCGACCGGCTGGAACTGATCGGCGGACTCGCCCGGCGGATCTTCGCCAAGCAGGGCCACCCGGGGAGGATCACCACGACCTCCGACCTGGACGCGGGCGTCGCCGACGCCGACGCGGTCCTGCTCCAGCTGCGCGTCGGCGGACAGGCCGCGCGCAACAAGGACGAGACATGGCCGCTGGAGTGCGGCTGCGTCGGCCAGGAGACCACCGGGGCCGGCGGCCTCGCCAAGGCGCTGCGCACGGTGCCGGTCGTCCTCGACATCGCCGAGCGGGTCCGCCGCTCCAACCCGAACGCCTGGATCATCGACTTCACCAACCCGGTCGGCATCGTCACCCGGGCGCTCCTGACGGCCGGTCACAAGGCCGTCGGCCTGTGCAACGTGGCCATCGGCTTCCAGCGCAAGTTCGCCGGGCTGCTCGACGTCACCCCGGGCGAGGTCCACCTGGACCACGTCGGGCTGAACCACCTGACCTGGGAGCTCGGGGTGCGCCTGGGCGGCCCCGAGGGCGAGAACGTCCTGCCGAAGCTGCTCGCGGAGCACGGCGACACCATCGCGGACGACCTGCGGATGCCGCGTGCGGTCGTGGACCGGCTCGGCGTCGTCCCCTCGTACTACCTGCGGTACTTCTACTCGCACGACGAGGTCGTCCGGGAGCTCGGCACCAAGCCGTCCCGGGCCGCCGAGGTCGCGGCGATGGAGAAGGAACTCCTGGAGATGTACGGGGACCCGGCGCTGGACGAGAAGCCCGCGCTGCTCGGCAAGCGCGGCGGCGCCTTCTACTCGGAGGCGGCCGTGGACCTGGCGGCCTCGCTGCTCGGCGGCACCGGTTCCGCGGTGCAGGTCGTCAACACGTACAACAACGGGACGCTGCCGTTCCTCGCGGACGACGCGGTGATCGAGGTGCAGGCCCGGATCGACGCCACCGGCGCCACCCCGCTGGCCGTCCCGACGCTGGACCCGCTGTACGCCGGTCTCATCGCCAACGTCACGGCGTACGAGGACCTCGCCCTGGAGGCGGCGCTGCGCGGCGGCCGGGACCGGGTCTTCAAGGCGCTGCTCTCGCACCCGCTGGTCGGGCAGTACGAGTACGCCGAGGGCCTCACCGACCGGCTGATCGCCCACAACCGGGAGCACCTCGCGTGGGCGTGAATGTCTCCGTCGTCGCCATCGACGCGGGAAACAGCAAGACCGATGTGGCGCTGATCGGCGAGGACGGGAGCGTGCTGGGCACGGCGCGCGGCGGCGGCTTCCAGCCACCCGCCGTCGGGGTGGCCGCCGCGCTCGACGTGGTGTCCGAAATTCTGGACCGGGCGGTCGCGGCGGCCGGCGGGGCCGTCGGGAACATCGGGCATGTCTCCGCGTGCCTGGCCAACGCCGATCTGCCGGTCGAGGAGGCGGAGCTGACCGAGGCTCTGCTCGCCCGCGGCTGGGCCGGCACGGTGGAGGTGCGCAACGACACCTTCGCGATACTGCGGGCCGGGGTGGACGAGCCCCGCGGCGTGGCCGTGGTCTGCGGTGCCGGGATCAACTGTGTCGGCATGGTGCCGGACGGGCGCACCGCCCGCTTCCCCGCGATAGGCCGGATCTCCGGTGACTGGGGCGGCGGCTCGGGGATCGCGGAGGAGGCCATGTGGTTCGCCGCGCGGGCCGAGGACGGCCGCGGTGAGCCCACGGAGCTGGTCCGTACGCTGCCCGCCCACTTCGGGCTCGACACGATGTACGCGCTGATCGAGGCGCTGCACCGGGGGCAGGTCCCGTACGAGCGGCGCCATGAGCTCACCCCGGTGCTGTTCGCCACGAGCGCGGCCGGTGACCCGGTGGCGGGCTCCGTGGTGAACCGGCTGGCGGAGGAGGTGGTCGCGATGGCCTCGGTCGCGCTGGGCCGTCTCGGTCTGCTGGACGAGGAGGCACCGGTCGTCCTGGGCGGCAGTGTGCTGGCCGCACGCCACCCCCAGCTGGACGACGGGATCGCCCGGCTCCTCGCGGCCCGCGCCCCCAAGGCGGTGGTCCGGGTGGTGTCGCAGCCGCCGGTCCTGGGGGCCGCGCTGCTGGGTCTCGACCATGTGGGTGCGGCGCCCGAGGTGCACCGGAGGCTGCGCGCCCAGTACGCCTGACACACTGAGCACTCCCGTGGGGGCGTCTCCCAGCGTTCGCGCCGGGGGACGCCCCCACTGCTCCGAGGGAACCGATCATCGGCCGGGGACGTGTTCCTGATGGGGGGATTGGTTCGCGCGGGGATGCTCCGGCATCGCTCATGAGGATGTTCGGGGCTTGTTACGGTGGTCGTCTTGATCGACTGCGCTCGCCCTGATCGAATGCGGGGACCGATGCGGGATCCAGGCGTTCGTCATGTGGACTCCGTTCCCTGCGGCCATACTTCTGGCCGGGTACCAGTTCCCCGACCGGCCGGGGGGCCGGGCCACCGTCAGTGACCGAGGGGGAGGTCGAGTGACACACCCGCCGATGGGGGGCTCGCGGGCGGAGCGGGCACCGGCTCAGCCGTCCGCGCCCGCCCAGTCCTCCGCGACCGTACCCGCGCAGCGCCGTGGTGCCTGGAGCGGGCAGACGGAGCGGCTGCGGGCCGCGGCGACGACCGAACCCGGCCGGCTGCAGATCATCGGAGCCGTACTGGCGCTGCTGGTCGTGGCGTTCGGAGCGGTGACGGCCATGGAGATCTCGGGCCGGGCCTCCGCCGCCGACGACGTGGTCAGCCGCAGTCAGCCGCTGAGCGCGGACGCGGCGGCCATCTACCGCTCGCTGGCCGACGCGGACACGATGGCGGCGAGCGGCTTCCTGGCGGGGGCCCAGGAGCCGAGGAACGTGCACGAGCAGTACGAGCGGGACATCAGGGACGCCTCGCGGCTGCTGGTGAAGGCCGCGGCGGGCACGGACGCCACAACCAGCTCCGGGCACGAGATCGCCACGCTGAACGAACTGCTGCCGGTGTACACCGGTCTGATCGAGCGGGCCCGCGCCAACAACCGGCAGGGCCTGCCGCTGGGCGGGGCCTATCTCCGGTACGCGAACCAGAAGATGAGCGACGAGCTGCTGCCCGCCGCCGAGCGGCTGTACGTGGCGGAGACGGGACGGCTCGGCCGTGACTCCGCCGACGCCCGGCAGTTCCCGTATCTCTCCCTCGTCGCCGGGGTCGTGGCGCTGGCCGCGCTGGTGTGGCTCCAGCGGCGCAACTACCGCCGTACCAACCGGGTCTTCAACCACGGTCTGCTGGCGGCCACGGCCGCCGCGACGGTGCTGCTGCTGTGGATGGCGGTGGGCCACACGGTGGCGCGGACCGAGCTGCGGGCCGCGATGGTCCACGGGCAGGAGTCGCTCGATGTCCTCAACAACGCGCGGATCAGCTCGCTGAAGGCGCGCGCCAATGAGAACCTCACCCTGGTCGCCCGCGGTGCCGTACTGACCGAGGACGGCACCGCGGACAAGTACGAGACCGACTACACCACCGGCATGAAGTCCCTCGGCGCGCAGTTGAAGAAGGCCGGGACGCTCGCCGACAACCCCCGGGGGAGAGATCCGGTGGCGAAGGCCATCACCAGTGTGTCCCAGTGGCAGGCCCGTCACCGCAAGGCCCGTGCGACCGACGACAACGGCGACTACGACGGCGCGCTGAAGCAGATCATCGGCCCGGAGGGCACCACGGGCGAGTCGTTCCACCAGGTGGACACGGCAGTGGAGAAGGCGCTCGCCCATGAGCAGGGCGAGTTCACCCGGTCGGCGACGGACGGGCGCGGGGCGCTGGGCGGGCTGCCGGTCGGGGCCGCCGTGCTGGCGGTGCTGGGCGCGGCGGGCGTCGTCGTGGGCGTCAACCGCAGGCTCTCGGAGTACCGGTGAGAGGGGCAGCGATGACCGGGGCGAAGGACTGGGCCGCACGCGGCCGGCTGCGCGGCTGGGGCGGGGTGACGGGCATGGCGGTCGCCTGTGCCGTCACGGCCTCGCTCACCCTGCTGCCGCTGTCCCACGGCCGTACGGGACCGTTCGGCGCGGAGCCGGCGGGCCCGGGGAGGACCTCGGTGGTGCCCGCGCGGGCGGAGGCGTGCACCGAACCGGAGGCGAGCCTGCCCGCGTCGAAGGAGAGCGGGCCGAACATCGAGAAGATCCGCGAGCGCGGCAAGCTGATCGCCGGTGTCGACCAGAACAGTTACCAGTGGGGTTACCGCAATCCGGGCAATCCGGAGACCGGCTCGCTCGAAGGCTTCGACATCGACCTGGTGCGGGCCATCGCGCAGGACATCCTGGGCGACCGCGACGCGGTGATCTTCCGGGCCATCCCCACCAACCAGCGCATCACGGCCCTGGAGCAGGGCCGGGTCGACGTGGTCGTACGGACGATGACGATCAACTGCAAGCGGCTGGAGCAGGTGTCCTTCTCCACCGCCTACTTCCAGGCCGGGCAGCAGGTCCTGGCCCCGAAGGACTCGGCGATCACGGGGTACGACTCCTCGCTGAAGGGGAAGCGCGTCTGCACCGCCGAGGGCTCCACCGCGTACGAGGCGCTGGAGAAGCAGTCCTTCGGCGCGGTGTTCAAGGACGACGCCGACGGCACCGGGCGGGACAAGGACCAGCTGACCGTGCCCAATCAGCTGGACTGTCTGGTCCGTCTCCAGCTCGGTGAGGTCGACGCGATCGTCACGGACAACGCCCTGGCGGCGGGCCAGGCGGCGCAGGACCCGGCGGTGGCCCTCAAGGGCGACAAGCCGTTCACCACCGAGTACTACGGCGTGGCGGCGAAGAAGGGCGCGGACGATCTGGTGGCCCGCGTCAATCAGGTGCTGGTCGACTACCGCGCGGGCGGGAACGACAGTCCCTGGATGCGTTCGTACCGCGAATGGCTGGAGACCGGGCTGCCCGGGATCAAGGCGCCGCCGGCGCCCAAGTACCGGAGCAACTGATCCCGTCGCGGGCCCACGGGCCCGGCGGGGAGAGCTGAGAGGTGATCGATGGGCGTGGCGGGATCCTTCCCCAGCTTCGCGGGGAAGCCCCCCGGCCCGGTCATGGACCGGGAGGAGGCGGACCGTGCGCTGGCCCGGCTCGGCGCGGAGCACGAGGCCATCGAGACCTCGCTCCTCGCCCTCCAGGACCATGCCGGCCGCCGGCTCCTGGAGGGCGCCGAGCTGACCGGTGTCACCCGTGACCGCTGGGCCACGACCGATCAGGCGATCACCCTGCTGTGGGGGTACTTCGACGCGTACGCCGGCGCGCTGGCCGAGGCCCGCGAGGTCCGGGCCCGCAGGCGCTACCCGAACCGGGACGACCTGGTCGCCCTGACCGGGCTGCTGCGCGGGGAGAGCGTCACGGTGGCGGGCACCGCGGCGCTGTCCGCCCCCTCGATCACCGGTCCGGCCCGGCTCTCCGAGCGGTTCACGCTGGAGGAGCTGGTGGGCCGGATGAACGAGCTGTACGCCCGCTCGCTGGACATGGTCGTCGCCTCGGACTCCGTATGGTCCGCGCTGCCCGCCCGGATAGACCTGCTCGCCGCCGAACTCCACCGGACCCGCTCGCTGGCCCACTCGGTGGGGGTGCGTCCCGGTGAGCATCCGGCGGGCGACGACCTGGAGGAGATCACCCGGGAACTGACCACACTGCGGGTGCAGGTGATCTCCGACCCGCTGGCGTTCTGGCTGCCGGGCCCCGGCAGCGCGGCACCCGGCGGCGGGCGCCCGGACACCATCCGGTACGACCGGGCGGCCCGCGCCCTGGAGGACGTACGCCGGGAGATCGAGGCGGTGCTCGCGGTCCGCCAGGACGCCGAACAGCGCCTGGTCCAGCTGCGGGACGTGCTCTCGCGGGCGGACCGCACGCTGGCCGAGGCCCGCGCGGCGCGCGGCGAGGTGCTGGCGAAGATCGCCGCGTCCGAGGTGCCCGCGGTGAGCGGCCCGCCGACGGCTCTTCAGGAGCGGCTCGCGGCGGCGTCCGACTACCGCAGGCACGCTCTGTGGCACCGGCTCTCGCCGCTCCTGGAGTCACTGGAGCGGGAGGCCGAGGACGAGCTGCTGCGGGCCCGGGAGTCGCTGACGTCCGTCACCGCGCCGCTCGCGGTCCGCGCGGAACTGCGCGGCCGGCTCGACGCGTACCGGGCGAAGGTGGCCCGGCACGGGCTCGCGGAGGACCCGCTCCTGATCGAGCGGTACGACGCCGCGCGCCGGATGCTGTGGAGCGCCCCGTGCGATCTGCGGGTCGCCGGGCAGGCGGTGCTGCGTTATCAGCGGACGGCCGCGGAACTGCTGACACCGCAGCGGCCGTCCTCACCCGAGGACCGTCGGGGCGAACAGGGGGACACACGATGAGTACGCAGTGCCAGCGCCCCGCGTGCGAGGGCAGTTACGAGGACATGGGCGGCGGTGAGCTGTACTGCGACACCTGCGGGCTGGCGCCGGTCGTCTCGCCCAACGGCATGGTCTCCTCGCCACCCACGGGTATCGCGGGCGGCGGCCGGGCGAGCGGCCGGGGCAGCAGCGGTTCCCGGCGGTCGGCCTCGCGCGCCTCGGCCCCTGCCTCGTCACGGGCCTCCTCACGGTCCTCGACCTCACGGCGCTCCGTCTCCGGACGGCTGTCGCGCTCGCTGTCCGGTGCCGCCACGTCCCGTTCGGTGTCGGTGCGTTCCTCGGGGACCGCGTCCGGCTCCTCCGGCCGGGGCAGGCTGGGCGCGGGCCTGGTCCAGGTCCCGGACGTGCCGCGCCCCGACCCGCGTACCGCGGTGATGGAGAATCCCGAGGTCCCCGAGCGCAAGCGGTTCTGCTCCCGGTCCGACTGCGGGGCCCCGGTGGGCCGGGCGCGCGGCGAGCGGCCGGGCCGCACCGAGGGGTTCTGCACGAAGTGCGGCCACCCCTACTCCTTCGTGCCGAAGCTGCGCGGCGGGGACATCGTGCACGGCCAGTACGAGGTCGCGGGCTGTCTGGCGCACGGCGGGCTCGGCTGGGTCTACCTCGCGGTGGACCGTGCCGTCTCCGACCGCTGGGTGGTCCTCAAGGGCCTGCTGGACACCGGTGACCAGGACGCGATGGCCGCGGCCATCTCGGAGCGCCGCTTCCTCGCGGAGATCGAGCACTCCAACATCGTCCGCATCTACAACTTCGTCGAGCACCTCGATCAGCGGACCGGGTCGCTCGACGGCTACATAGTGATGGAGTACGTCGGCGGCAAGGCGCTCAAGGAGATCGCGAACGAGCGCCGCACCCCGGCCGGGAAGCGGGACCCGCTGCCGGTCGAGCAGGCATGCGCGTACGGGATCGAGGCCCTGGAGGCGCTCGGCCATCTGCACAGCCGGAATCTGCTGTACTGCGACTTCAAGGTCGACAACGCGATCCAGACCGAGGACCAGCTCAAGCTGATCGACATGGGCGCCGTGCGCCGGATGGACGACGAGGAGTCGGCCATCTACGGCACCGTGGGCTACCAGGCGCCCGAGGTCGCGGAGGTCGGCCCGTCGGTCGCCTCCGACCTGTACACGGTCGCGCGGACGCTCGCGGTGCTCACCTTCGACTTCCAGGGGTACACGAACGTCTTCGTGGACTCGCTGCCGGACCCGGACAACATCGAGGTGTTCCGGACGTACGAGTCGTTCTACCGGCTGCTGGTACGGGCCACCGACCCTGATCCGGCGCGGCGCTTCGCCTCGGCGACCGAGATGGCCGAGCAGCTGACGGGGGTGCTGCGGGAGGTCGTGGCGCTCCAGACGGGACGGCCGCGGCCGGCGCTGTCGACGCTCTTCGGCACGGAACTGCGGGTGACGGACACGGAGTTGTTCTTCGCGCTGACGGGGGACGTGTCCCAGCTGGGCTTCCGGACCGATCCGGTGGGCCGGCGCAAGCGCCGCGGCGGCTCCGGTGCCGCGCCGCCCCCGGCCCCGGGTGCGGCCGCGACGGCGGTGGCGGGTGCCCTTCCGGTGGGCGGCCCGGCCACGGGGCTGCCGCCCGCGCCCGGGTACCCCGCCGCGGGGGGCGCCCCGCTGTCGGCGCCGCTTTCGGCGCCGCTCACCCATGTGCAGGGCGGCTCCGGCGCTCCCGGCTACGGCGCGGGCGGCGTCCAGGCGCCCGCGTACGCACCGGCACAGGCCGCTGTTCCGGCGCCCCGGGCGGCGGCCGCGCCCGCCCCGCCGGGGGCGGCCGGCACCGGTCAGGGCGTCCGGCTCCCCGGGCTCGACGCGCGGGGCACCTCGCTCGCGCTGCCGGTGCCCCGGGTCGACACCGCCGACCCGAACGCCGGGTTCCTGGCCGGGCTGATGGCCTCCGCACCCGCCGAACTGATCGCCGCGCTCCACTCCGTACCCGCCGCTTCCCTGGAGACCCGGCTGCGGGAGCTGCGGGCCCGGCTGGAGATGGGTGAACCGGACGCCGCCGCACAGACCCTGAGCACCCTGGAGGGGCAGCACCCGGACGACTGGCGGGTCGTCTGGTACCGGGGCATCACCTCACTGGTGACCGGGGACAACGAGAACGCCGCGCTGTCCTTCGACGCGGTCTACGACGCCTTTCCCGGGGAGCCCGCGCCCAAGCTGGCGCTGGGCATCTGCGCGGAGGTGCTGGGCCAGCTGGACAACGCCGCCGAGTACTACCGCCTCGTGTGGACGACCGACCCGAGCTTCGTCAGCGCCGCCTTCGGCCTGGCCCGGGTGCAGATCGCCGCCGGGGACCGGGCCGGGTCGGTGCGCACCCTGGAATCGGTGCCGGAGGCGTCGATCCACTACACGGCGGCCCGGGTCGCCGCCGTGCGGGCACGGCTGCGTGAACGTACCCCCGGGGAGCAGCTGCTGACGGACCTGACGGCCGCCGCGGTCCAGGTGTCGGCGCTGGCCGGCTTCGGACTGGACCCGGTGCGCCGCGAGCAGTTGTCGACCGAGGTACTGGGCAAGGCACTGGACTGGGTACTCTCCGGTAGTCCCGGTGCGGCCCCGGTCGGTCCGTCCGCCGGTGCTCCGGGCACACACAGACTGCTCGGCACCGAACTGGACGAGCGGGGACTGCGGTTCGGGCTGGAGCGCTCGTACCGGATGCTCGCCCGGCTCGCCCAGCGGGGCGACGAGAGGATCGAACTGGTGGAGCGGGCCAACCGTTTCCGCCCCCGGACGTGGGTGTGAAGATGTCACAGATCCACCAGCAGACCTCCTTGTCGAGGTGCCCCGGCTGCGAGGAGCCGCTGGAGTCGGGCGACCTGTTCTGCGGTGCGTGCGGGTACGACCTGTCGGCCGTACCCCCACCGCCGGACGACCGCCCGACGATGCCCATCGGCGTGCCGGTGACGGGCGCGCCCGGTGCCGGTGCCGCTCCGGGCGCCGGTGCCGCTCCGGGCACCGGCGCGGTGGACTGGCCGGCCGCGTCCGAGGTCGACAGCTCCGATCGGCCCGCCCCCCTGCACCGTGCGGCCGACCTGCCCGGTACGGACTCGGGCGGCAAGCCCCTGCCCACCACGGCCCCGGACCCCGGCCCGTCCCCGGACCCGGTGCGCCACGACGTCCCGGGCGGCCCGGCGGGCGCGGCCGCCCCGGACGACTCGGGCGACTTCGCGCTGGCGGCGCCCGACCCCCGTACGGCGGAGCACACCGCCACCCCGGCGGCGGGCACCAAGCTCTGCGTGGCCTGCCGTTCGGGCCGGGTGGACACCGACGGCTACTGCGAGAACTGCGGCCACGCGCAGCCCCGCGAGCGGGACCACATGGAACAGGAACTGGGCTCGGTGGCCGCGGTCAGCGACCGGGGTCTGCGCCACCACCGCAACGAGGACTCCTTCGCGGTGTCCTCGACCGCCCTGCCGGACGGCTCACCGGCCGTCGTCGCGATCGTCTGCGACGGCGTCTCCTCCGCGAGCCGCCCCGACGAGGCCTCGGCCGCCGCCGCGAGCTGCGCCAACGAGACACTGCTGGAGTCGCTGCCGCGCGGTACGCATCCGCAGCAGGCGATGCACGACGCGATCATCGCCGCCTCGGAAGCGGTCAACGCGCTGGCCCAGGAGCCGGTGCGGGTGCCGGAGCACGAGACCCACCGGCATCAGAACGCCCCGGCCTGCACCCTGGTCGGCGCGATCATGGCGGGCGGTCTGCTGGTGATCGGCTGGGTCGGTGACAGCCGGGTCTACTGGGTCCCGGACGACCGCGCCAACCCGCCCGCCCGGCTCACCGAGGACGACTCGTGGGCCGCGCAGATGGTGGCGGCCGGTCTGATGAACGAGGCGGAGGCGTACGCGGACGAGCGCGCCCACGCCATCACGGGCTGGCTCGGCGCCGACAGCTACGAACTGGAGCCGCACACCGCCTCGTTCAAGCCGGACCGGCCGGGTCTGGTGGTGGTGTGCACGGACGGGCTCTGGAACTACGCGGAGTCCGCCGCGGAGATGGCCGCGGCCGTACCCCCGGACGCGTACGCGCGGCCGCTGCACGGCGCCCAGGTACTGGTGGGGCACGCGCTCGACGGCGGGGGCCACGACAACATCACAGTGGCGCTGCTGCCGTTCGCCGTACCTCCGCAGGGGGAAGGATCGGCCCACAGCACCGCGTGAGCCCCGGTTCCCGCTTCACCGGTCCTCCGGCCGTATCCCCGTCCTCCGGCTGATTCCCGCCTCTAGGAGCCGATCAGATGGCCAACTTCTCCAAGTCGAACGTGCCGCAGTTCTCGGTCGAGGTGTACCAGAACGAATTCCTGCCCGACGGCGGCCGTGAGGTCAACGCGATCGTCACGGTCACCTCGACCGGCGGCGGCACCACCGGCGGCATACCGCTGAGCGGTACGCCGGCCACGCCCACGTACCTTCCCGGGCAGGCGCCGAACGCCGCCGTGGTGATCATGGTCGACTGCTCCGGGTCGATGGACTACCCGCCGACGAAGATGCGCAACGCCCGTGACGCGACGGCCGCGGCCATCGACACCCTGCGCGAGGGCACCCGCTTCTCGGTGGTCGCCGGTACGCATGTGGCCAAGGACATCTATCCCGGCAACGGGCGGCTCGCCACCGCCGACGCGCAGACCAAGGCACAGGCGAAGGACGCGCTGCGCCGGCTCAGCGCGGGCGGCGGCACCGCGATCGGCACCTGGCTGCGGCTCACCGACCGGCTGCTGGCCGCCGCCGACGCGGACATCCGGCACGGCATCCTGCTGACCGACGGCCGCAACGAGCACGAGTCCCCGCAGGACCTGCGGGCCGCCCTCGAATCCTGTGCGGGCCGCTTCACCTGCGACGCCCGCGGGGTCGGCACCGACTGGGAGGTGAAGGAGGTCACCGCCATCGCCTCCGCGCTCCTGGGAACGGCCGACATCGTCGCCGACCCGGCGGGCCTGGCCGCGGACTTCACACAGATGATGGAGAACGCGATGGGCAAGGAGGTCGCGGACGTGGCGCTGCGGCTCTGGACGCCCGTCGGGGTCGAGATCCGGTTCGTGAAGCAGGTGGCGCCCACCGTCGCCGACCTGACCGGCAGGCGCACCGAGGCGGGGCCGCGCGCCGGGGACTACCCCACCGGTTCCTGGGGCGACGAGTCCCGCGACTATCACGTGTGCGTCCAGGTCCCCCAGGCCGGAATCGGACAGGAGATGCTGGCGGCCCGCGTCTCGCTGATCCTTCCCGACCCCTCGGGCGGCGCTCCGCAGGCCCTGTCGCAGGGACTCGTACGGGCGGTGTGGACGGACGACATGGCCGCGTCCACCTCGATCAATCCGCAGGTCGCGCACTACACGGGACAGGCCGAACTGGCACAAGTCATCCAGCAGGGACTCGACGCACGCAAGTCGGGCGACTTCGACGGCGCGACCGCGAAACTGGGCCGCGCGGTGCAGCTCGCCTCGGCCTCCGGGAACGAGGACACCGCGAAACTGCTTTCGAAGGTGGTCGACGTCGTCGATGCGGCGACCGGTACTGTGCGACTGAAGGCGAAGGTCGCGGAGGCGGACGAGATGACCCTCGAAACCCGCTCCACCAAGACCGTTCGCGTCAAGAAGTAGCGAGAGCGCAACACACCGCGACCGAATGAGCATGACGGCCTGCGGGCCGGACGAGGAGAGGGGGAAGCGCCGACATGCCGACCTGCCCGAACGGACACCAGTCGGGTTCCGAGGACTGGTGCGAGGTCTGCGGACACCGCATGGCCGGAGCGGGTGCGCCCGCCGGCGCGGTACCGCCGCCGCCTCCCCCGCCGCCCGCGCCCGGTTACGGCTTCCCACAGGGCCCCGGCCCCGGCTCGCAGCCGACCGTGCAGGCCGAGCTGTGCCCGCAGTGCCGCACCCCGCGTGAGGCGATGGCGCCGTTCTGCGAGGAGTGCCGCTGGAACTTCCTCACCAACACGGCGACCTCGTACACCCCGATCGCCCCGCCGCACGGCGCCCAGAGCGGCAGCCCGGTGCCGGGGCTCAATCTGCCGCCCGGCTTCCAGGCCCAGCAGCCTCCGCAGCAGGCGTCGCCCCCGCAGCCCCCGCAGCAGCAGTCGGCACCGCCGCAGCAGCCGCGTGATCCGTTCGAGTACCAGGGCTCGCGCCCCTCGCAGGTGAACCGCCCGGCCGAACCGCTCGCGCCGGAGCAGCCCGGCCACGGTGGCCATCCCGGTCCTGGGCAGCCCGGCCTGGGTGGCCAGCCCGGTCCCGGTGGCCAGGGTGGGCCGCCTCCGCCGTCGTTCCAGCAGGGGCCTCCGCCGTCGTTCCAGCAGAGCGCGCCGCCCCCGCAGTCGTTCCAGCAGCAGCCCGCCCCGCCCTCGTTCCAGCAGCAGTCGGCGCCTTCGCCGTTCCCGCCGCACCAGCAGCAGTCGGCACCGCCCGCGCCGCCGCAGCCGCAGGCCCCGCAGACCGGCGGGGACGACTGGATGCTGTCACCGCCCTCGCAGGCACAGGCACCGCAGGCGCCCCAGGCACCGCAGGCGCCCCAGGCACCGCAGGCGCCCATCCCGCAGCTGCCGCAGGGATTCCAGGCTCAGGTCCCGCAGACACCCCGGACGTCCCAGGGGCCGCAGGGAGCACCGCAGTTCCCGGGGCAGGGACACGACCAGGGGCAGCACCAGCAGCCCGTCGCCGCCCCTGCCGCCGCCACCACCTGGACGGCCGTGATCGCCCCGGACCGTGAGTACTTCCTGGCGATGATGCAGCGCAGCGGCCCCGAGGCGACCGGGCTCAACCTGCCCGCGTACTCCCCGGAGCAGCGCCTCGCGCTCACCGGCAGCCAGATCACCATCGGGCGCCGCCGGCACAGCACCGGGGAGTCGCCCGACGTCGACCTCTCGGTGCCGCCGGAGGACCCGGGCGTCTCGCACCAGCACGCGGTGCTGGTGCAGCAGCCCGACGGCAGCTGGGCCGTGGTCGACCAGAACTCCACCAACGGCACCACGCTCAACGGTGCCGAGGACCCGATCCAGCCCTATGTCCCCGTCCCCCTCCAGGACGGTGACCAGGTGCACGTCGGCGCCTGGACGACGATCACGGTCCGCCGGGACTAACGGGGGTCCCGGTCCACGCCCTCGGCCAGCGGCCAGGCGTACGGACCCTCCGGGTCGTCCAGCCACGCCCACTGCCCTTCCGGCCCGACCGTGATGCCGTATCTCTCCCTCCGGGGGCGCCGCTCGCGCCGCCAGAGGGAGAGTGCTTCGTGCGGATCGAGACTGCCCTCGGTCAGGGTCAGCAGGAAATGGAAGAGGTCATCGTCGAACACGTCCCTCGGCAGTCCGCCGAGGGGCCGGCGCCGGCCGGGCGGGGGCAGCGCACCGCGCAGATGCACGAAGTACGCCGGGGTGTGCAGGAACCGGCCCTCCGCGTACCGGCCGTGCGCCGTCTCCCGTACGCCCAGGGAGATCAGCCCGGTCGCGAACGGGGCCAGGATCCGCCCGTCCGGCCGGCACTGGGCCAGCCAGGCGTGCGGTACGGACGGCAGGGTGCAGGTGGCGATGATCCGGTCGTACGGGGCCCGCGCCGGGCAGCCGCGCGCCCCGTCGCCCGTGATCACCGCCGGGCGGTAGCCGGCCGCGGCGAGGTGCCGGGCGGCGGACTCCGTGATCTCGGGGTCCAGGTCGACGGTGGTCACGGCCCGGTCGCCGAGCCGGTGGGCGAGCAGCGCCGCGTTGTATCCGGTGCCCGCGCCGATCTCCAGGACCGTGTGCCCGTCCCGTACGTCCAGTTCGTCGAGCATCCGGGCCATCAGGGAGGGCTGGCTGCTCGACGAGATGAGTTCGCCGTCCCTGATCCGGGTGGCCAGCGGGGCGTCCGCGTACACCCCGCGCAGCCAGCGTCCGCGCCGTACGGGGTGGGGGTCCTCGCCCCAGAGCCGTTCGTACCCGCGGGAACCGCTGGTGTAGAAGTACGGCACGAACAGATGGCGCGGTACGTCCTCGAAGGCGGCCCGCCAGGCGGGGTCCCCGAGCGCTCCGGCCGCCGCGAGAGCCCGCGCCAGGGACCACCGCGCCGCCTCGGCGTCGGCCGCGAACTGTTCGTGGTGTGCTCCCATGCCCCCACTGTCCTGCGGCGGCGCTCCGGGGGCGAGTACCGCGACGGGCTCCGTGGCGGGTGTTGCGGTCGGGGCGGCCGGGCGGGTGTACGGGCGTTGCGGGGGCGGGCGTATGGACGAGGGTCCTAGGACCCGGGTCCTCGGCCGGTGCGTCTGCGACCATGGACGGGTGACAGAGATTCCGCACGGCACGCTTCAGGAGCAGACCTTCTACGAGCAGGTCGGCGGCGAGGAGACCTTCCGGCGCCTGGTCCACCGCTTCTACGAGGGGGTCGCGGACGACGAGCTGCTGCGACCGATGTACCCGGAGGAGGATCTGGGCCCGGCCGAGGAGCGGTTCACGCTGTTCCTGATCCAGTACTGGGGCGGCCCCCGGACCTACGGCGAGAAGCGCGGGCACCCCCGGCTGCGGATGCGGCACGTCCCGTTCCGGGTCGACCGGGCCGCTCATGACGCCTGGCTGGGCCATATGCGGGTCGCGCTCGACGAGCTCGGCCTGGCGCCCGAACACGAGCAGCAGCTGTGGAAATACCTCACCTACGCCGCCGCCTCGATGATCAACACCGAGGACTGATATCCGGAATACAGCACTCCATCCCCGGATAACGGTCACGATCGGATCAAGGTAACCCCGCAAGCGGTTTCCATAACCCTGTGCCCTCTGAAAGCATCACGTGGACGTCGGGGGGCGTGCGGGTTCAGGGGTTCTGGGGGGTCAGGTGACGGGTTTCGTCTTTCTGCGGGTGAGGGCGCACCGGCTCCTTCTCGCCGCGGCGCTCCTGGCGGTGCTGCTCACCACATCGGTACTGGCGGCGCTCACCGCGTTCTCCGGTTCCGTGGGCGATGCCGCACTGCGTCACACGCTCACCAACCGCTCCGCCGCCTCCGCCTCCCTGGTCGTCTCCGCCCAGGTGGACCAGCAGAACCGGCAGGAGCGCGAGCAGGCGGAGCAGGCCGCCCGCAAGGCGGCCCGCGAGACCTTCGCCGGGCTGCCCGTGACCGTACGGAAGCTGGAGAGCTCGGGGCCGTACGCACTGCCGCGCGACCTCCAGTCCCCGGCCGCCCGGCGCGGTGAGCCCGACCTCACCCACTTCGCCGCGCTCGACCGCAGCCGGGTCCGGCTCACCGAGGGCCGGCTGCCGGTGGCCACGAAGGGCGGGGGTCCCGTACAGGTGGCCCTGCCCGGTGTCGCCGCCGAGACCCTGAAGCTGAAGCCGGGCTCCCGGCTCACCCTCACCGACCGGCTGAGCGAGACCCGGCAGCAGGTGCTGATCACCGGCCTGTACGAGGTGTCCGACCAGACCGACGCGTACTGGCAGCTGGACTCGCTCAGCGGGCGCGGTGTCCGCAAGGTCGTCTTCACCACCTACGGTCCGCTGCTCACCGATCCCGCGCTGCTCGGCTCCGGCCGGCTCAGCACCGGCGACACCTCCTGGCTGGCCACGGCCGACTTCCGGACGGTGACCACCGACTCCATGGACGCGCTGCGCACGGCGTCCACCGACGGGCCGAAGGCCCTGCTGGCCACCCCGGTGTTCAAGAACGGCGCCACCGCGCGGATCGGGCTGCCCACCGTTCTCGACCAGACCGAGCGGGCACTCCTCGTCGCCCGCTCGACGCTGATGATCGTCGCGGTGCAGCTCGTCCTGCTCGCCGCGTACGCCCTGCTGCTGGTGGCCCGGCTGCTGAGCAGCGAACGCGGCGGCGAGACCGAACTGCTGCGGGCCCGCGGCGGTTCGCGTGGCCGGATCACGTCGTTCGCGGCGATCGAGGCGCTGATGCTCGCGGTGCCCGCCGCCGTCATCGCCCCGCTGCTCGCGGGGCCGCTGACCCGGCTGCTCGCGGAGCGCAGCGAACTCTCGCGGATCGGGCTGCGGTTCGGGGAGGCGACCACAGGCACGGTGTGGCTGGTCGCCGCCACCGTCGCGCTGGCCTGCGCACTGGCCGTGGTGGCGCCCGCGCTGGCCGCCAGTGCGGGCGGCGGCCGCAAGGCGCGCGCCGCCTCCCTCCCCGGCCCGGTGCGCGCGGGTGCCGACATCGGACTGCTGCTGATCGCCGCGGTGGCGTACTGGCAGCTGGACCGCCAGACCGGCGGCTCCGGCGGCGGGGCGCTCAGCGGTGACCGGGAGGGGGACCTCGGCATCGATCCGCTGCTGGTGGCCGCCCCCGCGCTGGCGCTGCTCGCCGGCACCGTACTGACCCTGCGGCTGCTGCCCCCGGCCGCGAAGCTCGCGGAGCGCCGCGCGGCGAGCGGCCGCGGGCTGCCCGCCGCGCTGGCCGGCTGGCAGTTCAGCCGCCGGCCGCTGCGCGGTGCCGGACCGGTGCTGCTGCTCGTCCTCTCGGTCGCGATGGGCATGCTGGCGATCGGTCAGAGCGCTTCGTGGAACCGCTCGCAGGGCGACCAGGCGGACTTCCGCTCCGGTGCCTCGGTCCGCATGGTGGGCGGGCTCAGCGGCGATCCGGCGACGGCCGCCGCGTACCTGGGACTTCCCGGGGTACGGGAGGCGGCGCCCGCCTACCGCACGGAGGTGGAGCTTTCCGGCGGGCGCATGGGCCAGGTCATCGCCCTGGACACCGGGCACGCCGACGAGGGCATGCTGATCCGCGCCGACCTCGCCGACGGGAAGCCGCGGCAGCTGTTCGACGCGATCGCCCCGGCGAAGGCCGTCCGTACCGGGCTGTTGCTGCCCAAGGGCAGCGAGCGGCTGACGTTCGACGCGCGGATCGACGGCCGGGCGGCGGGGAAGCCGGCCTCGGGAGCCCCGGATCCGGGGCCGACGGTCACCGTGCTGCTGGAGGACCGTTACGGCCTTCCGTACCGGATACTCGCCGGGCAGATACCCATCGACGGCAAGCCGCACCCCCTCTCGCTCCCCGTGGCCGCCGCGGCCGAACTGGCCGTGACCGGCTTCGAGATCGACGACCAGCCGGCCGGGGACCGCACCCGGCAGCGCCGGTTCACCGTGAGCGGGCTGGGCGCCACGACCGCCGGTGGCGGGCGGCAGCCGCTGCGCGCGCAGGACGGACTGCGCTGGCAGGCCGGCACGACGATCAACGAACTCGGCGAGGAGCGGCCGGGTCCGGTTCCGGCCGAGGCGAAGACGTCCGGCGACGCACCGGTCTTCGACTACAACACCGGGATCTCCCAGGAGGGGCTGTCGGAGTACATCCCCGCGACCAGCACCCTGCGGATCGCCACCGTCCGCCCGAAGGCGGCACCGCTCAAGGCGGTCGTGACGGACGCGTATCTGAAGGCCGCGGGCGCGAAGCTGGGCGATGAGGTCGACGTCACCCTGTCCGGGAACGTGGTGCGGGTGGCGCTCGTGAAGTCCGTACGCCAGCTGCCCACGACCGGCGCCGATGCCCTGACGGAATCCGGGGACTCCGCGTCCCGGGCCAAGGACGGCGGCGGCATGCTGCTCGACCTGCGGTCCGTCACCGAACTGCTCGCCGAACGGGCGGGGGCCACCATCTCCCCCACCGAGTGGTGGATGAGTACCGACCCGGGCGGCTCCTCGAAGGCGGCCGCCGCGCTGCGCGAGCTGCCCGACACCGACCCGGCCCAGGTCCAGGTGCGCGACGAGACCGCCCAGGACCTGGTCAACGACCCGCTGGGGGCGGGGCCGCAGTCCGCGCTGCTCGCCGTGACGGTGGTGGCCGCCGCGCTGGCGGCGGTCGGCTTCGCGGTCAGCGCGGCGGGCTCGCAGCGCGAACGGTCCGCGGAGTTCGCGGTACTGCGGGCCCTGGGGGCGCCGCGCCGCCGGCTGGCCCGGATGATCGCCGCCGAACAGGGCGTGCTGATCACCATCGCGCTGCTGGTCGGGCTGGCCCTCGGAGCCGCGCTGACCAGGGCGGTCGTGCCGCTCATCGTGCTGACCAGGCAGGCGGCCCAGCCGGTGCCCGAGGTCCTGGTGCAGTTGCCGGCCGGCCAGGTCGCCGCGCTGCTGGCCGGGGTCGCCGCGCTGCCGTTGCTGACCGTCGCGGCGATCGCGCTGCGCCGCGCCGACCCGGCGGTATCGCTGCGCCACCAGGGGGACAACTGACATGAGTGACGACCAGAACCAGACCCCCGGAACCCCGGGGGGCACGGACAGGACCGGGGCCGTCGCACGGGGCGCGGCCTGCGCCCCCTGGATCCGTACCCGGCTGCGTACCGCTCCGGGCGCCGCGGCGGCGCTCGCGGGGCTGGTGCTGCTGACCTCGTTCCTCGCCGCCGCGTTCCCGCGTTCGGTGGAGGCGTACGAGACGCGGGGGCTGCGGCACGACATCGTCTCGGCCGCACCGGCGCGCAGCGTCCTGGAGGTGACCTCGCCGCTCCCCGATCCCGAACTGGGCCCGGAGATGCAGGACGCCGCGGTGCGGGACGCCGGGCTGGCCGAGGTCGACGCGGCGCTGAGGAAGATGCTGCCGGAGCCGGTACGGCCCGACCTCCCGCGTTCCTCCTACGGGGTGCACACCACGGACCCCGCCGCCGGGACCGAGCGGTGGCTGGACCGGCCCAACGGGCTGGACCCGAAGCTCACCTTCGCCACCCCGTCGGCGCTCGACAAGCACAGCAGGCTGCGCTCCGGACAGTGGCCGAAGGTCCGGGGCGATGTCAGCGTGGACAGCCGGGAGGTGGAGGCCGCGGTCACCACCGAGACGGCGTCCGCCCTGAAGATCAAGGTCGGCTCCACGGTCTCGGTGCCCACCCGGACCGGTGAACCGCTGACCGTACGGGTCACGGGCATCATCACCGCCCTGCGGCCCGCCGAGAACTACTGGTCCGTCGAGCCGCTGTTCAAGGCACCGGTGCTGACCCCGACGCCGCCGCAGGGGGGCGCGGAGCCGCTGTACTTCTGGACGGCCGCGCTGCTGCTGCCGCCGGACGCCGCGCCCGCCCTGCTCGCCACGCTGAACAAGCCCGAGGTGTACTGGCGCATCGCTCCGGACGCCTCGCGGCTCACCGGGCTCGACGTGGCCGGGCTCCGGTCCGCCGTCGCCTCGCTGGAGAGCGGCCCGGAGCTGCTGAACGTGCGGGAGACCGTGGGTCCCACCGCGACGCTCACCACCTCGCTGGACGACATCCTCCTCGTCCATACGCAGATGCGCTCCGCGATCAGTCCCGTCGTGACGGTCGCCGGGGTCGGGATCGGGGCGGTCGCCGCCGTGGTCCTGTTGATGACGGGCGCCCTGATCGGCGGCCGCCGCCACAGCGAGCTGGCCCTGATGCGCTCGCGCGGCGGCTCCCTGCGGGGCATCGGCCGGCGCCTGTTCACGGAGACCGCGGTGACCGTGCTGCCCGCGGCGGCGCTCGGGCTGCTGCTCGCCGTACTGACCGTCGGGCAGGCCCGGCTGTGGCCCGCGGTGACCGCCGCGGCGGTCACCGCCGCGCTGGTCTGTGTCGCGCTGCCGCTCCGTACGACGTTGCAGCACATCCGGCCGCAACTGCACGGCGCCCGCGACGACATGATGAACGCCCGGCCCTCCCAGCGGCGTACCATCGCCGAACTGACCCTGCTGGTCCTGGCGATCGGCGCGGTCGCCGCGCTGCGCCGCCGGGGCACGGGCGCGGGCGGCGGCACCGACCTGCTGGTCAGCTCCGCACCCGTACTCGTCGGGCTGATCGCGGCCCTCGTCCTCGTACGGCTCTATCCACTGCCGCTGCGGCTGGCCTCGCGCCCCGTCGCCCGGCTGCGCGGGGCCATCGGCTTCCTGTCGCTGGCCCGCGCCGGGCGCGCCTCGTCCAGCGGCACGATGCCGTTGCTGGCGCTGCTGATCGCGCTCACCACGGCGGCGTTCGGCGGCTCGGTGCTCGCGGGGATCGGGGACGCCCGCGACGACGCGGCGCTGACGGCGGTCGGTGCGGACGCGCGGATCACCGGTCCGGACGGGCCCCTCCCGCTGCCGGACGGCCTCGCCGGGCAGGTGCGCAAGGTGGGCGGTGTCGATGATGTGGCGGCCGTCCAGATCGAGTTCGGCGTCGTCCTGCCGGTCGCCCCGGGCGACGGCGGGCAGAAGAGGACCGCCGCCCTGCTGGGCGTCGATCCCCGGTCGTACGCACGGCTGGCGCGGGCAACGGGCCTGGAGTCGTTCCCCGCGGACCGGCTGAAGGCCACCGGCTCGGCGGCCCCGGTCCCCGAGGGCACGGTTCCCTCACAAGACCGGGTGCTCCCCGTGATCGCCTCACCGTCGGTGGCCGAGCGGCTGGGGAAGCGCGCGCACAGCATCGACGCGCTCGCCGGGAACTTCAAGGTGAAGGTCGTGGGTGTCCAGCCGCTCACCTCGGCGGTGCCCAACACCGACTTCATGATCGTCAACAGCGCTTCGCTCACCGCGCGGCAGACCACGGCACTGTTCGTCACGGGCTCACAGCCGGACGCCGAGGAGCTGCGCGCGGCGGCCCGGGACGCGGGCGAGGACCTCGTCGTGCGGCTGCGGTCCGAGGAGCGCGAGGCATACGTCGACAGCCCCATGCAGGAGGGCGCCGGGCAGATCTACGCGGCGGCGATCGCGGCGGGCGCCGGCTACGCGCTGCTCGCCGTGCTGCTGTCGCTGCTCCAGACCGCACCGGAGCGCACCACGCTGCTGGCACGGCTGCGCACCATGGGGCTCACCACCCGGCAGGGCAGGCGGCTCCTCGCGTTCGAGGCCATGCCGCAGGCGCTGCTGGCCGCCCTCGGCGGTCTGGCCGTCGGCTGGGCGACCATCACCCTGCTGGCCCCCGGGGTGAACCTGGCCTCGCTGGCGATGTCCGGCGCCGCCGGATCCGTCCCGAACACCGTTTCGCTGCGTGCCGACCTCTGGTCGCTGGTGCTCCCGGCGCTCGGGGTGGTCGTTCTCGCCGCCTCCGTGGCGGGCGTCCAGGCCTGGTGGGCGAGCCGCCGCGGATCGATCACCGAACTCAGGGCAGGAGACTCCCGATGACGTCGTCCACCGAGACCACTCTGGCGGAACTCGAACAGCGGGCGGCGACACGCCGGGACCGCCCCTCGTACGGGCATGACGCGCTGATCGCGTGCGACCGCCTGGTACGCATCTTCACCACGGACGGGGTGGAGGTGCAGGCCCTCCAGGGGCTCGATCTGCTGGTCACCGAGGGCGAGTTGATGGCGCTGGTCGGCGCGTCCGGCAGCGGCAAGTCCACGCTGATGAACATCCTGGCGGGCCTGGACGTGCCGACGGCCGGATCGGCGAAGGTCGCGGGCTGCGATCTGCTGTCGATGGGACCGAAGGAACGGCTCCGCTACCGCCGTGACGTGGTCGGGTTCGTCTGGCAGCAGACCGCCCGCAACCTGCTGCCGTACCTCACCGCGGTCCAGAACATCACGCTGCCGATGCAGCTGCGCGGCGGTGGCCGGGGAAGCGAACGGGCCGCCCGCGCCGAGTCGTTGCTCCGGATGCTCGACATCGAGGACTGCCGGGACCGGCGGCCGCAGCAGCTGTCCGGCGGGCAGCAGCAGCGGGTGGCCATCGCGGTGGCCCTGGCCAACAACCCCTCGGTGCTGCTCGCCGACGAGCCGACCGGTGAGCTGGACTCGGCCACCGGCGAGCAGGTCTTCGCCGCGTTCCGCCGCGCCAACGAGGAGCTGGGCACGTCCATCGTGATCGTCACGCACGACCAGGCGGTGGCGAGCGAGGTACGCCGTACGGTCGCGATCCGGGACGGCCGTACGTCCTCCGAGGTGCTGCGCCGCACGGAGGTCGACGCGGCGACGGGCCAGGAGTCCCAGGTGGCCCGGGAGTACGCGATGCTCGACCGCGCGGGCCGCCTCCAGCTGCCCGCCGACTACACCGAGGCGCTGGGCATGGAGCACCGGGTGATGCTGGAGCTGGAGCAGGACCACATCGGAGTGTGGCCGGACGCCCCGGAGGGCCAGGCCAAGTAGGGCTGGCACCAGGGCAGTTCGAGGGGGTGGCCCGATGGCGGCCGCCCGCGCGCACTCGTAGCGTCGGACAGGTCATCCTCCCCTGTTCCGAGGAGCATCATGCGTGTCACCTCCTTGTCCGTCGTCGGCCTGGGTCTGGCCGGCCTGCTCGCGGGCGCGGTGCCCGCCGGCGCGGCCGCCCCGACGCCCGCCGCCTCCCCGCGGCAGCACCTCGACTGGGCCCCCTGCCCGGAGCGGTACGAGGAGCTGAACGCGGCGGGCGGGCAGTGCGCCGAGGTCACCGTGCCCCTCGACCACCGGGATCCCGGCGGCCGTACGATCCGGATCGCGATCTCCCGGGTCAAGGCCGCGGACCCCTCCCACCGCCGCGGCATCCTGCTCTCCAACCCCGGCGGACCGGGCGGGACCGGGCTCGACAACACCCTGCGGCTGCGCCCGGCGCTGGGGGACGTGGCGGACCGCTACGACCTGATCGGCTTCGACCCGCGGTTCCTCGGCGACTCCACACCGGTCGGCTGCGCCCCGGCGGCACCGGCCGTGCCGCCGGGCCCCGTCACCTCCGCCCGCGCGGACTTCGAGAAGTCGGTCGCCGCCGCCCGTGACACCGCGCGCCGCTGCGGCCGGCACGGGGACAACGCCGCGCTGCTCCCGCACGCCTCCTCGCGCAATGTCGCCCGGGACATGGACGCGATCCGGGCGGCGCTGGGCGAGCGCAGGCTCTCGTACTACGGCATCTCCTACGGCGCCGATCTGGGCGCCGTCTACACCCAGCTGTTCCCCCGGCGGGCCGACCGGATGGTCATCGACTCCAGCACCGACCCGGCGGCCACCCAGTACGAGCTGTTCCGGTCGGCCGGGAAGCCGCTGGAGGAGGCCCTGGACGCCTGGGCGGACTGGACCGCCCGGCATCACGGCACCTACGCGCTGGGCCGCACGGCCGCCGAGGTGCGGGCCCGGGTGGAGCGGCTCGTGGACGGAGCGGAGCGCCGCCCGGTGGCGATCGCCGGGACCCGCGTCGACGCGCCGGCCCTGCGGCTCGTGCTCCGGCAGCTGATCCAGCACGAGGAGTACGACGCGGGGCTCGCCGGTACGGTGCGCGACCTGGTGGACGCGGCCGCCGGAAAGCCGGTCGAGCCCGGTCCGGAACTGGCGGCGATGCTGGAGCTGCTCGCCTCGCCGGACCTGGCGGACAGCATGCTGGGCGGGGCGCTGTTCATGTGCGGGGACGGCGGCTGGCCGTCCGGCGGCTGGCCCGCGGACCCGGGGACCTATTGGCGGAACTCCCAGCGCAGCCGGGCCCAGCAGCCCGTCTTCGGACCGTTCGTGAACGGGATGATCGCTCCCTGCGCCTTCTGGGAGACCGAGCCGGCCGAGCCCGGGACGAGGATCGGCAACGACGTACCGGTGCTGATGCTCCAGGCGCTGCGCGACAACAACGTCCCGTACGCGGGCGCGTTGGCCCTGCACCGCAGGCTGACCGGCTCCCGGCTGGTGACGGCGGACATCCGCTCGCACGGCGTCTACGGCCGCGGCGTCGACGGACTGCGCCCGGTCCCCTGCGCCGACCGGGCGGTCAACGACTACCTGCGCGACGGCACACTGCCCGCACAGGACGTCATGTGCTCCGCGGACGGCGGTGCCGAGCGATGATCAGCAGGCGTACGGGCCTCACGGCCACAGCGGCGGCGCTCCTGGCGGGCGCGGCAGGACCCGCGGCGGCGGCACCGTCGGGGGGCGGCGCGGGGGCGGCGGCCCGGCCGGCACGGGCCTCGGACCCCGCCGGGCGGCACCGCCTGGGCGCCGACGCGGAGGCGGTCGTGGCGACGGGTGCCACCGCGGTGGTGGCCGAGGTGCAGGGCCCGCACGGCAGCAGGACGGCGAGCGCGGGAACCGCGGATCTGACGGACCCGGGCGCCGAGGTCCCGCACGGCGCCGCGTACCGGATCGGGAGCGACACCAAGACGTTCACCGCCACCGTCGCACTGCAACTGATCGGCGAGGGCCGGCTCGCACTGGACGACACCGTCGAACGGTGGCTGCCGGGACTGGTGCGGGGCAACGGCAACGACGGCACCCGCATCACCGTGAGCCATCTGCTCGGCCAGACGAGCGGGCTGAACGACTACCTCGCGGCATCGCCCGACGCGGCGCGGGCGTTCACCCCGGAGGGCTACCACCGGTCGCGGTTCCGCTCACAGACCGCGCGGGAGCAACTGGCCGCCGCTCTCGCCGGTCCACCCCAATGGCTCCCGGACCCGGTGGACTCTCCGGGAAGCAGGCGCCGTTGGGGGTACTCCAACACCAACTACACCCTCATGGGCCTGGTGATCGAAGAGGTGACGGGGCACCCCTGGGCGCAGGAGATCCACGACCGGATCATCGGACCTCTCGGCCTGCGCCACACCTCCTCACCGGGCACCTCCCCCTATGTGCCGGGCCCGACGGCCAGGGCGTACACCAGGTTTCCCGGCGAGGACGGTCTCACGGACACGACGCTGACGTACGGGGGCGGCGCCGACGGGTGCCTGATCAGTACGGCGCACGACCACGGCCGCTTCCTGCGTGCGCTGATGAGCGGCCGTCTGCTGCGCCCGGCCCAACTGGCGGCGATGAAGGAGACGGTGGCGGCCGACGGCTGGATCGACGTGCCCGGGGTGCGCTACGGGCTGGGCATCGCCTGGCGCCCGGTGGCGGGCAGCCGCGGGGGCATCTGGTTCCACGGGGGCACCCACCTGGGCGTCGTCTCGGAGAGCGGGGTGACACCGGACGGCGCACGGGCCGCGACCAGTGGGACGTTCACCCTGCGGATGGGCGGTGCGGGCCAGGACGCCCAGGACCGGGCCGCCCGAAGGCTGGTGGACCGGGCACTCACGGGCAGGTGGTGACCGGCCGGGCGGGCGGCGACGGGCGGCCGGAAGGCGGCGGGCCCGGCCGGGTGCCAAAAGCGCCGCGCGTGTCCGTCAGCGTGGGCCGACGGTGAGGTCCAGGGTGCCGAGTCCGCCGCTCGCCTCGCGGCGCAGGGCGGTGGAGCCGTACGGGGTGCGCAGCCGGAGCCAGCTCCCCGAGGTGAGCAGCGACACGGGGAAGTCCCGGGCGGCCCGGAGGAAGCCGAGGGACTGGGCGGCGTGGACGGCGCGCAGCGGAAGCTCCGTGCCGCCGACCGGCCGGGACCAGATCTCCCGGCCGATGCGGTCGCGTTCGGCCCGGTTGCGGTGCCCCTCGGGCAGTGCCTCGTCGCGGCGGCGGAACTCCGCGACCGCGACGGTGAGCGCGGCGCGCAGGGCGAGCGGACCCGGCAGGCCGGGCAGCTCACGCCAGGGGCCGCGCGGTGGCAGGACACCGGTCCAGGGCGGCCCGGTCACGGCCTCGGGCAGGCCGCCCGCGCCGGGACCGGGGCCGGTCGCCGGACCGGTCCCGGCCGGCTCCCCGACGTCGAGCGATTCGAGGAGTTCTCCGGCCGACACCGTGATGTCGAGCGTCTCGGGCCTGGCGAGCCGCGCCGTCCGGATCGCGAGGACCTCGAACGACGGCGGCCGGCCGAACACCGCCAGTGCGTCGCCGCCACCCGCCTGCAACCGGACCGCGGCGGCCCGGTCGTAGTGGAGGAGCCGGCCGAGGAAGGCGGCGAGATCCGCCGCCTGACTCGGGTCGGCGAAGCGCAGCGACCGCACGGGCACCGTCATGCTGCGGCGGGCTCCTCTGCCAGGTACTCCTGGAGGAAGAGCTTCTCCTCGGCGGAGATCCGCCGGGGCCGCTCCGCGGCCAGGTCGTACGGCACGACGACGGTCGACGCGCGCACGTACACCTGCTCGGGGTCCTTGATCTCGTACGAGATCGTCAGTGACGCGGCACCGATCTTCGTGACCCACGACTCGACGGTCACCGGCGAGTGCCGGTGCACCAGCGGCCGTACGTAGTCGATCTCGTGCCGGGCCACGACGGACCCGCCCGCGAAGGACGGCGAGCCGTCCCCCGGCGCCAGCCGGAACATGAAGTCGATGCGCGCCTCCTCCAGGTAGCGGAGGAAGACCACGTTGTTCACATGGCCGAAGGCGTCCATGTCCGACCAGCGCAGGGGGCAGCTGTAGATATGACGAGCCAAGACGATCAGCCTCGCGTGAGCTTCTTGTACGTGGCGCGGTGCGGGCGGGCCGCGTCCGCACCGAGGCGCTCGATCTTGTTCTTCTCGTACGACTCGAAGTTGCCCTCGAACCAGTACCACTTGGAGTCGCCCTCGTACGCCAGGATGTGCGTGGCGACGCGGTCCAGGAACCAGCGGTCGTGGGAGATGACCACCGCTGCGCCCGGGAACTCCAGGAGGGCGTTCTCCAGCGAGGACAGGGTCTCGACGTCCAGGTCGTTGGTGGGCTCGTCGAGGAGCAGCAGGTTGCCGCCCTCCTTGAGCGTCAGCGCCAGGTTGAGGCGGTTGCGCTCACCACCGGACAGGACACCCGCGGGCTTCTGCTGGTCCGGGCCCTTGAAGCCGAACGCGGAGACGTAGGCGCGCGAGGGCATCTCGACCTGGCCGACGTTGATGTAGTCCAGCTCGTCCGAGACGACGGCCCAGAGGGTCTTCTTCGGGTCGATGTTGGCGCGGGACTGGTCGACGTAGGAGATCTTGACCGTGTCGCCGACCTTGATGGAGCCGGTGTCCGGCGTCTCCAGGCCCTGGATCATCTTGAACAGCGTGGTCTTGCCCGCACCGTTCGGACCGATGACACCGACGATGCCGTTGCGCGGCAGCGTGAACGACAGGTCGTCGATGAGGACCTTGTCGCCGAAGGCCTTGGAGAGGTTCTCGACCTCGACGACGATGGAACCGAGCCGCGGGCCCGGCGGAATCTGGATCTCCTCGAAGTCCAGCTTCCGCATCTTGTCCGCCTCGGCCGCCATCTCCTCGTAACGGGCGAGACGTGCCTTGGACTTGGTCTGCCGGCCCTTGGCGTTGGAGCGGACCCACTCCAGCTCTTCCTTGAGCCGCTTCTGGCGCTTCTCGTCCTTGCGGCCCTCGACCTTGAGGCGCGCCTGCTTCTTCTCCAGGTATGTGGAGTAGTTGCCCTCGTAGGCGATGGCGCGGCCGCGGTCGAGCTCAAGGATCCACTCGGCGACGTTGTTCAGGAAGTACCGGTCGTGGGTCACGGCGATGACGCAGCCCGCGTACTTCGAGAGGTGCTGCTCCAGCCAGTTCACCGACTCGGCGTCGAGGTGGTTGGTGGGCTCGTCGAGGAGGAGCAGGTCCGGGGCCTCGATGAGCAGCTTGCAGAGCGCCACGCGGCGCTTCTCGCCACCGGAGAGGTTGGTGACCGGCCAGTCGCCGGGCGGGCAGCCCAGGGCGTCCATGGCCTGCTCCAGCTGGGCGTCCAGGTCCCACGCGTTGGCGTGGTCCAGGTCCTCCTGGAGCTTGCCCATCTCCTCCATCAGCGCGTCGGAGTAGTCCGTCGCCATGAGCTCGGCGACCTCGTTGAAGCGCGTGAGCTTGCCCATGATCTCGGCGGCGCCGTCCTGGACGTTCTCCAGGACCGTCTTCTCCTCGTCCAGCTTCGGCTCCTGCATGAGGATGCCGACGCTGAACCCGGGCGACAGGAACGCGTCACCGTTGGACGGCTGCTCCAGGCCCGCCATGATCTTCAGCACCGTGGACTTGCCGGCGCCGTTGGGCCCCACGACACCGATCTTCGCGCCGGGCAGGAAGTTCAAGGTGACGTCATCAAGGATCACCTTGTCGCCGTGCGCCTTGCGCGTCTTGCGCATGGTGTAGATGAACTCAGCCAAGAGAAACCGTCCGGCAGCAATAGAGGTGTGGGCAGATACACCCCATCTTGCCTGACGTCCAGCCCAGGAAGGAAACCCGTCCGGTCCCCGGTACACGGCGGCCCCGGTACGCGGGTGGCGTACCGGGGCCCTTGATCAGCGCACCCGCACGGTGCGCGCATCCCTACTCACCGTCGGTGTGCGTCTTCTTCCTGCGCAGGAAGAAGATCGCGCCGCCGCCGACGACCACCAGGACGATGGCGATGCCCGCGATCATCGGGGTGGCGCTGGAGCCGCCGGTCTCGGCGAGGTCGCCCTCGATCCCGGACGAGCTGGTGCCGGTCGAGGCGGGGACGGGCTGCTTGGCGCTCTGGATGTCGATGCCGCCCTCGGTGTCCTTGGTGCTGCCGCTGGTGGCGCAGTCCAGGATGCCCTTGAAGTTCTTCGCGAACCCGCCGGGACCGGTGATGGTGAAGTCGTACGCCTGGTCCTCGGCGACCGGGATGGTGACCGTCCTGGTGGCTCCGGGGGCGATGGTGTGCTCGAAGCCGGCCAGCTCGAAGGTGAACGGCTCGTCGCCCGGGTTGGCCGCGGTGATGTCCACGCCGCCCTTGGCGCAGTTCTTCTTCGCGGTGAGGGCGGGCAGCGCGCCCGTCTCGGCCCAGGTGGCGGTGGCCCGCGCGGAGACCGTGGACTCGCTGGACCCGGCCAGGATCTGGGTCTGGCTCCGGGTCACCCCGGCGAAGGCCCGGCCCACCGGCACGGAGGTGGTGGTCTGGACGGTCAGCGAGGCGGAGCCGTCGGCGGCGTCCTTCGGTATGTCGAAGTACAGCTGGGCGCCGTCGGCCGCCGCGGTGACGGGCTTGCCCGCCTTGTCGGTGACCTTGATGCCGCTGGCCGCGGCGTCGGCGGAGGGCGCCACGGAGACCTGGTCCGCGTCGGTCCGCACCACGACGGGCCCGAGCCGCCGGCCGGCCCGGCCGGAGACCGCGGCGGGGTCCAGCGTCAGGGACGCCTCGGGCTCGGCGACGTTCCTGGCGTGGCTCTCCAGCCAGTCGGCGAGCTTCTCGGCCTGCTTGTCGGAGGCGTTGACGTCGGCGGCGTCCGAGTAGCGCCAGATGGCGACCTGGGTGCCCGCCGCCGCGGTCCGCTCGGTGAGCGGGCCGGTGCCGGCCTCCTCGGCGAGGGCCGCGAGGTCGTCGACCTGCGGGTAGGAGTGCTGAAGGATCCAGCGGATCTTGCCGGCGTTCTTGTTGGCGCCCAGCGAGGTCTGGGCCCAGGGGGTCTCCAGGTACTTCGCCTGGTCCTGCGTGGGGTTGTGCACGTCGATGCAGTACGTCTTGAGCTTGCCGCCGCCGTCGACGGTCATCTCGAAGAGCCCGGCGGGCAGCTCCTGCGCCCGGTCCGGCCGGCCGTCCCGGCCCTCCACGTGGAGCACGGCGCTGTCGAAGGTCTTCAGTCCGTCCAGCGTCGCGGTCGCGCCGCCCTGGTGCTGGGGCACCACCTCGGCCGCCGCTCCGCCCGCGCCCGCCAGCGTGCCGGCCGCGAGAAGGCCGGAGACCAGCGTCGCCGCGCCCAGTCGTGCGAACCCGCGGCGATGTCCTCTCCCCCTCCTCCCCGCTCTGCCGTGACCGCGGTGCACGGTGGTCACATCGGACGGCAAGGTGGACGCTGAAGACGCAGAAAACACAGAATTCCCCTCCGGGCGGGACCTCGCGCGTGGTGCGCATGTGGGGAGTGCCCCGCCAGCAGACTCAAGTGCCCCGTGAGTACTGAGGAATCCTAAGGAACGGGACCATGCACAGTCCCCCGTCCCAGCCTTTGACAACCATTCCGAATCGGAATCGTTATCGCCGCTATCACCCCGCTCACCTGCCATTTCAGGACACCGAAGCCAATTCGGCGTCCTGTTCCCGGCTCTCCGGCGAGGGGGCCGCGCTCCCCTCCGCGCCTCCCCCGCCGGGTGCCGGACGGACCGTCAGGGAGGGCTCCGCCCGCACCGCTCGGCGGAACGCGGCGGTCCCCCGGCCCAGGTCGTGCCCCACCGCCACGGCCTCGATGTCCACGAAAGTGCGGCGCTGACCGTCCCGTTCCTCCTCACGCACCTTCAATCGGCCGTGCACGAGAAGGGGTTCGCCGACCGATACGGATCCGGCCAGATTCGACGCGAGCGCCCGCCATGCCCAGACCGTGTAGAAGCTGGTGTGCCCGTCCGCCCAGTGCTGCTTCTCCCGGTCCCAGCGGCGCGGTGTCGCGGCGAGCCGGAACCGCGCCATCGGGCCGGTGGCCGTCTCCCGGAACTCCACGCCCGTGGCGGCGTTTCCCACCACGGTCACCAAGGTCTCGTTCATGTCCGTCCCCCGCCTCCGCCGTCATCACGCCGTTCCGCGTGCTGACTTCATGGTGGACGGAGGCGGGGAGACGTGCCGGAGCCTGTGGACTACCGGCCGGTTGTGGAAAACTCCGTCACCGCCACGTAGCGCTCCCGCACCTCGCGGTAGCGCACCAGCTCCGCCGCCACGGGGTCCAGCACCCGGGCCCGCCCGCAGCCCGCCGCGGCCTCGCGCAGCCGCCGCTCCGCCTCCTGCCCGTACCGCCGCGCCGGTCCCCGGGCGGCCGCCGCGCACGACCACTCCACCAGCGGCCCCCCGATGACTCCGGCCAGCATGATCAGCGCCGGGATGGCCAGGCCCGGTTCCAGGAAGCCCACGATCTGGCCGAGCAGCCACAGTCCGCCGAAGATCTGGAGCAGGGTCATCGACGCCTGGGCGAGCACCGCGGCGGGCCACCACCTCGGGCGCGGCGGCCGCCCCCCGCGCGCGCCCAGCGGCGGACCGGAGCCCGCGTCCCGGTCCTCCGCGCTCCCTGTCCGTCCCGGCGACGCGGCCGTGCCGCCCGCGCCCGCCTTCACCGCCAGCTCGTCCAGCGCCTCCGGGAGCCCCCGCGCCCCGCTCACGGCCGCCTCGCGCACGGCCTGCGCCCAGGGCTCCGGCAGCCCCGCGGCGGCCTCGTCCGCGACGGTCCGCACCGCCTGCTCGACCCGCTGCCTGGCGGTCAGCTCCTCCTCCGGCGGCACCGGCACCTGCCCCATCCGGTCCAGGCCGCCCGGCTGCCGGGCCGATTCGTACCAGCGCCAGAGCCGCAGCCACGGTGTCCCGCACGCCCGCCCGGCGTTCCTGCGCCACTCGCGCTCCGCGGCCTGTCCGGCGGCGGACGCCCCGACGGCCTCCGCGAGCCGGTCGGCGAACTCCTCCCGGGCCCGCTCGCCGAGCCCCGGCCGCCCCTCCGCCACGTACACCGGCCTCAGCCGCGCCGCGGCGGCGTCCACATCGGCGGAGAGCCTGCGCGCGGCGGCGGTGCGTTCCTTGACGAACCGGCCGAGCATCTCGCGCAGTTCGCCCACGCCGTCACCGGTGAGCGCGGACAGGGACATGACGGTGGCACCGGGTTCGCCGTGCTCCCCCAGGGCCATCCCGTCCTCGTCCAGCAGCCGCCGCAGATCATCGAGGACGAGGTCGGCGGACTCGCCGGGCAACCGGTCGATCTGGTTGAGGACGACGAAGGTGACCTCCGCGTGCCCGGCCAGCGGGCGGAGATAGCGTTCGTGGAGGGCCGCGTCGGCGTACTTCTCCGGGTCGACGACCCAGATCACCGCGTCGACCAGCGCCAGCGCCCGGTCCACCTGATCGCGGTGGCCGGCCGCCGCCGAGTCGTGGTCGGGCAGATCCACCAGGACGAGCCCCCGGAGCCCCTCGTCGGCCTCCACGCCTCCCTGCTGCGGTCTGCGCCGCAGCCGCCCGGGAATCGCAAGCCGGTCCAGCAGCCCGGCGGCGCCGTCGGTCCAGCTGCACGCGATCGGCGAGGCGGTGGTCGGCCGGCGCAGCCCGGTTTCGGAGATCTGGGCGCCCGCGAGCGCGTTGAACAGGGTCGACTTCCCGCTGCCGGTGGCTCCGGCGATGGCGACGACGGTGTGCCGGGAGGAGAGCCGCTGGCGGGCGGCGGCCTCGTCCAGCACCCGCCCCGCCTCGGCGAGGGTGGCCCGGTCGAGGCGTGCCCTGGAGAGTCCGACCAGTTCGCGCAGGGCGTCGAGCCGGGTGGGCAGCGGGCCGCCCGGCGTCACATACGCCTCGACCTGGGGCCGGACGTCGTCGTCCGGCGTGCTCCCGGTCCCGGCGTCCACGGGGACGACGGCCGCCGCGCGCCGGGCGATGAGCCCGTCGTCCCAGCGCCCGTCCGCGCTCCGCGGTCCCCCGTCCGCGTCCGGCCGCCCCCGGTCCGCCGCCGGCTCACGGCCCGGTTCGGGCTTCCCGTCGTGGTCCCGCTCCTGGTCCCGGTCGCGCTCCCGGTCCCGCTTCCGGTCCTGACCCTGGTCCTGCCCCGTGACGGCAGTCATCGCTGCCACCTCTCCTTCTGCAGTAGGGAAAGCGCGGCGATCAGTTCGGCCTGCGGTTCGGGGGCGATGTCGAGCGCGTCGAGAGGGGCCAGCCGCCGGTCGCGTTCACCGTTCAGCACCTGGTCGAGATAGCGGGTGAGCAGCTCCCCGCCCTTGTCCCGGAGCCGCAGCGCGCCCTGTGCGCCGATGCGTTCGGCGAGCTGCTCCCCCGCCGTACGGGCCCGGCGCCCGCCGAGGAGGGCGGCCGTCAGCAGCGCGGCCACGGTCTCGGGGTCGGGTGCGGCGTTGCGGTCCAGCAGCCGTGCCTCTTCCTCCGCCAGCTCTTCGAGGACGCGCCGCCAGCGTCGTACGGCCATGGTGATCCGGCCCTCGATGTCCTCGGCGGGGCCCCATCCCCCGGCCTCCCGGCCCGCGGTATCGAACCGGAAGAGCCCGGCGGCCGGTTCGCGCTGCCAGGTCGTACGGATCTGCTCGTCGGCGGCGGCCACGGCACACCGCAGGAGCGCGGCCAGGCTGTCCACCAGCGCTTCCAGGAGTTCCCCGGCCGAGCTGTACAGCGGAAAGCCGCGCCACCGGGTCCGCGCGTCCCCGGCCAGCACGGCGCCGCTCTGGAGCCGCCGGCGGATCCGGGACTCCTCCTTCCGGTACGCCTCCTCGACCACCCCGGTCAGCCGTACCGCCGCCGCGTGCTGTGCGGCGACGGCCCCGGCCAGCCCGGGGACCCGTACGTTCAGCGACTCGATGACCCCTGACGCCGTACGCCCCACGGCCTGCTGCCGGGCGGCCGGGTCCTGGGCGCGGTGGGTGAGCCAGGCGCGCAGCGGGGCCACGGCGGTGGTGGGCAGGAGCCCGCTGCCGCCGCCCGCCGACTCGGGCAGCTCGGGGATGGTGAAGCGCGGCACCTCCCCCAGGCCCGCCCGGGTGAGCAGGGCCGCGTACTGCCGGGACACCTCGACGCTCACCTGGTGCGGCACCCGGTCCAGGACGGTGACGAGGGAGGCGTCGTACTCTTTGGCGGTACGCAGCAGGTGCCAGGGCACGGCGTCGGCGTACCGCGACGCGGTGGTCACCATCACCCATACGTCGGCGGCGCAGATGAGTTCGGCGGCGAGGACCCGGTTGCGGACGACGAGTGAGTCGATGTCGGGGGCGTCGAGCAGCGCGAGTCCGCGCGGCAGGCTGGCCGCGGTCTCCACCCGCAGGACGGCCCCCTCCTCGTCCCCGCCCGACGCGAGGTCGTCGAGCCCGTCCGGGTCGGGGGCCCGGCCCGGCGGCAGCCAGATCCGGGTCAGCTGCGGGAGCACCCGTACCCCGGCGAACCAGTGGTGGTCGTCCGGATGGCAGATGAGCACCGGCGTCCGCGTGGTGGGCCGCAGCACCCCGGCCTCGCTGACCCGGCATCCCACGAGCGAGTTGACGAGCGTCGACTTGCCGGCCCCGGTGGATCCCCCGATGACCGCGAGCAGCGGCGCCCCGGGGTCCTTCAGCCGTGGCACCAGGTAGTCGTCGAGCTGCGCGAGCAGTTCCAGCCGGGTCTGCCGGGCGCGTGCCGTCCCGGGGAGCGGGAGCGGAAGACGCACGGCGGCGACACGGTCGCGCAGGGCGGAGAGTGCGTCGATGAGCTGAGGCCGTGCGTCCATGGTCGCCACATGCGAAGAATGCCCAATTTTGAAGCCTTTTTGAAGCGTATCGACGCCTCTGCGCGGCGGTTCCACTCTCCGGACAGAGGGGACGAGTGGGGCGCAGGCATAACGACTGCACAACACCCGTGGCGTCAGGCGCCAAAAGCGGTGCATGAATCGCACCTACCTGCGATTATCGGTTCGCTTCACCGAACCTCCACATCGTGCCACGCAGGTGAAGCAACCGGGTCGAGGGGATCGGAGCCCTATCCTTGTCCCGGCAAGGCCACGGAACCGTTCGATCAAGGGCTCCGGGCCGTCGAGGCCACCACCCGGCCCCCGTAGCTCAGTGGATAGAGCAGGCGCCTTCTAAGCGCTTGGCCGCAGGTTCGAGTCCTGCCGGGGGCGCATTGCCCGCATCACCATGAGGCCCTCCGTCCCGGAGGGCCTTTTCGCCGCCAGGGGCACGCTAGCGAGCGCACCGTAGTGGCGGCGTTAAGGAAACCCGGATCCCGCCCCGCGCCGGCCCGCGCTCCCGCTCCGTACGTCAGCGCGGCCCCGCGCTCCGCTCCGCGCAGTCGGCCAGGACCAAAAGCGCCTTCTCCAGATTGCCGTGCCCGTCGGCGAACGGGAGGCGCAGATGGTGGCGGAAGCCGTCGACCGCGGAGAAGGCGGGGCCGGGGACGATGAGGACGCCCGCGCGGCGGGCGAGCTGGGCGGTGGCCTCGGCGTCCGCGCCCGGGATCTCCACCCAGATGGCGGAGCCGCCCGCCGGGCGCTCCCAGCGCCAGCCGGGGGCGTGGGCGAGGAGCAGGCGTTCGGTCTCCGCGAGACGGTCGCGCAGCTGGGAGCGGCGGCGGGCGCGGGCCTCGGGCAGTTGGCGGAGCAGTCGCACGGCGAGCATCTGGTCCACCACCGGACAGGACAGGTCGACGGACTTCTTGATGTCCGCCAGCCGGTGGACGACCGTGGCCGAGGCCCGGATCCAGCCGACCCGGAGGCCGCCCCAGAACAGCTTGGACAGGGTGCCGATCGTCGCCGTGGCGTCGGCCGGCAGCCGCGGCGCGAGGGAGACGGGGGCGTCGTCGTGGCGCAGGGTCAGTTCCGCGTACGCGTTGTCCTCCACCGTGTACACCCCGTGCTCGGCCAGCACCGCCGCCCAGCGCAGCCGGGTGTGTTCGTCCATGCCCCGGCCCGTGGGGTTGTGCACGGACGGCTGCAGATAGACCAGGCGCGGCCGGAGGCGGCCGGCCAGCCGGGCCAGCGCCGCCGGGCCGTCGCCGTGCGGGGACGCGGCGGGGAGCGGGACGAGGCGGGCGCCCCGGGACCGCAGCGCCTCCAGCGCCCCGCGGTACGTCGGGTCCTCGACGACCACCGTGTCCCCGGGCTCGACCAGCCCCTGGGTGATCAGCCAGACGGCCTGCTGGGACCCGGCGGTGACCAGGATCTGGTCCGGGGAGGTGGGCAGGCCGGCGGAGCGGTGGTACCCGGCGATGGCCTCGCGCAGCTCCGGCAGCCCGTACGGAAGGTAGCCGTCACCGGCCAGCGCGGGCCCGAGGTCCCGGGCGGACAGGGCGCCGACCGCCTCCGCGACCGCGGGCAGGCCGTCCAGCGCGCCGCTGGACAGGTCGATGCCGCTGTCCCTCGTCCCGAAACTGGCCAGGCGCCCCTCGGTCGCCGGTTCACCCACCGCCCCCGACGCCCGCAGCCGGGACCCGCTGCCGTGCCGGCTCTCCAGCCGGCCCTCGGCCTCCAGCATCCCGTAGGCGGCCGTCACCGTACTGCGGCTGACGCCGATCGCCGCCGCCAGGGCGCGCTGCGAGGGGAGCACCGTGCCGGGGGCGATGTCCCCGCGCTGCGCCAGTTCGCGCAGCGCGTCGGCCAGCAGCCGCGGCAGCGCCCCCGTACCCCCTTTGGACCACCCGGTGAGCAGACGCGACAGGCGGGTGGGAGGAATCCGGTCCATGCGCCCATCATCCCGCTCCGCAGGCCACTTGCCCTCAAGTGGTGTGTGCCGCCCCCGGGTGCCGCGCGCAGGATCGAGGGACCGTTCGTTCGAAGGAGAAAGAACATGGCGACCGTCGTGCTGGTGGGGACCCTGGACACCAAGGGGACGGAGTACGCGTGGCTCGCGACGCGGCTGCGGGCGTCCGGATGCGAGGTGGTGACCGTCGATGCCGGGGTGATGCCGCTGCCGGACGGGGCCCCCGCCGGTGATGTCGACGCCGCCTCCGTCGCCCGCCGCGCCGGGCACGACCTGGCGGCGCTGCGGGCCGCCGGGGACCGCGGCGCGGCGGTGTCGGCCATGGCCGAGGGGGTCGAGCTGGTCGTCGGCGATCTGCACCGCGAGGGCCGGCTGCACGCGGTGCTGGCGGTGGCCGGCAGCGGTGGCTCGTTCATCGCCGCGCGGGCCATGCGGGCGCTGCCCGTCGGTGTGCCGAAGCTGCTGGTGTCCACCATGGCCGGCGGGGATGTATCCCCGTACGTGGGCAGCAGCGACATCACCATGATGTACAGCGTGGTCGATGTGGCGGGCATCAACTCCGTTTCGTCCCTGATCCTGGGGAACGCGGTGGCCGCCGCCGCGGGCATGGCCGCCCACCACGAGCGGAGCCTGACCCGTCCGGGCGCCGGGGGCCGCAGACTGATCGGTGCCAGCATGTTCGGGGTCACCACACCGGCCGTCGACGCCGCCCGCCACCGGCTGGACGAGCTCGGTTACGAGGTCCTGGTCTTCCATGCCACCGGTGCGGGCGGGCAGGCCCTGGAGAAGCTCGCCGCGGGCGGCTTCCTGGCCGGGGTCCTGGATCTGACCACCACCGAACTCGCGGACGAACTGGTCGGCGGGGTGCTGAGCGCCGGGCCCGGCCGGCTCACCGCGGCGGGCCGGGCGGGCATTCCCCAGGTGGTGGCCCCCGGAGCGCTGGACATGGTCAACTTCGGGGCCCGGGAGACGGTCCCCGAGCGCTTCGCCGAGCGCCGGCTGCTCGTGCACAACCCGACCGTCACCCTGATGCGCACCACGGCCGACGAGATGGCGCTGCTCGGGACCTCCATCGGGCACAAGCTGGCCGCGGCGGACGGACCCGCGGCGGTCCTCTGGCCACGCGGCGGCGTCTCCGCCGTGGACGCGCCCGGCGGGCCGTTCCACGACCCCGCCGCCGACGGGGCCGCTCTGGCCTCCCTGCGGTCGGCGCTGGAGGGCAGCACCGTCGAACTCCACGAGCTCGACGCCCATCTGAACGACCCGGCCTTCGCCCTGGCCGCCGCCGACCACCTCCACCGGCTGATCACCGCCGCCGACCGCCCGGCCGCGGACGCCTGAGACCGCAGGCGCCGCGGACATCCCCGACCGCGCACACCGAGAAGGAGCCCCCCTCGTGGACCGCAAGCAAGCCCTGAGCCGTCTGACCGCCCAGGTCGGCGCCAAGAAGCCCGTCATCGGAGCAGGCGCCGGAACCGGCCTGACCGCCAAGTGCGCGGAGGCCGGCGGTGTCGACCTGCTGATCATCTACAACTCCGGCCGCTACCGGATGGCCGGGCGCGGCTCGCTGGCGGGTCTCCTGCCCTACGGCGACGCCAACGCCATCGTGCTGGAGATGGCCGGGGAGGTGCTTCCCGTCGTACGGGAGGTGCCGGTGCTCGCCGGGGTGTGCGGCACCGACCCCTTCCGGATCATGGGCAACTTCCTCGACCAGTTGAAGTCCGTCGGCTTCACCGGCGTACAGAACTTCCCCACGGTCGGGCTGTACGACGGCACGTTCCGGGAGAACCTGGAGGAGACGGGCATGGGCTTCGGCCTGGAGATCGACATGATCCGCCAGGCCCATGAACGGGATCTGCTGACCGCCCCCTACGTCTTCGACACCGACCAGGCCGCCGCCATGGCCGCGGCCGGCGCGGATGTCCTCGTACCCCATGTCGGGCTCACCACCAAGGGCGCCATCGGGGCCACCACCGCCCTCACGCTCGACCAGGCGGCCACGGCCGTGCAGGAGATGCACGACGCCGCCAAGCGCGTCAATCCGGACATCATCGTGCTCTGCCACGGCGGGCCGATCGCCGAACCCGAGGACGCCCGCTACGTCCTGGAGCACACCTCGGGCATCGCCGGGTTCTTCGGCGCCTCGTCCATGGAGCGCCTGCCCACCGAACGCGCCGTCACCGAACAGGCACGCGCCTTCAAGTCCCTCCCGATCGGCTGAGCACCGAGCACGCCCCGACTCCGGACCCGTCCGAAGCCCGGCCGCCCCGCAGGGGGTGGCCGGGCTGTCGCGTTTCCCGGCAGGGGCCGCTACGGAATTTCCGCCGGCCTCCTCCCCCGGGTCGAACCATACTGCGAAGAGCGACCCGGAATTCATGAATACCCACCGGTAACGCATTCACCTCCACAACATTCAGCATTCACCGTCCAGTTGTACCGGCGGTTATATCCGGAGCCTCCCGGCGGACAGCGGCGACATCAAAGACCGGGTCAAGAACTCCGTTACTGCAACGTCGAGTTCCGGACCCGTACGGCCACTTTTCCGCCCCGTCGACGACACGCCATCGACTCTGCCCAACGATGGGGTTGACACCGGAAGTTGGTCTAGTCCAACTTAGTGACACACAGGTTCGGCGGGGCGACGGCCGCTGTCCGGACCTTTGCCGTACGAGCAAACCAGCAGGCCAGCAGTCTGAGTTGGCCACGCCTGCCGACGACGACGTCGACGACGCGTGCCCGCTTCCCGTACCGCGGCCAGTGCTGGGCACCAAGCACGAGGAGGGGGAAGAACCGGTCCGTCCTCACGACGTACCACTCCCGCACCGCACCGCAGCACCACCACATGGCTCTCGTCCTCGGACGGCGAATTTCCCCGTCCCACCCGGGACGGTCCGAGGAAGAGGCATCCGCCGGACAGCATTCCGGCCCACCGGCCGAACCCACCCGCAGCGAGTGAATCAACGGCAGCCGGCCGTGAGTTCACTGCGCCCTGAAGCGGTCACGGGAAGCCGTTCCCACTGAATCCGTATCTCCCACTCAGCCGTTCTCCGCACAGCCGTCTTCCCACCTGTGGAAGCGGTTCTCCGCGCCGATTCCAGCGATGCCACGCGCCGTAAGCGCGAGCCGCCGGAGACCGGCGGGTCCGCTCGTCCACAGCACTGTCGAGTCCTGGAGTGATTGCATGCCGACGCCCGACCCCTATCTGCATCGAGCCGCATCGGACATCCCGTACTTCAGTACGGACACCGAGACGTATCTCGCCCGGACCCCGCTGCGGGAGCTCCGCAAGTCACGGGAGCTCCGCGTTCTGTCGGAGGAGGACTTCGCCTTCTGGCAGACGTACGGATACGTCGTCGTGGAGCAGGCGATCCCCGCCGCCGCGGCGAAGCGGCTGCTGGACTTCACCTGGGACTTCCAGGGGCTCGACCCGGACCGGCCGGAGAGCTGGTACTCCGACCGGGAGTTCCGTTCGGATCTGGACCGGGAGCTGCACATCTACGGATTCGTCGAGGCCTACCACCACCAGCTGATCTGGGACAGCCGCCAGAACCAGCGCGTGTACGACGCGTTCGTCGACGTCTGGGACTGCGAAGAGCTGTGGGTGACCCTGGACCGGCTCAATCTCAACCCGCCGAACATCAAGGACCGTGACCGTGCGCACATCGCGCCCACGGACAAGGGGTTCGACATCGAGCTCCACTGGGATGTCGACACCACGCTCGGGGTGCTGCCGCAGCGGGTCCAGGGCATCATCGCGCTGAAGGACACCCAGCCGGACGAAGGCGGATTCCAGTGCTCGCCGGAGCTGTTCCGCCGGTTCGACCAGTGGAAGGCCGTGCAGCCGGCGGACCGGGACCCCATCAGGCCGGATGCCGACCGGTCGGAGTTTCCCGTGGTCCGGCCCGCGCTCAAGGCCGGTGACCTGCTGATCTGGAACGGCCTGCTCGCGCACGGAGTGGCCCGCAACACCTCGGAGCGGGGGGTGCGGGCGGTTCAGTACCTCTCCATGATGCCCGCCCTGGAGTCGGACGAGGAGCTGACCCGGTCCCGGGTCGACTCCTGGCGCCACCTCAGCACTCCGGACTGGAACAAGACGCTGGTCGGCGACGCGACGAAGCACGAGTCCCTCAGATACGGCACCGCCACCCTGAACGGTCTCGGCGCGAAACTCCTGGGGCTCGAATCCTGGCGCGGGACGGGAGCCGAAGCGGAATCCGAAGCCGGAGCCGCGGCCGTGGCCGAGGTCATCGCCGAAGCCGAGCGGTCGACGGGAGAGCCGACATGCGCACAGTCTGCCTGACCCTTCCCACCAACAGGCCGTGCTCGCCGACGATCTCGGCGGTCGGTGCCGAGGCCGCCCACGCGGCCGGGCACTTCGACGTCGAGGTGCATCTGCTGATCCTCGACTCCTCCGACGAACAGACGCTCGCCGGACACGCCGAGGCCGTCGCCGCGCTGCCCGCCACCGCGAACGTGGTCGTGCACCATCTCGGCGAGTCGGAACAGCGGGACTTTCTGCGGGACGTGATCCAGCGCGCCGAGGTCACCAAGCCCCAGCTGCTCCTCGATCTGATGCTTCCGGCCGGTGTCTCCTACGGCGCCTGCACCAATCGCGCGTTCCTCATCGCCGCCGCGCTCGGCTGCGAGTCGATTCACCGCAGGGATTCCGACAGCAGCTACCAGGTCCTGAACGGCGAGCCGGTATTCCCCATCCACCACGAGCTCCTGTCCCTCGGCCTGCGCGCGAGCGACGCGGTCCCCGGGGTGACCGAGGCCGAACTGGAGCCGTCGCAGACCCACCGGACGGTGTCCATGGTGGGCAGTTCCTTCGTGGGTGAACTGTCCGTGGACATCAGCGAGATCCAGCAGCTCGACCGCGGTGTCTATCACGACGTCGTCAGCCTGTGGGCCCCCGCCCGGTGGTCGGACGAGGAGAAACGGCAACTGGTCGACGAGTCCTTCCGCGGGGCCGGCACGGAGGAGTTCGTCCGGGACCACTCGACCCTGACCACGGTCGATCCCATGCGGGTGGACATGTGCAACATCAGTTTCCACCACGAGGTGTACGAGCTCATGCCGCTGCCGCCCGCCACCAATACCATCGGCAGCGACTATTTCCTCATGCATGTGGTGCATGACGCCCGGCTGCCCGGCGTCCTCCACAACCGCAACATCGTGAACTTCTACACCGCCGAGCGCAGAACCGATTCCGGGTTCATGGCCTACCAGCTGCGGTTCACGAAGTTCTTCCTGTCGATGCTCTACTTCAATGTCATCTACGACCGGATGGCGGCGGCCGGGGAGTCGCTGCTCGACGACCGGGACCGTCTCCGCGTGCCCGCGATCACCGAATTCATCAGGGAAAGCATCCGGTCGCCCAGGGACGAGAACGTGGAGCGGCTGAACAGCCTCGACCGTTCCTACCGGAAGCTCGGCGGCAGATACGCGGAGTTCGCGGACGTCCTGGCCTCGCAGGGCCCGCGCCTGCTCGACGAGGCCCAGGCCGACATCGACGACTTCGCCCTGCTGATCGAGGCGTGGGAGCCACTGATGCGTGCGAGCCGGTCCACCGGCCTGCACCGGACGGTCCGGTAGAGAGCCATGAGCAATTTACTGACGCACGCGACCACCGAGATACCGGCCACCTCACGGATGCGCGCCGCACTGGCCGCCGCCACCGATGACCGGATCGTCTTCGACCTCGCCGGGATCGAAAAGCAGTACGACGCGCTGATACGGGAGTTGCCCGGCATCTCCGTCCGCTTCGCCATGAAGGCCTGCCCGGTGGACGAAGTGCTGGCGGCCCTGGCGGGCAGGGGATCCGGCTTCGACGCGGCAAGTCCCGAAGAGATCGCGCAGGCGATCGGAACCGGTGTACCGCTCGACGCCATTCATTACGGCAACACCATCAAGTCCGACCACAACATCGCCGATGCCTACCGGCTCGGCATCCGGGACTTCGCGACGGACAGCCTGGAGGACGTGACGGCGATCGGCGTCCACGCGCCGGGCGCCCGTGTGTTCTGCAGGCTCGCCACCAGCGGGGACGGGGCCCTGTGGGGCCTCAGCAAGAAGTTCGGCTGCTCGGGCGCGGACGCGGTACGGGTGATGGAGAAGGCGCGGGACACCGGCCTGACCCCGGCGGGCCTGTCCGTGCACGTCGGTTCGCAGCAGATGACGACCGAAGCCTGGCAGAGCGCCTTCGAAAGCCTCGCCGACGTGCTCACAGCACTGAACCGGCGGGGAATCCGTCCGGACCACATCAATCTCGGCGGCGGTCTGCCGGCACTCGGCTACCGGGACATGAGAGGAATTCCTCTCGATCCGCCGCTGGACAAGATATTCGCCGTGATCCGGGAGGGCATGGAGCACCTGAGGGCCGTTTCGGAATCCGCCCTGGAATTCGTCATGGAGCCGGGACGCCATCTGGTGGCCGATCACGGAGCCATCAGAGCTCATGTGTCCCGGATGTCCACACGGCAGCAGCTGGACGGCGAGCGACAGCACTGGCTGTATCTGAGCTGCGGAAAGTTCAACGGGCTGTACGAGATGGACGCGTTGCAGTACCGGCTGGTGTTCCCGTCCCACGACGGTGCGGAACACGTGCCCGCTGTCATCGCGGGCCCCACGTGCGACAGCGACGACGCCTACGTACAGACGGACAGTCCCGTTCGTGTGCCAGAAGATGTCGCGTCGGGCGATCCGGTCTGGATCCTCTCCTGCGGCGCCTATGCGACCAGTTATATGACGCGGGGATTCAACGGGTTCCGCCCGCTCCCGTACTCCTGGGCATCCGGCGGACGCCCCGGCCGGAAGGGTCCGGAGTAGATGATCCACGACATGCGCGTACGGCATATCGCCGACAGCGACTGGGACGGCATCGTCGCCCTGGAATCCAGTGCCTACAGCGACATTTCGCTGTCCGAGGGGCGCGCGGCACTGGAATCCAGGGCGCAGGCCTCGCCCGCCACCTGTTTCGTACTGGACCACGGCGGGCGGATCACCGGCTATGTGCTGGCCCTGCCCTATCCGAGATTCCAGTACCCGGAGCTGACACGCGGCGAGGAGGTCATCTTCCACTCGCGCAACCTGCATCTGCACGACATCGTCGTCGACGAGGAATTCCGTGGCCGGGGGCTGGCGAGGAGACTTCTCCACCACCTCACGGTGACGGCCGGCGCGAAGACGTACGAACACATCTCGCTGATCTCCGTCGGGGACAACGAGACCTTCTGGGCGGCCAACGGATTTCACGCCCACCCCCATGTCCCGCTGCCCCGGAGTTACGGCGCCACCGCCGTATACATGTCCAGGGCGGTGCAAGGCGGCCGGGCCGGGAGTCCGGCGCCTTTCCGTGATCCATTGCCCGGGTCTCCACCGCACGACGAAGTAGGTTGATTCACATGTTTCGCGTCCGCGATCCATTTCGCCGCGCACAATTGGCGATCGCAGCATTGTTCTGTCTGCTGGGGTTCCAGTACGCCACCTGGGCGGCCCGGCTCCCCACCCTCAAGACGGAACTCGGCCTGAGCGAGGCGGAGCTGGGTCTGCTGCTGATGGCCTGCGGCGCGGGCGCGGCGGCGTCGTTCCCCCTGGTGACCGTGCTCATGCGGCGCATCGGCTCGCGGCGGCTGGCGCTGGTGTCTTCGCTCTGCCTGGGCGTTCTTCTGCTCGCCCTGGCAGCCGCTCCCAACTATCCGGTCGCCCTGCTGATCATCTGTCTGGACGGCGTCGCCGTCGGCTGTCTGAACGTCGCGATGAACGCGCAGGGCGCCGCGCTCGAGGTCGAGCACGGGCGCACCACCATGTCCCGACTGCACGCGACGTTCAGTGCCGGGTCGCTGCTGGCGGCGCTCCTCGCCTCCGGGATGCATCTGTGGACCTCGGAACTGGCGGCACACTTCGGCGTGGCCACCGTCCTCCTGCTGCTCCTGGCCGGATACTCCTGGCCCGGACTGCTGACGGCGGACCAGCGGGAACCCGAGAAGAAGAAGGACCGCCGGAAGCTGACCATGCCGGCCCGCGCGACCTTGTGGATGGGGTGCGCGATGGCGTTCGGCACCGTGACCGAGGGCGCCATGAACGACTGGTCGGCGCTCTATCTGAAGGACGTCGTCAACGCCTCGGCCGAGATGGCGCCCATGGGCATCGCCGTGGTCTCGGTCATGATGGTGCTGGCCCGGGTCTTCGCCGACAGCTGGCGTACCCGCTGGGGCGACGGCCGTATCGTCCGGGTGGGCAGTGTGCTGGCCGGCGCCGGGCTGGCGCTCGCCCTGCTGGTCGGTGGCGTGGTGCCGACGCTGATCGGGTTCGCCTGCGTCGGGCTGGGCATCGCCGCCGTGACCCCGTGCATCTATGTGGCCGCCGCCAGGACGGGCCCGGACGCCCTGGCCCTGGTCGCCGCCATGGGCACGACCGGCCTGCTGGCCGGCCCGGCGGCGATCGGCTTCATAGCGAGCGCCAGCAGCCTGGTGTGGGGCATGGGCGCCGTGGCCGCCGCGGCGCTCCTCGTGTCCCTGTGCGCCACCCGGATCAGGTGGACGGCCCTGTCCGAGGCCTGATCGTCCGTGGGCTGTTGGTCCGTGGGCTGTTGGTCCGTGGGCTGATCGTCCGTCGGCTGATCGTCCGTGGCCCGGGGCTCCTGGGACCCAGAGGTCTCAGGAGCCCCGGGCCACGGGTCTCAGCCCCGCAGGTGCGTCAGTACCGATGTCATGGCCCGCTCCACCGCCCGCCGCGCCTCGTCTGTGCGGTCGATCGTCTCGAACCCGTGGTGGGCGTGCGGAATGTCGATCACCTCGACCGCCGCTCCGGCCGTCTCCGCGGAGTCGAGGAACTCCTGGACCGTCACCGCGATCTCCGGCGACTCCAGGCCCACCCGGGTCAGGACGATCGGCAGCCGCCCGGCCCCGCTCACCGCGTCCGCCGGCCGGAACCGGGGCTCCACGCCCTGCCAGTTGGACAGCGGCGCGAGCGCCGGACAGGTGGCCGCCACGCAGCGCAGCCACGGCGGGGGCGCCGCCAGCCAGTCGGCCGACAGCAGTCCGCCGACCGAGCAGAACCACAGGGCGATCCGCTGCCCGTCGACGCGCGGATCGGACCGTACGAGCTCGACCGCTTCGGCCACATCCCCGGCGGCGAGCGCGAAGTCACCGAGCCCGTGGAGCCGGTGGTCCAGCGTCACACCGACCGCGCCCAGGTCCGCCGCGTACGAGGCGTAGCCGACCAGGCCCGGCCAGTCGCGCGGTGTCGGCAGCCCCCCGGCCGGAACCGGGCCGCCATGGACGAGGATCACCGCCGGACGGGGCCCGTCCGCGTCGGGCGGATACAGGTCGACCCGGCCCACACGCTCCCTGCGCCGCTCCGGCACGTCCAGGAGGAAGGGCCGCAGGTGCGCGGGCTCTTCACCCACCTCGGGAGCGATCCGGTGCCCCTTGCCCCCGGCCGCCGCCAGCAGTACACCGGTCAGCTCGTCCGGCGCCGAGAGCATCGGCCAGTGTCCGGTGTCGAGTTCGAAGAAGCTCACCTCCGGATCGACGAGCGCCTGGAACTGCTCGGCCCCGAGCCCCACCATCCGCTCCACGAGCGCGATGCTCGACCCGTTGGCCGTGCACAGGACGCCGGACATCGGCAGTCCGGATCCCGCCCCCGACAGCCGGAGCGGCTGGGTGAGGGTGCGCACGGGCTGCGGCGCGGCGAGACGGTCCAGCCGTGCCAGCGCTTCCGCGCTCAGGCCCGCGGTGCTGCCCCAGCGCGTCCACTCACCGGGAGCCGGCGGCGGGAGCAGGCCGGTGTTTCCGGTGTTTCCGGTGCTCCCGGTGCTCCCGGTGCTCCCGGTGCTCCCGGTGCTCCCGGTGCTCCCGGTGCTCCCGGTGCTCCCGGTGCTGCCGGTGCTGCCGGTGCTGCCGGTGTTTCCGACGCTTGCCGTGTGCGCCGTGTCCGGTTCTCGCGCGGCCCGCGGGCCGCCCTGGAGCCGTTCGCGTACGGAAGGGTCCGGGACCAGTTCCAGCGCAGCGTCACCGTTCCGGGCCAGGCCCACGTCCAGGTACACGATCCGCGCGATCCGCTCCGGGCGGCGGTCGGCGGCGCCCAGCGCCGGATGGATGCCGTACCCGTGGCCGACGAGCACCACCTCCGGCTCGTCCACATGGTCGATCAGCCGCACCAGGTCCTCGACGTGCGTCTCCAGGTCCGTGCCGGGACCGCCCAGGTGGCGCCGGTCCCCCAGCCCGGTGAGCGTCGCCGGGTACGCCCCGGCCCCCGACTCCCGCAGCCGGGCCGCCACGTCCCGCCAGACCCAGCCACCGGTGTGGCTGCCCGCCACCAGTACGAACGCCGTCATGTACGCCTCCCTCTCGCGCCGTGGTCCGCACGGCCGCCCTCCGGGCCGCCCGTGCTCCCGCGTAACGTAGGAACTCCCCCTGAGGGAGGTTCAAGACGTGTGCCCCGACGGCATGTGGAACGACGCGCCCCGCGACGGCACATGGAGCATCGGAGAGCTGGCGGCGCGGGCGGGCGTCACGGTCAAGACCGTCCGCTTCTACTCGGACCGCGGTCTGCTGCCCGAGGCGGCGCGCAGCACCGGGGGCCATCGCCGTTACGGTCCCGAGGCGCTCGACCGGCTCCGGCTGATCCGGTCGCTGCGCACGCTGGACCTGCCGGTGCCGGACGTGGGCCGGGTGCTGGACCGGGACGACGCGCTGGAGGACGGGCTGCGGGACGTCATCGCGGACCGGCTGAAGGAACTCGGCACCCAGATGACCGCGATGCGCTGGCGGGAGGCCGCGCTCCAGCTGCTCCAGGAATGCCCGCCCGGGGAACGGGCCGGGCGGCTGCTCCTGATCGGCGCGATGGCCACCCCGCCCGACACCACGTCACTGGCGCGCTTCTGGCGTCGCGTCCTGCCCGTGCGTCTCCCGGCGGCCCAGAAGTCATGGATCATCGAGGCGGCGGTTCCCCAGCCTCCGGCGGATCCGTCCCCGGCCCAGGTGCTGGCCTTCGCCCGGCTCCACGCGCTCGCCTCCGACGTCGGCTCCGGCATCGGGGGCGACATCAGTGTCTGCCGGCCCGAGTACCTGCTGCTGGGCGAGGACTGCCGGCCGGACCTGCTCTACGACGGTCTCCGTGAGGCGTTCACGATCGCCTCCCCCGACCTGCGGGCGGGGCGGCCCCCGCGCGAGGGCGAGGCTCTCGACAGTTTCGTCGCCGCGTTCGCCCGCCTTCGCGGTCTGCGGGACACCCCCGGCTTCCGCCACCGGCTCAGCGGCGTGCTGGCCCGGACCTCGGACCCCCGTATCGGCCGTTACTGGGAGCTGACCGCCCAGCTGTCCAGCTCGCCGGAGCCGACGTTCGGCGCGTCCGAGGACTGGCTCCGCGCCGCTCTGGACACCCAGGTGGCCGGGGCGGCGGCCGGCTGACCGGTCTTCGGCCGGCCGGGTCCCTGGTGGCCGGGCGATCGGATCCCAGGTGGCCGGGCAGCCGGATCCCGGGTGGCCGGGCAGTTCGCGTCGGCCGCCCGGTACGCCGGACGGCCGTTGGCCGGTCCGGCCCTGTTGACCGGCTCACCGGCCGGTTCCCGTGATCCGTCGGGCCGCCGGCCCGCCCTGCGCACGGCCTCGCCGCCCCATCGGCCGCTGAGCTGCTGATCTGCGCGGCCGGGTGGCCCACCGGCCCGGCCGAACCACTTCCCCGTGCCCGCGCACCCCCGCACCAAAACCGGATCATTCCTGCTGGAACAAGACACAAGTCGGCGCGCCGGAAGGCCTGATGAACGGCCGAAATCACTCCCCCGTGCGGAATAGAACGTGAAGTACCGGTGAATCCGACTTCATGTTCGATCACCAATATCCCGCTGACCACGCAGAACAGCCCCTGTCAGATATTCACGGACGCTTTCCGCCGGATGACCGGATTACCGCCTTGACCATCTCTTGATACAAGAACGAAACTCGCAGAGGCACTCATGCATCAGGAGCCACAAGCGCATGTGCATGCGAATTGGCCCTGCGAGACATAGATCGCACGGGGTGTGCGGCGGGGGAAGCAGCGAAGATCGTATGTCCGTGACCACATGATCAGCGGGCAATTCCTTCACCTCCTCCCCTCATCTCTTGGTGCGCGAAGGGAATGGAGGGGGAATGCCGACGCACATGGGCTATCCCGGCGTTTACATCGAAGAACTTCCCAGCAGCGTCCGGACCATCGCCTCGGTCACCACATCGGTGACCGCTTTCGTGGGGCACACCCGCCGAGGACCGCTCAACCAACCGGTGCGCATCACCAGTTTCGCCGACTTCGAGCGGCGCTTCGGCGGGCTCACGTCGCAGAGCGCGGTCGGCTACGCCGTGCACCAGTTCTTCGGCAACGGCGGGGCGGTCGCGGTCATCGTCCGGGTGGCCAAGGCCGGCACGGGTGAAGAGGCCTGCGTCACCCTGGAGTCCACCGAGGGCCGCGGCGCGTGCCCCGTGCTGGAGGTCCACGCGAAGGAACCGGGTGTGTGGGGCTCGGGGCTGCGGGTGGCCGTCGACCACGACACGTCCACCCCGGACAAGACCTTCAACCTGCATGTCCTGGACGCCCGCGGCGGTGCCCGCGAGACCTTCACCGGCCTGTCGATGCACTCCGGTCACGGCCGCTTCGTCGAAACGGTCGTGGGCGCGGGCTCCTCGCTCGTCCGGGTGAAGGTCCTGGACGAGGACCGGCCCGACCCGTCCGGCACCGTGTCCAAGCCGTTCGCCGCGAACCTGCCCGATCTGAACGTCGAGCTGAAGGTGAAGATCGGCGATGTGGAGCGGGAGTTCACGCTCTTCGAACCCGACCGGGACGGCGAACCGCCGCACACGGTCACCGAGCTGGCCCTGCTTCTGGAGCGCAAGCTGCGGGCCCTGCCCGACGCCCCCGGCAAGCACGCCTTCGCCGGCGCGGAGGTCACCGCCTTCGGCCGCCGCCTCCAGGTGGTCGCCGGATCCGTCGACCCGGACGACATCGTGCGGTTCGTCGGCGAGTGCGCCAACGACCTCGGCCTCGAAGCCTCGGTGAACCCGCCCGTCTTCCCGCTGGCGGGCGGCAAGGACGGCGACGCCCCCGGACCGCTCGACCTCATCGGCAGCGAGGCCCGCAAGACCGGGGTGCACGCGCTGCGCGACGTGGACGACGTCAACCTGCTGGCGCTGCCCGAGCTCTCGGCGTACGAGTCCGTCGACGACATGGCCACCGTGCTGTCCGCCGCCGAACAGCTCTGCCGCGAACGCCGGATCTTCCTGCTGGTCGACTCGCCGTCGACCTGGGGAAGCGTCGACGCGGCGCGGGCCGGGATCGGTGCGTTCGACGCGGTACGCAGCGACCACTCCGGCCTGTACTTCCCGCACCTCCAGCTCACCGACCCGCTGACCGGGCGGCTCCGCTCGTTCCCGCCGTCGGGCGCGGTGGCCGGTGTCATCGCCCGTACGGACGGGGAGCGCGGCGTCTGGAAGGCCCCGGCGGGCACCGACGCGCGGCTGGCCGGAGTGCGTTCCCTGACGGTCAGGCTGACCGACCGGGACAACGCGCTGCTCAACCCGCTGGGCGTCAACTGCCTGCGGACCTTCCCGGTGGTGGGGCCGCTCGTCTGGGGTGCCCGGACGCTCCTGGGCGCGGACGCGCTGGAGAGCGAGTGGAAGTACGTTCCGGTGCGCCGGCTCGCCCTGCATATCGAGGAGAGCCTGTACCGGGGACTCCAGTGGGTGGTCTTCGAGCCGAACGACGAACAGCTGTGGCAGCAGATCCGGCTGAATGCCTCGGCCTATCTGAATGATCTGTTCCGCCAGGGCGCGTTCAAGGGCGGCACACCCCGTGAGGCGTACTTCGTGAAGTGCGACAAGGACACCACCACCGATGCCGACATCGAGCGCGGTGTGGTGAATGTGGTGATCGGCATCGCACCGGTCAGGCCGGCCGAGTTCGTGATCGTCAAGATCCAGCAGATTGCCGGTCAGTTCGACCTCTCGTAATCCAAGGACCCGAGGTAAAGGAACACGAAGGAAACCGATGGCTGAGTTCCAGGTAAACGCCCATCGCTTTGACCCCTACAAGAATTTCAAGTTCCTGGTCCTGTGGGACGGTCGAACGGTCGCGGGCATCAGCAAGATCAGTCCGTTGAAGCGGACCACGGAAGTGGTCAAGCACCGGCACGGCGGCGACCCCAGTTCGCCGAGGAAGTCGCCGGGCCGCTCCGAGTTCGAGGGGGTCACGCTGGAACGCGGGGTGACCCACGACCCGGAGTTCGACCGCTGGGCCAACAAGGTCTGGCAGGTCGGCGCCGGGCTCGGCTCCGAGGTGTCGCTGCGCGACTTCCGCAAGGACATCATCATCCAGGTCCTCAACGAGGCCGGGCAGGTCGCCGTCTCGCACAAGCTCTACCGCGCGTGGGTGAGCGAGTACCAGGTCATGGGCGAGCTCGACGCGAACGCCAACGCGGTCGCCATCCAGAGCGTGAAGCTGGAGTGCGAGGGCTGGGAGCGGGACTACGAGGTCCCGGAACCGGCCGAGCCGTCCTTCACCCACCCCGCCTGAGCCTCGCGCGTGCACGGAGGAAAGACGATGGCTCCTCGTCGTAGCCCGGCCGGAGTCCGGACATGACCCCCGGTACGGGTCCGGTGGGCCCCGCCGAGCTGCTGGCCGCGTGGGAGAGCGGGCTCGCCCTGGGTGCGGCGGACAGATCGCTGCTGCTGCACCGGGCGGCCCGCCCGGGGACCGGTACGGACGCGTTGCTGTCGGTGCCGGTCGGTGTGCGGGAGGCGGACCTGTTCGCGCTGCGCCGCTCGCTGTTCGGCGAGCTGATGCAGGTGCGGATCGAGTGCGGGTCCTGCGACGAGGCCATGGAGTTCGATCTCGACGCGGGTGCTCTGGGCGCACGCGGGGCGGTCCCGGACCGGCCGCTGAGGGTGGCGGAGGACGGGTGGGTGGTCGAGTTCCGGCTGCCGACCGTCGCCGACCTCGCGGCGGCCGGGACTGCCGGGACTGCCGGGACGACGGGAGCTGCCGGGACGACCGGGGCTGCCGGTTCACCCGGCCGGCGCGGCTCACCCGGTTCGCCGTCCGAGGCACGCCGCCGGCTCCTGACGGGCTGCACGCTGCGGGCCCTGCGCAACGGGGAGCCCGTCGCCGCGGAACGACTGGCCGAGCTGCTCCCCGAGCGGGTGGAACAGCTCATCGCGGAGAAGGCCGCGGAGGCGGACCCGACGGCCGAGGTGACGCTGAACGTGGTCTGCCCGGAATGCGGCTCGGCGACCGTCGCCGAGCTGGATATCTCCTTCTATCTGTGGACCGAACTGGACAACTGGGCAAGGGATTTACTCCTGGACGTCCATCTGCTCGCCACCGCCTACGGGTGGAGCGAGCCGGAAATTCTGGCGCTCAGTCCCCTTCGGCGCCGCTACTACCTGGAGCTGTGCACCGATGCCTGACTACTTCGACCGGCTCCTTGCCCGGTACGCGCCGGTGGCCGACAGCTCCGACGGCCCTGGCGGCTCCGGCGCGCGGGTACGCGTACGGCCACGGCTGCCCGGCCCGTTCGAGCGCGCCGAGGCCCTGCGGCAGGAGCCGCCCGAGGCGGACGAACCGGCCGCGCTGCTCCCCTCCGCTCCCCCGCCCGCCCCCGGCGCCCTGCCCCTGACCGCGCGGCCGGGGCGGGAGACCCACACCGAACGGCACACCGTGGTGCGCACCGAGCAGGCACCGCGGCCCGCCGGGGACGGCCGGCCGGACCTGTCCCCCGCACCGGCCCCCACCCCCCTGCCGCGCCCCTCGGCGGCTCCGGCGCCCGCACCGCGGCGCGGTACGGCCGAGGGCACGCGGGCGGCCCGGCGGGGCGGCCCGGACGCCCCGGCCACCGCTCCGCCGGTGGCAGCCGCACCGGTCCCGCAGTCCGCAGGCTTCGCCCGTACGGCCGCGCCCACCGTGCCACGCGGCTCCGACACCGCCGCCGCGCGCGGTGCGGCGCTCGGCTCGGTGGGGCGGCGCGCGCCGCGCCCGGCCGACCGCGTCGTCCATGTGCAGATCGGCCGGCTGGAGGTCAGCGCGGCACCGGCGGCCGGGACGAACGGCCCGCCGGGCGGGCGCCCCGCGCAGCCGGCCGGGCGGCCGGCCCCCGTACTGACTCTGGACGACTACCTCTCGCGCGGCGGGAAGAGGGATTGACGACATGAGCAACGCACTCGCCGTCGCCACGGTCACCCAGGCGCTCGCCCTGCTGATCGAGAGCAACCTGGGACCGGAGATGGACATCGCGGTCAAGGTGGAGACCCGCAAGCCACCCTCGGAGCCGCCGGGCGAACCGACCATCACGGTCTTCCTCTACCAGGTGACCCCGAACGCCTCGATGCGCAACAACGACCTGCCGACCCGCGCCTCGGACGGCACCCTGCGCAACCGCGCGGCGGCACCGCTGGATCTGCACTACGTCATCAGCGCGTACGGGGAGGAGGCGGAACTCGTCGGCCAGCGGCTGCTGGGCTGTGTGATCCGCACCCTGCACGAAATCCCGGTGCTGCCCAAGGAGTTGATCGAACTCGCCGCGGAGCGCCCGTATCTGTCGGGCAGCGATCTGGCCGACTCCGTACAGAAGGTGCGCTTCACACCGACGGTCATGGATGTCGACGAGACGTCCAAGCTCTGGGGAATGCTGCACCAGACCCCGTACACCCTGTCGGTGGCCTACCAGGCGTCGCTGGTGGTGATCGAGGGCCGCGAGAAGCCGGTCCCGGCGAAACCCGTGAAGGAGCGCACGGTACGGGTGCTGCCGTTCGGTGCCCCCGGGGCGCCGGTGCCGCCCGGGGCGGAGGTCCCGGACGCGGCGTCCGCAGCGGACGGAGCATCCGCGGCAGATGGAGCGGGCGCGGCTGATCGTGAAGCGGCCGGTACGGACGCGGGGGCGGCCTCCCCGCCCGCGAAGAGCGCGCCCGCAGCCGCGCGGACCGCCGCCAGGTCACCCGCCGGAACACCGGCCAAGGCGTCGGCGAAGACCCCCGCCAAGACCGCGAAGGCCCCCGCCCGGCGGGCGGCCCCGCCCCGTCCCCGTAAGGCTGCCGGGAGCGACGCACCGACGCCGGACGACAAGAGCTGAACCGAGTGCGGAACACGGGGGGTGAGGACATGGGAACGTACGACAGCGGCGGCCGGAGCGAGGACGAGGCCGCAGGCACAGACGCAGGGGCAGGGGCAGGCGCAGACGCAGACGCAGACGCACGTACAGACGGCAACACGGACTTCGGCGCTGACACCCGCGAAGCCACAGGCGCGGACGCGGGCGCGGGCTCCGGCGGGACCGGCGAGAGGGGCCGGGACGCGGCGGCGCAGGGGCGTGCGCTCTCGACGGCCGTTCACGCCGTCCTCGCCCGGGTGGACGCCCACGCCGGGCGCGCCCGCGCCACCCGCCGCCCGGAAGCGACCTCCGTGTCCGCGTCCGCCCCCACCCCGGTCCCGGACACGGACACGGGCACGGGCACGGTCCCGGACACGGCGTCCGGCACCACTGACCTCGTGGCCACGCCTCCCGGCGGCACCGGCCCCGCCGCCCTCGACGCCCTCGTCGCCTGCTTCGGCCTCAGCCCGTTCGAGCGCGAGATCGTCCTGCTGACGGCGGCGGCCGAGCTGGAGCCCACCACGGCCGCCCGCTGCGCCGCGGCCTGCGGGGACCCGGAGCGGGCGTACCCCACCTTCTCGCTCGCCCTCGCCGCGCTGGGTGATCCGCACTGGAGCGCCCTCACCCCCGTCGCCCCGCTGCGCCGCTGGCGCATCGTCGAGCTGGACGACGAGTCCCGGCTGACCACGTCCCGGCTCCGGCTCGACGAGCGGATCCTGCACTTCCTGGCCGGTTCGCCCTACCTGGACGCCCGGTTGCACGGGATGCTGCGCCGGACCACCGTGCCGGACGTGCTGCCCGCCTCGTACGACCTGGCGGCGAGCCGGGTCGCGGCGGGCTGGGCGGGGGCGGGGCGCGGGGCGCCGCTCCGGGTCGAGCTGGTCGGCGGCGATCTGCGGACGCGGGCGGACATCGCGGCGGTGGCGGCCCGCCGCTCGAGCCTCGGGCTGTACGAGATGTCGGCCGCCGATGTCCCGTCCGCTCCGGGTGCGCGGGACCTGCTGGCCCGGCTGTGGCAGCGCGAGGCGATCCTGCTGCCCGCGGCGCTGCTGGTGGAGGTCGGCGACCTGGACCGCGAACAGGCCGCCGCCACCGACGCGTTCGTGGAGAGCGCCGCCGTACCGCTGGTGGTGTCGAGTCCCGACCCCAGGCGGACGGCCCGACCGCGCGGGGAGCGGGTCACCGTGCCACCGCTGGACGCGGACGAGCAGCTCGGGGTGTGGACGGACGCGTTCGCCGGCGTACCGGAGGTGTCGCCCGGCGATCTGCGTGACCTCGTGGCCCAGTTCTCGCTGCCGCCCCACCTGGTCCGCGCGGCGGGCGCGGCCGTGGCCCGGGACCTGCCCGGTGAGGACACGCTCGACGCGACCGGACTGGCCTGGCAGGCGGGGCTCACCGAGGCCCGGATGGGCATGGACGAGCTGGGCCGGCGGATCGAGCCGCACGCGGGCTGGGGCGATCTGGTGCTGGCGGACCGGCAGTTGAAGGTGCTGCGGGAGATCGTCGCGCATGTGCGGCAGCGGCCGACCGTGTACCAGGAGTGGGGCTTCGCCGAGACGCTCCGCCGGGGCCTCGGGGTCACCGCGCTGTTCGCGGGCGGCTCCGGTACGGGCAAGACGCTGGCCGCCGAGGTGATGGCGCGGGAGCTGGGCCTGGACCTGTTCATCATCGATCTGTCGCAGGTGGTCAGCAAATACATCGGCGAGACCGAGAAGAACCTCCGCAAGGTGTTCGACGCCGCCGAGCAGGGCGGGGCGCTGCTGCTGTTCGACGAGGCGGACGCGCTGTTCGGCAAGCGCAGCGAGGTCAAGGACAGCCACGACCGGTACGCGAACCTCGAAGTCAGCTATCTGCTGATGCGGATGGAGGCGTACCGGGGGCTCGCGATCCTCACGACGAACATGAAGCAGGCGCTGGACACGGCGTTCATGCGCCGCATCCGCTTCGTCGTCGACTTCCCGTTCCCGGGTGAGAGCGAGCGGGCCGAGATCTGGCGCCGGGTGCTGCCCGCGCGGGCGCCGGTGAAGGGCGTCGAGCCGGAGCTGCTGGCCCGGCTGACGGTGGCGGGCGGCTCCATCCGCAACATCGCGCTGTCGGGTGCGTTCCTGGCGGCGGAGGAGGGCGACCGGCTCCAGATGCGCCACATGCTGGAGGCCGCCCGTACCGAGTACCTCAAGCTCGACCGTTCCCTGACGCCCTCGGAGGTGCACGGATGGGTCTGAACGAGCAGCGACGCGACGAGCCGTATCCGCCACCGCGTCAGGAACCGCATCCGCCACCGCGTCGGGAGCCGCAGCAGGGAACGGTACGGGTCGACATCGGCGAGCTGGTTCTCGACGGGTTCGGCCGGGTGGACCCGGAGCGGGTGTCAGAGGCGTTCCAGGCGGAGTTGGGCAGGCTCGTACGGGAGCGGGGCGTGCCGCTGGCCGCCGACGGCGGGCAGGCGCTGGAGTCCCTGGCGGGGCTGCCCCCGCTGCCCGCGACGGTCTCCGCCCGGCGGCTGGGGCAGGAGCTGGCCCGCGCGGTGCACGCGGGGCTCTCGGGCGGGGGTGAGGCGTCGCGATGAGTACGTCCCACTCGCAGGAGTCGCGTTCGGACCAGTCCGCCAAGCAGCGCAAGCGCAAGGAGCGTGCGGCCTCGCACGCGCCGGAGCCGAAGAACATCGTCAGCGGTGCGGGCCAGCCGCTCGACCTCAGCGTACGGCGGGAGCTGGAGGAGCAGCTCGGCCACGACTTCGGCCGGGTGCGGCTGCACACCGATCCGGACGCGGGCGCGCTCACCGAGATGCTCGGCGCGGACGCGGTCGCGGTCGGCCAGGACATCTTCTTCCGCGAGGGGACGTACCGCCCCGGTACGGTCGACGGACAGCGCCTGCTGGCCCACGAGTTGCTGCACACGGTGCAGAACCCGCACGGTCTCGGCACCCTGCGCGCCGGGCGTGACCTGGGCGCGGTGAGCCTGCCGCAGCAGGCGATGGAGCGCGAGGCGGAGACGGCGGCGCAGGCGTCGGTACGCCCCGACGGGCGGACGGGGACCGGGCCCGGGGAGAGTGCGGCCGAGGTCGGGGCGGGGCAGGCGACGCCGGGCTGGCTGCGGTACGCGACCGTGGACGCGGACCGGAGCCGGCTGGAGCAGATCGACCCTGCGACGCTCGTGGAGCGGCTGGCGAACTCCGTCGTACGCTCGCTGCGCGGCGACCCTGAGGACCGGTCCAAGCGCACCCGCAGGCAACTGGCCCTGCTGCCCGACGAGTTGCAGGACAACGTCCTGGAGCGGCTGGAGACCAGGCTGCTCAGTTCGGAGCACGAGCGGGTGCTCGACCTGGTCGACGAGGTAGAGGCGTACGACGACCTGGAGCGGGACGCTCTCGACGCCCCCACCGCCGAGAGCGATCCGGCGCAGGCCCTGTGGTACGAGCGCGAGACCGCGCGCCGGGAGGACGAGGAGGATCGGGCGGAGGCCGAGGAGCCCGCGGCGGCGCCCGGTCCGGAGAAGGAACAGGAGCAGGACGAGGGCGCCCCCGGAAGTACGCCGGAGAACACGGGCAGGCCCCAGGAGGGTGACGGGGAACAGGCTTCGGAGGCCGGTCCGGGCATTGCGGCTCCCGGAAACACCGGTGTCGGTACGGCCCCGGAGGCACCGGCGGGCGGGCAGGCGGAGGCCGCGGCCCCGGCCTCGGCGCCGCGGCAGGAAGCCTCGTCCTCGTCCTCCTCCGCGTCGTCGGGGGGCGGGAAGCAGTCCTCCGAGAAGGCGGGAGGCGGCCGGGAGGGGCAAGCGGGGCAGGAAGGCCAGGAGGGCCGGGAACAGCAGAGCGCCCCGGCGGCGAGCAAGGAGGAGTCCGCCGCCAAGAACCGGCCGGGCGCGACCGAGTCGCTCGTGGCGGGCCGGCAGCTGAAGCCGGAGGACAAGCGGGGCTCGGACAAGCCCACGGGCCCGGCGTCCGTGACCGGCAAGGACACCCAGCTGCCCGGTGCCTTCAGCACGCTCGACGGCGTACGCAACCAGGATGTCGACGGCCCCGAGGAGAAGGCCGACGAGGACCCGTTCGGCTCCGGCGGCGGGTCGGAGGTCGAGGTCGGCGGCGGCCAGGACAGCGCGTGGGACGTCAAGCTCCAGCCGGAGGACTTCCTTCCGGCGCAGGACCTCGATGTGTCCGCCGTACCGACCGCGGACAAGCTGGACCCGTCCTCGTCCGGCGCCGCGAGCGCTCCGTCGTTCCCCGCGCCCCCGGTGACGAAGGCCGAGCAGGTGCGGGCCGAGCGGGAGGCGGAGGACGCCGAGGACGCGGCGGCGGAGGCCGTACCGGAGGAGAACGGCGCCGGTTCGTCCGACGGTACGGAGCCCTCGGCCGAGGCGGACGAGGCCGGGCCGGCCGGCGGGCAGCTCGGGGGACTCGCTCTGGAGCAGGCAGCCGAGGCGCGGCCGGTGACGACGTCGAAGGACCCGAAGAGCGGGGACGACCCGAAGGCCGGGCCCGTAGCCGCGCAGACGACGGTGCAGGAGGCGCCGGGCACGTCCGAGGCGGGCAGCGACGCCAAGGAGGCGGCGGCAAAGGAGGAGAAGGGCACTCAGGCCGGAGGCGGGACGCAGGCGGGCGCCCAGGAGAAGGCTTCGCCGCAGGCGGTGGCGGGCAACGCGGCGGCGCCGGAGCCCGCGGCCAAGGAGGAGCAGAAGAAGACGGACGCGGCTCCGGCGGGCCGCAGCGAACCGGCGGCGGACGCACAGTCCCCCTCCCCCGCACGGGACACTCATGTCTCCGGCGGGTCCAACGTGGATACGTCGGGCGGCGCGCCGAGCGCGTCACAGGACAGCGGCCCGTCGCAGCCCGGTCCCGTATCCCGTACGGAGAGCCCGGCGCCGCGGACTCCCGCCGCCCCGGAACCCACGAAGCCCGCCGACGCCCCGACCTCGGCGAAGGCCGCCGCCGCTCCCAAGAACACGGCGTCCAAGTCGGCACCGGCCGCGAAGGGTTCGCCCGGCGGCGGAGGCGGGGGCGGGGGTGGCGGGGGCGCCAAGGCGTCCGCCCCGGGCAAGGGCAAGGGCAAGAAGGATTCGGGAGCCGCACCGAACCTCTCCGGGGTGGCACCGGAAGCCGGCCTCACCACCGCCTCGAAGCTCAAGCCCCACAAGGCACTTCAGGCGATGAGCGGCGTGAGCGGCTCTGTGGACCGGACGGTCGGCGACGAGCACAAGTCCCTCGCGGCCGCGCCGCCCTCGATGCAGCGCCCGGCCGGCGCACCGCAGACGCTCCAGGGCAAGCCGAAGTCCGACGCGCCGGCCCAGTACTCCCAGGATCCGGCGGCGAAGTCCGAGGCGCCGAAGGACGAGAAGGCCGAGGTCGAGGGCGAGAAGGAACCCGAGGGCCAGATCGAGGCGGAGAAGGCCGAGGAGCCGGGCGGCTGGGACACGTTCAAGATGGCCCTGGGCTTCATCGGCGGCAAGATCGTGAACGGGATCGCGAGCGCCTTCGGCGCCGACAAACCCGTGGTGGACCCGCAGGAACTGGCCGCCAAGTTCGCCGGGCTGCCGACCAAGGACGAGGCGCTGAAGAAGGCCCAGGCGGGCAACGCGCCGGGCGTGGAGATGGAGGGCGCCGCCGAGCAGACGGCGGGCGAACAGGGCACGGCCGTCGACACCAAGGGCCAGGAAACGGTCGCGACGGGCAAGGACGACGCCGGTCGCCCGATGGGCGAGAACCAGGTCTACCCCAACGCTCCCAAGGAGCAGATGACAGCGAAGGTTCCCGGCGGCCAGGGCGGAAAGGGCGCTGCGCCGGACGGTGGCGCGGGCACCGGAGCCGTACCCCCCGAGGCGGCCTCCGAGGTGGCGGAGCACGAAAAGGGGCCGGAGTTCCAGGCCGCGTTCAGCGACGGCCAGAAGGGGATGTCGGAGGGCCGGCAGACCAAGGACAAGGACTTCCGCGACTCCCAGCAGAAGCACAAGGCCAAGGTCGACGCCGAGGTCGCGACCAACACCAAGAGCCAGGCGGGCGAGCGCGAGAAGGCGCTTGCCGATGTCGACGCCGAACGTGCCGACTGGCGCACGGAGCAGGACGCCGAGCTCAAGACCCTCGGCACGAAGAAGACCGAGCGGCACGAGAAGGTCCGCACGGACGTCAAGGACAAGGAGAAGAAGACCGACGAGGACGTCGCCAAGGAGAAGGAGGACGGCGACAAGAAGATCCAGGACGAGAACACCAAGGCCGAGAAGGACGCGGAGAAGGAACGCGACGACAGCGTCGAGCAGTCGGGCAACTGGGTCAGCAAGGCCTTCGACTGGATCAAGAAGAAGGTCATCGAGATCAAGGACGCGATCGTCCGCGTCATCAAGGCGGCGCGGGACGCGGTCGTCGGCTTCATCAAGAACTTCAAGGAAACGGTCGAGCGCTGGATCAACGAGGCCCGTAAGTTCATCGTCGAAGCGATCAAGAACCTGATCAACGATCTGATCGAGTTCGCGAAGGCCATGGTGCGGGCCATCATCGAACTGGCCAACAGCATCCGGAAGTTCATCACCGGTCTGATCGAGGCCGCGATCGCCCTGGTCAACAAGCTCGCGACGATGCTGAAGCAGATCGTCACGGATCTGCTGGACGCCATCGGCAAGCTGCTGAGCAGCATCCTGGACTTCCTCAAGAAGATGCTCGACGCCGTGGTCAAGGCGGTCGTGGACGCGGTGAAGGCCGTCCTGGACTTCGCCTCGAAGCTGCTCAGCGCACTCGGCGACTGGATGCTCATCGCGGTCGACTTCCTCTCCGACCCCGGCGGCTGGCTGGGCGGCGCGAAGAACTCGGCGGTGGACGGGGCGAAGAACCACCTCTTCCGCGAGGTCAAGGCCGCGGTCAAGCAGTGGTTCAACGACAAGATCCAGGAAATCATCGGCGTCCCGAAGGCCATCTTGGACAAGCTGCTCAAGGGCGGCATCACGATGGAAGAGATCGTCAAGGAGGCCTGGGACGCGGTAGTCCCCCAGCTCCCCCTGATCATCGGCGAACTCGTCATGACGAAGATCGTTGCCAAGCTGATCCCGGGCGCGGGCTGGGTGATGGCCGTCATCGACGCCATCCGCACGGCCTGGGGCGCGCTGAGCGCGATCCTGAGCGCGCTGGGCATGGTGCTGGACTGGCTGAAGGCCGTACGCAGCGGGGGCGCCGGAATCCTCTTCGCCAAGGCGGTCGCGGCGGGCGTCGTCGCCCTGCTGGAAGTCCTGTACCAGGCACTGATGACGGGCATCGGCAAGTACGTCTCCAAGGTCGGCAAACGCCTCAAGGGCGTCGCGGCGAAGCTCGGCAAGGGCGGCGACAAGGGGAACGACAAGGGCCCGGGTGCGGCCGGCTCGGACGACAAGGGAAGCAACGGCGACAAGGGCAAGGTCGGCGACAAGAAGGGCCAGGACCCGAAGTCCACCGACCCGAAACCCGCGGCCCCGAACGCCCGCCCGACCACGGCAACGCCGAAGTCCACGACGCCGGGCCCGAACGGCAAGCCGAAGACGGGCCCGGGAGACGGCAAGAAGCCCACGACAACGTCCACACCCACGTCGACGTCCAAGGACAAGAACGGCCAGCCGAAGAACAAGGACGACGACAAGCCGAACACCCGCCCGACCCCGTCCCCGAAGCTCAAGCCAAAAGCGGATCCCCCGCCGAAGCCGAAGACCGAGCCGACCACGCAGTCCGAGCCGAAAGCGGAACCCCCGGCCAAGCCGAAGACCGAGCCGGACACGAAGCCCAAGCCGAAGGACGACACCCCGGGCAAACCGAAGGACAACGACAAGGACTCCACGAAGCCGAAGGACGACAAGGACACCCCGGCCAAACCGAAGGACGACAAGGGCGCCCCGACCAAGCCCAAGGACAAGCCCGGCGACAAGGACGCCCCGGGCAAGGACGGGACCAAGGACCCGAAGAAGCCGAAGGACGAAAAGGAAAGGGACGGAAAGACCAAGGATTCCACCCGAGATAAAAAGAGGGAACAAAGAACGAAACAGGAGAACTCCAACGAGGCCAAGCAGGACAGACTTAACGATGCAATATCCCGAATCCGCGCCATCGAGCGGCCTAAACTCAAGAATGGAGTGCCGCGAGCGAGCCACATCCCTGCCCTGGCCGCCATGCGGCAGTGGTACCGCCTTTCTGCACTTACCCGGGATCACCCACCGAACTTTCAGATCACCGCGCGGATCAACCCGACCGGAAGAGTTATCGGCGGCACAGAGGCACCGGAGGAGGGGTTCGACAACGCCGGATTCGACAAGGGCGACAAGACGATTCCGGTCGACTGGCTCGACGAAAACCACCGAGACAAGAAGCTACCACCAGTAAAATCTCCAAAATTCCGAGACAACGCACTGGCTTCCAATTTCACTTCTCAGTATCTGAACGCGAAATTTGGGGCCACAGGAGTCTCGGCCAAGAAGCGCTCCATCGAACCGATCGGGTTCAGATATTTGACAGGCAACACAACGGACAACGAGCGCTGGGCCCGAACACACCTACTGCCACGCGAACTCGGCGGGACCATCGAAAATCAGAATCTGGTGCCGGCAAGGCAGTATCAGAACATGAAACTCAGGGAAACCGAAGCGCCTGCAGCCGCCGAAATATCGACGGGAAACAAAATCGTCTGGTACCAGGTCGACATCTCGTACCACGCAGAAGGGCCGGACACCGAGTACCCCAACAATGGAAACGTTCTGCCTCCAGGATTCCCGAATCAGCTAAGCACCGCCTGGGGCAGGTACACACAAAAGCCCGGAAGCACCGGCGAGAGCGAGGACCACTGGGACCGACAGGAAACCCGCCTCAATCCGGTCTCAATCCCGAACATGGAAAAACCTCCGAAACCAGGATATGTCCCCAAGATCAACGTCAATACCGAGACGGATGAGTACAGGCTCAGGCTCGTCCTGCAAACAACAAAGGCACAGACGAATGCCATCCTGATACTTCGACAACAAAAGAACTTCACTGGTGATGTCGACCTGCTCAGCCGCCTGCAAGCGCACAGCAGGCGGTTCAGGTTGAAGAAGCTCAAGATTCGCCTTGGTCAACTGAAGATCGAGAGACGTCTCAAGTACCGCCCGTAGGCGCATCCGAAAGCGAGCACCCCCGATGGAACAGCTGACACAAAGCGAGAAACAGCAAATTGAATCAATCGGAGAGCTGGAAGGAAATAAGTTGTTCGAGGCAACATCCGAGCAACAGGACGTCTGGTTTGCGCTGGATGATTTTGACCCACTATCAGACACAAAGGACGAGTGGGCAGGCGTCGAGCTCAGCGCCGAGCTGAAGGAGTGCGCCCTGCGGTTCGAGTCCCTCGCCTGCGAGTGGTCCCTCCCGACCCCCGAGGGGGAAGTGACAGGGGAGTTCAGCCTCCCTCACCTGTATTTGGCACTCATCGATGCCGCACCACAGCACAGCGACGTAGCCTCGGACCGGGATCGCCTCCTGCTCGGCGAACTCAGAATGATCGACTCTGCTCCATCCCGAGCTACAGGAGAAGCTAGCTTCATCCGAATCGAGCGACACAAGAAAACGTTGGAGATCTGGCACCAGGACAGATATTTGCATGAAGAAAAAAATAACACTCAAGGCTTTCTGGAAATGGACCTCAGCTACTGCGAATATCTGAACACATTACGGATGACCAAAGGAGCCTTCGGTTGGCAGCTGCTCTTTCTTGACATTCCTCTTCACGGTGACGCCTTCCGCCCGCATGTCGAAAATCTCAAGGGCATGCTTCGAGTTTTCCCATCCGAATTTCAGCAGTACGACTACACGCCGCTGATGAGTCGTCTGGAGGCCCGGCTGTGACCCGCTACGCAGACATCCCCAAGCCCATCCGCTCCGGCATAGTCGTCGTCGACCCCGAGCGCGGCACGCCCCAGCGCATCATCGTGCTCCAGTTCAACCCGGACACCCTCGAACGCTCCCTCGCGCCCCAATCCGCAGGCGGTAGCGGAGACTCCGGCGGCGGCGGGAGTGGGTCCGGGGACCGGAATGAGGCCCTTCGGCTCAAGGGGCCCGCTCAGGAGACCTGGAAGTTCACCGCGGAGATCGATGCCACCGATCAGTTCGAGGTGGCCGCACCCGATGGCATCCATCCGGAGCTGGCCACCCTCGAAATGCTCGTGCATCCGACCACCGCGCAGCTCCGGGAGGCGAGCCGGCTGTCCAAGAAGGGGACCATCGAGATCAGCCCGATCGAGATGCCGCTGACCCTCTTCACCTGGGGCAGCAAGCGCGTGATGCCCGTGCGGATCACCGAACTGGCCATCAACGAGTCCGCGTTCGACGTGAACCTCAATCCGATCCGGGCGAGCCTCAGCATCGGCATGAAGGTGCTCAGCGTCAGCGATCTGCCGGCCGGGCACCGCGGGGCCGATCTGTACATGGCACATCTCGCGCAGAAGGAGCGGCTCGCCAGGGCCGCGCGCAGTGGGGGGCTCGCCTCGTTGGGGCTGGCCGGGGGCAACACCGTCATGGGGAGGGGCTGAGTCGAGGCCATGGCCGACATCGAGCCGTACGAGAACGCGCTGGACGCCATTCCCGGCGCCCACCCCTATCCGCGCTCCAGCCGGTACCACGACGCCGAGATCGGGGTGCACCGGATGGCCGACGGGACCGAAGTGCGGTACACCAAGCGGCGGTTACTGCCTCCGCTGAGCGACGCCGTGGACGACGAGACCGCGCCGCACACCGTCAGCAGCGGGGAGCGGCCCGATCTGCTGGCGCAGCACTACCTCGGGGACCCGGGGCAGTGGTGGCAGATCGCCGACGCCAATCCCGTACTGGATCCGTACGAGCTGACCGAGGAGGCGGGGCGGGTCATCGCGGTCCCGCACGCGGGGGGCTTCCCGGGAGCGGGGGCGGGGGCGCGGTATGTCTGATCAGCCCGTGGGGGGCGGGCCCATCCACATCACGCTGGAGGCGGGGCCGCGGCTGACCCGGCCCGTTCCGCCGGAGGTCACCGAGGCGCTGCTGTCGGCGCAGATCACCGCGACGGCCGGTGAGCGCAGCGGGTTCCAGCTGGCGTTCGACCTGACCAAGCAGGGTGCGCTGTCCCGGCAACTGCTGCCCGAGGGGTTCTTCGATCCGAAGACCCGGTTGATTCTCAGTGTGAGTGTGAAGGGCACCGCATGGGTTCTGCTCGACGGGCTGATCGTGCGGCAGGAGGTGGGCGCCAGCAATCAGCCGGGGCACTCCACCCTCACCGTGACCGGTGAGGATCTGACCCTCCTGATGGACCTGGAGGAGCGCACCGACCGCTACCCCAATCTGCGGCCCTCGGGGCGCGTCGCGCGCATCCTGTCCCGGTACGCCGACTACGGCATCGAGCCCCATGTCTTCCAGGAGAAGATCGAGCAGCCCCCGCACGAGCGGCTCCGGGTCGACTACCAGTCGGGCACCGATCTGAGTTACGTGAACGAGCTGGCGCGGGCCAACGGGTACACCTTCTACCTGGAACCGGGGCCACGCCCCGGCCACTCGGTCGCCGTGTGGGGCCCGGAGGCCCGGATCGGGCAGCGGCAGCACGCGCTCAACGTGAACATGGACGTCAACTCGACGGTGGACCAGTTGACGTTCGCGTACGACGGGACGGCCCGCGAGGAGCCGCAGGCCCGGGTGCAGGACCCGGCCACCCGGGACAGCCGACTGCTGCCGCAGCCCGACATCGGGCCGCTGCGCCCACCGCTGGGCCGCCGGGCCACACCCGCGCTGAAGCGGCGCACGCTGTCCGGTACGGCGAAGCGGGAGTCGGGGCAGGCGCAGGCCGAACTGCTGGCACGGGCCGCGCTGTCGGCGGACGCCATCTCCGGTTCCGGGTCCCTGGACGTGAACCGGCACGGGTACATCCTGCGCCCCCGCGAGCTGGTCGGGGTCCGTGGCGCCGGAGTGACGTACGACGGCGACTACTTCGTCAGATCCGTCACGCACAACATCAGGCCCGGTTCGTACCAGCAGAACTTCACGCTGTCGCGCGAAGGGCTGATCGCCCGCGGCGACACCGTACGGCCCTAGGGCAGCAGAGCCCGCAACAGCGGAAACGGACCAGGAGAGCTTCGGATGGCTGCAGGACCGAACAACCGGTTTCTCGGGAAGTTCCGGGGGCGGGTGGTGAGCAATGACGATCCGATGAGGATCGGGCGGGTCACGGTCAAGGTGCCGGACGTCCTGGGCAGCGAGACGTCCACCTGGGCCATGCCCTGTCTGCCGTTCACCGGGCCGCAGTCGGGGCAGTACGTGGTGCCCGCCGTCGGGGCCGGGGTGTGGGTGGAGTTCGAGCAGGGCGAGGTCAGCTTCCCCATCTGGACAGGGTGTTGGTACGGGGACAGCCAGGAGGTGCCGCCCGACGCGCTGACCGGTTCCGCCGCTCACCAGAACGTGGTGATCCAGACCTCCGACCAGCACAAGTTCGTGATGGGCGATGTACCGGACGGGGGCCAGGGCATCCGGCTCCAGGCCGCGAGCGGGGCGTACATCCAGCTCGACGAGAAGGGCGTGACGATCGCCAACGGCCAGGGGGCCTCGGTCGTGCTGACCGGTGGCGAGGTCAACATCAACGACGGCCGGCTGGTCGTGCCCCAGAAGCCGTAGCCGCAGCCGCACCCTGCCCCACACCCGTGGCCGCCCCACCCGTGGGCCGTGGCCATACCCGTGGCCATACCCGTAGCCGTGGCCATACCCGTAGCCGTAGCCGTAGCCGTAGCCGTAGCCGATCGCAACGAGAACGAACGACGGGGAGAGGACTCTTGTCCACACGCTCAGGGACCATCGTCAGCGCCGCCGCCACGCTCACCTGCCCGCACGGCGGCCGGGCCTCCGCCACCGCCGGGCAGCCCGCCGCCGTGCGGCTGGACGGTCTGCCCGTCCACACGGCCGCCGATGTCTTCGTCGTGCACGGGTGCCCGCACACCGTCGACGGGGTGCCGCTTCCGTGCACCACCGTCCGGTGGAGCCCGCAGCCGGGCGGCGTCCTCGTCGACGGCATGCCCGTGCTGCTGCACACGAGTGCGGCGCAGTGCTTCAGCGCGGCACTGGTGCCGCAGGGGCCGCCGGCCGTCGCGGCCACGCCGCGGGGGGTGAGCTGCGTATGAGGGCGAGGACCGTACGCGACGACATCGCGTTCCCGTTCCGCGTCGACCGGCGGGGGCGCGGTGCGCACGCCCCGTACGACGACCATGTGCGCGATCTGGTGGAGCAGTTGCTGTTCACCAGTCCGGGCGAGCGGGTGATGCGGCCGGACTTCGGCTGCGGGCTGCTGGACCTGGTCTTCACACCGAACAGCCCCGAGCTGGCCTCGGCCCTGGAGCTGTCGGTGCAGGCCTCGCTCCAGCGCTGGCTGGGCGAGCTGATCGAGGTGGAGTCCCTGGACGTGGTGAGCGAGGAGAACGTGGTCCGGGTGTATCTGCGCTACGTGGTGCGCTCCACCGGGAGCCGGCGCGACGAGGTGTTCGAAGGGAGCGGGCCCGCATGAGCAGCCCGAGCAGGGAGTTGGTCTGCCGTACGGACGGCAGGCGCGGCAAGGTGCGTGCGGCGCGGCTCGGCGGCGTGGACGCGGTGGAGGCCGGTGACGACGGGCTGACGCTGACGGTGACGTTTCTCGGCAAGGCGCCGCACGGGCTGTGCCCGGAGAACATCCGGATCGACGGGGGCCGCCGGATCACCGGGATCGAGGCGGTCGAGGTGGCCGTGGAGCGCGAGGAGGACCCGGAGCTGGACGACCGGCTGCTCGTGACGGTCGACCGGACCGGGGACACCTCGCGCTACCGGCTGTCGGTGGTGGACACAGATCCGTACGGGCGGCCGGGTACGGAGCCGTTCCCGGGCTTCGACCAGCGGTACTTCGGGGTGGAGTTCGTCTTCCGGCCGGACTGCCCGACGCCCTTCGACTGCGTGGACGGGGCGGCGGGCAGCGACCCCGGTCCCCGGACCGAAGCGCCCGTCATCGACTACACGGCGCGCGACTACGAGTCGGTGCGCCGGCTCGTGCTGGACCGGCTGGCGCTGACCACGCCGGGGTGGGTGGAGCGCAACCCGGCCGATCTCGGTGTCACGCTCGTCGAGCTGCTGGCGCACACGGCGGACCGGATCAGCTATCAGCAGGACGCGGTGGCCACCGAGGCGTATCTGGACACCGCCCGCAGGCGGGTGTCGGTGCGGCGTCACGTACGGCTGATCGACTATCCGATGCACGACGGGTGCAACGCCCGGACGCTGGTCACCGTCGAGGTGACGAGGCGGATGACGCTGCGGCCGGGGACGTTCCGGTTCGCCGCCGTCGATGTCCGTACGCTGGGACCGCGCGACCGGCCCGAGATGGGCACCGTCATCGAGGACCGCGATCTGGCGGTGCTGGCCGAGCGTGGTTCGGTGGAGGTCTTCGAGCCGGTGGTGGCCGGGGAGCCGGCCGAGCTGCGGCCCGCGCACAACACCGTACGGTTCTGGACCTGGGGCGACGAGGTGTGCGCCCTGCCGAAGGGCGCGGTGTCGGCGACGCTGCGCGACGAGTGGGCCGACAAGAAGTGCACGGTGCGGGCGCTGGCCCTGGCGCCGGGCGATCTGCTGGTCATCGAGGAGGTGCGCGGGGCGCGTTCGGGTACGCCCGGCGACGCCGACCCGGCGCACCGGCAGGCCGTACGGCTGACCTCGCTCACGCCGGGCGTGGACCGGCTCTCCGGGCAGCCGGTGCTGGAGGTCACCTGGGCGCGCGAGGACGCGCTGACGTTCCCGGTGTGTCTGTCGACCCGGGGCGGGCCGGGCTGTGAGCCGGTGGCGGACGTGAGCGTGGCGCGGGGCAATGTGGTCCTGGTCGACCACGGCAGGTCCCTGACGTTCGCGGGGGCGCCGCCGGAGACGGTGACCGTGCCGCCGGAGCCCGCCGTGCTCGGTTCCTGCGAGCCCTCGGGCTTCGACTGCGGGGACACCGACGCGGGCAACGCGACGGCCCGGCTCCTCGTGGACCGCCTGGAACAGACCCGGCACGGACGGCTGTTGACCGCCGACCAGGTGCGTGAGCTGTCCGCACTCGCCGGTGAGGCGGAGGTGACGCGCGCCGGGATCGGGCTGGAGCTGGCCGGGCGGCGGCGCGAGAAGGTCGTGCCGGGCACGGCGTACGAGCAGGCGGAGGCGCTGGCGACGCTGCTGGCGCAGACCGTCTATCCCGGTATCCGGCCCCGTTTCCGGCCGGTGCTCCAGCGCTCGCCCGTGGTCCGGGCGGCACCGTTCCCGCTGCCGGAGCATGTGTCGGCCGGGCAGGCCGACCGGCTGGCCGCCGTGCCCGGACGGGTACGGGAGCGGCTGGTGGAGCTGTGGCGCAGCGCCCGTGACCACGACGGACTGGCGGAGGCGGAGATCGATGAGCTGACCGTGCTCTTCGGGCTGCGGGTGCTGGAGCATCTGGAGCTGCATCTCCATCCGGTCCGGGCGCTGCGGGAGCTGCTGCACCGCAGTCCTCGGCTGCTGGCGCCGAAGCTGCGCAGGCTCGATGTGCTGACGGCGCGGGCACGGGCGGGTTCGGTGCTGGACGCGGGCATCGCCTGGGAGATCGCCAGGAGCTGGGGGCCCGGCTACGCTGCCGGGCTGCGTCCGGACGCGCCCGTCCTGCGGGGTCCCGCGGCGGCCCTGGTCCAGGATCCGCGGGCCGCGCTGCCCTCGGTGACGGCGGTGGACGGTGGGGCGGTGTGGACGGCGCGCCGGGATCTGCTGTCCAGCGGGCACCGGGACCGGCATCTGGTCGGTGAGCTGGAGGACGACGGGCGGATCGCGCTGCGCTTCGGCGACGGCCGTCATGGTGCCCGGCCGGGCCCCGGCGCCCGGCTCGCCCTGCACTACCGGCTCGGCGGCGGTACGGCGGGCAATGTCGGTGCGGAGGCGGTGAACCATCTGGTGCTGCACCGCGGTCCGGAGGCCGAGGACTCCGGGGAGGCGATGCCGGTGGCGGGGGTACGCAATCCGCTGCCCGCCATGGGAGGAACGGAGCCCGAACCGCTGGAACAGGTACGCCAGTTGGCCCCGCTCGGTCTGAAGCGCACCCGGCAGCGGGCGGTGACCGCGGAGGACTACGCGGCGCTGGCGTCCGCGCTGCCGGGGGTGCAGCGCGCGGCGGCGGAGATCCGCTGGACGGGCAGTGTGCAGGAGGCGCATGTCGCCGTCGACGCGCTGGGGGCCGGGGAGCCGGCGCCCGAGCTGCTCGACGCGGTGGCGTACGCGCTGGAGAGCTACCGGCGAATCGGCCATGACCTGGTGGTCGGCCCGGCCAGGAACGTCCCGCTGGACATCGCTCTGTCGGTGTGCGCGGCGCCCGGTAATCAGCACGGGCAGATCCTGGCCGAGCTGTACCGGCTGCTGGGCAGCGGGCGGCTGCCGGGCGGGCGGTACGGGTTCTTCCACCCCGACGCGCTGGTGTTCGGTGAGCCGGTGCGGCTGAGCGCCCTGGTGGCCGCGGCGGCCACCGTGCAGGGAGTGGAGAGCGTGACGGTGACCCGGCTGCGGCGGCTCTTCGACGACGGGACCGACCGCGACGACGGCGCCGGGCGCGGCGGCGACGCGGAGCACGGCCGGGACGGTGATCCGGCCCTGGAGGCGGGCGTGCTGCGGCTCGGCCCGCTGGAGGTCGCACGGTGCGACAACGACCCCGACCGGCCCGAGAACGGCCGGCTGACCATCGAGCTCGCCGGAGGTACCCGATGAGCGGCGCGTACGACTGCGGCTGCGGCTGCGGCGGACATGACGAGCGCCGGGCGCCCGCGCCCCTGTACAACCCGCCGGGGCGCACGGCCCTGGACTACCGGGTCGGGGAGTACGGCTCGTTCCTGGCGGCCATGAAGGACCGGCTGGCCTCCCCCGCCCATCCGGCGCTGCGGGGGCTGACGGTCCGGACCCCGGACGATCCGGCGATCGGGCTGCTGGACTCCTGGGCCGTCGTCGGTGATCTGCTCACCTTCCACTCCGAGCGGATCGTGGACGAGGCGTATCTGCGCACCGCGAACGAGCACCGCTCGCTGGCGCTGCTCGGCCGGCTGGTGGGGCACCGGCCGCGGCCGGGGATCGCCGCCGACACCCATCTCGCGTACACCCTGGACCGTGATCCGCGGGACGCGGACGTGGAGGTGGTGATCCCGCGCGGGGCGCGCAGCAACAGCGTTCCGCTCACCTCCGAGGACGAGTCGCAGGTCTTCGAGACCTCCGCCGATCTCACGGCCCGCGCGTCGTGGAACGAGCTGGCGGTGCGCCGGCGCAGGCCCTCGCTGCTGACCGAGGAGGATCTGACCGGGCGTCCGGAGATCCAGGTCGCGGGCACGGCGACGGGGCTGACGGCCGGTGACCGGCTGCTGTTCGTCTTCAAGGGACAGCGGGGCGCGGCGGACGGCCGGGACGGCCCGGGGCAGGACATGACGGACGGCCCGGACGGCCTCGACGGACAGGAGCCGGGGAAGCGGCTGATCCGGACCGTCGCCCGGCTCCGAGTCGACCGCGAGGAGGACGTGACGGGGATCGTGCTCCAGCAGTCCGCCCCGCCGACCCTCGCCGAACTGGTGGACCTGCTCCGGGAGTGGATCACGGAGGACGAGCGGGCGGTCGAGGACGGCGAGCCCACGCCCGACAACCCCAATCCGCGCCCGGTCAGCCGGTACATCGAGGAGTTCGACACCCAGGTGCTGGCCCCGCTGCGGGCGGACCTGGACACGATCGCCTCACCCGCCCGTCTCGCGGCACGGCTGGCCGGGCCGCACGAGCGGCTGGCCGAGGCGCAGGCCGTGGCCCGTGCGCACGAGGACGTCGCCGCCTGGTTCGAGCAGTTGGAGGCGATGGTCGGCGAAGTGATCACGCAGGCGGCCGGCCTGGAACCGTCGCGGCCCGCGCCCGAGGCGCTCCGCCGCGCGCTCCCGGCCGCTCCGGCGGCGCTGAGGGCGCTCGGTGCGGTGCTTCCGGCGCTGCGCGACGGGGTCGTACGCCCCGGTTCGCACACCGGTTCACGCGCCGGTTCACGCGCTGCCGGGCGGGCCGGGTCCCCGGGCTCCGGCGCGGACCAGCTGGCCTCGCCGGGCCCGGACCTGGGGGCGCGGCTGCTGGCGGCGCTCGACCCGCGGATCGCCGACGGGATGTATCCGGCGTGGCGGCAGTCCGCGCCGACCGTGCCCGCGCTGCTCCACGAGGTGCAGGCGCTGCGGGTGACGACGTCCCCGTTCGGGGCGATGGCGCCGCTGCGGCCGGTGCAGGACGCGCGGGGGCGGGTGATCAGGCAGGCCGACTGGCCGCTGACCGGCTCGGCCCTGACGACGATGCGGGTCGTGTTCGACACGGCGGGCCGGGTCCCGGTGCGGGCGGAGTTCCAGTACACGGAGACCGGTTCGTCGGCCCAGCAGTCGGAGGACCTGTCGGCGGAGACGACGTTCGAGCTCGGCCCCGGCCGGGTCACGGTGACGGCACGGGCCGCCCAGGACCACGATCTGAGCTGGCTCCAGCGGCGGCCCGCCGACTCGCAGGAGCCCGGCGTCACCGCGCGGCTGCACGAGGGGCTGCCCGAGCGGACGCTGTTCGTGTCCCGTCCCGGTGAGGACGGCCGGGTCCATGTCGTCGTGCACAACGGCGAGCCCAAGGAGTGGCGTCTGGCGCCCGGCGACCATGAGCAGGTCCGGCACGACGGCTATGAGCTGACCGTCCGCTACACGGTGGGCAGCGAACCGGCGAACGTGGTGATCGGCATCGCTTCGGTGCCGGAGCCCGCGAACCGGCGGGTGATCGCCCTCGACTCGGTGCAGGACTCGGTCACGGTCGGCAGCTGGGTCGCGATCGAGCGTCCCCGCAAGGGGGCGGAGGGGCCGGACGGCATTCCGGGCGACCCGGATCTCCGGTCCGTCACCACCCGGGTCACCGCCGTACGCACCGCCGTGTACACCGACTTCGGCATCACCGGCCGCGGTACGGAGCTGACGCTGGCCGATCCCTGGCTCGACGAGCACGATGTGCTGCTCTCCACGATCCGCGACACGGCCGTGCACGCGGGCGGGCAGCCGCTGCGGCTCGCCGAGGAACCGCTCGGCGAGGACGTGCACGGCAACGAGCTGGAGCTGGCCGAGCTGTACGACGGACTGCGTCCGGGGCGGCAGCTGATCGTGTCCGGGGAGCGCGCGGACGTACCCGCCGTGCCCGGCACCGAACTGGTGACGGTCGCGGAGGTCGAGCAGGTGCTGGACCCGCTGGTGCCCGGCGACCATGTGCACACCAGGCTGACGCTGACGACGGATCTGGTCCACCGCTACCGGCGGGCCACCGTGCGGGTCCGGGGCAATGTGGTGGCGGCCACCCATGGCGAGAGCCGGGAGGAGCCGATCGGCAGCGGGGACGCGGACCGGGCCAACCAGACGTTCGCGCTGTGGCAGTCGCCGCTGACCTGGCTGCCCGCCGACAACCCGCTGGGGGCCGTCCCGGCCCTCGAAGTGCGGGTGGACGGGCTGCTGTGGCACGAGGTGGACAGCCTCGCCGGGCGGGGACCGCGCGAGCGTGTCTACGTCGGCGGGGTGTCGGGCGGCCGGACGACGGTGACCTTCGGCGACGGGGTGCACGGCGCCCGGCTGCCCACCGGCCACGAGAACGTCCGGGCCCGCTACCGCTTCGGGACCGGCCGGGCCGCCAATGTCCGGGCGGACCGGATCACCCAGGCGGTCACCCGGCCGCTGGGCGTCACCGGGGTCACCAATCCGCAGCCCGCGACGGGCGGCGCGGACGCGGACGGCCCCGCCCTGACCCGGTCCACGGTCCCGCTCGCCGTATCGGCGCTGGACCGGCTGGTGTCGGTCACCGACTACGAGGACTTCGCCCGCTCCCGGGCCGGGATCGGCCGGGCGGCGGCGCGCGAGGTCTTCGACGGCAGGCGTCGGCTGCTGCATGTGACGGTCGCCGGGGTGGCGGACATCCCGGTCGCCGAGGACTCCGACGTGCTCACCGCGCTGCGCTCCTCGCTCGCCCGGTACGGCGACTCCCGGCTGCCGGTGCGGGTGCAGGTGCGCGAACCGGTCCTGCTGCTCCTCGCGGCGAAGGTGGAGGTGGCCCGCGACCACAGCTGGCAGCTGGTCGAACCCCGGCTGCGCCGGGCCCTGCTGGCCCGGTTCGGCCCCGCCCGGCGCGAGCTGGGCAGCCCCGCGCACCTGTCGGACGTGCTGGCCACGGCCCACTCGGTGCCCGGCGTCGGCCATATGGACGTGGACGTCTTCGGCGGGGTGCCCGCGTCCTTCACCCCCGAGGACCTGCCCGCGCTCAGCGAGTCCCTGGCCGAGCCGCGGCGGACGGTCGCGGCTCGGCTCGCGGCCTACGACGAGGACGTGCACCGGGTCACCGCGCCGCAGGGCGAGACGCTCACCTCCGTAGCCGCTCGGTACGGCATCGGACTCGACGAACTGCTCCGCCTCAACCCGGACATCACCGACACCCGGCCGCTCGCGAAGGGCCGCGCGGTGTTCGTCTTCCGCGGCATCCGGCCCGCGCAGCTGGTCCTGCTGTCACCGGACGTCCCGGACACGCTGATTCTGACGGAGGTCACCGCATGAACACCCAGGAAGGGAGCGCCGCATGAGCAGGGAACCGGACGGGCTCGCGGAGCTGCTCCCGCAGTGGCACCGGCTGCGGGACGCCGAGGGCGGTGAGCCGCTGCGCGCACTGCTCGCGGTGATCGCCGAGCAGGCGGACCGGGTGCGCGACGGGGTCGAGCAGAGCTACGAGGACCTCTTCGTGGAGACGGCCGCGCCCTGGGTGCTGCCCTACCTCGGCGATCTGGTGGGCTACCGGCCGCTGCCCGGCTACGAGCGGGTCCGGGCCACCGGACTGGGCGGCGGGCGGGGCGGACCGGGCGACGCCGAGGCCCGCGCCCGGCTCGCCGAGGCGCTCGCGCCGCGCCGCGATGTCGCCTCGACGGTCGCCAACCGCCGCCGCAAGGGCACCCTCGCACTGCTGGAGGAGCTGGCGCGGGAGGTCGCCGGGTGGCCGTCCAGGGCGGTGGAGCTCTCCCGGCTGGTCTCCCAGCAGCAGCCGGTGAAGCTGTACGGGACGGGGGCGCCGTCCGCCGACGTCCGCAGGCTGTCCCGGGGCCGGCTGGCCGATGTCCGCCGGGGCGGCCAACTGGACCTGGCGGGCGGTCCGTTCGATGTGATGGCCAGGTCGTCCGACGTACGCAGGGCGGGTTCGGCGCGCCGGAGCGGCGGTCACTCCCCCGCCGGGATCGGGCTGTACGTGTGGCGGCTCAAGCCGTACCACGTGACCCGGGCACCGGCGTACTGCGTCGACCGGGCCCGCAGCCTGTACACGTTCTCGATCCTGGGCAACGACAGCCCGCTGGTGACGCGTCCGGTGCCGGAGCCCTCGGCCACGCATCTCGCGACGATCGACAACGTGCCCGCGTTCATCAGGCGGCGTCAGCTCTCCGACCGGCTCGCGGACTACTACGGGCCGGGCAAGAGCTTCACCGTCTGGCGGGACGGCCAGGACGAGCCGGTGCCGATGTCGGACATCGTCGTGGCGGACCTGTCGGACTGGCGCTACCGGCCCAGGCTCGGCTCGGTGGCCGTCGACCCGGTGCTGGGGCGGATCGCCTTCGGGTCCCGTTCGGCACCCCGGCAGGGGGTCTGGGTCACCTACCACTACGCCGCGGGTGACGACATCGGCGGCGGCGAGTACCCGCGCGAGCGGGTCACCCCGCCCACCGCCCGGATCTACCGGGTGGGTCCGGGCCAGGCGTTCCAGCGGATCATGGACGCGTACGAGCGGTGGCGCGCGGACCTGTCGGCGGGGCACCGCGGGGCCGAGGGCATCATCGAGATCACGCACAGCGGCGCCTATCAGGAGCAGCTGGACTTCGATCTCGACCGCGGCGACCGGCTGGAGGTGCGCGCGGCCGAGGGCTGCCGCCCTGTGATCCGGCTGCTCGACTGGTACAGCAACCGGCCCGACGCCCTCAACATCCGGGCGCGGGAGGACAACGGCCCCACCGGCGCCCACGGGCACGGGGACGCGCCCCGCGTCGTGCTGGACGGGCTGCTCGTCACGGGGCGCGGGCTCCATGTCAGCGGTCCCGTCGGCGCGGTCGTGCTGCGGCACTGCACCCTGGTGCCCGGCTGGTCGCTGGAGCCGGAGTGCGACCCGCACTCCCCGGAGGAGCCGAGCCTCGTCCTGGACCGGACCACCGCGTGCGTCTCGGTGGACCACAGCATCATCGGGACGATCGAGGTGATCGGCGACGAGGTCAGCCACGATCCGCCGGCCATCCACCTCCGCGACAGCATCCTGGACGCCACCGGCCACGACCGGGCGGCCCTGTCCGCCCCGGACTGCCGTCACGCCCACGCCGTACTGCACGCCCACCGCACGACGGTCATCGGCGAGGTGCACACGCACGCCGTGGAGATCGCCGAGAACAGCGTCTTCACCGGGCAGTTGCGGGTGGTGCGGCGGGGCATCGGCTGTCTGCGGTTCTCGTACGTGCCGCCCGGCTCCCGCACCCCGCGCCGGCACCGCTGCCAGCCCGACCTGGTGGGGGCCGACCGTGCGGAGGAGGTGCGTCCGCTGCTGAGCGGCGAGCGGTACGGCACCCCCGCGTACGGGCGGCTCGCGGACGGCGGTCCGTGGCAGATCCGCCGGGGCGCCGACGACGGCTCGGAGATGGGCGTCTTCCACGACCTGTACGAACCGCAGCGCGAGGACAGCCTGCGGGCACGGCTCGCCGAGTACACCCCGGCCGGCACGGACGCCGGGATCTTTCCCGTCACCTGACCCGGCGCCGGGCGGCCGGGCGCACCGGGCGTCCCGGCCGCCCGGTCCGGCCACCGCGACGGCCACCCGGCCCGTTCGCCCCACCCGACTTCTTCAGACCGCCGAACCTCCGAGGGGGACCCCTTCCCATGCACGCAGATCTCTCCCGCGACACCTTCCGCCCGGACCGGCACTACTCGGCGGTGCTCGCCCAGCAGGGCCGCGTCCAACTGGACGCGGACGCCAACGAGCAGGCCGCGATCCAGCTCCACCGTGCCCGTACCACCGCCGCCGACCTGATCGGGCAGCACGGCGGCCCGCGCGGCGCGACCGGCTTCGAGGTGAAGTTCCTGGCCGGCAGCCGGGAGCTGGACGACCTCTCCCTGGGCGGCGGCCGCTACTACGTGGACGGCATCCTGCTGGACGCGACCAGGCCGGAGCCGGGCGTCCCGGCCGAGGCCGGCGCCGCCGCGCCGGACGACGAGGCCCCGGCCGCCGCCCCCGCGACCTGGACCTACTGGGACCAGCCGGACGGCTACCGGGACCCGGAGCGCCCGGGCGACCGGCTGCCCACCCAGTTCCCGTACCTGGCCTGTCTGAAGGTGTGGGAGCGCGCGGTCACCGCCGCCGAGGACCCGCTGCTGCGCGAGGTCGCGCTGGGTACGGCGATGCCCGACACGGCGGCCCGGGTGAAGGTGGTGTGGCAGGTTGTGCCGCTGCCGGGTGCGGAGCTGGAGCTCGCGGACGGGGCGACGAAGGACGAGGTGCGGGCGGCGTTCGACGCCTGGGCGGCGGCGCAGGATCCGACCGCCCGGCTGGCGGCCCGCAGCGAACGGCCGGACCGGGCGGACGAGGACCCGTGCCTGGTCCGGCCGGACGCCCGCTACCGGGGGCCGGAGAACCAGCTGTACCGGGTGGAGGTCCACCAAGGGGGTGCGGCGAAGGACGCCACGTTCAAGTGGTCCCGGGAGAACGGTTCGGTGACCTTCCCGGTGGAGGAACTGGACGGCACCTGGGTGGAGCTGGCCTCCCTCGGCAACGACGACAAGCTCGACCTGAACGTGGGCGACCAGGTGGAGTTCGTCGACACCGCCTACACCAGCCGTCGTGAACCCCTGCCGCTGCTGCGGGTGGAGGAGCTCGATCTGCCGGGGCGCCGGGTGCGGCTCTCCGGTGAGCCCGAGCCCTTCGTGGGCCGTCGCCCCGAGCTGAACCCGTATCTGCGGCGCTGGGACCACCGTCCCCCGGCCCGGCGGGGCAAGGGGCCCTCGACGGTGCGTGACGGCGCGCTGCGGATCGAGGAGGGGGGCTGGCTGCCGCTGGAGGACGGCGTGTTCGTGTACTTCGAGCCGGGCGGGGCCTACCGCTCCGGTGACTTCTGGACGGTCCCCGCCCGCACGGCCACGGGCGGCGTCGAGTGGCCCGCGGACGCGGCCCGGCGCCCGCTGCTGCGCCCGCCGCACGGGGTGCGGGTCCACTACGCGCCGCTGGCCTGGATCCTCGGCGAGGGGTCGGTGGCCGACCTGCGGCAGACGTTCGGCCCGCTGGCCGCGCCCGTTCCGGCGGCGGACGAGGAGGCCCTGGCGGCGGAGGTCCGGGCCGAGGAGGAGACGGTCGCAGCCGAACAAACAGCCGACAGCGGTTCAGCCCCTGCCGTTCCGGGGCAAAACGATCAGGAGAATAGCGAGAACTGACGCACGATCGAGAGCGTCGAACCACCGCACCACCTGGGAAGGAGCACCACGATGGCAACGCCTCTGTCGGCCGACAAGCTGCTCAAAGCCCTTCGTGACGAAGGCCTGCGTGTCGTCGAGCACCGGAGCTGGCGTACGCACAACCGCAATCACAAGGGCCCGTGGGGCCCGGTGAACGGGGTGATGATCCATCACACTGTGACATCGGGCACGCAGAGTTCGGTGGAACTCTGCTACAACGGCCACTCCAGCCTGCCCGGTCCGCTCTGCCACGGGGTGATAGCGAAGGACGGATCGGTCCATCTCGTCGGGAACGGACGGGCCAACCACGCCGGGCTCGGCGACGACGACGTCCTGCGGGCCGTGGTCAATGAATCGGGTTCGCTGCCCTCCGACAACGAGGCCAACACGGACGGCAACCGGCATTTCTACGGTTTCGAGTGCGTCAACCTCGGCGATGGGAAGGACCCGTGGCCGGCCGCGCAGCTGCTCGCGATCGAGAAGGCCTCCGCCGCCATCTGCCGGGCGCACGGCTGGTCGCAGCGCTCGGTGATCGGGCACAAGGAGTGGCAGCCGGGAAAGGTCGATCCGCGCGGGTTCACGATGGACTCGATGCGCAGCCGGATCAAGTCGCGCCTCGGGGGCAAGCCGGACGGCCCCTCGAAGCCGCCCTCCAAGCCGAAGTACGAGCCGTTCCCCGGGGCGGCGTTCTTCAAGGCGGGCAGACGCAGCGCGGTCATCACGGCGATGGGCAAGCGGCTGGTGTCCGAGGGCTGCGGGCGTTACGAGGTGGGCCCCGGCCCGTCCTGGTCGGAGGCCGACAGGAAGTCGTACGCCGCCTGGCAGCGCAAGCTCGGTTATTCCGGGTCCGGGGCGGACGGCATCCCGGGCAAGGAGAGCTGGGCCAAGCTCAAGGTTCCCAACGTCTGATCCGCGGGCCCCGGTTCCGGGTTCGGATTCCGAACCCGGAACCGGGGCCGTGCGCCGTCAGCGGTTGAACGAGCTGCCCAGGGCGGCCTTCGCCGCCACCGTGCCCAGCGTCCCGTGGCCGAAACTGACGGACCCCTTGGCGGCCGGCCCGGAGGCGGTGGCGGGGAAGAACCACAGCGAGCCCGCGCCCGTGTCCTCGCCGGGGGCGCCGACGGCCAGTTCGGACCGGCCGTCCTTGTTGATGTCCACGAACGCGGCGGCCCCTCCGAACAGGTCGCCCTTCTCCGCGGTGCCCGTGACGTCCGGCGTGCTCTGGTTGAAGCCCTTGGTGCCGGTGCCCGTCGGGCCGGAGGCCGTACCGGGCATGATCACGATGCCGCCCGCCCGCTGGACCGTGCCGAGCGCCTCCTTCGGGACGCCCACGGCGATCTCGCCGAAGCCGTCGCCGTTCGTGTCGCCGATCGCGACGGACGTGCCGAAGCCGTCGGAGTGCTCCGCCGCGCCCGGGACGCCCGCCGAGTCCTGGTTGAAGACCTTGGCCCTGGTGCCCTGCGGCCCGGTGGCGCTGCCCTGGACGTAGGTCAGCATGCCGCCCTTGGCGAGCGGCAGGCCGAGGTCGCTGTCGTAGCCGTCGACCGCGCGTCCGACGGCGATGTCGGCGTACTTGTCACCGTTGACGTTGCCCACGGCGAGATGTTCGCCGCCCTCCAGGGAGTAGCCGTCGGCGCCCTTCACCCGGGTGTACTCGCCCGGACCTGCGGGGCTGCCGTTGCTGATGAGGATGCGGCGGTCGTCGAACTCGTCGCCGCTGTGGACGGCGGCGACCAGGTCGTCGCGCCCGTCGCCGTTGACGTCGCCCGCCGCCAGGTCCAGGTAGCGCCGGTCTTCCATGTCGGGCATCTCGGTGGTGGCGGACGCGAGCCCGTCCCGGGTGAACGGGCCCAGGAGACTCTGGAGATCGTGGTCGCGGACGAGCGCGAGGTCCGGGGCCCCGTCCCCGTTGAGGTCGCCCGCGGCGAGATGGGTGCCGACGTTGTCGTACTGCTCCCCGTCCAGGACCGTCGCGCCGACCGCGAGTCCGCCCGCACCGCCCCAGAGGACGGTGAGCGAGCCCGCGCCCACGCCGGTGCCGACCTTCTCGCCCGAGGAGCCGACCACCAGGTCCGCGTAGCCGTCCCGGTCGAGGTCGGCGGAGACCACCGAGCTGCCGAAGGCGTCCCCGGCTTCCGGAGTGCCGGGGACGCCTGCCGTGCTCTGGGTGAAGACCTTCTTGACGGAGTTCTTGATGCCGGTGCTGGACCCGTAGGCGACGCCGACGTACCCGGCGCCCGCGAAGCCCTTGACCGTGGCACCGGGGGCGGCGAACGCGACGTCGGCGTAACCGTCGCCGTTGAAGTCGGAGTGGAGGCCTGCCGGGGCGGCCGCCCGCTCGGGTGCGGCCGGGGCTGCCGGGGCTGCCTGGGCCGTGGGCAGGGTGAGGGCGGCGGAGGCGACGGCGATGGCCAGGACCACACCGGTACCGAGTGCTCGGGATGCCACAGGGACTCCTTCTGCTGACGTGTGCGGAGATCGTTCTCGGGTTGGTCGTGAAGCGTTCCGCCGGTGTCTGCTGTACGGGGGGTAGCAAAGCGGCTCGTACCCGGTACGACGGCCGGATCGGCCCCGGGGTTGCGTGCCGTTCCGGACAAGTGCGCCTATCTTGTTCCCTGTTACCGACCCCTGACGAAGGAGTGACCCGGTGAGCTCACAGGTCGGGCTCGCGACGGAGGAGGCGCTGCGCGGCTACGGCGAGGGCATCCGCGCCGTGTACGCGGAGGCGTTCTCCGCCCCGCCCTGGTACGAGGACCCCGAAGAGGCGGACGACTACCTGGAACGGCTCGCCGAGGACGCGGCGAGGCCGGGATTCACGGCGGCGGTGGCCCTGGACGGGGAGACCGTGACCGGCTTCGCCACGGCCTGGACCACACCGGAGGTCTTTCCCCGCGACCGCAGTTACGGACAGGTCGCCGAGGCCCTGGGCCCCGACCGGGCGACGGCGTGGCTGTGCGGGGCCCTTGAGGTGGACGAGCTGGCCGTCAGCCCCCGGGCGCACGGCACCGGACTGGGCCGGGCCCTGCTGGCGGCGGTGACGGGCCCCGCGGTGGACGGCCGCTGCTGGCTGCTGACCTCGGCACGGGCGGAGGCGGCGCTGCGGCTGTACGAGCGCGCCGGATGGCACCGCTGCGCCACGCCCGTACCGGGCAGGGCGGGGCTCGTCGTGCTCCTCGGGCCCCGGCACCCGGGCCTCTCGGCAGCGGACCGCTCGTCGGACCCGGCGGCGGACCCGGCGGCGGCTACAGCGTGACGGCCAGCAGGACGAAGGCCGCGAGCGAGAGCACCGTACGGACCAGGTGAAGGGTGTTCCAGCGGGACTCGAAGGCCTCACGGGCCGCGCTGTCGTCGCCGCCCTCGGAGTCCGCGAGCGCCTTGTTGAGCGGGATGTTCCCGGCGATCGTGATCAGGTGGCCGATGACCGCGCAGGCCAGTGCGACGGCGGTGAGCACCCGGGCGTCCCCGCCGGCGCCGGAGACGAGCGCCGCGAGCGGCAGGGCGACCACTCCGAGGAACAGGACGAGGAAGAGGGGCCCCGGCACCTTCTCGTTGAAGCGGCGCATCGCGGCGGTGAACCGGTCGTCCGACAGCGCCGCGAGGCCCGGCATGATCGCGGTCAGGAACGTCAGCATGAAGCCCGCGTAGAGGCCGTTGGCCACCACGGAGAGCACCAGGAGCACGGAGGTCATGGTGCCCATCATGGCGTGGGGCGGCGGCCCGCGCCGCCACGATTCCCCGCGGCCGTGCGCGCCCGCCCCCGCCCTTCGCCCGGATGCGCCGGGCGTCAGCCGATCTCACCCTCCGTCCCGTCGCCGCGCTTCGGCTCCTCGCCGTTCCTGAGCCGGTCGGCCCGGCCGATCGCCGTCGCCAGCTTCCGTACCGAATCGTCCTCGGTCTCCTCCGCCAGTTCTGAGGCCCGGGAGGCGAGTTCACCGAGGCCGGGCGTGCCCGGCAGCTCGCCGCCGCGCAGGGTCTCGGCGAAGTAGGCCGCCACCGCCGCCACCTGGAGCCGCTTGCCCGGTCCGCCCCACAGCGCGCCGTCGATCGCCCCGCTCCCCACGGAGCCGGTCCTCTCGTGCGCCTTACGGGTCCTGGGGTCCAGCCAGCGCACCGTGGCCGTCGCCACATGGCCGGACGCGCCCTCGCGCAGCCGTACCGCGTAGAGCGCGGTCACCGTGTGGCCGGGGCCGACCTCTCCGCCGTCGACGCCGTCGTCACGGAAGTCCTCGTCGGCGACCTTGCGGTTCTCGTAGCCGATCAGCCGGAACTGCTGGACGGTCTCGCGGTCGAAGGCGACCTGGGCCTTGGCGTCCCGCGCCCGCAGCTCCACATGGGCGGGCAGCTGGTCGACGAAGACCTTGCGGGCCTGCTCCTCGTCGGCGATGTAGGTGGTGTGCCCGTCGCCCTTGTTGGTGAGGCGTTCCATCAGCGCGTCGCCGTAGTCGCTGCCGACCCCGACGCCGAAGAGCGTGATGCCGTGCTCGCGGCGGGCGTCGCCGATCCGTTCCAGGATGGCGTCGGCCTCGGTCTCCCCCGTGTTGGCGAGGGCGTCGGAGAGCAGCACGACACGGTTGTTCGCGCCCTTGCGGTGGCCCTTGACCGCTTCCTCGTAACCGCGCCGGACGCCGGCGTCGACATTGGTGGAGTCGGCCGGTTCCATCTCCTCGACCGCGTCGCGGATCCGGGTCCGGTTGCCCCGGAGCCGGGTCATCGGCAGCCGGGTCTCGGCCTCGTCGCTGAAGGTGACCAGGGAGACCGCGTCGTCGTCGCGCAGTTCGTCGGTGAGGATCGTCAGGGACTTCTTCGCCAGGTCCAGGCGGCCCGGTTCGGCCATGGAGCCGGAGATGTCGACGACGAAGGTGAGGGCGGCGGGCGGGCGTTCACCGCTCGGCTGCGCCGCCTTCGTGGCCAGTCCGACCCGTACCAGGGACCAGTCTCCGGCCCCCTTGCCGGAGCCTTCACCGGACTTCCCGTCCGACGCCCCGCCGGTCCCGCCGGTCCCTCCGCCGGCCCGTGCTCCGTCGACGGTCACCGAGAAGCCGTTGCCCTCGGGCCGCTCGTAGCCCTGCCGGAAGCTGTTGACGAACTCCTCGGGCCGTACGGTCCCGGGCTCCGGCAGCCTGCCGTCGCCCAGGGTGCGGCGGGCGTAGGCGTAGCTGGCGGTGTCCACGTCCAGGGCGAAGGTGGACAGGTAGTCGGGCGGTGCGACGTCCCGCTGTTTCCCGTCCGTTCCGTCCTCGCGGGCGGCGCTGTCTCCCTTCGCGGCACCGTCGGGCGCCCCGCCCGGGGCGGGCGGGGCGGGCTGTCCGCCGCCGCTCGCCCCCGGCGGCTGCCGTGCGCCGGTACGGCGGTCGGCCGACGCCCCCTCGCCCATTCCGCCACCGCATCCGGTGATCAGCATTCCGCCCGCCAGCAGCAGCGCGGCGGCCCGTGTCCGGTGCTTCATCCGTACCCCCCACATCGTCGACAACTGTGAATGTGACGTGCGGGAGGGCCGTGGGGAGTCGACGAACACGTTGCGGAAGCGTCTCGATGCGGCAACAGCGACCGCCGCACGCGCCGGACATCGGGTTCAGGACACGATGTCCTTACGGCTGAACCCCCGGAAGGCGAACGCGAACAGGATCAGGGCATACGTCACCGAGACCGCCGCGCCCTTCACCATCCCGCCCCACTCCAGCTCCGGCTGGAGCGCGTCCGCCCAGGCGAACTGCCAGTGCGCGGGCAGGAACTCGCGCCAGGAGCCGAGCGCGGTGACGGCGTCCAGCACATTGCCGACGATGGTGAGCCCGACCGCCCCGCCGACCGCGCCCAGCGGGGCGTCGGTCTTCGTCGACAGCCAGAACGCCAGAGCGGCGGTGACCAGTTGGGAGACGAAGATGAACGCCACGGCGAGCGCGATGCGCGGCACCGTGTCCCCGGTGGCCAGCGCTCCCCCGGTGGGCAGCTCCAGCGGGCCCCAGCCGTACGCCGCCGCGCCCGCCGCCAGCGCGACGACCGGCAGCAGCACCATCGCGGCCAGGCTGAAGCCGAGCGCGACCACGAGCTTGCTCCACAGCAGCCGCGTCCGGGGCACGGGGGCGGCGAGCAGATAGCGCAGCGAGGACCAACTGGCCTCGGAGGCGACGGTGTCCCCGCAGAACAGGGCGACCGGCACCACCAGCAGGAACCCGGCCGAGACGAACAGGCAGGTCGCGGCGAAGTTCGCGGCGGAGGCGGTCGCGGTGTCCATCAGGGTGATCCGGTCACCGCCGCCGGGTCCGCCGTCCGGGGTGCCGCCGATCGCGAAGGCGGTGATCAGGATGAACGGCAGCGCGGCCAGCACCCCGCCCATCAGCAGGGTGCGGCGCCTGCGCAGTTGCCGCATCGCCTCGACGCGCAGCGGCAGGGTGTGCCGGGCGCGGTAGCCGGGGGCCTGGGCGGGGCCGGCCGCCGTCCGGATGTCGGCTGCGGAGCTCATGCGGATCCTTGGGAGATGAGGGTGAGGAAGGCGTCCTCCAGGCGGCGGTGCGGCCCCACGCCCGTGACCGAGACGTCCAGCCGGACGAGTTCGGTGACGAGCCGGGAGGCGGTGGCGCCGTCGAGCCGGACGAGCAGCCCGCGTCCGTCGCCGGTGCGGACGGCGGAGCCGATGCCGGGCAGCGCGGAGACCTTCTCCACGAGCGGTTCGCTCACCTCCTGTGCCGTGGTGACGAGCAGCATGTCGCCGGAGCCGGTGATGTCGGCGACCGGTCCGGCCTGGACGAGCCGTCCCCGGTCCATGACGACCAGGTGGGTGCAGGACTGCTCGACCTCGGACAGGAGGTGGCTGGAGACGATGACGGTCCGGCCCCCGGCCGCGTACCGGATCATCACGTCGCGCATCTCGCGGATCTGGGGCGGGTCGAGGCCGTTGGTCGGCTCGTCGAGGATGAGCAGGTCCGGCATGCCGAGCATGGCCTGCGCGATGGCGAGCCGCTGCCGCATGCCCTGGGAGTACGTGCGTACGGCGCGGGCCAGGGCGTCGCCGAGTCCGGCGATCTCCAGGGCTTCCTCGATGTGCGAGTCCTCGGCGGGGCGGCCGGTGGCCTGCCAGTAGAGCTCCAGGTTGGCGCGGCCGGACAGGTGCGGCAGGAAGCCCGCCCCCTCGACGAACGCACCGACCCGGGACAGGACGGGGGCGCCGGGCCGGATGGCCTGCCCGAAGACGCGGATCTCGCCCTCGTCGGGCGCGATGAGCCCCATCAGCATGCGCAGGGTGGTGGTCTTGCCCGCGCCGTTGGGCCCGAGGAGCCCGAGCACCTGCCCCTTCTCCACCTGGAAGGAGAGTTCCTTCACGGCGTACCGGTCGACGGACTTGGCGTACTTCTTCGACAGGCCGGTGATCCGCAGCGGCACGCCGGTGAGTTCCGGGTCGGGTGCCGGGGTCGCGGTGCGGCGGCGTGCGGTGAGCAGGAGCGCGGCGGCGATGACGAGGGCGGCGGCCGGGAGTCCCCAGGTCCACCACGGGAGGCCGGCGGACGCGGTCCTCACGGCGGCTGCGGTGGGGACGGTCAGCGGGCCGTCCGTGCTCACGGTGTACGTCGCCGGCTCGGCGGGCGACGCGTAGCCGAGGTCGGTCGCGGACAGCACGAGGCGCAGCCGGTGCCCGGAGTCGAATTCGTGGTCGACGGCGGGGAGGGTCAGCTCGATGGGCCCGCCCTGTTCGGCGGGGGTGATCCGGTACGGGGCGACGAGCTGGGCGGGCAGCACCTGCTGCTTGCCGTCCGGCGACACGTCGTACACCTTGCCGAACAGCACGGCGTCGCCGCCGCCCGGTCCGGCCTTCACCCGGACCCGTACCGTCGGCGTCCCGGTGACCCGTACGGAGGTGTCGAGCGGGGCGGAGTCGAAGCGGGCGTACTGGCCCGGGAAGTCGACCGCCAGGCCGACGCCGAGCGAGGAGAGCCGGGCGAGTCCGCCGCCCACGCCGGGTACGGCGGAGATGGCGGGCGGGCCGGCTCCCGCAGGGTTGCGGAACGTCTCGGTCCGCCCGTCGAGGGCGAACTTCCGGCCGCCGCCGCGCAGTCCCGGGTAGGTGTCGCCGCTCGCGCCCCGCTTGAGCGCGGCGCCGTCGGTGGAGTCGATGCCGCCGGTGCGGGTGACCCGGAAGGCGGGGCCGGTGTCGGCGCCCTCGGAGCCCTTGAGGTAGCGGTCGAACCAGCCGCCGATACGGCTCTGGACGCGGTCGGCCTCCAGGTCCCCGCCGTCGTGCCCGCCCGCGATCCAGTCGACGGAGACGGGGGCGCCGTTGGCCTTGATCGCCTTCGCCATGTCGTCGGCCTGGCCGAGCGGGAAGAGCGAGTCGCTCTGTCCCTGCACCAGGAGTGCGGGGACCTCGATCCGGTCGGCGACGGCGGCCGGTGACCGCTCGGTGAGCAGTTCGCGCGCGGCCTCGTCCGGCTTTCCGCTGACGGCGACCCGCTCGTACATCTCGCAGAGCCGCTTCTCGAACTTCTCGCAGCCGCCGCCCGTGGTGACGAAGATCCCGGCCCAGAGCTTCTTGAAGACCCCGTCGGGGAAGAGCGCTTCGGCGAGGTTCCAGTAGGTGATGACGGGGGCGATGGCGTCGACGCGTTTGTCGTACCCGGCGGCGAGCAGCGAGACGGCCCCGCCGTACGAGGCCCCGGTGACCCCGACGCGGGGGTCGCCCTTGCCGTCGAGTTCCACCTCGGGGCGGCCGGCCAGCCAGTCGATGAGCCGGGAGACGTCCCTGACCTCGCGGTCGGGTGCGTTCAGGGAGATCTCCCCGCCGGACTTCCCGAAGCCGCGGGCCGACCAGGTCAGCACGGCGTACCCGGCGCCCGCCAGCTGCTCGGCCTGGGCGCGTACGTCGGCCTTGCTGCCGCCGAAGCCGTGCCCGATGAGCACGGCGGGCCGCCGCTGCGCACCGCCTGCCGTGAAGTACGAGGTGTCGATGGGCACCCCGTCCATCGACAGTGTCCGGTCCTCGCGGTGGACGTCCGGCGCGCTGTCGTCGGCCGCCGCGGTCCAGGTCCCGGCGCCCGCGAGCACGACGAGCGCGGTGACGGCCGCCGCCCACCGGCCGCGTCCACGGGGCAGTCGGCGCCGCCATCGGGAAGTAGGGGTCTCCATGTCTCGACCCTAAACGGATGGTGCCGCCGTTCGGGGTGCCGCCGGGGGGAGGTGCCGGGCCTCCCTGAGAGGTACGGGGCCCGGGGTCCGTACTCCGTACGCGGTATGCCCCGGCCGGTCCGCCGGGCCGCGCTCACATGGTGTTGACGATGAGGCCGATGTGGGTGAAGTAGTTGAGCCCGCCGAAGAACAGGAAGGCGAGTCCGGCCAGCGCCCACACGACGCCGATGACCGGGACCAGCCAGGTCCTGGGCCGGTGCAGGGCAAAGGGGAACAGGAGCGCGCCGATGCCCACGAGGACGTACAGCCCGGACATGAAGCTCGCTTCGAGCATCGGCATGTCGGCGAACTCCCCGGAGATGGGCTCCTCGGGCGGGGCGGCGAAGAGCGTGTACTTCCACCCGGCCGCGGCGATGCCGAAGCAGGCGAGGCCGAGACCGAAGACGAAGAGCGAGATGGGGGTGGCGACCCTGGCCGTACGGACGACGCGGTCGGGGTCCTCGGCGAGTTCGGCGCCGCGCTTCCAGAGGTAGAAGCACGCGGCGAGGAGGAACACACCGAAGGCGAGCGCCGGTTCACCGAAGATGATGTTGTCGAACGGGAAGCCCTGCCCGGCGAGGGGCCAGGTCAGGGTCATATGGAGGCCCGTGGTGACGAGCGTGAAGCCGAGGGCGCCGAAGGCCAGCACCCAGCCGTCGGGGGTGATGGTGCGGCCGGGCGTGAGGAGTTGACGCCCCAGGGCCACCACAAGCAGCAGCCCGACGCCGGCCGCCACCGACATGATCGTGTTGTACGTCGGCATCTGGTTCCAGTCGATCTTCAGACCTGATGCCGCGAGGGGGGTGAGAGGGGGGATCATGCGCGGAGCATAGCGCTGCATATGCACCATTCAGGACATATGGGCGCCTGCGTCGAAGCGCCGTGTACGCCGCGCCACGTGCCGGACTGTGTGCTTGTCGGACAGCGCCGGCGCGCACGGCGCCCGGCCCGGCAAATCCGGTCGCGGAGGCCCGCGTCCGGCTGCCACCCTGCCCGCATGGATCACCCCGAGGTACTTCTCATCGGCGGCAGGGCGGGCGTCGGCAAGACGACGGTGGGCTGGGAGGTGTCCGACCGGCTGCGGGCGGCCGGAACGGCACACGCGATCGTCGAGGGCGACTACCTGGGCCAGGTGCACCCGGCCCCGGCCGGGGACCCGCACCGCTCCGCACTCACGGAAGCCAACCTGACGGCCGTGTGGCACAACTACGCCGCGCTCGGCCACCACCGGCTCATCTACACGAACACGGTGAGCGTACTCAGCGACTCCGCCCCGATGTTCACCCGCGCCCTCGGCCCCCGGGTGCGCATCATCCGGGTCCTGCTCACCGCCACCGACGACACGGTCCACGGGCGGCTCTCGGGGCGGGAGATCGGATCGGGCCTCGACCGGGAACTCGCCAACAGCGCCCGGAAGTCCCGGCTCCTGGACGCACAGGCCCCGCCGGACACCGCGCGGGTCGCCACGGACGGCCGGACGGTCCCGGAGATCGCGGCAGAGGTGCTGACCGTCACGGGCTGGCCGGCACGGGCCGGGGTGCGTTGAGGCATGCGAGCGGGGTCTCCCGCGGGAGCAGTCGGGCCGCGCCGTCCCACTCGCCCGCGCGGACGAGCCCGTGGATCTCGTGCGCGAGCCCGGTCACGTCCCGTACGGACACCGTCCACTCGTCGGCGTACCGCCGCGCCGCCTCGCCGCTCAGGCCCAGCTGGAGGGAGCGGTACGGGAGCGGATCGAGGCGCAGGTCGCGCTCCGGGTCCCACTGGACGCGGGCGGGGGCGCTGCGGAGGGCGCGCTTCCATGCGGCCTGATCGGAGTGAACGCCCCTGACGTAGTGCGAGAGTTCGGCGTTCTCCAGCGCCCACGCGAATCCCTCGCGGGTGATCTCCACGGCGAGAACGGTCTCCTGCCCCTCCTTCGTCCCCCAGCCGCAGCGGTACATCATCCACAGGAAGCTCGGCTTGATCCAGGTCATACGGTCGCGCTTCCAGGCGGCGGGGAACCGTCCGTCCCGCGCGGTGGGCAGACCGATGGAGGGCGGGTAGGCCTGGTAGACGGTGACGGTGGAGGCCGAGTGCAGGGCGCGGATCTCGTACGGGGGCGGAACGTTCATGGACCCCAGGGTGCGGGAGGGGGGCGCGCCCCGGCATCCGAATATCCGGGGCGGCCGCGGCCGCCCCCTCCCCCTCCCGCCACCGCCACCGCCACCACCGCCGGCGAAAAACATTTCCCATTCTTGGCAATTCCCCAAGTCATATGAGCCCAGGGGCCGTTGTAGGCTGCGGCGTCGCACGCGCGGGCCCGAAGAGGTGGGGGGTACGGCATGGTGGTGGTCAATCCTGACCTCGGCACGCCCGATGACGACGGGCTGAAGAAGCTGGCCGCCGACCTCGACGAGATGCAGCGCCATCTCGACAGCCAGGTCCGGCGCATGGACGGAGTGGTGGACCGCATCCAGGCCCGCTGGCAGGGGCCCACCGGGACGGCGTACCGCACCCTGCACAACGGCGCGGCCCGGGACGCGGTGCGGATCCGCGAGACGTTGCGCGTCCTGGAGGAGGCCGTCCGCCTCAGCCGTGACGGCTTCACCGAGCAGGAGCTCGACATCCTCGCCCGGATGCGCCGGGTCCAGGACGACACGGACGTCGCACGTGAGGCGGACGCGCTCCAGTCGCCCGCCCCCGCACCGGAACCCGGCCCGCGCAGTCGCGTTCACGACCTGTAGGAGGAGAGCCGTACGTGACCGACGCCGAGCACATAGCCGTCGACTTCAGCACGCTCCAGCATCTGGCAGGTGAACTGGAGGACATCCTCAAGCAGTTGAACCAGCGGCTCGCCCTGCTCTACGAGCGGACCGAGAAGGTGGTGCTCACCTGGGACGGCGAGGCGCGGGAGGCGTTCGTCTCCTCACTGGACCGCTGGAGCACCGACATGGCGGACCTCCAGGCACGGCAGGCCTGGCTGCACGAGGTCGTCACCACGGCCCACACCAACTACAGCTCCGCCCACCGGGCCGTCCTGCGGGGCTGGGGCGCCGCCTGATGACCTCCTCGCCGCCGCCCCCGGGAAATCCCGGGCACCCGACCCCGCAGGTCCCCCAGTCGGGCTCGACCCCCCAGGTCCCCCAGCCGGGCTCGACCGCGCTGCCGGGCCAGGGCGGCATGCCCGCCTCGCCCCAGGCGCCGGGGCTGCCCGAACCCAGCCCCGGGAAGCTGTTCGACCCGCAGGGCAAGGACATCTCGCAGCACGACACCGGCTCGGCCAGACGGGCGCTGATCAAGGAGGTCGAGGACCTCCGGCCCGCGGCGGGCCCGGGGCCCGGCCCCGGCGGAGGCTTCGACGTCCAGCCGCCGCACCTCTACTACACCTCGTACCTGATCAGGAACCTCCAGTTCGCCTTCAAGGAGCACCCGGACCGCCTGCTCGACTCCCTGAGCGGCCACGGCCACGCGTGCGGCACCGGCAGGGGCCCCTCGGCCTTCACCACCGCGTACGACCGGATCTGCCGTCTCTACCTCCGGGTCTGGGCGAAGTCGGTGGTCTCCATCGGCGGCGCCTCGGTCGGTCTGACCATCACGTCGAACAACTACGTGGCCGCCGAGTACGCCTCCAACCCCCAGGCCGGCCCTCCCCCGGCCCCCAAGGCGTTACCCGGCGTCATTTCCAGGGCCCCGTCGTACGGGGACGTGACCGGCCTCGGCTGGCACGACGGCGGGGGCGGCGGTCCGCTGGGCGACCAGATCGTCGACGGCGCCGCCGAGATCGTGTCCTTCCTCGGGGAGATGCTGCTGCGGCCGATCCTCAAGTACGCGCTGCGGCACGGCCGCGTCGCGGAGATCACGCCCGGCGGGGACGACTCCGCGCTGCCGAAGGTGGCGCAGGCCTGGCGGCAGATCGCGGACGACGCGCGGAAGTCGGGCGGCGACCTCGACGACGCGATCACCTACATCACCAACAACGCGCCGGGCCAGGACGAGTGGCAGGGGGCGATGCACCAGTTCTGCTCCAGCCTCTGGGGCACCACCCCCTACGGCAACGCCAATCTGCACAACCGCAGCTGGAAGCACGACGGCCGGCAGCAGCCGGTGCTGAGCGTCCTCAGCGACTCCGCGCGGGAGATCGCCAGGGCCCTCGACGAGTTCAAGACCAAGGTGTCGCGGGTCAGACAGGAGATCACGGACGTCTACAAGCAGGCCGCCAAGGATCTCGTCGACCACGATTCGTTCAAGTCGGCCGGGAAAACGATCTTCAAGGTGGTCGGCGCGAACATTGTCGGTCTCGCCGAGCAGTTCATCGAGAACATCGACACCGCGCGCCTCAACCGGGCGGTCGATCTCTACAACCAGGAGACCGAGGCGCTCGTCGCCATACTGCAGGCGCTCGAAGGACCCCTGAACGAGGCCCTTCTCAGCGCCCCCACCTACGAGGCGGAGGAGGCGCGGGCCCAGGCGATCGGGGCGCGGGCGCTCGACGAGTTCAAGCAGCCCGCGAAGTACACCGTGCCGGGAGGTTCGGCCGCCGGCCACGCCTACCCCATCGACCTGGCGAACCAGGAGAACATGGCCAGCTCCCACCCCGTCGACAAGCACGTGGGCAAGACGGACGAGCAGCTGCAACAGCGGCTGCGCGACGATCTCAAGGCCAACGGGGAGATCAGGCCGTCCGCCGCGTCCACGTACGCCACCCTCGCCGATGCCCAGCAGATCACCCAGGCGGTCATCGACAAGGAGAGCCCGCGGATCGCCGCCTGGCTCGCGGGCAACCCGCCCGGCAACACACTGCCGCTGCCCCACTACGACGCCCCGGACGACGCGGTGACCGGCAGGACGGTTCCCAAGACCGGTCCGCACACCTACGGCGCCCCGACCTACGCGACCGGCGCGAAGGTCATCCTTCGTAGACTGCCGGGCAGCAACCCTCCCTCCTTCGTCGTGCTCACCTCGTACCCGGACTAGGAAAGGCCCCGTGGCACCGTGACAGACACCGAGCCCCGCACCCCCGCCGACTGGTGGCTGAGGCTCCGCGGCCCGGCCCTGCTGCTGGAGGAGCTGGACCTCGCCGCGGCGGCGCGCTGCGAGCGGGCCGAGGAGGCGCGTGCCGTGCTGGAGCTGGGGGTCGCGCAGTACTGCCGGCGCCAATGGCTGCTGCCCGCGCTCACCGCCCGGCAGCCGCAGGAGACCGCGTACTCCCTGCGCCAGGTCCTCGCGCAGGGCCGGGAGCACCCCGCGTTCGACGTGCTGGCGCGGACGGTCCCCGCCCGGATGCGGTCGGGGACCGGCACGGCGGAGCTCTTCGGCATCCTCTGCGACGCCATCGAGTCGGAGACCTGGCGCGACACCGGGGACGCCGGTACGGGGGCCGACGCCGGTACGGGCGACGGTCCCGGATTCCGGCCGGACAGCCGGATCGGGATCAGCGGCTGCTTCCCGCACCTCGTGGAGTTCTCGGAGGCGTACCTGGGGATCTCGGACGGCGAGGAGCCCGACGAGGTGATCGCCGGCTACATCGCGGGATTCCATCCGCGTCACTGCGGCTGGATCCTGCCCGGACTCGTCGGCGAGGCCCACCGGGCCATCGCCACCTATCCCACCGAGGAGCTGATGAGCGAGGCGTTCGACCGTACGCTTCCCCTGGCCTCGGTGTCCGGAGCCACCTGGGCGCAGTGGTTCGGCCGCCTGGCCGACGAGCTGACCCGGCACATGAAGGAGCAGCATGCGCACGCGTAGCGCCACCTACCCCGACCGGGAGACCGCGCAGTGGGCGACCCAGATGGTCGTGACCCGCAACGACCAGGCCGTGCACCGGTGGCTGGCGCAGTCGACACGGCAGCGGCTCACCATCGAGGCCGCCTGGCCCTCCCGCCCGGAGCCGGTCGGCCGGGTGCTGCTCCAGGCGATGATGCTGGCGGGGCGCGGAGCGGTCGATGTGCGGGCCGCACGCGTGATCCTGAAGCGGTCCGCGTCCTCCCCGCACGGCTTCACCGTGCACGCCACCTTCCCGATCCTCCTCTAGAGGCAGGCCCACGTGCCCCTGACACCCCTGCAACACGACAGTTCCTACGGTGAGTTGGACCAGGTCCTGCACGCCTACGCGGGCCTGGGCGCCGACGACACCCCGGAGCACCCGAGCGAGGCGCTGGCCGCCTATCTGCGGCACACCTGGCACACCCGGCCGCACGCCCTGGCCGCGGCCGAGGCACAGCTGCGCTCCTACGCCCGCACCCCGCCGGGGCCGCTGCGGCTGCGTCTGGGGGAGTTCTACCCGGTGCCCGACGTGGGGCTGGAGGAGGACGCGGTCCGGGACTGGCTGCTGCTGCTCGCCGACCATCTGCGGCGCAGCATCGAGGCGGGCGAGGTCCCGCCGCCCTGCGCCCCGCGGACCCACTGGGAGTGGCATGCCCGCTTCCCCGAGCTGGGGCAGCTGCTCGGCGGCTGGTTCTCGCAGGACATGCCGGACGAGTCCGAGGACCATGACGCGGCGCTCCAGGACTATCTGGACACGACCGACCGCTCCCTGGTCACCCGGCTGGCGGGTGAGCTCCACGAGCTGCTGGCCCTGGGCCTGGACGAGGACGAGTACACGGTCGGGCTCGGCGAACTCGGCCTGGAGGTGGATCCGCCGGACTCCTTCACCCATGGAGCGTGGCTCGTCGCGCTCGCCCACGCCGTCCTGGCGGCCGGGGGTGCCGGCCGCCAGGAGTAGCGGGGCCGCGCGTGCGGCGGGCCGTCCCGCCTACAGGACGACTTCCGCCTTGTACGTGCGCAGCCAGGCGTCGAGCTGGAGGGTCGTCTCCAGCGCGGCGCGGCTCATGCCCTCCTCCAGCGCCGTGGTCCCGTCGCGGCGCAGTGCGGACCTGACGTCCGACGAGACGAGCGGGGCGAGCGGGCCCGACGCGTCGAGCAGGACGTCCGACAGGCGCTCGCGGAGCCCCTGGTTGTACGCCGCCGCCCGGATCGAGGGGTACGGCGTCTTGACGCGCTGGGAGATCGCCGTGGGCAGCAGGTCCTTCATGGCGGCGCGCAGCAGGCTCTTCTCGCGTCCGTCGAAACTCTTCATCGCCCAGGGGACGTTGAAGGTGTACTCGACCAGCCGGTGGTCGGCAAAGGGGACCCGGACCTCCAGCCCGCAGGCCATGCTCATGCGGTCCTTCCGGTCGAAGAGCACCTGGGCGTGGCGGGTGAGCGCGAGGTAGGTGGTCTCCCGGTAGCGGGCCTCGGCGGCGTCGTCGAGGTGCCGGCCGGCGTCGATCTCCGCCACGGCGCTGCTGTGGCAGTCGCGTTCGTAGGTGTCCAGGTCGAGCTTGGCCATCAGGTCGGGGCTGAAGAGGATGTCGTTGCCCCGGTAGTTGTGGCGGCCCTCGTGGACCCACGGGAACGTGGTGGAGAACACCGCGTCGGGGTCCCGCTGCCAGCGGTAGCCGCCGAACACCTCGTCGCCGCACTCACCGGAGAGGGCGACCGTGGAGTGGCGGCGGACGATGCCGAACAGCATGTGCAGGGAGGCGTGTTCGTCGCCCTTGGCCAGCGGGAGGTCGTACGCCCGCAGGACCGAGTCGCGCAGCTCGGGTGCGAGCAGGTCCGGCGCCTTGAGCGGGAGTTCGCTGTGGTCCGAGTCGACGTGTTCGGCGAGCAGCCGGGCGTAGATGTGGTCCTCGTTGGCGGCGCTGCCCGCGCTGCCGTCGAGGTCGGGGTCGCTGACCGAGCAGGACCTGATGCGCCCCCGGCCCTGTGCGCGCGACGCCTGGGCGGCGAGCGCGGTCAGGGAGCTGGAGTCGAGCCCGCCGGACAGCAGGGTGCACAGCGGTACGTCGGAGACCATCTGCTCCTCGACGACGGCGCCGAGGAGGTCCCGTACGGTGCTGATCGTCCGGTCGAGCGGGTCGGGGTGCTCGGCGATCGTCAGCTGCCAGTAGCGCTCCTCCTTCGCACCCGCGCGGCTGACCCGTACGGTGCAGCCCGGGGGCACCTCGCGCATGCCGCGGAACATCGCGTGGCCCGGGACCTTGGCGACGGAGAGGATGTCGCGCAGTCCGTCGGTGTCCAGGACGGGCCGGAAGCCGGGGTGGGCGAGGATCGCCTTGGGCTCGGACCCGAACAGGACGCCGGAGTCCGTCTCGGCGTAGTAGAGGGGCTTGACGCCCATCCGGTCGCGGACGAGCAGGAGTTCCTCCCGGTCGGCGTCCCAGGCGGCGAAGGCGTAGATGCCGCGCAGACGTGTGGCGCAGCCGGCGCCCCACTGCTGGAACGCCCGGAGCACGACCTCGGTGTCGCTGCGGGTGGTGAAGGTGTGTCCCAGGCTGCTGAGCTGGGTGCGGAGCTCCTGGAAGTTGTAGGTCTCGCCGCTGTAGGTGAGGACGGCGCGGGTTCCGGCGGCCGTCCCGGCGGCCATGGGCTGGCAGCCGCCCTCCAGGTCGATGACGGACAGGCGCCGGTGCCCGAGGGCGACATGGGTGTCCGTCCACAGGCCGCCGGCGTCGGGGCCGCGGCGTTCCATGGTGGCGGTCATGGCGTGCGCGATGTCGCGGTCCACCGGTCGTGCGAAGTCGACCCATCCTGCAATGCCGCACATGTGAATACTCCTGGGAGATACGGGTGTTGTGGTGCCGTGCGTGTGTGTGGCGGTCCGGTGCGTGTGTGGCGGTCCGGTACTACAGGCGTTCGACGTGGGCCCGGGGGCGCGCGGTGCCCCGGGTGTCGAGCAGCAGCGGCGCGTGCTGTTCGATCACGTCGATGTCGTACTCCTTGTGCTGCTGGAGCAGGATGACGAGATCGGCCCGGGACAGGGCGGTCGGCAGGTCGGCCGGAGCGGTCGGCACGGGTGTGCCGTCCACCTCCCACTCGGGTACGTGCGGGTCGTGGTAGGCCACATCGGCGCCGAGCGAGCGGAGCCGGGTGACGACGGCCCTGGCCGAGGTCTCGCGCTGGTCGGCGATGTCCGCCTTGTACGTCACTCCCAGCAGGAGCACGCGCGAGGTGCTGAGCGTGCGGCCCTTGCGGTCCAGCAGGTGCTGGGCGCGTTCGACGACGTACCGGGGCATCCGGGTGTTGATCTCCTGGGCCAGTTCGACCATCCGGAACGGGTAGCCCAGTGTGCGGACCTTGTGGGCCAGGTAGTTGGGGTCGATGGGGATGCAGTGGCCCCCGACGCCCGGACCGGGGCGGAACGCCTGGTAACCGAAGGGCTTGGTGGCCGCGCAGGAGATCGAGTCCCAGAGGTCGATGCCCAGTTCGTTGGAGAAGATCGCCATCTCGTTGACCAGGGCGATGTTGACGTGCCGGTAGGTGTTCTCGATGAGCTTGGCCATCTCGGCCTCGCGGGTGCCGGCGGCCTGGACGATGCGGTCGACGACCTTGCCGTAGAAGGCCGCCGCGACGGTGGTGCAGGACGGGGTGTGACCGCCGATCACCTTGGGGGTGTTGCGGATGTTGTAGTGCTTGTTCCCGGGGTCCACCCGCTCCGGGGAGAAGGCCAGGTGGAAGTCCTGGCCGGCGACGAGGCCGGAGCGTTCGAGGATGGGGCGGACGATCTCGTCCGTGGTGCCGGGGTAGGTGGTCGATTCGAGGACGACGAGGGTGCCGGGGCGCAGGTGCCGGCTGATCGTGGCACAGACGCCCTCGACCATGGCGAGGTCCGGTCCCCCCGACGAGGACAGCGGGGTGGGGACACAGATGACGACGGTGTCCGTGTCGGCGATCACGCTCTCGTCGGTCGTGGCGGTGAAGCCCTGGGCACGTACACCGGCGACGGTGTCGTCGTCGATGTCGTCGACGTGGGAGATTCCGGTGTTGAGGCGGGCCACGGTGGTGGCGTCGCGATCGAGACCGATGACTTTCATGCCGGATCGGCCGGCTTCGACCGCGAGCGGAAGACCGACATAGCCGAGGCCGATGACCACGAGGTCACTGCGCACAACGTTCCCTTTCAGCGTGCGGGAAGAGCGGGACAGCGGTGTTCACACCGCGCGGGCGCGGACTGCCAGGGCGGCCACCAGGAGCGGTGGCGCGAGCAGGAGGGCGAAAGCGACGGCATAGCCGTCGAGTGCCGTCGCGCCGGAGGAGATACAGGCGTTGAGTACGCCGGAGGCCATGGCCAGCACGACGACCTGGCCGAGGTTCATGTTCGTCTGCATGGCGCTGGTGGTGTGGCCCTGCCGGTGCGGGGCGCTGTGCCCGAGCGACAGCACGGTGACACACGGATCGAGCAGGCCCATGCCGACGGCCGCCAGGGGCATCGCCGCCAGAGCCGTGGCCGGGGGGCCGAAGCAGCCCGCGACCGCGAGCGCGACGGAGGCGGCCATGATCAGGGCGCCGACGACGACCAGCCGGTGTCTGGCGACGTCCTGGAGCAGCTTGCCCTGCACCCAGGGGGCGCCCGCCCACAGCACCGCCGAGACGGTGAACGCCACACCGACCGTCACCGGCGCCACGTCGCGCTCGGTGATGAGCATGAGCGGCACCAGCGCCTCGATGGTGAAGTAGGACCCCGAGGTCAGACCGCGCAGCAGCACCGTGGTGGGCAGACCGCGCGCACCGCGCCAGGTGCCCTTCGGCAGCAGCTTCGGGGCGAAGACGACCAGGAGCGCGAGGCCCGCGGCGACGAACAGGAGGTGCCGCACGCTCCAGCCCGACACCCCGTACTGTCCCAGGGCCGCGCCGAGGCTGAGGAGCGCCGCGACCAGGAGCGGGGGGCGGGCCGCCCGTTCCTCCTCCGGCGGCAGGTCGGCCGGCCCGGCGGTGCCGTCCGCCGGTCTGCGCAGGACGGCCATCAGGGCGACGGCGGGCAGGGCGGTCAGGACGGCCAGGCCGTAGAAGACGGCCCGCCAGGACCACCAGTCGGCGACGACACCGGCCAGCGGCGGGCCGACCAGCGACGGGATGACCCAGCTGGCGCTCATCAGCGCGAGCATCCTGGGCCGCAGCGACTCCGGGTAGGACTGGCCGATCGCGGTGGTCACGGAGACCGCGACCATGCCCGCGGCCAGACCGTCCAGGAACCGGCCGGCGGCCAGCTGCCACACGGACACGCTGGAGGCGGACACCAGCAGGGTCACGACGGACAGGACGATGCCGAGGGCCAGCGGGCGCCGGGCGCCCGACCGGTCGGCCCAGTGTCCGCCGAGGACACCGCCGAGCAGGCTGGCCGCCACGAAGCAGCCCGCCACGACCGGGAACAGGGAGACCCCGTCCAGGTCCTGCACCGCCGTCGGCAGGGTGGGCACCACCGCGAGGGCGGCGAACCCGGTCAGGAACATCACCACGGCGAAGGTGGTGGTGGCCGCCGCGTACGGCCGGGAGAAGATCCCGGCCTCGGCGTCCCGGGTGTCGAGCGTGTGCTGTTCGTCAGTCAACGGGACCTCGTCGTCGTGGCCTGGGCGTGTCGTGCGTGTCGCAGGCCAGCCACTGGGCCAGGGCCCGGGCGCCGTCGTGCACCGCGGCGGTGGGACGCCACCCGGTCTCCGCCGTGATCAGCCCGGTGTCCATGACGGGCGAGTGCGGCTCCCGCGCGGGGCCCTGCTCCCATGCGGTGCGGCGTGCGGTGAGCGCCGCGAGTTCGGCGAACTCCGCCTCGTCGAACTGTGCCGAGGCCACGTTGTAGACGGCCTCCGACGCGGGGCGCGCCAGGACGGCGGCGAGTGCGCCGGCCAGGTCCCGGTGGTCGAGGATCTGGTGGCGGCGCCCCTCGGTCAGAAGCATCGGCCTGCGGGTCCAGGCGTCCAGCATCCAGCTCGCCAGTACACCGTCCAGGGGTGCGTGCGGGCCCACGAGTTCGGCGGCGCGCAGGACCTGGACGGCGGCGCCGGTCTCGGCACCCCAGCTCCGGCAGGCCTGCTCCTCCTGGCGCGGGGCGAGGGCCGACGCGTCGAGCGGCCCGCCGAGCGGCACGTGTTCCGCGTGGCTCGCGCCCGGCTCACCGCGGTAGACGGCCGCCGAGCCGATGTGGACCAGCCGCCGGACACCGAGCTTCTCGGCGTCGGCGAGCAGATCCGTCAACGGGTGGGCGGTGTCGCCCGGTCCGCCCAGAGCCACCACGGTGGTCAGGTTCGGGTACGGTCGCGCGTCGAGGCGCTCCGCGTGGGCCGCGTGCACCCCCTCGTCGCACAGCAGGCGGGCCAGCTGCCCGGCGAACTCCCGGTCGCCGCCGGTGACCACGACCTCCGCGGTCCCGTCCGGCTGCCCGGCGCGGGGTGCCGCCGGGACGGCGCGGTGGGCCGCCCGCCCGGAGGCGAAGGCGTCCAGGGCCAGCCGACGGATCGGGGTGATCATGTCCAGGAGTTCGGCGCCCGTGTACTCCTCGCACAGGCCGCCCGGCCCGAGGGAGTTCATCACGGCGTCGGCCACGTCGGGGTCCGGGTCCTGTGCGCTCAGGCCGTCGAAGACGGCGCCGGTCGCGAAGGCGGTCAGCCACACCTGGCGGCGGACGCGGTCGGGCAGGTCCTGGGTGTCCGCGGCGGCGAGGTCCGCTTCACTGCGTGCGAGGAGGCCTTCGCGCAGCAGATAGCGGTGGGTCTCCAGGTACTCCCAGTGCGCTCCGTGGCGCACCGCGCACTTGGACTCTCCGTACTGGTAGAAGGGCACCACGGTGAAGGTGGCGCAGTCTCCGGTGGCGGCCCGGGGTGTCCGCTCGCTGAAGAAGGTGGCCCGCCGCCAGCCGTGGGTGCTGTTCCCGGCGAGGCTGGGTACGTCGTCGTGGTCCACAGTGCTGGGAACCCCGATCCGCACGGGGATGCCGAGCGACTTGAGGTAGCGCTGGATGACGACGTCGTAGGGCCAGCCGTCCCCGTGCTCCGCGGCGAACCGCGCGTATCCGCGGGCGGCTTCGGCCGGGAGCATCAGCGCGAGCGAGGGGACGTGTTCGTCGATGGCGTAGGCCCAGGACGCTCCGCTGAGCGCGCCCAGCCTGACGACGCCGCTGTTACGGCCTTCCCAGCCCTCGTAGAAGGCGACGGCTTCACCGGGAACAGCGGCGGCGACCTCTTCCACGTACGCAAAGAAGTTGTCGGCCATGAGGATGTCGTCCTGGAAAACGACATGGTGGGTGGCCTCGCCACCTACACAGCTCCACGAGGGATTCGCGGTGCGCAGTGCGGTGGGCGGGCCGGATGGATCGGGGTCGGTGATGACCTGGATCCGGCCCTGCGGATCCTTGGCCGCGATGTGCTGTGCCGCGTCGATCCGCCTGGGGTGCGTCATGACTGCGCCGGTCAGAGAGACAGCGTTCACCGCTTGCCTTCCGGTCGTTTGGATTCCGGTCCGGTGTGTGCGCCGGCCCGGCAAGGAGAAAAGGTGTCCGTGGTTTTCCGGCAGGCAGCACAACGCCGTGCGGTCGAGCCGGTGGCCGACTCCGTGCATCCGGGTATCCGGAATCCTTTTACGGATTCCCCGGGGATACGGGGCGCGGCCCGGGCGGTCGAATGCGTCAGTCTTCGGACGCGTCCGAGTTGCGTACCTGACGCACGTTCTCCTTCAGCCCGTGATCTGCGCCTTGTTCCCGTTCGAGCTGGATCATGGCGGCGGGCCGGTAGTTCAGGATGTACGCGCGTCGGGTGGTGTCGGTGGTGTTGCCGCGTGACGAGTGCAGCGTGGAACCGGAATGTGCCGCGCCTTCCCCGGCCCGCAGCGGCACCGCGGTGGCGCCCGGCTCGTCCTCCGAACAGTCGCACTCGATGTTCTTGCCGTCGCTGGTGGGCCGGTGGGGCCTCAGCGGCTGCTGGTGGGAGCCCTGGACGTACCACATGCACCCGTTGTCGAGGTGCGCGTCGTCCAGCGCCACCCAGATCGAGACGGCCCGGCGGTCGGGCATGTCGACCCAGTACGCGGCGTCCTGGTGCCACGGGGTGGGGACGCCCGAGTTCGGGCCCTTGTGGATCATCATGTCGAAGTCGAGTTCGGCGTCGTCGCCTATGAGTTCACGGGCGACGGACAGGGCCCGGTCGTGCAGCGGCAGATCCCGCAGCGGCGGGTGGAGCGCCGACGGCCACATGATCTGCGTGATGTTCTCTCGGACTCCCGCTTTCCGGGGAACGTGCGAACCGAGGTCCGATCGCTTGTCCCCCGTCGCGATGTCTCCGTTCAGAAGGCGGTCGTACACTTCGCGATAGAGCGGGAGCTCCTCGTCCGAAAGAAAGTCCGTCCTGGCCGCGCTCACGGTCGGGGAACGGGCGGCGGCGTTCCTGCCGAAGGCGGCCGCCAAGGCCGCCGCCCACCGGCGGCTCGGCCACAACAACGGATCGGCCGTGCACACCGACCCGCACCTCATGGGGAGCGGGGCGTTCCGCTACGGCCACTCGGCCGAGGTCCGCGGTGTGATCGTCGCCGCGAGTTCACAGAGCCCCGACCAGGACCTTCACGAGGCCTCCCGGCTGGCCGCCGAACTCGTCGAGGTGCTCGGGGAGCGCCATCGCGCGTACGAATGGCGTCGGGGCGAGACGGACTGGCTCACCTCGGGGGACCACGTCCCGGAGGTCTACCGCGAGATGGTCGCGTGGTTCCCCGACGACGGGCCGGGCACCGGAGCCTGAGCGGGCGTCCGGGCACGGGCGGACGGGCCGCGCCCGGACCCGCGAACGACCGGGCCCCCACCCGCGGGTGCGGGCAGGGGCTCGGCCGGACAGCGGGGTCGCCGGGGCTCAGTGGTTGCGGGGGAATCCCAGGTCCACGCCCGAGGGGGCGTCCGCCGGGTCGGGCCAGCGGGTGGTGACCACCTTGCCCCGGGTGTAGAAGTGCACGCCGTCGTTGCCGTAGATGTGGTGGTCGCCGAAGAGCGAGTCCTTCCAGCCGCCGAAGGAGTGGTACCCCACCGGAACCGGGATCGGCACATTGACGCCGACCATGCCGGCCTCGATCTCCAGCTGGAAGCGGCGGGCCGCACCGCCGTCGCGGGTGAAGATCGCCGTGCCGTTGCCGAACGGCGAGGCGTTCATCAGGGCCACGCCCTCGTCGTACGAGTCCACGCGCAGCACGCACAGGACCGGGCCGAAGATCTCGTCCCGGTACGCGTCGGAGTCGGTGGAGACGTTGTCCAGGAGCGAGAGGCCGATCCAGTGGCCGTCCTCGAAGCCCTCCACCGTGTGGCCGGTGCCGTCCAGCACCACATCGGCGCCCTGGGCGGCTGCGCCCGTGACGTAGGAGGCGACCTTGTCCCGGTGCGCGGCGGTGATCAGGGGGCCCATCTCGGACGTGGGGTCGTTGCCGGGACCGATCTTGATCTTCTCGGCGCGCTCACGGATCTTGGCGACCAGCTCGTCGCCGACCGCGCCGACCGCGACGACCGCCGAGATCGCCATGCAGCGTTCACCCGCGGAGCCGTACGCGGCCGAGACCGCCGCGTCGGCCGCGGCGTCCAGGTCGGCGTCCGGCAGGACGAGCATGTGGTTCTTCGCACCGCCGAGCGCCTGGACGCGCTTTCCGTTGGCGGAGGCGGTGGCGTGGATGTAGCGGGCGATCGGGGTGGAGCCGACGAAGGAGACCGCGGCCACGTCCGGGTGGGCCAGCAGTCCGTCGACCGCGACCTTGTCGCCGTGCAGGACGTTCAGGACACCGTCGGGCAGCCCCGCCTCGGCGGCCAGCTCGGCCAGCAGGTTGGCGGCCGAGGGGTCCTTCTCGCTCGGCTTCAGGACGAACGTGTTGCCGCACGCGATCGCCAGCGGGAACATCCACATCGGCACCATGGCCGGGAAGTTGAACGGCGTGATGCCCGCGACGACACCGAGCGACTGGCGGATCGAGGAGACGTCGACCCGGCTGGAGACCTGGGTGGACAGCTCGCCCTTGAGCTGGGTGGTGATGCCGCAGGCCAGCTCGACGATCTCCAGGCCGCGGGCGACCTCGCCCAGCGCGTCGGAGTGCACCTTGCCGTGCTCGGCGGTGATCAGCGCGGCGATGTCGTCGCGGTGGGCGTCCAGCAGCGCGCGGTAGCGGAACAGGATCGCGGTGCGGGTGGAGAGCGAGGACGTGCCCCAGGTCGCGTACGCGGCCTTCGCTGCGGCGACCGCGGCGTCCACCTCCTCGGCCGAGGCGAGCGCGACCCGGGTGGTGACGGCACCGGTGGCCGGGTCCGTCACGGGGCCGTAGTTGCCCGACGTGCCCTCGACGGTCTTGCCACCGATCCAGTGGTCGACGGTCTTCGTCATTGCGTACTCCTTCAAGCTGTCAGAGGTGGCGGCGTCGGGCTGCGACATGGCGGTCGTACTCCTCGCGGGCCTCGACCGCCGACGAGCGGGTCGCGGTCTCGGCTACCGGAACATCCCACCACGCCTGTGCCGGAGGAGGGCCCGACACTGTGTCGGGCGTTTCGGTCTCGACGTAGACACAAGTGGGACGGTCCGCGGCACGGGCCTCCGCGAGCGCTTCGCGCAGGTCGTGCACGGTGCGGGCGCGCAGCACCCGCATGCCGAGGGAGGCCGCGTTGGCCGCGAGATCGACGGGCAGCGTCTCGCCCGTGAAGCCGCCCGCGCCGTCCCGGCGGCGGTAGTCCGTGCCGAAACGCTCACCGCCGACGGACTGCGAGAGACCGCCGATGGAGGCGTACCCGTGGTTCTGGAGGATGACCAGCCTGATGGGCAGGTCCAGCTGGACGGCAGTGACGATTTCGGTGGGGTTCATCAGATACGTGCCGTCGCCGACGAGCGCCCAGACCGGGCGGTCCGGCGCGGCGAGCAGGACGCCGATCGCGGCCGGGATCTCGTAGCCCATGCAGGAGTAGCCGTACTCGACGTGGTACTGGTCGCGGGAGCGGGCCCGCCAGAGCTTGTGCAGGTCGCCGGGGAGCGAGCCGGCCGCGTTGATGATGATGTCGTCCTCGGTGACCAGGGCGTCGAGCAGGCCGAGGACCTGGGCCTGGGTGGGGCGTGCCGCGGGGTCGGGGGCGGCGAGGGCGGCGTCGACCCGGTGCTCCCAGCGCTCCTCGGCGTCGGTGTACTCGCTCTCGTACGCCGGATCGACCCGGTAGCCCCGCCCGGCGAGGGCCGCGCCGAGCGCTTCGAGGGCGGTGCGGGCGTCGGCGACGAGCGGGAGCGCGGCCATCTTGTGGGCGTCGAAGCCCGTGATGTTCAGGTTGAGGAAGCGGACGGCGGGGTCGGCGAAGAGTGTGCCGGAAGCGGTCGTGAAGTCGGTGTAGCGCGTGCCGATCCCGATCACCAGGTCCGCGGTGCGGGCCAGGTCGTCGGCGGTGGCGGTGCCGGTGTGGCCGATGCCGCCGACGTCGGCCGGGTGGTCGTGGCGCAGGGACCCCTTGCCGGCCTGGGTGGAGGCGACGGGGATCCGGGTGGACGCGGCGAAGGCGGCGAGGGTCTCCTCGGCGGCGCTGTGGCGGACACCGCCGCCCGCGACGATCAGGGGGCGGCGGGCGGAGCGCACCGCCCGTACCGCCTGTTCCAGTTCGTACGCGTCGGGGGCGGGCCTGCGCACGTGCCAGTCCCGTTCCGCGAAGAACTCCTCCGGCCAGTCGTACGCCTGGGCCTGCACGTCCTGCGGCAGCGCCAGGGTGACCGCACCGGCCGTGGCCGGGTCGGTGAGGGTGCGCATCGCCTGGAGCGCGGCCGGGATCAGGGCCTCGGGGCGGGTGATCCGGTCGAAGTAGCGCGAGACCGGGCGCAGACAGTCGTTGACCGACACATCGCCCGCGTGCGGGATTTCGAGCTGCTGGAGTACGGGGTCGGCGGGCCGGGCCGCGAAGGTGTCGCCGGGCAGCAGGAGGACGGGGAGGTGGTTGACGGTGGCGAGCGCGGCGCCGGTGACGAGGTTGGTGGCGCCGGGACCGATGGACGTGGTGACGGCGTGCGCGGAGAGCCGCCCGGACTGGCGGGCGTAGCCGACGGCGGCATGCACCATGGCCTGCTCGTTGCGCCCCTGGAGATAGGGCATCCGGGAGCCGGACTCCAGGAGTGCCTGCCCGATCCCGGCGACATTGCCATGGCCGAAGATGCCCCAGGTGGCGTCGATCAGCCGTCGGCGCCGCCCGTCGCGCTCGGTGTACTGGCGGGCGAGGAACGCGACCAGGGCCTGAGCCGTGGTCAGCCTGCGGGTGCGGGGCGGGGTACGCCCGCTCGGGTTCGTCACCGGGCGTCCTTCGGGCCGTGGAGAGGGAGTCGGGGGTCCACCGGCTGATCCGGCCAGGTGTCGCGGATCCAGCCGTGGTCGGGGTGGTCCCGGATCAGCCACTCGCGCTGCCCCGGCCCCGCCATCACGTTCAGGTAGTACAGGGTGCGGCCGGGCGGAGCGATGGACGGGCCGTGCCAGCCGTCGGGGATGAGGACCGCGTCCCCGCACCGGACCTCGGCCAGGACATCCGTACCGCCCTCGCGGGAGGGGGAGACCCGGTGGTAGCCGAGCCCGTCGCCCTCCACCTCGAAGTAGTAGATCTCCTCCAGCTGCGACTCCACGCCCGGCCGGTACTCGTCGTGCTTGTGCGGCGGGTACGAGGACCAGTTGCCGCCGGGGGTGAGGACCTCGACGGCGATGAGCCGGTCGCACGCGAAGGCGTCGGCCGCGGCGAAGTTGTTGACCTGGCGCGAGCAGTTGCCGCTGCCGCGCAGTTCGACGGGTACCTCCGGCGCGGGGCCGTAGCGAGCGGGGAGTCGTCGCTCGCACTTCGCTCCTGCCAGGGCGAAGCGGCCTCCCGCGCCGGAGGCGATCTGTGCGTGGGCGTCACGCGGTAGATACGCGAAATCGGTCACACCGCTGAACACACTTTCCCGGCCCAGCAGTTCAAAGATGTCACCTGCTGTGTGCACCGTACAGCCGCCAGTCAACGGCAGCACGATCCATTCACTCTCCCCGGTGACAAGCGTATGAACACCCCCGGGCGCCAGCTCCAGCACCCGCAGGCTCGACCAGCCCCAGCCCGCGCCGTCGGGATCGATATCGAGGGCATAGGGGCCGCGCGCCGCGCCGCCGGCCCGGACATGGCGGTCGTGGAACCGTACGCGCTGCCGGTCGCCGTCCCGGCCGCGCTCGCTGTCGTGGTGCGTCGTCGTCATGCCCGGTTCCCTACCCTTCGGCAGCCGTCTACAGCAGCGACACGGCGGTGTCGACGGCCCCTGCCACGTCCCCGTCGGCCGGGTAGAGCAGCGAACGCCCCACGACCAGCCCCTGGACGGTCGGCAGCCGCAGCGCCGTACGCCACTTCCCGTACGTGGCGTCGAGGTCGTCGCCGACATCGCCGCCGAGCAGGACGGCGGGCAGCGTGGAGGTCTCCATCACCCGGGCCATGTCGCCGGGGTCCTCGGTGACCGGGACCTTGAGCCAGGTGTAGGCGGAGGTGCCCGCGAGCCCGGAGGCGATGGCGATCGAGGTGGTGACGGCGGCGGCGCCGAGGTCGGTGCGCAGCCGGCCGCCGGCGCGGCGGCAGAGGAACGGTTCGACGAAGACGGGCAGCCGGAGCGCGGCCATCGCGTCGATGGTGCGGGCGGCGGTGTGCAGCGTTTCGAGGGAACCGGGGTCGTCGTGGTCGATACGGAGCAGCAGCTTGCCCGCGTCGAACCCGAGGCGGGCCAGGTCGGCCGGACGGTGGCCGGTGAAGCGGTCGTCCAGTTCGAAGGCCGCGCCCGCCAGCCCGCCCCGGTTCATGGAGCCGATGACGACCCGGTCCTCCAGGGCGCCGAGCAGCAGCAGGTCGTCGAGGATGTCGGCGGAGGCGAGGACGCCGTCGACCCCGGGCCGGGAGAGCGCGAGGCAGAGCCGTTCGAGCAGCTCGGACCGGTTGGCCATGGCGAGTGCGCGGTCACCGACGGCGAGCGCGCCGCGCGCCGGATGGTCCGCCGCGATGATCATCAGCCGCCCGCCGGTACGGATGAGGGGGCGGCGCTGCCGCCGGGCGGCGGCCTCGGCCACCGCCTCGGGGCGGTGCGCCCGCAGCCGCACCAGATCGGAGACGGAGGCGGCGGGGGGTGTGGGAGTGAGGGGCGGCGGCGTCATGGGGTCGCTCCGGTCTCCGGTGCCGCGCCGCCGCCCGACGTGACAGCGCCGTCGGCCAGGGCCTGTTCCACTTCGTACGGGTACGGCATCGCGGACGAGCAGGCGAGGCGGGAGGCGACGATGGCCCCGGCGGCGTTCGCGTACCGCATGATCCGTTCGGTCTCCCACCCGGCGAGCAGCCCGTGGCACAGCGCCCCGCCGAACGCGTCCCCGGCACCGAGGCCGTTGACCACCCGCACGGGCAGGGGCGGAACCTGGACGGTGGTCCCGTCGCGGTGCGCGGCGAGGACCCCCTCGGGGCCCTGCTTGACGACGGCGAGCTCCACCCCGGCCGCGAGCAGGGCGCGGGCCGCCGCGTACGGCTCGCGCTCCCCCGTCGCGACCTCGCACTCGTCGAGGTTGCCGACGGCGACGGTGGCATGGGCGAGGGCCTCGCGGTAGCGGGCGGGTGCGACGGTGCCGTGGTCGCCGTCGTCCCAGAACATGGGGCGCCAGTCCAGGTCGAAGACCGTGGCCGTGCGGAACCCGGAGCCGGGGGCCGGACGGGCCGTACCCGCGCCGCCCGTCCCCTGGTCACCCGTCCCCGGGTCGCGGGCGCGCAGCGCGGCGAGCGTCGAGGTGCGGCTCGGTTCGGCGCTGAGGCCGGTGCCCGTCATCCAGAAGATCCGGGCGGCACGCACCGCCGCCAGATCGAGTTCCGGCAGCCGGATCTCCAGATCGGGCGCCTTGGGCTGCCGGTAGAAGTAGAGCGGGAAGTGGTCCGGCGGGAAGATCTCGCAGAACGTCACCGGGGTCGGGTACTCCTCGACATCGCTCACCCACCGGTCGTCGACCCCGAACTCGCGCAGCTGGTGGTGGAGATACTCACCGAAGGCGTCCCGTCCGGTACGGGTGATCACGGCCGTCCGGCGGCCCAGGCGCGCGCCCGCCACCGCGACATTGGACGGGGAGCCGCCGAGGAACTTTCCGAAGGTGTCGACCCGGGCGAGCGGTACACCGCTGCGCAACGGGTAGATGTCCACCCCGATCCGCCCCATCGTGATCACGTCGTACGGCTCAGGCATACGCATCCCTTCGGCCCGCTGCGACCCCGCTCCGACCGTGCCCGCGCCCTCCCGCCGCCGACGCCCCGGCCGCGACCGGACGGCAGGGTCCCAGGTCTAGCCCTCCCCCGGAGCCCTGTCAACATTTTGTCCGGACATTCGGACGAAGTCTTGACACCTCTTCACGGGGACCGGAAGGTGGGCGATATGGCCCCCTCCGCACCGTCTCCGGCCCGCATCCGTATCGGCTCGGCACCCGATTCCTGGGGAGTGTGGTTCCCCGACGATCCGGCACAGGTGCCCTGGCACCGCTTCCTCGACGAGGTGTCCGAGGCCGGCTACGAGTGGATCGAGCTCGGACCGTACGGCTATCTGCCGACCGATCCGGTCCGGCTCGCGGACGAGACCCGCAGCCGCGGGCTGTCGGTCTCGGCCGGCACCGTCTTCACCGGATTGCACCACGGACCGGACGTCTGGGACCGGACCTGGGCGCACGTCGCGGACATCGCGGCGCTCACCCGGGCCATGGGCGCGGAGCATCTGGTGGTCATCCCCTCCTTCTGGCGCGACGACAGAACGGGTGAGGTGCTGGAGGACCGCACGCTCACCGCCGCGCAGTGGCGCGACCTCACCGCCCAGACCGAACGGCTGGGCCGCGAGGTGCGCGACCGCTACGGCCTGCGGATCGTCGTGCACCCGCACGCGGACACCCATATCGACGGCGAGGAGAACGTGAACCGCTTCCTCGACGCCACCGACCCCGGCCTGGTCTCGCTCTGCCTGGACACGGGGCACTACGCGTACTGCGGCGGGGACAGCGTCAAGCTCATCGAGACCTACGGGGAGCGGATCGGCTACCTCCACCTCAAGCAGGTCGACCCGGAGATCCTGGCCGGCGTCGTGGCGGACGAGGTGCCGTTCGGCCCGGCCGTGGCACGCGGGGTGATGTGCGAACCGCCGGGCGGGGTGCCCGCGCTGGGGCCGGTCCTGGAGGCCGCCCGCGGCCTGGACGCCGAGCTGTTCGCGATCGTCGAGCAGGACATGTATCCGTGCCCGCCCGACCGGCCGTTCCCGATCGCGCGCCGCACCCGCGACTACCTCCGCACCTGCGGCACACCCTCGCAGCCGCTCTGAGACCTGCCGTCCAGCGGCCGGTTGTACGCGTCGAGGCAGGCGATGGCGAGCCGGCCCGTCACCGGATTCCGGTAGGTCTCGCACTCGGCCTCGTACACCTCACGGACGAGTTCGCGGGTGAGCCCCTCTCCGACGACAGCAGTACGGCCTCCGCCACGGTGAAGGTGCCGTCGCCGGCGGACGGCGGACGGCGGACAGCCGCCCTTGGATTTCGGAGTCACCTCTTCGTCACATATGTCACCACTTCACGGGTGTTTCGTCACAGTCACTCAACAGCCCCACCCCGCCTGCCGCCCGGGAACGCCCACCGGAGCACAGGCTGAGCGCGCAAGAACGCGAAGAGAAGTGCAGTGAAGTGCAGTGAAGTGCAGAGAGGCGTCACCGATGACGGACAGAACACTCTGGTCCTACAAGGACATTGCCGCGCACATCGAGGTCCAGCCGGACACCGTTCGCTCGTACCGCAAACACGGCCTCCTTCCCCCGCCCGACCACGTGCGGAACGGCAAACCCCACTGGTACGGCGACACCGTCCACGCCTGGGTCGCCGCCCGCCCCCGCAACCGGAGCCGCTGACGCACCCGGCCGCACGCCGGCCGCCCTCCCGCCGCCCTCCGCCGCGCTGCCGCGCCGTATCGCCACTAGCTCCGGCCGGCCCGGCGGAACAGGGCCGTCCAGAGAAAGGCCTCGCCGAAGAGCGGGGACCCGGACGGCTCGTCGCGCATCCGGCGCAGTTCGACCTCCTCCAGGTCCGAGAAGATCCGGCGCAACGACTCCGGCGTGTAGGCGATGCCCCCGTGGAGCCGGGCCTGCCGGTAGAGGTCCGCGTCGGAGAGTTCGGAGCCCATCGCACCGGCCGCGAAGCAGGTGAGGGCGAACCGGCCGCCGGGGGCGAGGGCCCGGTCGAGCAGGGCGAGGTAGCTGATGCGGCGGTGCGGCGGCAGGTGGTGGAAGCAGCCGGAGTCGTAGATCAGGTCGTACGGCCCGGTCAGTGCGGCCGCCACGTCACCGAACGCGTCGCCGCAGTGGAACCGGATGCCGCCCCCGGCCCCCACCCCCGCTTCGAGCGCCCGCTCCCCGGCCCAGGCGATGGCCGCCGGGGACAGATCCACGGCGTCCACCTCGAAGCCCAGGGCGGCGAGCCGGAGTGCGTTGCGCCCCGGACCGCAGCCCAGGTCGAGCGCGCGGCCCGGCGGGATCAGGCCCCGGTCGGCGTACGAGACGAGGTTCTCGTCGGGCTTCGACACGAAGAAGGGCACCGCCTTGGAACGGTCCGCGTAGAAGCCGTCCCACCAGGAGGACGCGTCGGCCGTCCACCGGTCGGCCTCCGGCGCGAACAGGCCGTCCATGAGCCGCAGTACGTCGTCCACCGTGCGTATGTTCCGGTCCACCGAAGTCCCCTTTTCCATAAGGGAATTGTATGCCCGGGGTACACAAAAGCCCAGCTCAGAGGGTGTGCGCGAGGGTCAGGGAAAGGCACCGGCGGGCGGCTGGGGGACCGCCGGCGCGCATGGGGCCCCACCCCTCCTGCCGGGCGAACCCGGTCGGCAGCGCGCCGCCCGAAGGGGTTCCAGGGGGCATTCCCGCGACCGCCGAGGCAGGTTTCGGGGCGGGTCCGGGGCGGGTCCGGGGCGGGGCGGGGCGGGCCCGCGGCCCGGAGTGGGGCGGGGTGCCCGGGGGCGGGGTCCGGGAGCCGGGCCTGGGAGCGAGGGCGCCGGGAGCGGGGCCCGGAGTGGGGTGCGAGGTGGATTGCGAGGTGGGGCCTGAAGTGACGGACTTCCGGGGCGGCCATCGGCGCGCGACCGCCGGCCGGGGCGGGAGAGGCTCGCATTCATACCCCCTAGGGGTATAGTATGACGTGCATGAGGCACCCCGGACCCACCGGCAGCCCCTCATGCCACGTTCCGCGTGCGTCCCACATGTGTTTACCGAAGAGGAGAACGTCATGACCGCCGAGACCGAGACCCCCCAGGCCACCGGTTCCTGCTGCTCGCCGTCCGGTTCCTGCCACGACGGTGCGGCCGATGTGCAGGTCGGCGCCGTCACCGCCGTGTACGAGGTGAAGGGCATGACCTGCGGCCACTGCGAAGGCGCCATCTCCGAGGAGATCTCCGGTATCGAGGGTGTCACCTCGGTCAAGGCCGTCGCCTCCACCGGCCGGGTCACCGTCGTCTCGCAGGCCCCGCTGGCCGAGGACGCCGTGCGCGCCGCCGTGGACGAGGCGGGCTACGAGCTCGTCGGCCCGGCCGCCTGAGACAGCACCCCCGCAGCACCCGCACCACCCGCACCACCGCTTTGCCGTCGGGCCGGACCCACCAGCACATACTGGAGGGGTACGGCCCGACCTGCGTCACCCAGGAGTTCGGACATGGCCACCACCACCGCCCCCGAGGCCCCGGCCCCGGAAACCTCCGAGGCCGAGCTCACCATCGGCGGCATGACCTGCGCGTCCTGTGCGGCCCGCGTCGAGAAGAAGCTCAACCGGATGGACGGCGTCACCGCCACGGTGAACTACGCGACCGAGAAGGCGCGGGTCACCTTCGGCGGGGAAACCGCCCTGGCGGACCTGATCGCCACGGTCGAGAAGACCGGCTACACGGCCCGCCCGACAGCGGCCTCCGGGGGGACGAAGCCGGCCCCGGCGACGGAAGCGGAGACGAAGGCATCGACACCGGCACAGGCATCGGCATCGACACCAGCACCGGCATCGGCATCGGCATCGGCATCGGCATCGGCATCGGCAAAGGCACCGGGCGAGACGGACGGGACCGACCCGGCCCTTGAGGCCGACGCGGCCGAGGCCGCGCAGGATGCCGCCCTCGCCTCGCTCCGCCGGCGCCTCGTCGTCTCCGCCGCCCTCGCCCTCCCCGTCATCCTGCTCGCCATGATCCCCGCCCTCCAGTTCGACAACTGGCAGTGGCTCTCCCTCACCCTCGCCGCCCCCGTCGTCGTCTGGGGCGGCCTCCCGTTCCACCGCGCCACCTGGACCAATCTGCGGCACGGTGCGGCCACGATGGACACCCTGGTCTCCATCGGCACACTCGCCGCGTTCGGCTGGTCGCTGTGGGCACTGTTCTTCGGACAGGCCGGCATGCCGGGCATGCGGCACGGCTTCGACTTCACCGTCTCGCGCGCCATGGGCTCCGCCGCCGCGTCCTCGGCGATCTATCTGGAGGTCGCGGCCGGGGTCGTCACCTTCATCCTGCTGGGCCGGTACCTGGAGGCGCGGTCCAAGCGGAAGGCCGGTGCGGCGCTGCGGGCGCTGATGCACCTGGGCGCCAAGGACGTCGCGGTGCTCAGGAACGGCGGGGAGGTACGCGTCCCGGTCGCCGCGCTCGCCGTCGGGGACCGTTTCGTGGTCCGTCCCGGCGAGAAGATCGCCACCGACGGCACCGTCGTCGAGGGCACCTCGGCCGTCGATACCTCCATGCTCACCGGCGAGTCCGTCCCCGTGGACATCGAGGCCGGCGACCCGGTCACCGGGGCCACCGTGAACACCTCGGGCCGTCTCGTCGTCGAGGCGGCCCGGGTCGGCGCCGACACCCAGCTCGCCCGGATGGCCAGGCTCGCCGAGGACGCCCAGAACGGCAAGGCGGACGTGCAGCGCCTGGCGGACCGGATCTCCGCCGTGTTCGTCCCCGTGGTGCTGCTGATCGCCCTGGGCACGCTGGTCGCCTGGCTGCTGATCACGGACGACGTGACCGCCGCGTTCACGGCCGCCGTCGCCGTACTGATCATCGCCTGCCCCTGCGCCCTCGGGCTCGCCACCCCGACCGCCCTCATGGTCGGCACCGGACGCGGCGCCCAGCTCGGCATCCTCATCAAGGGCCCCGAAGTCCTCGAAACCACCCGCCGCGTCGACACCATCGTCCTCGACAAGACCGGCACCGTCACCACCGGCAAAATGACCCTCCTCGACATCCACACCACCGACGGCACCGACCGGCACGACGTCCTCCGCATCGCCGGAGCCCTCGAACACGCCTCCGAACACCCCATCGCCCAAGCCGTCGCCACCGGCGCCATGACCGAAGTCGGCACCCTCCCCACCCCCGAGGACTTCACCAACGTCCCCGGACTCGGGGTACGCGGCACCGTCGAGGGCCGTTCCGTCCTCGTCGGCCGCCCGGCGCTCCTCACCGAAGCCGGGATCGCCTTTCCGCAGGGCCTGTCCGCCGCGCTGGCGGGCGCCGGGCGTCAGGGCCGCAGCGCCGTCGCCGTCGCCTGGGACGGGGAAGCCCGGGGCGTGCTGTCCATCGCCGACGCGGTCAAGGACAGCAGCGCGGCCGCTGTCGCCGAGCTGCGCGCACTGGGACTCAGGCCCGTCCTGCTGACCGGCGACAACCGGGCCGTCGCGGAAGCCGTCGCGGCCGAGGTCGGCATCGACGAGGTGTACGCGGAGGTCATGCCGGAGGACAAGGTCGACGTCGTCAAGCGCCTCCAGGCCGAAGGCCGTTCGGTCGCCATGGTCGGCGACGGCGTCAACGACGCGGCCGCACTGGCCCAGGCCGACCTGGGCCTCGCCATGGGAACCGGCACCGACGCCGCGATCGAAGCCGGCGATCTCACCTTGGTTCGTGGAGATCTTAAGGTGACTGGTGATGCAATCCGTCTCTCCAGGCGTACGCTGACCACCATCAAGGGCAACCTCTTCTGGGCCTTCGGGTACAACGTTGCTGCGTTGCCTTTGGCTGCATTTGGCCTGCTCAACCCTATGATCGCGGGAGCCGCCATGGCGTTTTCGTCCGTGCTCGTCGTCACCAACAGCCTGAGGTTGCGCTCCTTCACGTAACTTCCACAAAGAGACCTAGATCACACCGTTTACAGGGTAACCATCCGGTGGGTTCGCGAGTCTAAGAGTGCGATGCCAAGGATGTCTTGGGGGACGTCCGATGGAGTGTCTTGGGGGACGCTCCATGGCAAGCGTTGGCCGGGGCGCGTGCACCGGGGAGCTTTGAGCGGCCCTCCCGTGCGTACGTTCCCCGGCAGACCGCGGCACAACAGAACAACGGGAGCCTCGGCTCCCTGCAGACGCCCGGCCGGATCCCGTGGGGGGAATCCGCTCCGGGATATGGGAAGCGCCCCGTTCGTCGACCCGTGGGGGGATCGACGGCGGGGCGTTTCTCGCACCATCCATGAATCCGCACCACCCGCACCACTCACCCCGTCTGCCGGGGCCGCGCGGCCACCGATGCGCCGGGACGGTGCGCTCCACCGCGCGGACGGAGCCAAGGCCCCCGAAACGCCGAATCGCCCCGGACACCGCGCTCTGTGCGAGGCGCGGTACGCGGGGCGAAGGCAGTCGGCCGAAGAGGCCGGGTATGGCGGAGTTACCCGCACGACGTCACGTCGTGCGCAGAGCCGTGGGAAGCGGCCCGCGCGCGGGGTGCGCACGCGGCCCGGCGAAGCCGGTCCGGCTTCAGCGGCCCTCGACCGGGACGAAGTCGCGCAGGACCTCGCCGGTGTAGATCTGGCGCGGGCGGCCGATGCGGGATCCCGGCTCCTTGATCATCTCGTGCCACTGGGCGATCCAGCCCGGAAGCCGGCCGAGCGCGAAGAGCACGGTGAACATCTCGCTCGGGAAGCCCATGGCCCGGTAGATCAGACCCGTGTAGAAGTCCACGTTGGGGTAGAGGTTCCGCGAGACGAAGTACTCGTCGGAGAGCGCGTGCTCCTCCAGCTTGAGCGCGATGTCGAGCAGCTCGTCGGACTTGCCGAGCGAGGACAGCACATCGTGGGCCGCGGCCTTGATGATCGTGGCGCGCGGGTCGAAGGACTTGTACACCCGGTGGCCGAAGCCCATCAGGCGGACGCCGTCCTCCTTGTTCTTCACCTTGTTGATGAAGGAGTCGACGTCGCCGCCGTTGGCCTGGATGCCTTCCAGCATCTCCAGCACCGACTGGTTGGCGCCACCGTGCAGGGGGCCCCACAGCGCCGAGATACCGGCGGAGATGGAGGCGAACATGTTCGCCTGCGAGGAGCCGACCAGACGCACGGTGGAGGTCGAACAGTTCTGCTCGTGGTCCGCGTGCAGGATGAGCAGCTTGTCGAGCGCCGAGACGACGACCGGGTCCGGCTCGTACTCCTGGGCGGGGACCGAGAAGGTCATGCGCAGGAAGTTCTCGACGTACCCGAGGTCGTTGCGCGGGTAGACGAAGGGGTGACCGATCGACTTCTTGTAGGCGTACGCCGCGATCGTCGGGAGCTTGGCCAGCAGCCGGATCGTCGAGAGGTGGCGCTGCTCCTCGTCGAACGGGTTGTGGCTGTCCTGGTAGAAGGTGGACAGCGCGCTGACGACCGAGGACAGCATGGCCATCGGGTGGGCGTCGCGCGGGAAGCCGTCGAAGAACCGCTTGACGTCCTCGTGCAGCAGCGTGTGCTGGGTGATCTCGTTCTTGAAGGTCGACAGCTCGTCGACCTTGGGAAGCTCACCGTTGATCAGCGTGTACGCGACCTCGAGGAACGTCGAGCGCTCGGCGAGCTGCTCGATCGGGTATCCGCGGTAGCGCAGAATGCCCTGCTCGCCGTCGAGGTACGTGATGGCGGATTTATAGGCGGCAGTGTTGCCGTATCCGCTGTCCAGCGTCACCAGGCCGGTATTGGCCCGGAGCTTCCCGATGTCGAAGCCCTTGTCGCCGACGGTGCTGTCGATCACCGGGTAGGTGTACTCGTCATCGCCGTACCGCAGTACTACAGCGTTGTTGGTGTGCTCGCTCACGTCATCCCTCACCGACGTAGTGCCTCTTCTTCGAGGTGCCCTGACTGTCTCCACCCTCCCCCATTTGGCTCAGGAGAGTGCACTCGGGGTCGTCCATTGGACCTACTGGCGGCACTGAGTGCCGCCAACTTACTCATCCTGCCCCCTTGACTGCGGTTCCGGAAGACCTCCGTGATGTTTCCCACCGATTTGATCGATCATTTTTGTACGAGGCTCACACGAAGTCTCCGTTGCTACCGCCCCTGAGCCGGAAATCCAGCGCCGTACAGCGTCTGCCTGCGGAAACCGTGCGTACCGCCTGGCCGATCGCCTTGCGCGATCCGACCAGTACGACGAGCTTCTTGGCCCGTGTCACCGCTGTGTACAGCAGGTTCCGCTGGAGCATCATCCAGGCGCTGGTCGTGACGGGTACGACGACGGCCGGATACTCGCTGCCCTGGGAACGATGGATGGTCATGGCGTACGCGTGGGACAGCTCGTCCAGCTCATCGAAGTCGTAGCCGATCTCCTCGTCCTCGTCGGTGCGGACGGTCAGCTTCTGTTCGTCCACATCGAGGGAGACGACGACGCCGACCGTGCCGTTGAAGACGCCGTTCTCGCCCTTGTCGTAGTTGTTGCGGATCTGCGTGACCTTGTCGCCGACGCGGAAGACCCGGCCGCCGAACCGCTTCTCGGGCAGGTCGGGGCGGCCGGGGGTGATGGCCTGCTGGAGCAGGCCGTTGAGATGGCCCGCCCCGGCCGGCCCCCGGTGCATCGGGGCGAGAACCTGCACGTCACGGCGGGGGTCCAGGCCGAACTTCGCCGGGATGCGACGCGCCGCGACATCCACGGCGAGCACGCCCGCGTCCTCCGTCTCGTCCTCCACGAAGAGGAAGAAGTCGCTCATGCCCTCGGTCAGGGGCGGCTGTCCGGCGTTGATCCGGTGGGCGTTGGTGACGACTCCGGACTGCTGGGCCTGGCGGAAGATCCGGGTCAGCCGGACGGCCGGGACCGGGCCGCCGTCCGCGAGCAGGTCGCGCAGCACCTCGCCCGCGCCCACGGAGGGGAGTTGGTCGACATCGCCCACGAGCAGGAGGTGGGCACCGGGTGCCACCGCCTTCACGAGCTTGTTGGCGAGGAGCAGATCGAGCATCGACGCCTCGTCCACGACGACGAGGTCGGCGTCCAGTGGACGGTCCCGGTCGTACGCCGCGTCCCCGCCGGGTTTCAGCTCCAGCAGCCGGTGCACGGTGGACGCCTCGGCGCCGGTCAGCTCGGACAGCCGCTTGGCGGCCCGCCCGGTGGGTGCGGCCAGCACCACCTTCGCGCGCTTGGCGCGGGCCAGTTCGACGATGGAGCGGACCGTGAACGACTTTCCGCAGCCGGGCCCGCCGGTCAGGACGGCGACCTTCCGGCTGAGCGCCAGCCGGACCGCCTCCTCCTGCTCGGGCGCCAGCGTCGCGCCGGTACGGGTGGCGAGCCAGGCCAGCGCCTTGTCCCAGGCCACGTCCTGGAAGGCCGGCATCCGGTCCTCCGGGGTCTGCAGCAGCCGCCGGACCTGGGCGGCGAGCGAGATCTCGGCACGGTGGAACGGCACCAGATACACGGCCGTGACCGGCTCCCCGCCATCGGAGGACGGCACCTTCTCCCGTACGACGCCCTCGGGGTCGGCGGCCAGATCGGCCAGGCACTCGATGACCAGGCCGGTGTCGACCTGGAGGAGCTTGACCCCGTCCGCGATCAGCCGCTCCTCGGGGAGAAAGCAGTGCCCCTGGTCGGACGACTGGGACAGGGCGTACTGGAGTCCCGCCTTGACCCGCTCCGGGCTGTCGTGCGGAATGCCGACCGCCTGCGCGATCCGGTCGGCGGTGAGGAAGCCGATGCCCCAGACATCGGCGGCCAGCCGGTAGGGCTGGTTCTTCACGACGGAGATGGAGGCGTCCTCGTACTTCTTGTAGATACGGACGGCGATGGAGGTGGAGACGCCGACGCCCTGGAGGAAGACCATCACCTCCTTGATCGCCTTCTGCTCCTCCCACGCGGCGGCGATCATCTTCGTCCGCTTCGGACCGAGTCCGGGGACCTCGACGAGGCGCTTGGGTTCCTGCTCGATGATGTCGAGGGTGTCGACGCCGAAGTGCGTGGTGATCCGGTCGGCCATGACGGGGCCGATGCCCTTGATCAGACCGGAGCCGAGGTAGCGGCGGATGCCCTGGATGGTGGCGGGCAGCACCGTCGTGTAGTTCTCGACGGTGAACTGCTTGCCGTACTGGGAGTGCGACCCCCAACGGCCCTCCATCCGCAGCGACTCACCCACCTGCGCGCCGAGCAGCGCGCCGACCACCGTGAGGAGATCGTTGGCACCGCGCCCGGTGTCGACCCGGGCGACGGTGTACCCGTTCTCCTCATTGGCGTACGTGATCCTCTCCAGGACCCCTTCGAGGACGGCCATGTTGGACATGCGCCGACGCTACCGGGTCCCGCTGACAAGCGGTCGGTCCGGCCCGGTCCGCCTCCTTGGGCTGGAAAGTACTTTCCTTCATGGAAAGTACATGCCAGGATGAGCGGGCAGATCACGCACATCGCTGACGAGAGGTCCGGGAAACACGATGCCCCCGCAGGAGAACACCCCCATCCACTCGGGCGGTACGGACGTATCCGCCGACCGCGCCACGGAAGCCCTGCGGAGCGTCGAATCGGCGAGGGAGGGCGCCCGCCTCCGGGCCGGGCTGGCTCCCGCCTGGTATGGCCCCGCGGCTGCGGCGGCGTTGATCGTTTCCGCTCTCGGGCAGGCGTGGGCCGAGGAGCGCGGCGGCTGGGGGGCGCCCCTCTCGCTGACCATCTCACTCGCGGGCCTGGCCGTGGTGCTCGTACTCGTCAACGCCGCCGGGCGGCGGGCGGGCGTCACAGTGGCCCGCCCCCTGCCCGCACGGCTGCGCCGGGCCGCGGGTCCGCTGTCGGCACTCCTCGCCGCGGGGCTCGTGACGTGGGGGCTGTGCCACCTGTTCGAGGCCGACCGCTCCGTCACCAAGGTCGCGCTGTTCACCGTCCTCGGACTTGGCGCCTGGGCGGTGTTCGCCGCCCGGAACGCGTCGATCACACGGAAGCTCCAGGACATCGGATGACCGCAGCTCCCGCACCTGGACAGCCGGCGGTCGACGCGGCGATCAACCACCCCACCCGGCTGGCGGTCGTCGCCTTCCTCTCCGCGTGCGACGAGGCCGAGTTCGCCACCGTCCGGGACAGCTGCCAGGTGTCCGACTCGGTGCTGAGCAAGATCGCCTCCGCCCTGGACGGGATCGGATACCTCACCGTCCGCAAGGGCTACGTCGGCAAGCGCCCCCGGACCTGGCTCTCCCTCACACCCGAGGGGCACCAGGCTCTGGCCCTGCACATCGCGGCGCTCCAGGGCATCGCCGCCACGGCCCGGCGGGCGGGCGCGGAAGCGGAAGCGGGGGCGGCCCCGACGCCCTGACCCGGACCGGCACCAGGCGGAACCCCGGGACGCGGCGGGGGCCAGGATCGGTGTTCAGTCGCCGAGAGCCAGCCGGACGCAGAAAGCGGCGATGACGGTCCCGGCGATCCGGCCCCTCGTTCGCACCCGCTCCGCGCCCATGAACAGCGCGCCGGTACGACGACGGCACGGTCACGGCCCACGACCTGACAGGGGTGTCGTCATGTCCCACTGACTCAACTAGTCAAATTTTATTACCGTACGGGGCATGACCGAGAAGACCATCCCGCTCCTCCCCTGCCGGACGCAGTCGATCAGGCCGGTGGTCGACTTCTACACGGCCCTGGGCTTCAGGACGACGTACCTCCAGACCAGCCCGTACGCCTACGCGGTCGTCGAACGCGGGGCGATCGAGCTTCAGTTCTACGGAATGAAGGAGTACGACCCCGCCGCCTCGCACTCCGGCTGCTATGTCCTCACCGAGGACGTCGACAGCCTGCACACCGCGTTCCGGGCAGGCCTCAAGGCGGCGTACGGCAGGATTCCCACGCGCGGGCTGCCGCGCGTCGGCCCACTAAAGGACATGTCGTACGGGGTGCGGCAGTTCCTGATGACCGACCCCACCGGCAACACGATCCGGATCGGGCAGCCGACGAGCGACGACCCGAGCCACCGGCCCGCCCCCAAGGAGACCTTCGCCCGCGCCCTGCACATGGCGGACCTGTTCGCCGACTCCAAGCAGGACCTGCCCGGGGCCGCGCGGATCATCGACCGGGTGCTGAACCTGGAGGACGAACACCCCACCCCCGTACAGCGGTTGCGGCTGCTGGTCCTGCGCGGGGACATCGAGCAGCGGCTCGGCGGGACGGGACCGGCCCGCGAACTGCTGGAGGAGGCGGCGAAGGTGGAACTGACCGACGAGGAGCGCCGGTCGGTGGGCGACGATCTCGTCAGGCTCCGGGAGCTGCTGGGCTGACCGGGCGCCCTGGCAGACTCTGTCGCGTGAGACCTGACCTGACACAACTGCGCGAGCTGGTGGAAGCGACACCGGAGTTCGGGCGGCGGCCGGCCGTCGCCGTACCGGAAGCGGCGATCCGGGAAGCCGAGGAACGGGTCGGTCCGTTGCCGCCCTCGTACCGGTGGTGGCTGACCGAGTACGGACACGGCCGGGCCGGTGGCGCGGACCTCGCGACAGTCGTACCGGGCGGGCTCGCCGACGACATGTACGAGGACATCACCGCCGGGTGGCGCAGGGACGGCGCCAGGCTCTGCTTCGCCGTCGAGCCCGACTGCGGTGACACCTACTCCTTCGCCCTCGACGGAAGCGGCGCGTGCGGGGAGGGCGAGTATCCGGTGGACCGCCGCGACGGCCTCGACGGCGAGGAGCACCGGGTGGCGGAGTCGTTCGCCGGGTTCCTCGCCACCCGGTCGGCCCTCGCCGGCGGACTCCGGGACGGCCCCAATCCCGCCGTCGCCCGGCTGTGGCGGTCGACGCCGGGCGCACTGCTCGACAACGGCGTGCTGGCCTACGGACCGCATGTCATCGCGGAGCGGAACGAGACCTTCGAGATGGCCCGATACGCGCCCGAGTGGGTGCTGATCGGGGACGACAGCGGCGGGGGCGGACTGCTCATGCGGCGCCACGGCCGCGACCGGACCCGTGTGTACCACCTCGGTCTGGGTGCGATCAGCGCGGACGTCGAGGCGGACGGCGAACTGCTGACGGACGACCTGGTCGGCTGGCTGGAGTCGTCGGGCGGCTGATGCCGCCGGCGGCCGACCGCCGGCAGTCGGCCCCCGGAAGCCGCCGCACGGGGGTCAACCCGGAAGGGTGTGGCCACCGTTGCCCGCCGCTACGGCCAGTACAGCTTCACGTCGTCGTCGGGGGCCGGGCGCGCGGCAGGAACACCCGGCTCCGTCACGGTGTATCCCAGCTGACGGAGTACTCGCGCGGCCGCGTCGGGGGCATCCCGCACCGCCGTTTTGAGCTGCGTGGTCCGCCATCTGCGGAGGTGTTCCTCGATCACCGCCTTCCACCCCGGTGCGGTGTCGATCGCGAACTCGCGCTGGAGGAACAGCAGCACATCCTCCAGCGAAGGGCGCATCCGGTGACCACCGACCGGTAAGTGCATCTCCGACAGGCGGGGCAGCCTGTCCCGCCTCAGCCCCTGCTTCGGCCGCCCCCGGTCCGCCAGGCGCAGGAGGTACGCCATCTCGTCGCGGTGAGCGTGCACTTGCACGTGTGCACCCGGCGGCTCCTTGCTGTTGCGCACGTACTCGTAACGAAGGAGGGGATCCGGGACCCCCTCGTAGAAAACGTGGACGTCCGCCTGGTCCGTCGCCATGAACGTGCTCGAACCGTCCCAGCAGCAGTAGAAGCGGGCCATGAGGCTGAGTCGGGGCTCGCCGTCGATGCTGACGGGGATCCGCTGCATGACCTCGTCATCGCGTATGGGCGAGACCCGGATCTTGGAACCCCTGTTGATCGCATGAAAACGCGGGGTGTTCTCGCCGAGGACACCCCGCGTCAGGTCGGTGAGTTGGTCGGCGAACCCGGCCGCCGGCTCAGCAAGGGCCTTGACCTCTTCAGCTGTCACCTTCGAGAAGGTAGTCGAGACCTTCAATGGTGTGCCACACGTCCAACTCGTCCATGCTGAGGCTGTACATGGCGGCGCGTCCGGCGAGCTGTTCGTAGCTCATGTTCACGTCGGCCAGCAGCTGTGCACGCTGAGTCTCAAGCTGATCACGCGTCTTGTGGATCACAGTCGGCATAACTCGCTCCCCGGTATCGATGGCCTCAGTGAAGCAGGGCCCACTGACATTGGCGTTGCCGCCCCAGCGAAATGTCACCCTGACGGGGCTCAACAACTCGCTACCCGTAACCCGCCGCCTGAACCCGGGGCGATTGAGTCGTCCTCTCGCACCCGGAAATTACGCGCTGCCGCCCATGCGTGCCGGGAGGCCGTCCGGCCTTCGGGGGGAGAGACTGTCAGCATGCGGACCGGTCCGTTCACCGTGCGGAAGCGGATCCGGCAGCATCCTCGTGCGGCGGACAGCGGCACAGGTGACGGCGTGAGAGGACCGGCGCGATGACCGTGATCCCCCGCGGCGGCGGGCGTGCCCCGTTGCGCCGCAGTCGTCAGGTGCGGGCCGGACTGGTCCAGCTGCTGCTGGCCCTCGCGGGGCTGGCTCTGGGGATGCTCGTACCGAGGATCACGGGCGGGCCGGACGCACCCGCGCGCCAGGTGGCCGATGTGCTGGTGGCGCTGGGTTTCGGGGTGCTCGGCACGACGGTGGTGATCTTCTCACTGCTGTTCCTGGTGGTGCAGTGGGCCCACACCAGCTTCACCCCCCGGCTGACCCTGTTCCGTCAGTCGCCGATCGTCTGGTGGACCTTCGCCTTCTCGATCGGTCTGGCGGTCTTCTGCGTCACGGCCGCGCTGGCGATCGGCGACAGTTCCGATGTGTCCGTCGCCGTACCGGTCGTCACCGCGATCCTGCTGCTGGCGATGCTGACCCTGCTGCGGGCTCTGCTGCTCCGTGCTCTTTCCTCGATCCAGCTCGCCCCGGTCCTGCGCTCGATCACCGAGCGGGGGTCCACCGCCCTGGACACGCTCTACCCCGCGGACACCTCCCCAGCGGCTTCGGAGGTGTCCGTGGACAACGGGCCACCGGCCGCCACCGTCACCTGGCGGAAGCCCGCGGCGGTGCTCCAGCAGATCGACGTACGGCAGCTGCGGGAGGCGGCCCGGGAGGCGGACGCGGTCATCGTGCTGCACAAGGCTCCCGGCGGCACCCTCCGCCCCGGGGCGAAGATCGCCGACGTGTACGGCGCCGCCATCGCGGACACCACGGTCCTGGGATCGCTGGCGACCGGGCTGGAGCCGACGTTCGAGCAGGACCCGATGCTGGCGTTCCGCCTCCTGGCCGACATCGCGCTCAGGGCGCTCTCCTCCAGCATCAACGACCCCGCCACCGCCGCGCAGGCCCTGGACTGCATGGCGGATCTGCTCGGCGGCCCGGCCGCGAGACGTGCGGGAGAAGCCGGCCCCTTGCGGGTCGCCGGCCCCGACGGCGCGGTGCGGGTCGTGATCCGGCGGCCCTCGTGGGAGGAATTCGTGCGCACCGGCATCGACGACGTCATCGTGGCGGCTCTGAACTCCCCCTTGGTCCTGACCCGTCTCCGTACGCTGCTGGCTGATCTGGAGCCCGGCGCCCACCCCCACGGCCGGGATCTGCTGAACCGGCGACGTGCGTGGGTGGAGCGCGAGATGGCCGGCCGGTTCCCCGTGCTGTGGCGGGAAGCCCCGCCGACCCCGCACCCGCAGGCCGGCGGGATCGGGTGACAGCGCGGGAACGGTCCGTCAGGCCGTCGGCCGGCTCACCGGTTCACCGGCTCACCGGCCTGACCGGCCTGACCGGATCCGGGCGTCCGGCTCTCGGCGTCCGGCGCCCGATCTCGATGCCCCTGTGAGCCGCTGTCCGGACCCGCGCCGATCGCGCTCAGCCGCGAACCCCGGCTCTCCGCGACCCGCTTGACCTCCTCCAGCGACTCGCTCAGCCGACTGGCGAGGAAGTGCAGCTCCGCTCCGGTGACTCTCTGGTCCGCCAGCAGGTCAGCGGCATGCCCGAGCAGGTCGTGCGCCATGTCGAGCTGCACACACTCCATGTTGTCCGCCATCCGTGACACATAGCCGGTGCCATCGCCCAGGACGTAACCCGGTTTCCCCTCCGGCCCCGTCCAGGGAAGCAGCCTGAACGCGTGCTGGTCGTCCCGCTCCCTGTTCACGCGGCGGCCTCGACGCGGCGAAGAGGCTGGGGCGTGATCTCCACACCGCGCACGGCGACCAGCAGTCCCCCGCGACGGGCCCGCCGCCGTCGCTGCTCCGCCACCAACGCCTCGGCCTGCTCCCGCTCGTACGCGACGAAGTACGGACGTACCAACGGGCTGTCCTCCCCGCGCGGGGGACGCTCGCCGGTCCGGAAGACGGTCGGTCCGCCGACGTAGTCGCAGGAGTAGGGGTGGACGTACGTGCGCGTGTCCAGGGGGCGCCACTGATGCCGCTGATGCCGTTGGTGTCGTGCGGGGATCAGCAATCGCAGCACCGGCTTCAGAAGCCGGGCGATAGCGTGATTCATGTCAGCCTGCTTTCTCGGTATGGCCACGCCCCCGGACCGGTTGCGTCGGTCGCGGGGGTCTCTCCTGCTTGGGCATCGCTTCTTTGCGTAGCGAACTCATCACAGAGTGGGGTCACGAGTCGCTACGCTTCCAGGGGGTCGGGGATGACAGCACGCCGGTCAAGTCTGGGAGTTGGGCATTGATGAGGACGAATCGAAGGCCGCGCACACCACGGGAGAAGTACGGCGAGGAACTGAGGCTGCGACGGCTCGCCGCCGGCTTGACGCAGGAGGCCCTGGCCGAAGAGGTCGTCTGCTCACCGACGTTGATCAGTCACTTCGAGGCCGGACGTCGGCTGCCGAGCCCGGACGATGCCCAGCGGATCGACCGCGCCCTGGGCACGGACGGGTTCTTCGCCCGCTGGCTGGAGGACCTGGACACGAAGTACGCGGACCACTTCGCTGTCGTGGCGGAGCTGGAAAAGCAGGCGACGCTGATCCAGCAGTTCGCGCTCTCGCTCGTGCCAGGTCTGCTCCAGACGGACGGCTACGCGCGCGCTTTGTTCAGCACGCTCCGACCCAACTACCGTCCGGATGAGGTTGACAAGGACGTTGTCATTCGAACGGAGCGTTCCCGCATCCTCGATGGTCCGTTGCGCCCGGTCCTGTGGACGATGATGGACGAAGCAGTAGTGCGGCGGCAGGTCGGCGGTCCGCAGGTCATGGCCGAGCAGCTACTGAAGATCGCGGGCATGGCTGAAGCCGGGCGGCTCCGGCTTCATGTACTTCCGTTCGGGGTGGGAGCGCACGCACTTCAGGAGGGCTTGGCATCCCTCATGAGCTTTCCGGACTCCCAGCCAGTGGCCTACGTCGAGGGGTTCTTGACAGGGAACCTGATGGACGATCCAACGCTAGTGAAGGCATGCCGCACGGTCTACGATCTTGCCTTGAGCGATGCGATGTCGCATCAGGAATCACTTGCCCTAGTGCGAGCTGCAGCAGAGGAACACCAACATGGTCAGCAGTAGGCGGAGCATTGCAAACTCGTCCACGCTCGCCGGATGGTTCAAGTCCAGCTACAGCGGTGGCAGCCAGGGAGACTGCCTTGAGGTCGCCGACGGCCACCCCTCCGTCCCCGTCCGCGACAGCAAAGCCCCCACCGGCCCGGCCATCCTCTTCTCGGCAGGCGGCTGGTCATCCTTCGTCACAGCGATCAAGAACGGCCACCTCACCGCCTGACGCAACCGAGCCCCGCGGAGCACGAGCATGCGCACCAAGTCCACCATCACTGACGGCGCGACCCTCACCGGGTGGTTCAAGTCCAGCTACAGCGGCGGAGACCAAGGCGAGTGCCTTGAGGTAACCGACAACTACACCTCCGTCCCCGTCCGCGACAGCAAAGCCCCCACCGGCCCGGCCATCCTCTTCCCGGCAGGCGGCTGGTCATCCTTCGTCACAGCGATCAAGAACGGCCACCTCACCGCCTGACGAACCCCGGCGATCCCGTCCGCACCATGGTCAGGATCGTCGGACGAGCCGTCGAGCCGTCGAAGCGTTTGGCGACGAACCGGGACGCCGGCGTTCCACACGGCCACCATCACAGCCCCGGCGCCCTGACTCCGCTCGTGAACCGAGCCACCCGACCGGGCACCAAGCCCGGTTACTGGGACACGATCGCGTCCTGGATCTCCGCACTGTGCTTGACCAGCCGCTCCCGGATCTGTAGTAGCTGCGCGATCCTGTCATCCAGCCCGGCCAGCCGCCGGTGCGCGGCGGCGAGCTCGGCGGAACAGCGGGGCGAATCGGTCAGCCGGTGCTCCAGACAGCCAGCGGAAAGGTAGAGCCGGACGTCATCGGTGGTCAGCCCGGCGGCGAGCAACTGCGCGATGTTGCCCGCACGTTCAAGAGCGACCTCGTCGTACTCCCGATGCCCGTTGACGTTTCTGTCGGGCGACAGAAGCCCCTGCTGCTCGTAGTAGCGTAAGGAGCGGGGGCTGACGCCGACGCGTGCCGCAAGCTCTCCGATTCGCATCTTCTTCTCCGTAACCATGGTGAACGTCCAAAGGACTTGGCACCTACGTAAGGCTGTCTGCTCCCGTCATATTCCGGAGGGGGAGCGGGTCTGCTGCCGAAGACCATACGTGCACTTGCCAGTGTGATCAGGGCCCAGGCCGACGAAGCCGACCTCCGGCGCATCGCAGCCAGGAGGGCGGCCTGACTGCGGGCCGCCGAGACCTGCACCGCGAGACCCACGGTGCGGGCCGGCGGACGCGAACTGCCCGGCCTGGTCCCGGACCTCGACCCCACGCCGGTCACCTGCCACTCCGAGAATGATCAGGCCCCCACCCACCTGCAAAAGGGCTTCGGGTTCCACCCGTTGCTGTGCTTCCCGGCCAACACCCCGGAGCCTGGCTCAGGTTCCCGGACGGTCGGGAGGGGCTGGTGCGTGGGTGGCAGGGCTGCTCACACGAGGGCGGTGGCAGCGAGGCGGACGGTGTGTGGTTGTCGCCGGGCCCGGATGCGAATCGGCCGAATTGTGACGACGGGCTGTTCAACGGTGTGGGGCTACGTGCGCGACCGCACGCGGAACCGCGGCCGCGCGCGGGCACCACCGCCGTACACCCGGTTCTGATGCGAGCGCTCCGGCGTGTTACGCAAGGCCGTAGAACGGCGGTCCGGGCCGCAGCGCCGGCCTGGCTCGATGACGATCGGAGGGCGAGGCCGGTAGCTGCGGCAGGAGGAAGCGACCTCCGGTCACGGAACGGCACCGGGGTGCGCATCGAGGGGTGAGTGAGCCGACGGGCGTGATCTTCGCGCGGAGAGGTCAGTGCCCGGACAGCTCCGGGTGCGGGCCGGGCTACGAAGAGAGTCCCGACCGGATCTCATCTCCCGGTGTCTCAAAAACACTTTTCGGAGCGATCCTTACGCTCTCCGAATGGACACGGAAGCACCCTGCTGTGCGCGATGGCCAGAAATACTCGAAGGCAGTGTCCCCATGGGGATTCTGCCGTTGCATGCTCGCCGGGAGTGCGAATGTGCGCCTTCGTTGCAGGTCATGGAGGTCTTTTCACCTCCCGCCGACAGCGCATTTTTCCCCCAGCGACTTCCGCAACGTTTGGCCATGCACTGGCTGATATTCAATCCATCACCAGGGGATGCACATGATTGTGCTTACATCGCCCCAAACGGCACCCAATGGGAAATACCAATAAACGCTTGCCGCCCCACCTCAGGAATGCCAATATAAGGTGGCTTAAAGTCCGGATCGGAAGCGTTCAAGCCAAGAGCGTCGCTCGATATATGCGTGTGTTCCTGCCTCGCCGACGACGGGATCGCCTTCACCGTGCCGTCAGCCTGCGAGCAGTGCCGCACGTGAGCGGCGCGCGGCACGCTGTCAGGGAGAAGTTCCGTTTGCGGCTGGTGGCAAGCCCCTCAGGCTGTGGGTGGGCATGCACCGGAGTCCGTGCGACGCCACACTCAACGGGAGGACGGTTGTGAGTACGTCTCACACTGGTTACGAGCGCGAGCGTAATCCAAAAGAAATTCGCTCGAAGGTAGAATCGGAAACCCGAATCTCGGAACACGATGGAAAGTTCATACAGCACCCGCATGGCGCTCACCTCGGTGAACTCTTCACCGAACAGGCAGCCCGAACACCCCACCTCGCCGTCGTGGTCGACGAAGCATCCGGATGCTTTCTGTCCTATGCGGAGGTAGACCAATTATCCGACGGAGTTGCGGATGCCCTTCGTTCCCAGCGAGGGTGGAACGAGATTGTTCCCTGTGGACCTCAGTCCGCCTTGGGCAAGTTGTTGGGACTGCTCGGCACACTGAAGGCGGAACTCAGAGTCCCCGCCCGTTACACCACCAGCGTTTCGCGGATCGCAGAGTTGCTGGCAAGCGGCCATACCAAAACCCTGCTACTGAACAAGGGTGTCGCTCTGGAGTCGTCGGAGTGCATGCCCGCCTGGTCGGCCTCGGCACTGCACGGGTGCGAGGAGGAGCGGCCCTCGCCGTGCTCCGACACCCCTGTACCCGTACCGGTGCGTGAACCCGTACCCCTGGCAGTTCCGGAGGAGGCCGTTGGCCCGTCGGCCGGCGCCCAGCCCGGACTCCGGGCGATCATGTCGCCCCACGCTCCGGTATCGGCAAGAGTGTCCGGCCTGACCCGGGCCGAGACGGCCGTGGCCCGGCTGGTCGCCGAGGGGATGACCAACAAAGAAATAGCAGACTTTCTCGTCGTTTCGGTGCACACGGTAGGGACGCATGTGCGCAGCAGCTTTACCAAGCTCAATGTGACGAACCGTGTGGCACTGGCCCGCAAGATCATCTTCTACGACTTCGGTCAGGCCATGAGCGGCCTCACGTAACGCCTCGCGAGAAGGCTCTGTCCAGCGGAACACATCATTGCCGGAGCGCCTCGTTCCAGCCGCCGTGGTCGGGAGCGAGGCGCTTCGCGCTTCACATGGCCGTGGTGGTTTGGGGTGTGGTGGCGTCGGGGGTGGGGGTGGGGATGGCGGGGTAGCGGCGGACGGAGGTGATCATGAGGAGGAGGGCGACGAGGCCGAGGGCGGTGGCGGTGAGGGAGACGCCGGTGCCTTGGTGGGAGGCGAGGGCGGCGCCGCCGGCGGCGCCGGCGAGGGCGATGCCGATGTAGAGGCCGCTGGTGTTGAGGGCGACCGCTTCGGTGCCGGCGTCCTGGGCGAGGTGGAGGGCGCGGGTGTTCATAGGGGGGTTGAAGCCCCAGGCGGTGAAGCCCCAGAGGGCAAGGACCGCGGCGACGAGCCAGACGGGTGCCCGGTGGTCGGCGGCGGCGCCGATGAGGGCGAGCGCGGCGGTGGCGGCGACGAGGCCGCCGAAGGTGGCGAGGAGGGCCTTGTCAGCGCCCCAGCGATCGGTGAGGCGGCCGCCGGCGAAGGTGCCGATCGCGCCGGCGACGCCGACGACGCCGATGAACAGGGCCAGGACGGCTCCGTTCCGCCCGGTCAGGTTCTCGGTGATGGGGGCGATGTAGGTGTAGGTCATCAGCCCGCTGCTCGCGCCCAGGACGGTGCCGGCCACACACATCAGGATCGCGGGGCGGCCCAGGATGCGGAGTTTCTGGGCGACGGGCACTTCGGGGGCACCGCTGAGGTGGGGCAGGAAGTACGCGGCGGCGCAGGCGACCAGGACGGAGAAGGCGGCGACGGCGACGAAGGCGGCCCGCCAGCCGAAGGCGTCGCCGACCAGGGTGCCGGCCGGGACACCGACGAAGAGGGAGACGGTGAGGCCGGCGGCGACGGTGCCGATCGAGCGGCCGATGCGCTCTGGGGCGGACAGGCGTCCGGCAAGGGCGAAGACCGCGGGGGTGATGGACGCCGCGACCAGCGCGGTCAGGACCCTCATGGTCATCAGGAGTCCGTAACCGGGGGCCAGGGCGGTGGCCACGTTGGCCACGGCGAACACCCCGAGTCCGCCCACCACCAGCGCTTTGCGGGGCAGCCTGGCAGTCACGACCGCCAGGATCGGTGCGGCGATCGCGTAGGTCACGGAGAACACCGTGACCAGCTGTCCGGCCGCGGCCTCGCTGACCTTCACATCACCCGCGATCTCCGGGAGCAGACCCGCGATCACAAAATCGTCCGTCCCGATCACGAACGTGGTCAGCAACAGACACACCAACCACCCCGACCCACTCGGACGCACCACACCACTCACGTCAACAGTCATGGGGGGACCGTAGGACGTTGACACTAGCGTCAAGGGCAAGCCGTGGTCGTGAAAACTCCCCCCGACCGGGCCTCAGGACCCCCGGGAGCGGCCGGACGGCTGGTCACAGGCAGAGGCGCAGCACTCATCGAACACACTTCCCGATATCGCACAAATACGTGATCCGCGAGGCCAACCGGCTCCCTTAGCGTTCAAGGGCGCGGGAAACGGGTGCCGGAAGCACTCGAACATCTCGGACGGAGCGGAATGGATATCGCCATTCGGAAGTACGGGGGAAGCTCGCTGGCCACGGACCAGCAAATGGCCTCCGCCGCGAAACAGGTGGCGCAGGCATACGGAAAAGGGCCACCGCTCGTCGTTGTGGTATCAGCTAGAGGGAAGAAGACGGATGAACTGGTGCGTTCCGCAGAGAGTTTGAGCCGCATTCCCAACCTTCGAGAAATGGACAAACTCCTCGCAACCGGCGAAGCGGAGTCAGCTGCCCTCTTCGCGATCACTCTGCGGAATCTGGGCGTGCCCGCAGAATCCCTCTCCGGTGCACAGGCCGGATTGCGAGCGGTCGGCCGCCACGGTTCCGGATTCGTTTCAGAGGTGGATCCCGAGCCGCTGCGCACCAGGCTGAAAGCGGGCCGGGTCGCGGTGGTTTCCGGATTCCAGGCACTGGGTCCCGAAGGAGAAACCATCACCCTGGGCCGGGGTGGATCGGATACCTCAGCAGTCGCATTGGCCGCCGGGCACGGAACGCGGGTCTGCGAAATCTACACGGATGTCGACGGCGTGCACCGGGCGGACCCACGAGTGATTCCCGAGGCCCCGCTCCTCACCAGGATCGACGCCGAAACCATGTCCGAGATGGCTTTCTCCGGGGCCGGTGTCATGCATGCCAGAGCCGTAGAACTCGCCGCTGCGCATGGTGTCGACATCGTGGTACGCAATTCCGCCGGCGGGAGCCGGCAGACCACCATCGTAGGAAGGGGCGCGCACGTGCAGGAAAAAGGAATGTCCGGAACAGGAAGGATCGAAGGGCGGGCCGGCGTGGTCGCCGTGACGCACGACCGGGCCGTCACCCAGGTCGTCGTCCGGGGAGGTGCCGGTGTCGCGGCACTCAACAGCGTGGCGGGCATGCAGGTACCCGTCGACTCCGTGACCTGGCGGTCGGATCCCTCCGACGAACTGCACATGGCCTTCTGCATGCCCGATGCGGCACTCGACGAGGTCCTCGCCGAAGTAACGGACGTGGTGTGCGCCGAAGGCGGTTCGGTCGAGACGAGGCGCTCGCTCGCCAAGGTGTCGCTCGTCGGCATCGGATTGCTGAGCAGGCCAGGCACGACGATCTGCGCGCTGACCGCCCTGGGGGACCGGCAGATCAGTGCCCAATGCGTGTCCGCGACCCAGGCGCGAACCACGTTCCTGGTGCCGCAGGTCCGCATGGACGAAGCGGTGGTGGCGCTCTACGAGGAGTTCCTGCTTGATCTCGACGAGACCGGCCTGGAACTGATGAGCGCCTGACGGGCGTCGCAGAGGCCTCCGCGCATACACCACGTACACCCGAGTGGGCACACCCGGGCAGTCACACCCACATGGTCGTAGAACTCCGCACACACAGCAACGGACCAGGAGACATCTCGATGAGTAAGATCAGTTGGCTGGACATCCGGACGGCGGGCGAGGCCAAGGCCGCGATCCTTCAGGAGGCGATCCACCAGCGGGTGGAAGCCGTCCTCGCCGCCGATCCGGCGGATCTGGCCGAACTGCCGCCCACCGTCAAGAAGGTCCTCTTTCCCGCCGGGCGGCCGAGCCCCGAGGACATCGATGCGGTGGACCTCGTGATCGTCGACCCGCGGGTGCACGGCGCAGTGGAGACCTACGCGCTCGACCACCCCGGCACCGAGTTCGGCGAGTTCGTCGAGATCGTGGATGCTCCCTCACTGGAGCAGGCCTGCAAGGCCGCCAGTTCCCGGCGCACCAGCCTGCTCCAGTTCCGCGACCCGACGAAGATCCCGCTGGAGATCGTGATCGCGGCTGCCGCGGCGGCCACCGGCAGCATCATCACCGAGGCCAAGGACGTGGAAGAGGCCGAGATCATCTTCGGCGTCCTCGAACACGGCTCGGACGGCGTCCTGCTCGCCCCGGTCAAGGTCGGCGACATCACCGAACTCCGGGCCGCCGCCACCGAACGGCCGCCGGAGCTCGACCTGGTCGAGCTGGAGGTCGTACGTACGGAGCACGTCGGCATGGGCGAGCGGGCCTGCGTCGACACCTGCACCCACTTCAACGAAGACGAAGGCATCCTCGTGGGTTCCCACTCGAAGGGGATGATCCTGTGCGTCAGTGAGACCCACCCGCTTCCGTATATGCCGACCCGCCCCTTCCGGGTCAATGCCGGAGCGATCCACTCCTACACGCTCTCCAAGGACGCCCGCACGAACTATCTCAGCGAGCTCAAGTCGGGCAGCAAGGTCCTGGCCGTCGACGTCAAGGGAAACACCCGACTCGTCACCGTGGGCCGGGTCAAGATCGAGTCGCGCCCGCTGATCTCCGTGACCGCGGTGAGCGCCTCCGGGGTCGAGGTCAACCTCATCCTCCAGGACGACTGGCACGTCCGGGTCCTTGGCCCGAAGGGCGTCGTCCTCAACAGCACCGAACTCAAGCCCGGCGACAAGGTGCTCGGCTACCTGCCCCTTGAGGACCGCCATGTCGGGTACCCCATCGACGAGTTCTGCATCGAGCGCTGAGCGACAGCCCGTTCTCGAGACAAGGAGCGTCATGTCCACCGCACGCGAGTCCGTTCTCGATCTCCGCATCGACGAGGTCCCTGACCCGGAAGAGTTCATCGAGGCGGTCATGGACTGGCATTTCAGCCCGGCCACCGGGTCTCCGTTCTGGCTGGAACGGGCCAAGAGCCTCGACTTCGATCCGCGACAGGACGTGCGCACCTTCGAGGACCTGGCTCTCTTCCCCAACGTGACCGACACACTCCGTGATGTCCGCGTGGGAGACCTCATACCCCAGGGCTACGGGGACCGTCCGGAGATCGTGGGGTTCTACGAGAGCGGCGGGACCACCGGTGCCCCCAAGCGCGTACCGCTGCTCACGGACTGGGTCGAGCGGATCGTGGCCTGGACCGCGCGCAACATGGACCTGCGGGGAGACCCCCGGGGCGTCGACTGGCTGGCGCTCGTTCCCACCGGACCGCACATGTTCGGGGAACTGATCCGTCGTCAGGCCCGGTTGCGGGGCGGGACCGCCTTCACCGTCGACATGGACCCGCGCTGGGTGAGGAAGTGCCTCGCCGCAGGCCGCGCCGACGAGGCGGCACGCTACGCCGAACACCTGCTGGAACAGGCCGCGTTCGTCCTGGAGACGCAGGAGATAGGCGTCCTGGCGGCGACTCCGCCGCTGCTGGAACGCATGGCACGCGACGACCGCCTCGTGACGCTGATAAACGAGAAGGTCAAGACGATCATGTGGAGCGGCGTCCACATGGACCGCGACACCCGCCACCTCCTGCGCACCGAAGTGTTCCCCGGCATCGGGATCCACGGTGGCTACGGCAGTACGACCATCCTGGGCGGCGTGGACGAACGGGCCGGGCTGCCCGACGACTCACCCTGTGTCGTCGATGCCTACAGCCCGTACATCACCTTCGCCGTCGTGGACCCCGGGACCGGTCGCCCGGTCGAGTACGGGGAGCGCGGGCAGGTGCTGCTGCATCACCTCAGCAAGAGCATGCTGCTGCCCCACAACCTGGAGCGCGACTTCGCGACCCGCGTCCCGCAGCCCAGCGGCCGGGCCGGCGACTCGTTGTCCGACATCGCCCCGGCTGCCGTCTTCGACGACCGGACCGTGATTGAGGGGGTGTACTGATGTCCGACGTCCTGGAACTGGACGTCCTCGGCCCCGGCGGACGCTACCGCGCCCACCGGCGCACCCCCGTCACCGAGGTGACGGGGGTGCGGGTGGCGGAACTGAGTCTGGCTCCGGGCATCCTCGTCCACCGCGCGCTCGGCGCGCTCCGCGCGGCGGGCGCCCCGTCGCCCTCGCGCAGGGCCGAGGCCCTGCGCGAGGCGGGGCAGCGGTTCGCCGACGAGGTGGTCGCCGGGCTGTCGCCGGAGGCGTACGCGACACGCGTGAGCCGGGTGTCCGGGCTGCCGATCAGTACGGTCAGGTCGGCAGCCCGCGCCCTCGCCCTGGCCGCCGGGCTCGCGCACCGCACGGCGTACGCGGGCAGACCGCACGCGGCGGCGGAGCACTGGAAGGACCCGCTGCCCGGCGGGCGCGGGGCGCTCTGGATCCGCAGGGGCGAGGTGCTCTGCGTGAACGCGCCGGGCAACCACCCAGCCGTGCACGCGGGCTGGCTGGAGGCGCTGGCGCTGGGTTACCGGGTGGCAGTGCGGCCCTCGCGCCGTGAACCCCTGACGCCCCACCGGCTCGTCACCGCCCTGCGTGACGCCGGGTTCCGGGACGACGAGGTCATGCTCCTCCCCACCGAGCACGCGGTGGCCGACGACCTCGTACGAGGCGGCGACCTCGCACTCGTCTACGGCGGTGACGACGCCGTGCGGCGGCACCGCGGCGACCCGCGGGTACTGACACAGGGGCCCGGCAGGTCCAAGATCCTGCTGCACGGCGACAGTTGGCGGACCGCCCTGGACACCGTCGTCGACTCGGTAGCCGCCGAGGGCGGAGCCGCGTGCGTCAACACCACCGCCGTGTTCGTCGACGGCGACCCCGCCCCGGTGGCCGAGGCCCTCGCCGAGCGGCTGTCGTCCCTCCGCGGTCTGCCGCCGGAGGACGAGAAGGCGCGGCTCCCCGTGTACCCGACGGCGACGGCCCGCGCTCTGGAGGCGAGGTTCACGACAAGCCTGCGGGACGCCCGCCCCTGGCTCGGAGGCCAGGGCATCGTCGAGGAACTGGGCGACGGCAGTGCGGCACTGCGGCCCTCAGTGGTCCAGGTGTCTCACGCGCACGCCCCGCAGACCGCCGTGGAACTGCCGTACCCCTGCGTGTGGGTGGCGCCGTGGTCGGCGAAGGACGGGACCGGGCCGCTGAGAAACACGCTCGTACTGACCGCGGTCGACTGCCCGGACCCCCTGCTGGACCGACTGGCCGCCGAACCCACCATCAGCAACATCTACCTGGGGCGCCACCCCACGCATCACCAAGAGCCCGGAATCCCGCACGATGGATATCTGACGGATTTCCTGATGCGCGGAAAAGGAATTATCCAGGGATGAACCGCCGTCCACCATCGCGATTCACGCAGGGCTGCTTCCCCTAAAGGGCCGAAGCATATTCAGGGCTGAACACCGAAACGGATTGGCGGAGCGCATGGAAGCACAGAGCATTTTCGATGCCCACGCACATCTTGCCCCGGGGCCAGATTCGACGGAGCGCATTATTGCCACGATGGACAGGAACGGCATCAGCCGGACGGTGGTCGTCGCCGGCGCCGCTATATCTCCGGATGAACTCTCGCAGCAGATAATCGAAGGGGGGTACATCGAGAAGGATGCCGACAATGAAGCCGTCCTTGACGGCTGCAATCGGGCGGGCGGGCGACTGGTGCCCTTCTTCTTCGCCAATCCTCACCGGAATCCGGACACGTACCGTTCCTGCGGATCAGAGTACCGGGGACTCAAACTCGCCCCCGGAGTACATGGCGTGCCCCTGGAGGACGAACGCACCCAGGAACTGGTGCGCACGGCAGCTGAATTGGGGCACAACGTCTATCTGCACTGCTTGCAGCGCCCGGGTTTCGGAGTGCGGGATCTGGTCGGGCTCGCGCGCCGATTCAGGCCGGTGACCTTCGTCCTGGGACATGCCGGAGTGGGCGACCTCGACCTGTACGGAATAGATCTCGTCGCGGACAGCGAGAACATCGTGTTCGAGACGTCCGGGGGATACACCAGTGTGGTCCGGGCCGCGATCGAACGTCTGGGCCCGGAAAGGGTCCTGTTCGGCAGCGAATACCCGCTCCAGGCCCCGGAAGTGGAACTCGCGAAGTTCCACGCGCTCGGTCTTCCGGCGGACCAGTGGCGGCTCATCGCCTGGGAAAACACTCTCCGTCTCATAGGAGAAGCGCCGTGACCACATCGCCCGCCAAGGTCCTCCCGCAACTCGACCTCCCGCAACTCGGCCAGTGGCGCGACCGGGCGGACCTCCTGCGACTCCAGGAGGACCGCCTGCCCGACGCGATGGCGTGGGCCGCCCGCTCCCCGTACTACCGTGAACCGTTCGGCGATCCCACCCGGGTGAAGACCGTCGGCGACCTCGACGCATTACCCGTGATCACCAAGCGGGACCTGCGCAAGGCGTACCCCTTCGCCCTGCTGGCCGTCGAGCGCGAGCGCCTCGCGACCTACCACGAGTCCAGTGGCACCTCGGGCAGGCCGACATCGTCGTTCTTCACGCCCGGGGACTGGCTCGACGTGGTCGACCGCTTCACCAGGAGCGCGATCGCCATCGCCCCGGAAGACACCATGCTGGTCCGCACGCCTTACGCGATGCTGCCCACCGGCCACCAGGCCCACCAAGGCGCGTTGTACAAGGGCGCCACCGTCGTCCCCGCCGACAACCGCTCCCTGGTCGTCACCCACTCCCGCGTCGTACAGCTCCTGCACGACCTCGATATCACCCTCGCCTGGTGCATGCCCACGGAGTGCCTGTTGTGGGCGGCGGCCGCCCGCGCGGCAGGCCTCAGGCCGGACCGGGACTTCCCCGCGCTGCGCGGCCTGATGGCGGTGGGCGAACCGCTCAGCCCCGCCCGGCGCGACCTCATCCAGCGCGTTTGGGGCGGCGTCCCGGTGGTCCAGGACTACGGCTCGACCGAGACCGGCAGCTTGGCCGGCGAGTGCTCCCAGGGACGCCTGCACTTGTGGGCCGACCGCTTCATCCCGCAGGTGTACGACCCGCAGACCGGCCGCAGCAGCCTCACCGGCACCGGTGAGCTCACCGTCACCACCCTCTATCGGGAGGCGATGCCGCTGCTGCGGTACAACATCGAGGACCAGGTGCGGATCTCCGACGAGGACTGCGCCTGCGGCTGGCGGCTTCCGGTGCTGGAAGTGCTCGGACGGGACGCAACGAGCTGCGTCGTCGGTGGCACCCACGTCACCCAGTCCCGGCTGGAGGAGCTGGTGTTCGGCCGGCTCAAGGACTACGGCGTCATGTTCTGGCGGGCCAGGGCCCGCGAGGACCACCTGGAGATCGAGTTCGAAGTCGCCGACCGGGACCGCGAGGCCGCCGCCGAGCTGACCGCCGCGGTGCGCGAAGAGCTCGGCGTGGCGAACCGGACGACCGGCGTCGCCCCCGGCTCCCTGGTCCCGCTGGAGGCGCTCACCAGGACGCACGACTTCGTCAAGCCTCGGAACCTCTTCGCTGCCGACGAGGACTGGGGCCGGGCGGTGAGTTACTGGTGAGCAGGCTCGGTCCGGCGCCCATGGCCGTCGACGCCGAACAGCTGAGGGCCTGCATGCGGCTCTTCCCTACCGGCGTCGCTCTCCTCACGGCGGGCAGGGGCGAGTCCGCGATCGGTATGTCGGTCAACTCCGTCATCAGCGTTTCGCTGTCCCCGCCCCTGGTCCTCGTGTCGGTGCACCACGCGGCGCGGGTCAATCGCCAGCTGCTCGAACACGGCGTCTTCGCCCTGAGTTTCCTGGCGGCCGGACACACTGCCCTGACGCACACCTTCGCCGCCGCCGACCGCCCGGCCGGCGCCCTGGCGGTGAGCCTGCTCGGCGGGGTGTTCGAGGACAGCGGAGTCCCCTTCCTCGCCGACGCGTCGGCGACGATCGAATGCGTGCTCCACAGCACCCTGCCCATCGAGGACCACGTGCTGGTGATCGGTCAGGTCACCAGCGCCGCGCTCAACCCGGTCGGCTCGCTGCCCCAGGTCTCGTATCAGGGCGCACTGACCACCGTCCGTCCGGCCGAGAGAACGGAGTGCGCAGATGGGTGACGAGACGATGAGGGCCGACTGCTGCATCGTCGGAGCCGGCCCGGCGGGACTGGTCCTGGCCCTGCTCCTCGCCAGACGGGGACAGAGAGTGACCGTCGTCGACCGGCGGCAACACCTCGCCGAGGGAGGGCCGTCCCACGCCCCGTTCCTTTCGCCGCCCTCCCTCGATCTGCTCGGGCATATGGGCCTGCTCGACACGCTGGAGCCGTACGGCCAGCCGCTGCGACAGATCTGGGAGTACGACCCCCGGGGCGGTCGCACCACCCTGGACTACGCGTCGGTCCCCGGCTGCACCCGTCCGTACGCGCTCAGCCTCCCGTTGAGGGCGCTGGCGGCGGCGCTGGAGGAGGCGCTCCTGAAGGAGCCGACCGCCAGGATCATGACCGGCACGTCCGTGCGCGGGCTCACCGGCGAAGCCGACACCGGGTACGGTCTCGACCTGCTGCGGAACGACGTCCCCGTACGGGTGTTGAGCCGCTACGTGATCGGCAGCGACGGAAAGTTCTCCGCACTGCGTGAGATGGCCGGCATCGGTACGCAGGTGTTCGCCTTCGACCGTCCGGCGGTGATGGTCGAACTCCCTTTGCCCGTGGGGGCCCCGGAGCGGATCACCGCGTACCGCGACGTGCATGGCGCCCTCGTGGCGACGATGCCGGTCGCAGAGGGCAAGCTGACGGTCCTGTGGGCCGCCGATCCCGACGCGTACGCACAGATCAAGGAGTCGGGCGTCGGCGCGCTCCGCCGGCGGTTGGCCCGCGCGGTACCCGCCCTGACCACGCCTCTCACCGCTCACCTGTCCTCATGGGACCAGGTCATGGAAGTACGGCACCATGTGGTCCGGCCTGAACGCTGGTACCGGGGCAACCTCGGGCTCCTGGGGGACAGCGCCCACGGCGTGCACTCATTCGGGGCGCAGGGGCTCAACCTGGCGCTGGCAGACGCCGTCGTCCTGGCCGACCTCCTCAACAGCACCGCGAAGAACCCGACTGCGGATCCGCTCGCGGCGTACGAGGCGATCCGGAGGCCGTACGTGGAGCACTTCCAGGAGCTCCAGACACAACTGGGGGTCCTGTCGTCGAACCCCCGACAGCCGGTGCGCGACACGGGAATGTACGCGGCGATCGCCGAGGTGATGACTCTCGGTCAGCCGGAAGTGACACCTCTGCATGCGCTCGTCACCACCACACCCCAGACCACCACCCGGTAACGACCTTCACCTGCGCCTAGAGGGAACGTGGAGATGCGCATGACGTACATATTCGGCACACACAGGTCGGCGGTGCAGCGACTGCGCCTCTACCTCGATCCCCGACTCGGAGCGGGCAACTTCTTCTGGCACACCTGGGCGGTCGCGTCCGACCGCGACCGGCCGATCGTCTTCCGCTACGGTGCCGGGGGCTCCGACGGGAACGGTGCGGGTGGCAAGGTGCCGGGGCTGTCCCTGAACGACATGCGGATCAGAATCATCCGCTACGCCAACTGGTACCGCACCCAGGGCGTCGCGCCCCACACCCACGTGGGCGTCTACACGCGCGATGGGCTGGAGAACCTGCTGCACTACATCGCCGTGACCAGCCTCGGAGCGGTGCCCGTACACGCCAATCCCCGGATGCCCGCGGACGTGGCGGCCGACTACTTCACGCGCACCAGGATCGCGGTGCTGGTGGGCGACCGTGACCTGGTGGACGCATGCGCGGCCGTGTGGAAGGAGGCCTCGGCCGGGCAGCAGCCGGAGTCGGTCACCGCGGAGGACGTCGCGGTGCTGCGCGAGTCCGCTCCCAAGCCGCCCCGACCGATGCCCCGGTTCCCCTACCGCCACGCCGACGACAACCTGGTGCTGATCTCCCATTCGTCCGGGACGACCGGCCGCCCCAAGGCGCCGATGTTCCTGCACCGTTCGTTCTTCGCCGGGAGGTGGGAGCGGCTCTGGGCCTTTCCCTCGCTGCGCGCCGACCGGCTGCTCTCGGCGCTTCCTGCCAGCCACTCCGCGGGCCTCGCCCACCTCAGCATGGCGATCACTCTCGGACTGCCCACGATGATCCTCGACGACATCTCCGGCGGGGCTGTGGTGGGGGCGATCAACGCGTTCCGTCCGACGATGGTGCTCGGGTTCCCGATCGCCCTAGCCGGCATCCCGACCGTCGACATCACGCCCGAGGCTGCCCAGGCCCTGCACACCTGGTCCGGCATGGGAGACGCCTCGCACGAACACCACATCCGCGCCCTGACCGAGGTGGGCGCGGGCCCGGCCGGAGGCTCCGCCTACCGGGACGGACTCGGCTCGTCCGAGATGGGCATGGTGCTCTTCACTCAGGTCCACACCCATCAGACGCGTTTCGCGGAACGCTGTGTGGGACTACCTACCAGCGTCGTCAAACATGCAGCGGTCTTCGGGGACGACGGCAGGGAGCTTCCCCCGGGGCAGGCCGGCCGGCTCGGCGTGCGCGCACCCAGCATCACGCCCGGGTACTGGGACGACCCGGACCTGACGGAACGCTCCCTGCTCGACGGCCACTTCCTGACGGGCGACATCGTCCGGTACGACGCCGAGGGCCTCTGGTACCACCTGGACCGCGAACCCGATGTGATCCACTCTGCGGACGGGCCCCTCTACAGTCTGCCGATCGAGGAAGTGGTACTGCTGGAGACGGGCGCGCTGGACTGCGCCGTCTTCGCGGTCGAGGACCCGGACCACCCGTCGGCGACGTGCCCGGCCGCCGTCCTGCTTCCCGACGGCGTGTTCACGGAAGGCCCCCAGGAACTCCTGGAGCGATGCAACGCGGCGCTGCGGAGCAGAGAACTGCCGACCCTGCGGGCACTGGTCGTCGCCGCCGACCGGGACGGACTCCCGGTCGGCCCGACCGGCAAGGTGCTCAAGCGCAGGCTTCGGGAACACCACAGGCAACTCCTCACCGATGGCGCCCCCGCGGGCGCCGTGGCTCCCGCCGAGCCGGTCCGCAACCGGGACGGGAGCAGCGCGTGACCCCCCTGCAAGCTCCCCACGAGAAGAACCTGACGACAGATCATCGGGCAGCGCGCGAGGTCATCGACATCGCGACCGGGACCTGGCGGGCCCAAGCCCTGTATGCGGCCGCCGCACTGCGGATCCCGGACCACGTCGCCGACGGCGCGGCCACCTCCGAGGCGCTGGCGGCCCGGACCGGCGTGGGCGAGGACGGGGTCCGCCGGCTGATGCGCCTGCTGGCGACCCTGGGGGTGTTCGAGGGCGCGGAGCGGAGCGGATACCGCCTGAACGCGGTGAGCGAGCTGCTCCGCAGCGACGTACCCGGGTCGATGCGCGACATGTGCCTCATTTACGGCGAGGAGTTCCACCAGGCCTGGGGGGCGGTGCTGCCCGCACTGCGCAAGGGCTCTACCGGGTTCGAGGCGGCGTTCGGAAGTACGCTGGGGGACTTCCTGAGGGACACCCCCGGTGCCGGTCCGAAGTTCCAGCGCGCCATGAGCGTGGGCAGTGCCCCCTTCGCCGACGTCTCCCGGGCGATCGACTTCTCGCGGTTCGGGACGGTGGTCGATGTGGGCGGGGGCAATGGCACCTTCCTCTCGATGGTGCTACGGGAGAACCCCGGACTGCGCGGGGTGCTCTTCGACCTGCCCCACATCGCACCGCTCGCGCGCGAACACCTTGACAGCGCCGTGGCACCGGAGCGCTACCTGATCCGTTCGGGCGACGTCTTCGAGGCGGTGCCGTCCGGCGGCGACGCCTACCTGCTCTCCCGCATTCTCCAGGACTGGGACGACGGCGAATGCGTGAGGCTGCTCGCCAACTGCCGTCGTGCAATGGCGGGTTCGGGTCGTCTGTTCATCCTGGAAAGGGTCATCGAGGAAGCCGGAACGGACCCCCCGGCGGACGTCCTGCCTGTGCTGTGGGACGTCCACCTCATGCTGATCGCCGGAGGGCGGGAGCGGACCCTGCCCGAGTACCGTTCCCTCCTGGACCGCGCGGGTCTACGTCTGGAATCGGTGGAGTCCCTGCCCCTGGAGACGAGCCTGATCGTCGCTTCCGCGATCTGACAGCACGCGGTCCGGACCGCCGATGTGGACCGCGAACGGAAGGAATGCGTCGTGCAATTGAGTGGTAAGCGTGTCGTCGTGCTGGGCGGCACCTCAGGAATCGGTCTCGCGACCGCGGCGGCGGCCGCGGAGCGTGGGGCTTCTGTGGTCGTCGCGTCGAGTTCGGTCAAGAACGTCGAAGCCGCCCTCAGAACCCTGCCGGACGGTGCGGAGGGACACGAGGTCGACGCGCGCGACGAGCAGGGCCTGCGGGCCTTTTTCGATGAGGTGGGGGCCTTCCACCATCTGGTGTTCACCGCCGGCGGCCGTCTCCTCTTCGGGCGACTCGCGGACCTCGGACTCTCCGACGCGAAGGAGGCGTTCGGGGTGCGGTTCTGGGGGGCCTGGCTCGCCGCCAAGTACGCGCGGGACCACTTGCTGCCCGATGGTTCGATCACCCTCAGTTCCGGTATCGCGGGCGCGCGCCCGCAGCAGGGCGGAAGCGTGGTGGCCCCGGTCTGCGGCGCCGTGGAGGCCCTCACCCGGGCCCTGGCCGTCGAGCTGGCCCCGGTACGGGTCAACACCGTGGCCGCGGGGATGGTCCGCACACCGCTGTGGGACAGTCTCCCGGCCGCCGTCCAGGACGACGCATTCGCGCGGGCGCGGCAGCGACTGCCCTCGCGGACCACGGGCGAGGCCTCCGACATCGCCGAGGCCCATCTCCACCTCATGCAGGCCCGGTTCACCACGGGCACGGTCATCACGATCGACGGAGGCGCGGTCCTCATCTGACCGGGCGGCCCGGAACGCAGCCCGCACCCCGAGGAGTTCCGGTACACCGCGTTCAGCCCTTGAGTCGTGTTGACGTGGACACGAAAGACATCTGCGGCGTCCGGAGGCACTCTTCTTCGCCGGGGAGCTGAGAAGGATCACAGCGTCCGGGTGCCGGCGGAAACGCTCCTCCACCACCGTCGCCAGTTCCTCGGCAGCCGGACATCCCACGCCCAACCGGCCCATCGATGCGCTCAGCCGATGCCTCACGGCATCCCTCGGCAGCTTGCGGCCGGTGGGCGTAGTCACCGCGGTGAGGGAACTTCCCCCACCGCGAAGGGGGGTGGCTCCCCCATGTTCCGCCCGCACGAGACCACCCGGAAAGGTAGACCCCTCCATGCCGCCCAAGACATGGTTCATCACAGGCTCCTCCCGAGGCTTCGGCCGCATCTGGGCGGAGGCGGCACTCCGGCGCGGCGACCGAGTCGCCGCCACCGCCCGGAACCCCGCTTCTCTCGGCGACCTGGTTGACACGTACGGCGAGGCGGTGCTCGCCCTCGGCCTCGACGTGACCGACAGGCAAGCGGCTGTCGCCGCCGTCGACCGGGCCCACCGGCACTTCGGCAGGCTGGACGTCGTCATCAACAATGCCGGATACGGACTGTTCGGCGCCTTGGAGGAAACCACCGAGGAGCAGGCCAGGGCACAGCTGGAGACCAATGTCTTCGGCGCCCTGTGGGTGACCCAGGCGGCACTGCCCCGCCTGCGCGCGCAGGGTGGCGGCCACATCGTCCAGACCTCCAGCATGGGCGGAGTCGTCACTCTGCCGAACCTCTCCCTCTACCACGCCTCCAAGTGGGCCCTGGAGGGCCTCACCGAATCAATGGCCCACGAGGTCGCCGAGTTCGGCATCCGCGTCACGCTGGTGGAGCCGGGCGGCTATGCCACCGACTGGAGCGGGGACTCCGCCGTACGGACGGACCCGCTACCGGCGTACGACGGTATGCGCGAGCGGACCGCGAAGGTATGGGACTCCATCCCGGCGGCCGACCCCTTGGCCACGGGAGCGGCCATCCTGCGCCTCGTCGATGCCGAGAACCCGCCCCTGCGCGTCTTCTTCGGCACGCAGCCCCTGGAGGTCGCCAAGGATCAGTACGCCCGGCGCCTGGCCACCTGGGAACAGTGGAGCGACCTCTCGCGCATCGCTCAGGGCGACTGAACAGAGCCGGCCCCGCACACGTCGGCATCCTCAACACCGCGTAAATGCGGGATGGTTCCCACAGACGAACATGAGTGAGACTCGAAGAATCGACCCGAAAACGCAGGAAGGATGCGAAGAAATGCGCAACCATCGAACTTCTGCCGCTCTCATGAGAATATGCCGACTCCATCGCCACGGTGACGACCGACTGTTCGTCGTGCCGCTGGACCACTCGGTGGCCGACGGGCCCATACTGCCGGGAAATCAGTTGGATCCGCTCATAGGAACGCTGTCGGAAAATGGCGTCGACGCGGTCGTCCTGCATAAGGGGCGGCTGCCGTTCGTCGACCCCCGCCGCTTTGCCCGCATCGGGCTCATCGTCCATCTGAGTGCCAGCACAATGCACGCGCGGGACCCCGACGCCAAGTACTTGGTGGCGAGCGTGGAGACCGCGGTCCGGCTGGCCGCCGACGCGGTGAGCGTTCACGTGAACCTGGGCTCCGACGAGGAGAGCACGCAGATCGCGGACCTGGGGGCGGTCGCCGACGCCTGCGCCGCCTGGAGCATCCCGCTCCTGGCCATGATGTATCCGCGAGGCCCGCGCATCTCCGATCCGCGAGACCCCGCCCTGCTGGCGCACGCCGCATCCCTCGCCACCGACCTGGGCGCCGACATCGTCAAACTCCCCTGGGCGCACAACGCGCAGGAGATGAGCGACGTGGTACGCCAGAGCGCCATCCCGGTGATCACGGCCGGCGGCCCCGCCGAGCAGGACCCCTCCGCCATGCTGGCCAACGTCTCGCGGATGCTGGAGGGCGGGACCGCGGGCGTGGCCATGGGCCGGAACATTTTCCAGGCCCCCGACCCCGGAAAGGCCGCCCGCCGCGTGGCCGAAGTGGTCCACCCGTCCCTCGGGTTCGAGACGGAATTCAACACCGTTCGACCGGCGCTCATGACCCAGAGCTGACGCCGCAGCACCGAGTGAATTCTGCGACGGCGACATCGTCGGCCGCTCGCATATCGCGGACGGAGGTCGTAACGGAATGCCTGAGAGGTTCCCCGCACCAGAATGGCGGGAAAGAAAGGGTGAGACCGGCGAAAGGCGGCCCTTCGAAATCGGCGTCGTCGGCGCGGGGCCCCGCGGGCTGTCCGTAGTGGAACGGCTGTGCGCCAACGAGCGGGCCATGCGGTCCCATTCCGAGGTGGTAGTGCACCTGGTGGATCCCTATCTCCCCGGAGCGGGGCGGGTGTGGCGCACCGACCAGTCCCGGCTGCTGTTGATGAACACCGTCGCCTCGCAGATCACCGTCTTCACCGACCACAGCGTGGACATCGAGGGACCGACCGAACCGGGTCCCAGCCTCTACGAGTGGGCCCGGACGCTGGCGCTGCTCGGCGAGTTCGACGGGTACACCGCGGAGGACCTGGCCGAGGCCCGCGGCCTGGGCCCCGACGACTACCCCACACGGGTGCTCTACGGCCACTACCTGCGGGCCTGCTACGACCGTATCGTGGCAGGAGCACCCGGCCACGTCCGGGTTCACCGGCACCCGACCCGGGCCGTCGCCATGGACGACGCCTACGGGGTCCCCTTCGGACGGCAGGCGCTCCGCCTCGAACACGGTGACCGCCTTGTGCACCTGGACGCGGTGGTGCTGGCCCAGGGCCATCTGGCCGCACGCCTGACGGCGCAACAGGCCAGGACCGCCGGGCTCGCCCGTATCCACGGCCTCGCCTACCTCACCCCGGGCAACCCCGCCGACGCGAACATCGACGTGGTGGAGCCGGGCCGCCCGGTCCTGCTGCGTGGTCTGGGGCTGAACTTCTTCGATTACATGGCACTGCTCTCCGAAGGGCGTGGCGGCCGCTACGAGGACCGTGCCGGCAAGCTGGTCTACATCGCCTCCGGCAAGGAGCCGACGATGTACGCCTTCTCCCGGCGCGGTGTCCCCTACCACGCGCGCGGCCGGAACCAGAAGGGCAGCGCGGGCCGCTACCACGCGCGGCTGCTCACCCCGGAAGCGATCCGGCGGATGCGCGAGGAGGCCCCGACCGGACTGCGGTTCTCCGTCGGCCTGTGGCCGCTGATCGCCAGAGAGGTCGAAAGCGTCTACTACGCCGCTGTCCTGGAACACCGCGGGCAGGGCGCGGAGAAAGACGCCTTCACCGACCGCTACCTCACTGTCCACGCGTCTGAGGCCTCGGCCCTGCTGGACACGTACGACATCGCCCCCATCGAGCGCTGGAACTGGGAACGTCTGCAAAACCCCTGCACAGAGAGCACCTTCGCCGACCGTGCCGAGTTCCGCGCATGGCTGCTGGACCACTTGGCGCGCGATGCGCGGGAGGCCGAGGCGGGCAATGTGGACGGACCGCTCAAGGCGGCTCTCGACGTACTGCGCGACCTGCGCAACGAAGTGCGGCTGGCTGTCGACCACAACGGACTTCGGGCGGACTCGCACCGGGACGAACTGGAGGGCTGGTACTCCCCGCTCAACGCCTACCTGTCCATCGGCCCGCCCGTGTCCCGCATCCGGGAGCTGATCGCCCTGATCGAGGCCGGAGTCGTTGACGTCCTCGGCCCCGGCACGGAAGTGCGCTTCGACGCCGCGGCCCCGGGCTTCGTCGCCGTTTCCGACACGGTGCCGGGCGAACCGGTGCGCTCGACGACCCTGATCGAGGCCCGGCTGCCCGAGCCCGACGTGCGCAGGAGCGCGGACCCGCTGCTCGCGCACCTCCTCAACAGCGACCAGGCGGCGCCGTACCGTGTCACGGGCGAGAGGGACAAAGCCTACGAGACGGGCGGACTGGCCGTCACCGAGCGGCCCTGCCGCCTCGTCGACGCCCATGGGAAAGTCCACCCCCGGCGGTTCGCCTACGGGGTGCCGACCGAGTCGGTCCACTGGGCAACTGCCGCAGGCACCCGCCCCGGCGTCGACTCGGCCACCCTGGGAGATTCCGACGCGGTCGCGCGGGCGGTGCTCGCCCTGTGCCCTGCCGCGGCGCAGGCACCCACCGAGTGGTCGCCCGCAGCCACCGCTCTCGCACTGGGGGTGATCGTATGACCGGGGAACCCGACCTCCTCGACGCGGGCCTGCTGTCCCCGGTGCGAGCCGGAACCCCTGTGGAAGCCGTGGTGTCCGACGCCGCCTGGCTACGGGCCATGATCGACGCGGAGGTCGCTCTGGTCCGTGCCCAGGCACGGCTGGGCACGGTGCCCCGCGACGCCGCCGACGTCATCGCGGAAGTCGCGGGGGGCAATTGTGTGGACCTGCGTACCGTCGCACGCGCCGCCCGTGAGAATGCCAACCCTGTCGTCGCGCTGGTCGGCGAGCTCACGCGTGCCGTTGCTGCCCGCGATCCCGCCGCCGCCGCGTACGTGCACCGGGGGTCGACCAGTCAGGACATCTTCGACACGGGTGCGATGCTCATCGCCCGGCGGGCCATCTCGATGATGGGCGAGGACCTGCTGGTTGCCGCGGACTCGTTGCACACCCTGGCCGAGCGGCACCGGGACACCCTGATGGCAGGGCGCACTCTCGCTCTGCACGCGGTGCCCATCACCTTCGGGCTCAAAGCCGCAGGTTGGCGACGGCTGGTCCTGGACGCCCATCACCGTGTGGTGAGGGTGCTCGCCGACGGCCTGCCGGTGTCGCTGGGCGGTGCTGCGGGGACCATGGCGGGATACCTGGAGTACGCCGCAGCAGGCGGGGCCGCCCACGCCAGAGGCGAGCCGGCCGAGTACGCCGAAGGCCTTGAGCGTGCGTTCGCTCAGGAGACCGGACTGGCGCGTCAGGCCCACCCCTGGCATGCGCTGCGCACCCCGGTCGCCGACCTGGCGGCGGTCCTCGGCTTTACCGCCGGGGCCCTCGGCAAGATAGCCGTCGACGTGCTCACACTGTCCCGCACCGAGATCGGCGAAGTCCTGGAACCGGGCCCGCGTGGCCGGGGCGCGTCCTCCGCCATGCCCCACAAGCGCAACCCCGTCCTGGCGGCCATGATCCGCAGTGTCTCCCTCCAGGTGCCCGTCCTGGCGGCCGGGCTGACCCAATGCCTGACGGCGGACGACGAACGCTCGGGTGGCACCTGGCAGGCCGAGTGGAGCATGCTCCGTGAATGCCTGCGGCTCACCGGCGGGGCGACCCACAGCCTCATCGAACTGGCTGCGGGCCTGGAAGCGAAACCGGAACGGATGGCGGCCAACGCGCGGTCGGCATCGAGCGGGACGACCAGTGAGCGGCTCGTGGCGGCCCTGACCCCCTTGCTCGGTCGCACCCCGGCCTGGGAGCTCCTCACCGAAGGCTCGAGGGAGACGGCACGCACCGGACGACCGCTCTCGGCCATCCTGTCCACGGAGCTGAACGCCCTGCTGCCCCCCGGCGAAAGACCTTCGACGGCCGAGATCGAGGCGCTGTGCGACCCCGCCACATATCTGGGCGCTTCGCACTGGCTGGTCGACCGCGCATTGAGCGCCGGGGCCGGGGGCGCTGAACCGCGCGGCCGCGACCCGCACCGATCGCCCGACCTGTGACGGTGGGGGCGTGCGGCTGCACGGCGGAGGATTGAGGCAGACGAGGTCTCCCCCGCGGGACCCCGCCCCGGAAAAACGGAATGGGGCCCGGCCTCGCGGCCGGACCCCCCTCGCTTTCCCCTCCCGTCGGGCTTCCCGATCCCCCCGGACCCCTCCCCGGAAGTCCCGACGCCCTGTGTGACCCGGCAGGGTACGCAAAGGTTGCATCCCTTTGCGATCTCTTTACTCTGGGTCGACGACGCGCCTCTCAGCAGGCATGTTGCAGGTATCGGGCCGTCACTTCGGCGAGGACTTCGGCTCCGTCGCGGGCCCACAGGCCCTCGTTGAAGATCTCCACCTCGATGGGTCCGTCGAAGCTCGCCGCCTCGACCAGACGGCGCCAGGCGCGGAAGTCCACGCTGCCGTCGCCCAGTTGGCCACGGCCCACCAGAACGCCCGCCGGAAGCGGGGTGATCCAGTCCGCGAGCTGGAAGGAGTGGATCCGGCCGCCCCGCCCCGCCCGTGCGATCTGGGCGGGAGCCTGGTCGTCCCACCAGATGTGGTACGTGTCGACGACCACCCCGACCTGCTCGGCGGGGAAGCGTTCCGCGATGTCGAGCGCCTGCCCGAGCGTGGAGACCACGCAGCGGTCCGAGGCGAACATCGGGTGCAGCGGTTCGATCGCGAGGCGTACACCGCGCTCGGCCGCGTACGGGCCCAGCTCGGCCAGCGCGTCCGCGATGCGCTCACGGGCGCCGTGCAGGTCACGGCTGCCCGGCGGGAGGCCGCCGGAGACGAGGACCAGGGTGTCGGTGGACAGGGCCGCCGCCTCGTCGACCGCCGCCCGGTTGTCGTCCAGGGCGCGGGCCCGCTCGGCCGGGTCCAGGGCGGTGAAGAAGCCGCCCCGGCACAGGCTGGTCACGGAGATCCCCGCGTCCTTCAGCAGGCTCGCCGCGCGCTCGACCCCGTACTCCTGGACCGGGGCGCGCCACAGGCCGACCTTGTCGATGCCCGCCTTGACGCAGCCCTCCGTCAGCTCGGGCAGGGACCACTGCTTGATGGTCTCCTGGTTGAGGGAGAGGCGGGTGAGGTCGTTGCTCATCGGGAACCTCCGTGGACCGCGAGCAGGGCCCGCATCCGGGACGCGGCCAGCTCGGGGTCGGGGAACAGGCCCAGCCGGTCGGCCAGTTCGTACGCCTTCGCCAGGTGCGGCAGCGAGCGGGCGGACTGGAGGCCGCCGACCATCGTGAAGTGGTCCTGGTGGCCCGCGAGCCAGGCGAGGAAGACCACGCCCGTCTTGTAGAAGCGGGTGGGGGCCCGGAACAGGTGCCGGGCCAGTTCGACCGTGGGGTCGAGCAGATCCCGGAAGCCCTGGGTGTCGCCGGTGTCCAGCACGCGTACGGCGTGCGCCGCCAGCGGGCCGAGTGGGTCGAAGATGCCGAGCAGCGCGTGGCTGAAGCCGCGTTCGTCGCCGGCGATCAGCTCCGGGTAGTTGAAGTCGTCGCCGGTGTAGCAGCGGACTCCGCCCGGCAGGCGGCGGCGGACGTCGATCTCGCGTTCCGCGTCCAGCAGGGACATCTTGATGCCGTCCACCTTGTCCGGGTGTTCGGCGATGACCTTGAGGAACGTATCGGTCGCGGCGTCGAGATCCGCGCTGCCCCAGTAGCCGTCCAGCGCGGGGTCGAACATCGGGCCGAGCCAGTGCAGGACGACCGGTTCCGAGGCCTGGCGCAGCAGATGCGCGTACGTCTCCAGGTAGTCCTCGGGGCCCTTCGCCACCGCCGCGAGAGCGCGGGAGGCCATCAGGATGGCCTGGGCCCCGCTCTCCTCGACCAGGGCGAGCTGCTCCTCGTACGCCGCGCGCACCCCGGCGAGCGTGGCCGGGCCGGCCGGGAGCTGGTCGGTGCCGACTCCGCAGGCGATACGGCCGCCGACGGCCTTCGCCTCGGCGGCGGAGCGGCGGATCAGCTCGGCCGCGCCCGCCCAGTCCAGGCCCATGCCGCGCTGAGCGGTGTCCATCGCCTCGGCGACGCCCAGGCCGTGCGACCACAGGTGGCGGCGGAAAGCGAGGGTGGCGTCCCAGTCGACGGCCGCCGGGTCGTCCGCGCTGACGTCCGCGTAGGGATCGGCGACGACATGGGCGGCGGAGAAGACCGTACGGGAGGCGAGCGGGGCCTTGCCCGGGGCCAGGTCCAGCGGGGTGGCGCGGGGTTCGTAGGGACCCTGCGGGAGGTGGATGGTGCTCATGAGGTCAGCTCCGGGTGCGGAGGGCGGGTCATCGGCTCCGGGTACGGAAGGCCGGGCGTCGCCGTGCCGGCGCCCGCGTACCCGGCATCGGACGTCACAGCGTCAGCTCCGGGACGTCGAAGCGGCGGCCCTCCGCCGACGACTTGAGGCCCAGTTCGGCGAGCTGCACCCCGCGCGCGCCGGCCATCAGGTCCCAGGTGTACGGCTCGTCCAGCGCGACATGGCGCAGGAACAGCTCCCACTGGGCCTTGAAGCCGTTGTCGAAGACCGCGTTGTCGGGGACTTCCTGCCACTGGTCGCGGAACGACTCGGTGACCGGGAGGTCCGGGTTCCAGACCGGCTTGGGTGTGGCCGAGCGGTGCTGGACGCGGCAGTTGCGGAGTCCGGCGACGGCGGAGCCGTGCGTTCCGTCGACCTGGAACTCGACCAGTTCGTCGCGGTTGACCCGTACCGCCCAGGAGGAGTTGATCTGGGCCACGGCGCCGCCCGCCAGCTGGAAGATGCCGTACGCGGCGTCGTCGGCGGTCGCGGCGTAGGGCTTGCCCTGCTCGTCCCAGCGCTGCGGGAGGTGTGTCTGTACATGCGCCTGGACCGTGGTGACCTGGCCGAACAGCTCGTGGAGCACGTACTCCCAGTGCGGGAACATGTCGACGACGATGCCGCCGCCGTCCTCGGCGCGGTAGTTCCAGGACGGGCGCTGGGCCTCCTGCCAGTCGCCCTCGAACACCCAGTAGCCGAACTCGCCGCGCACGGAGAGGATCTCGCCGAAGAAGCCGCCGTCGATGAGGCGCTTCAGCTTCAGCAGGCCCGGCAGGAAGATCTTGTCCTGGACGACACCGTGCTTGATTCCGGCGTCACGGGCCAGCCGGGCCAGCTCCAGGGCACCCTCGACATCCGTGGCGGTGGGCTTCTCGGTGTAGATGTGCTTGCCCGCCGCGATGGCCTTCTTGATCGCGTCGACGCGCGCGGAGGTGACCTGGGCGTCGAAGTAGATGTCGATGGTGTCGTCGGCGAGCACCGCGTCCAGGTCCGTCGACCACTCGGTCAGACCGTGCTGTGCGGCGAGCTCCTCCAGCGCGTGGGCCCTCCGGCCGACGAGGACGGGCTCGGGCCACAGCACGTCGCCGTCACCGAGATCGAGGCCGCCCTGCTCGCGGATCGCGAGGATCGAGCGCACCAGGTGCTGCCGGTATCCCATGCGACCCGTGACGCCGTTCATGGCGATGCGCACTGTCCTGCGTGTCACGAAGTTCCCTCCATACAGCCGTAGCAAGCGCTTTCTATCGGAGATGACGCTAGCCTGCCGACAGCGGCCCGGACAAGAGGGGGCGCGCCCGGAACTCCTCGGTAACCCCCCGTGACCTCTCGGAGGACAGTGATGACAGTCACCCTGGCGGACGTGGCGGCCCGCGCCCGGGTGTCCCCGGCCACCGTCTCGCGCGTGCTCAACGGCAACTACCCGGTGGCCGCGTCGACGCGGGAGCGGGTCCTGCGCGCCGTGGACGATCTGGACTACGTGCTCAACGGACCGGCCAGCTCGCTCGCCGCGGCCACCTCGGACCTGGTCGGCATCCTGGTCAACGACATCGCGGACCCGTTCTTCGGGATCATGGCGGGGGCCGCGCAGACCGAGATCGGCGGCCCCGGCGACGGCTCGGGCCGGGCGGGCGGCGAGAAACTGGCCGTCGTCTGCAACACCGGCGGCTCCCCGGAGCGCGAACTCACCTACCTCACCCTCCTCCAGCGCCAGCGGGCCGCCGCCGTCATCCTCACCGGCGGCGCGCTGGAGAATCCCGCGCACCAGGCCGCGATCTCCGCGAAGCTGGCGAAGCTCGCCGACGCGGGCACCCGGATCGTGTTCTGCGGGCGGCCCCCGCTGCCGGACAGCGACGCCGTGGCGGCCGCGCTCGCCTTCGACAACCGGGGCGGCGGGCGGCGGCTGACCGAGCACCTGCTCTCGCTCGGCCACCGGCGGATCGGCTATGTGGCGGGCCCCCTGGAGCGGACCACCACCCGCCACCGGCTGGAGGGCCACCGGGACGCGATGCGTGAGGCGGGGCTGGCGGGCGACGAGGACCGGCTCACCGTCCACGGCCCGTACGACCGGCGCTCCGGATACGTGGCCACCCTCGAACTCCTGCGCCGCGAACCGGAGGTGACGGCGATTGTCGCCGCCAACGACACGGTGGCGCTGGGTGCGGGTGCGGCGGTGCGCGACCGCGGTCAGCGCATCCCCGAGGACGTCTCGGTGGCGGGCTTCGACGACCTGCCGTTCTCGGTGGACGCCGCACCGGCGCTGACGACCGTACGGCTGCCGCTGTTCGAGGCGGGCGCCCGCGCGGGGCGGCTGGCGATGGGCAAGGAGACCCCGCCGCCCGGCGGCGTCGCGACGATCGCGGCCGAGCTGACGGTACGGGGATCGACGGCGCCGCCCCGGGCGTGAGCCCTGCGAAAGCCGCGCTGTCCCGCGCCCGCGCAGCCCTGCCGTCGCACGCCCGCGCAGCCATGCCGTCACGCGCCGTACAGCCCTGCCGTCGCACCCCGGACGTGGAGGGGGCGGGCGTCGGCCTCCCGGGCGGGGGTAGGCGTACGTCGCACCCCGGGCCGATGATGTGGGCGTCACCGCTCGCGTCGCCCGGGGCGGTGGCACGTACCGATGTGGAAGGAACACGCACGTGAAGCTCGCTTTCTCGACCCTCGGAGTGCCGGGGATGCCGATAGCCGAGGTCGTCCGGCTGGCCAACGAGCACGGGTACCGGGGGGTGGAGCTGCGCACCCACCCCGAGGAGCCGGTGCACCCGGGACTCTCCCTGCTCGAACGCGCCGATGTGGTCGAGCAGTTCAAGGCGGGCGGGGTCGAGATCCTGACCCTGGCCGGTTACGTACGGGTGGCGGCGGAGGGGGACGACGAGCCCGTTCTGGCCGAACTGTCCGACCTGCTGAAGCTCGCCCGCGACCTGGGCGCGAGGAACGTCCGCGTCTTCCCGGGCGGCGGCGACCAGGACCCCGACGTCGCCGACGCGACCGCCGCCCGCAGGCTCGGCGCCGCGGCCCCGGCCGCCGCGGACATGGGCGTGCGCATCCTGCTGGAGACCCATGACTCGCACCGGGCGGGCGCCGCCGTGGCCCGGGTCGCCGGCACGGTCGGGCACCCGCAGGTCGGTGCGCTCTGGGACATCATGCACACCTGGCTGGCGGGCGAGGAGCCGGCCGCGAGCCATGCGGTGCTGGCCCCGCACCTGGGCTACGTCCAGGTGAAGGACATCGCGTCGGCCGAGGACATCGCGCCGATCGGCCTGGGCGCCGGGGTGCTGCCGCTGGGCGCCTGCCTGGACACGCTGGACCCGGACAGCTGGGTGTGCTGGGAGTACGAGAAGCGCTGGCACCCCGACGCGCCGGACCTGGCCGGGCTGCTGAGCGCGGGTCGCGAGCACCTGCTGAGGCTCGGCGCCCCGAAGCAGTAGCGGTAGCGGTACCGGCAGCAGGAGCGGTGGTGGCGTGCGCGGCGTACGGGCCGCGTACGAGCCGTGGGCGCGCGGCGTACGGGCGGTGGGCCGGGGCGTACGGGCGGTAGGCGGGGCGTACGAGCCCGTGGGCCGGGGGCGTACGGGCCGTGCCCGCGGCGCTCAGCCGCCTGTTGCCGTCCGTACGGGAGCGGCGGCCCCCTCCCCCGGAGCGGACCGCACGGGGTGGCGGCGGGACTGGTCCGAGCCCCCGCGGGTGCGCGCACGTGACGGTTTGGCCCCCAATCGTCGCCCCCCGGGGAAGATCGCCGGGCGGGCCCCCTTGACCGGTAGTTACTTTCCATATATCCGTACCTTCTTGGAAGTTTCTTTCAGTCCCAGGAAGGAGCCCACGTGCACCACCGCACCTCCCGACGCACCCTTCTCACCGCTACCGCGGCCACCGCCGCCGCGGCCGCCACCGGCGCCGTCACCGTTGCCGTACCGGCCGCCGCGCAGCCCGCGAGTGCCTCCACCGACAGCCGGCTCAAGCGGCTCATCAGCCGGATGAGCCTGGAGGAGAAGGTCGGCCAGCTCTTCGTGATGCGGGTGTACGGGCACTCCGCCACCGAGCCCGATCAGGCGGACATCGACGCGAACCTCAAGGAGATCGGGGTCCGGACCGCCGCCGAACTGATCGCCAAGTACCACGTCGGCGGCATCATCTACTTCGTCTGGGCCCACAACACCCGCGACCCGCACCAGATCGCCGAACTCTCCAACGGCATCCAGCGCGCCGGACTCGCCGGGCCCAACTCCGTACCGCTCCTGGTCTCCACCGACCAGGAACACGGCATTGTCTGCCGCGTCGGCGAGCCCGCCACACTGCTGCCGGGCGCGATGGCGCTCGGCGCGGGCGGCTCGCACGCCGACACCCGCCGGGCGGCCCGGATCGCGGGCGACGAGCTGGCCGCCCTGGGCATCGTGCAGAACTACGCGCCGAACGCCGATGTGAACGTCAACCCGTCCAACCCGGTGATCGGCGTCCGCTCCTTCGGCTCCGACCCGCAGTCGGTGGCCGGGATGGCCGTGGCGCAGGTGAAGGGCTACCAGGGCGCCGGAATCGCCGCGACGGCCAAGCACTTCCCCGGCCACGGCGACACCAGCACCGACAGCCACAGCGGTCTGCCGGTCATCCAGCACACCCGGGAACAGTGGGCCGAGCTGGACGCCCCGCCCTTCCGGGCCGCGATCGCCGCGGGCATCGACTCGATCATGACCGCGCACATCGTGGTCCCCGCGCTCGACCCGGCGCAGGACCCCGCGACGCTGTCCCGGCCCATCCTCACCGGCGTGCTGCGCGAGGAACTGGGCTACGACGGGGTCGTGGTCACCGACGCGCTCGACATGAAGGGCGTACGGGAGAAGTACGGCGACGACCGCGTCCCGGTCCTCGCGCTCCTGGCGGGTGTCGACCAGCTGCTGAACCCGCCGAACCTCGACGTGGCCTGGAACGCCGTTCTGGCGGCCGTCAAGAGCGGGGAGATCAGCGAGGCCCGCATCGAGGAATCGATCCTGCGCATCCTGCGGCTGAAGACGAAACTGGGCCTGTTCCGCGACCCGTTCGTCAGCCACCGGGGCGTCGACCGCACGGTCGGCACCCGCTCGCACCTGGCCGCCGCCGACCGGATCGCCGAGCGCACGACCACGCTGCTCACCAACCCCGGCTCGCTGCTGCCGCTCTCACGCCGCTCCCACCGCAAGCTCCTCGTGGTCGGCGCCGACCCGGCCTCGCCCTCCGGCACGACCGGCCCGCCGACCACCACACTCGCCGGGGCCTTCGGCGAGCTGGGGTACACGGCCACCGCCCTGTCCACCGGCACGGCCCCCGACGCGGCGAAGATCGCCGAGGCCGTGGCGGCCGCGCGGGGCAAGGACGCGGTGATCGTGGGGACGTACAACGTCTCGGCGACCAGCAGCCAACTCGCCCTGGTCAAGGCCCTCGTGGCCACCGGCGTGCCGGTGGTGACCGTCGCGGTCCGCAATCCGTACGACATCGCCCACCTGGGCGGTACGGGCATCGCCGCGAGTCTGGCCGCGTACTCCTGGACGGACGTCGAACTGCGGGCGGCGGCCCGGGTGATCGCGGGCCGCGCCGAACCGGAGGGCAGGCTTCCGGTCCCGGTGCAGCGTGCGGACGACCCGGCGAAGGTGCTGTACCCGGTCGGATACGGGCTGTCGTACTAGAGGCCGTCCGCCGGAAGGGGATCCGGACGCGCTGGACGCGCTGGTCGTACCGGACGCGCTGGACGTACTGGTCGTACCGGACGCGCTGGACGCGCTGATCGCGCCGACCGCGCCCGCGCGACCCACGTGCGACCGCCGCACCACCGTGTACCCCCGCACACCACCGCACACCGCCCCGGCCGGGGTGCGGTGCCCCGGGCACCCGGCGTGTTTCCGCTCCGGCGGATCACGCCGGGTGTACGTCTGGACGACGGACGTATCGGGGGGATTCACATGCCAGTTGTACGAGCGTGGCCGACGGCCCGGATGGTACGTGCGCTGCTGCTGGTGCCGGTGGCAGCCGCCGCGTTCTCGCTGACCGCCTGCCGCCCGCCCCGCGACTCCGTCGGCGGCCCCGGGCCGTCCGGGCGCGCCGCCGCGCCGACGGCGTACGGGGTGGTGTTCCTCGGGCCCGCCGACTGCAGTTCGCGCGGGGCCGAGGTGCGCGAGGTGTCCTGCCGCAGCGAGAAGGCCCTGGCGCGGGTGCTGGCACGGCATCTGGGCGCGTCGAGGACGGGCCCGCCCTGCCCGCCCGCGACCGACTTCGTCCTGCACATCTCGGAGAGCGGGGACGGCGCGCAGAGCCGCCTCACCAAGGGCTACGCCTGCATGCGCAATCTGGAATCCCCGCATCCGGGCGACCCGGGGCAGGGCGGCGGGCCGCTGACGGTCGTCGGGGACTGCGTCCGCCACTCCCCCGGGGGCAGGGACAGGGGCGCGGATGCGCGCGGGCACCAGGGCGCCGTGCGGGAGACCGCCTGTGACGGTTCGAGCGGCCGGACACCGCAGTTCGAGGTCACATCGGCCGAGGAGCAGCGTGAGAGCTGCCCGGACACCACCGATCTCTTCGTCACTCTGAGAGGCGAGCGGGCCGTGGGCTGTGCCCGCAGGCTCTGAGGTGCGGAGCCGGCGGGCAGAGCCCACTACTGCTGCGTGACGCGGCCGGGACTACGGGCGGAGGGTTCCCTCGCCGCGCTCGACCTCACCGTTGCGCTGGTCGAGCCGCGCGTCGAACTTCGCGAGCGGCTTCGCCTTCGCCGGGTCCGCCTCGACGGCCGCCGGGGCGACGCCCGCCCAGCGCAGGATGGCGGCCGTGGCCTTCGCCTTCTCGTCGGCGACGAGACCGGAGACCTTGGCGCCGTGGTTGCCGCCCGGCACCGTGTAGACGTAGCTGTCACGGGCGCCGTGGCCGAGGCGGAAGGGCTCCGCACCCCACGGGTCGTTCTGCCCGTAGACGTACATCATCCGCTTGGCGTTGTGCTTCACCCAGTTGTCCACGTCCCGCATCACCGACGGCTGGAACTTCATCGGGATCGAGCGCGGTACGAAGTTGCGGGGCGGCTGGTAGCCGTAGCGGCTCAGGCTGCCGAGCCACGGCTGCTTGATGTCGGGCGAGCCGAGCTGGGTGCCCGCCTGGTAGTAGTACGGCGTGTACGTCCCCAGGCCCTGGTCCGCGTAGGCCGAGAAGCCGGAGATGCCGTCGATCGAGTCCCAGATCGCCTGGTCGGTGGCGTTCTTGGCGTCGGCCGGGATGTCGACGCAGTCGGCGACCAGGCTGTACTGCCAGAACGCCCAGACGTAGTCCATGACGACGGCCTCGTAGGCGCGGTCGAGCGAACCGACGGTGTTGAAGGTGAGGCTGTTGGCGGCGGCGTACTCCTTGAACTTCTTCTCCAGCGGCGCCCGGCGGATCAGCGCCTCGCGCTGCACCCCGCTCAGCTTGTCGCGGCACTCCTTGGTGCCGACGTTCGCCAGGAACCGGTCGTACGCCGAGTCCTCCTTGTTGACCACGTCGTTGGGCGCGACGTACGCCACGACACCGTCCATGTCCTTCGGGTAGAAGCGCTCGAAGTACGTGGCGGTCATGCCGCCCTTGGAGCCACCGGTGGTCAGCCAGTTCTTGCTGTAGATCTTCTTCAGCGCCTTGAACACGCGGTGCTGGTCGCTGGCGGCCTGCCAGATGTCGAGCTTGGACCAGTCGGCGGGCGCCGGGCGCGACGGGGTGAAGAAGCGGTACTCCAGGGAGACCTGGTTGCCGTCGATGATCTGCGTCGGCTCGCTGCGGCTCGGGTTCGTCGAGACGTTGTAGCCGCTGGTGAAGAAGACCGTCGGGCGGGACGTGTCCTTGTGCAGCAGGGTGATGCGCTGCTGGAACGTGCCCTTGGACGGGTGCCGGTGGTCGACCGGCTGGGTGTAGTTGAGGACGAAGAAGCGGTAACCGGGGTACGGCTTCTCCTCGATCAGACTCATTCCCGGGATGGCCAGGATGCGGTCCTTGATGTCCTCGCTGCTGGACTCACTGCTTCCGGCAGCGATGCTGCCCTGGTTCGCGGACGGTTCCGCGGCGGTGGCCGCACCGGCCGAGGCCCCCGTCGCACTCACTGTGCCTATGAGCACCGCGAGCGACAGACACCCTCTGAGCGCCTTGCGCATGCACCCTCCCGTAGTTTCACGACATTCGCCGTGAACCTAGCCGGGGCAACACGCGCCACGCCAGACCCGATTGACCACATACTTCACGAGGTCCCCGCGGAACGTCAGCAGAGGATCCATCCGGTGGAGGCCGACGCTCCCCCGATGGAGCCGGACGCCCGCACGCAGCGGTTCAGCGCGTGGACCGTCACCGGACCGGCCAGCTTGGTGTATTTGCCGCTGTCCGACACCGCCCGGCCGCCGCGCGGCTGGAGCGAGACACTCATCGCCCGCCGCTTGCCCGGCTTCTTGGCGACGGTCACGGCACAGGCGTAGGCGCGGCTCTTGTAGATGCGCAGCTCCCCGGTGGCGAAGGCCACCGTCTTCGCCGGGCGTCCGGTGCAGGACGTGGCGGCGTGGGCGGCGGGGGCCGTCGGCATACCGAGCACCAGGCCCACGGCGGCGATCAGCGGCAGGACGAGCAGACGCCCCAGCAGCGGACGTACGGACACCGGGATCGGCCCGTTCGCCCGTCGTGACGGCTTCAGCGTGTTCAGCGGTCTCACCACCCCATCGAACATGTGTGTCCACACCCGACAGGTGCACGTACTTGCGTACGACGCCGGGGGCCGCCCGAAGGTTGCACGCGGCGCGTTACGGGTGCGGGCCATTCGGACGCCCGGCACCGCGGGGGACGCCGGAGCGGACCCGGCCCCGAGGTCCGCCCGGCCCCCACGGCGGGCCCCCGGCCCGCCCCGGTCTCAGACTCCCGCCGGTTCGTCCTCGCCGATGAAGGTGCGCCACAGCCGGGCGTACTGCCCGTCCCTGGCCAGCAGCTCGTCGTGCGTACCGTCCTCGACGACCCGGCCGTGGTCCATCACCACGACCCGGTCGGCGCGGGCGGCCGTGGTCAGCCGGTGGGCCACGACCAGCGTGGTGCGGCGGCCGGTGAGCCGGTCGGTGGCCTGGTTGACCAGGGCCTCGGTGGCGAGGTCCAGGGCCGCGGTGGCCTCGTCGAGCAGGAGGACATCCGGGTCGACCAGTTCGGCGCGGGCGAGCGCGATGAGCTGGCGCTGGCCGGCCGAGAGGTTGCGGCCGCGCTCGGCGACCTCGTGCAGATAGCCGCCGTCCAGGGTGGCGATCATGTCGTGCGCGCCGACCGCCCTGGCCGCCGCCTCCACCTGCGCGTCGGTGGCGTCGGGCAGTCCGTAGGCGATGGCGTCGCGGACCGTACCGGCGAAGAGGTAGGCCTCCTGCGGTACGACACCGAGGCGGTGCCGGTAGGCGGTCATGTCGAGCCTGCGCAGATCGGTGCCGTCGGCGGTGACCCGGCCGGCCGTGGGGTCGTAGAACCGGGCGACGAGCTTGACGAGGGTGGACTTGCCCGCGCCCGTCTCCCCGACGAAGGCGACCGTCTGGCCCGCCGGTATGCGCAGGTCGATGCCGGTCAGGGCCTCTTCCTCACCGCCGTACGCGAAGGACACGTCCTCGAACGCGATCTCGCCGCGCAGCGACAGCACGTCCATCGGCTCGTCGGGGTCGGCGGTCGAGGTGGGCTCCTGGAGCAGTTCCTGGATGCGGCCGAGGGAGACGGTGGCCTGCTGGTAGCCGTCGAAGACCTGGGAGAGCTGCTGCACGGGAGCGAAGAACAGGTCGATGTAGAGGAGGTACGCGACCAGGGCGCCGGTGGTCAGGGTGCCGTTGTCGACCCGGCCCGCGCCGACGATCAGCACGGCGGCCACGGCGACCGAGGACAGCAGCTGGACGAACGGGAAGTAGATCGAGATCAGCCACTGGCCGCGCACCCGGGCCTCGCGGTAGTGGTCGCTGCGGTCGGCGTAGCGCCGCGCACCGTCCTTCTCCCGGCCGAACGCCTGCACGATCCGCAGCCCGGAGACGGACTCCTGGAGGTCGCTGTTGACCGCGCTGATGCGTTCACGGGCCAGCTCGTAGGCCTGGACGCTCTTGCGGCGGAAGAAGAACGTGCCGATGATCAGCACCGGCAGCGTCGCGAAGACGACCAGGGCCAGCTGGATGTCGAGGACGAGCAGGGCGACCATGATGCCGAAGAAGGTGACCACCGAGACGAACGCGGTGACCAGGCCGGTCTGGAGGAACGTGGACAGCGCGTCCACGTCCGTCGTCATCCGGGTCATGATCTTGCCGGTCAGTTCGCGCTCGTAGTAGTCGAGGCCGAGCCGCTGGAGCTGCGCGAAGATCTTCAGGCGCAGGGAGTAGAGCACCCGCTCGCCGGTGCGGCCCGTCATCCGGGTCTCGCCGATCTGGGCCGCCCACTGCACGAGTACGACGAACAGGGCGATCCCGGAGGCCGCCCAGACCGCGCCGAGCGCGAGCCGGTTGACGCCCTCGTCGATGCCGTGCCGGATCAGTACGGGCAGCAGCAGCCCCATGCCCGCGTCGACGGCGACGAGCGCCAGGCTGACCAGCAGCGGAAGGCCGAAGCCGCGCAGCAGACGGCGCAGCCCGTAGGACCGCTCCGGCTGTACGGCGCGTGACTCGTCGATGTCGGGGGTGTCCGTGGCGGGCGGCAGCGCGTCGACCTGGGCGAGGAGTTCGGGGGTGGCGGGCATTCCGGCCGCCCCGGCGGCGGGCGTCTCCTCCTTGCGTATCCAGAGGTCGGGCGTGATGCCCCGCTCGGCGTCGAACTCCGCGTCCAGCTCCTCCAGGAGCGCGCGGTCGTCCTCGGGCGCCGTACCGGGGTCCACGGGCAGATGGCCGGGCGAGGTGCCGCCCAGCTCGTCCGGGTCGGTGAGCAGCCGCCGGTAGAGGGCGGAGCGCTGTTCCAGCTCCTCGTGCGTGCCGATGTCGGCGAGCCGTCCGCCGTCGAGGACGCCGATGCGGTCGGCGAGGCCGAGGGTGGAGCGGCGGTGGGCGATCAGCAGGGTGGTGCGGCCCTCCATCACCTGTTTGAGCGCCTCGTGGATCTCGTGCTCGACCCGGGCGTCGACGGCGGAGGTGGCGTCGTCGAGGAGCAGCAGCCGGGGGTCGGTGAGGATGGCGCGGGCGAGCGCGACGCGCTGGCGCTGGCCGCCGGAGAGGGTCAGCCCGTGCTCGCCGACCTTGGTGTCGTAGCCGAGGGGCAGCTGTGCGATGAACCGGTCGGCCTGGGCGGCGCGGGCGGCCTGCTCGATCTGCTCCTGGGTGGCGTCGGGGAAGCCGTAGGCGATGTTGGCGCGGATGGTGTCGGAGAACAGGAAGCTGTCCTCCGGTACGAGGCCGATGGCGGACCGGAGCGAGGTCCGGGTGAGCTCGCGGACGTCGTGGCCGCCGACCAGGACGGCGCCGTGCGTCACGTCGTAGAAGCGGGGCAGCAGCAGGGAGACGGTGGACTTGCCGCTGCCGGACGAGCCGACGAGGGCGACGGTCTCGCCGGGCTCGATGGTGAGCGAGAAGCCGTCGAGGACGGGGGTCCGCTCGTCGTAGCCGAAGCTCACGTCGTCGAACTCGACGCTGGCCGGGGCGTCGGCCGGCAGCTCCTTCGTGCCGTCCCGCATCGTCGGCTCGGTGTCGATCAGCTCCAGGACACGCTCCACACCGGCCCGCGCCTGCTGGCCGACGGTCAGGACCATGGCGAGCATCCGGACCGGGCCGATGAGCTGGGCGAGGTAGGTGGAGAAGGCGACGAACGTACCGAGGGTGATCTCGCCCTCCGTGGCCAGCCAGCCACCGAGGGCCAGCATCGCGACCTGGCCGAGCGCGGGCACGGCCTGGAGGGCGGGGGTGTAGCGCGAGTTCAGCCGGATGGTGCGCAGCCGCCCGGCGAAGAGCCTGCGTCCGACCTCGCGGAGCTTGCCGGTCTCCTGGTCCTCCTGCCCGAACCCCTTGACGACCCGGACCCCGGAGACGGCCCCGTCGACGACTCCGGCGACGGCGGCGGCCTGGCTCTGGGCGTACCAGGTGGCGGGGAAGAGGCGGTTCCGGGAGCGGCGGGCGATGAACCAGAGGGCGGGGGCGACGGCGAGGGCGACGAGTGTCAGCAGCGGCGACAGCCACGCCATGATCACCAGGGAGAGGAGGAAGAGCAGGATGTTCCCGATGGTCATCGGGAGCATGAAGAGCAGGCCCTGGATCAGCTGCAGGTCGCTGGTGGCGCGCCCGACGACCTGGCCGGTGGACAGTTCGTCCTGCCGTTTCCCGTCGAGGCGGGTGATCGTCGCGTACATCTCCGTACGCAGGTCGTGCTGGACGTCGAGGGCGAGGCGGCCGCCGTAGTAGCGGCGGATGTACGTGGCGATGTAGACGAGCACCGCCGCGCCTATGAGAAGCCCGGTCCAGACGGTGAGGGAGCGGGTGTGGTCCGTGACGACGTCGTCGATGATCACCTTGGTGATCAGCGGGACGAGCGCCATCACGGCCATTCCGGCGAGCGAGGAGCCGAGTGCCAGCATGACGTTGCGCCGGTACCGCCACGCGTACCCGGTCAGCCGCCGGCCCCACCCCTGTTGCTCTGCGCCCGTCACCGGTGCCTCCCATTCGACCCCATGTCCACCTGCTCTACCGGAAGGCACCAACGCCGCGAGCAGTGGATTTCATCCCGCCGCAACAAAAGGGGGACCAGCGACCGAGGCCGAACGGGTCAGGTCGTAGGACCTTCCGGGTACTACGGCTTGGCCGTGAGCATCGCCACGCCCGGTGTACCGGGGACGGCCGGAACGGCTTCCTGCGGGGCGACGGGCAGGGTCGAGGACCGCCAGGACCTGGTGGTCGGGTTGAGATCCCGGTGGACGGCGCGGGCGACGGCCTGGATGGTGTTGATGCCGTCGTTCATCGTCCTGTTGTCGTGGGTGAGCACGGTGAGGGCGTAGTCGTGCCCCTTCCCGGTGAAGGCGCCGATGCTGTGCACCCGCCAGCCGTGCGTGGCGCGCGGCAGCCAGCCGTTCTTGACCTGGACGTCCGCGCCTGTCGGGGCCCCCGCGGGGGTGCCCCAGCGCTGGGCGGGGACGACCTTGCGCATCAGGCCGAGCTCGTAGGCGCGGGAGGCGTCGGTGAGGACGGCGTTCTTGGCGGTCAGCAGCGTCAGCAGCCGCAGCTCGTCCTGTGCGGTGATCCGGGTCAGACCCCAGTAGGTGCCGGAGCCGGGCACAGTGCGGGTCATCCCGGCCGCCTTGAGGAACGCCTTGACCTTCCCGGCTCCGAGCTGCTTCCACAGGGCGCTGGTCGCGGCGTTGTCCGACTTGGTGATCATGGCGGTGGCGAGGTCCTTCTCGCGCTTGGTCAGCGAGCGGTCCTGCTTCTGGCTGTCCCGGAGCAGCGCCGCCAGGACGGTCGCCTTCACGACGCTCGCGGAGTCGTACGTCTGCGTGCCGCGCAGGGTGCAGGTCGTGTTCGTCGTCCGGTCGTGGAGCGCCACGGCCGCCGTCGACCGGTGCCCCTTGAGCGCGGCGGTGATGTCCCTGGTCAGCTTGACGGCCAGCCGTGTTCGGTCCGAGGTGCAGCTCACCTTGGGTGCGGCGGCCGCGGCGGGCACGGCGGCGGCCAGCGGCGCGAGTACGGCGGTGGCGAGCGTGGCGGAGAGTATGCCCCGGGGCATCCGGCTGCGATGCATGGTCATGAGAGTTCCCGTCCCTGCGTGATGCGTACGGATGCGCCCCCCGGCACACCCAGAACTGACGACTGCCGACCGGCCGAATAGTTGTACGTGGCACCGTGCGGTGTTCCGGAACGGGGCGGGCCGGGTAGTGGAGGACGGCGTAGTGGAGGACGGCCGGAATCGAACAAGGCCGGCACGGAAACGGGCAGATCCCAGGGCGGAGAGACCATGACCACCGACCAGCTCACCGAGGCGCACCGCTGCGGCAGGCTGTACGCCGCACTCGCCGAGCTGCAGAAGCTCGGCACGGGCGCGCATCACTCGCTGGGGAGCCCCGGTCCGGCCCGGCAGATCGCCATGGAGCCCCGGAAGCATCTGACCGAGCACCTGGAGAAGGCCGGCAGGTATCTGCTCGACGCGAAGAACCGGGGGAACGGTCCGGCGGCGGCCGCCGTCTTCCGGATGCTCCCCGGCCTGCTTCCGGAGTGGAGGGAGCTGCCGGGTGATCTGCGGACGGACGAGAAGCGGGAACGGTTCGGGGAGGGCCGGGACCAGCAGGCGGCCGAGATCGAGAAGGCGCTCAAGGCCCTGTGACGGGCGGCGCCGGTCCCGCTGCCCGGGGTCCTGGCCGGCCCGGGCAGCGGTCCCGCCCGGCTACAGGTGCGTCGGCTCGAACATCCGCAGCAGGGCCGGAAGCACGACGACCGACGGGCCCGGGGCGGCCAGGGCCTTCGCCAGGTCGGCGGCCAGTGACTCCGGCGTCGTGCGGACGGCGCGGACGCCGAAGGACTCGGCCAGGGCGACGAAGTCCGGACGGGCCAGCTCCGTCCCGGTGGCCTCGCCGAAGGCTCCCGTCATGTACTCGCGCAGGATGCCGTAGCCGCCGTCGTCGACGATCAGCCAGGTGACGGGCAGGCCGTACTGGCGGGCGGTGGCCAGTTCGGCGAGGGAGTACATCGCGCCGCCGTCGCCGGACACCGCGAGCACCGGCCGCGTGGGGTCGGCCACCGCCGCGCCGATGGCCGCCGGGAAGCCGTAGCCGAGGCCGCCCGCGCCTTGGGCGGAGTGCATGGTGTTGGGGTGGCGGGCGTCGAACGCGGACCAGGCCCAGTAGGCCAGGATCGTCATGTCCCAGAAGCTGGGCGCCGTGTCGGGCAGTGCCTCGCGCACGGAGGCGAGGACCCGCTGCTCCAGGGCGAGGTCCTGGGCGTCGATCCGGGCCCGTACCTTCTCCAGCACCGTGCGCACCCGCCCGGCCGCCTCCTCGTCCGGGCGCTCCGCGACCGCTTCGAGAAGATCGGCGAGCGCCTCGCGGGCGTCGGAGTGGATGCCGAGAGCGGGATGGTTGGACTCCAGCTTCCCGGCGTCGGCCTCGATCTGGACGACCCGGCCGCGCGGGCTGAACGTGTGGGAGTTCGAGGACAGTTCGCCCAGGCCGGAGCCGACGACGAGCAGGACGTCGGCGGACTCCAGGAAGTCCGTCGTGTGCCGGTCCTCCAGCCAGGAGCGCAGCGAGAGCGGGTGCTCCCACGGGAAGGCGCCCTTGCCGCCGAACGTGGTGACGACCGGGGCGTTGATCCGCTCGGCCAGCGCGCGCAGCTTGCCGCTCGCGTCGGACCGTACGACTCCGCCGCCCGCGATGATCGCCGGACGCTCGGCGTTCGACAGGAGGTGGGCGGCGGCCACGGTCAGCTCGGGGCGCGGGTGGACTTCGCGCGGGGTGGCGTCCATCGCGCTGACGACCGGCAGCACGGTCCCGGCCAGCAGCACGTCCTGCGGGATCTCCACCCAGACCGGGCCGTGCGGGGCGGTCAGCGCGGACTCCCAGGCGGCGGCGATCGCGGACGGGATCTGCGACGCCGAACGGACGGTGTGCACGGACTTCACGATGTCACGGAACGAGGCCTGCTGGTCGCGGAGCTCGTGCAGATAGCCGTGCCGGCCGCCGCCCAGCCCGGCGGCCGGGATCTGGCTGGAGATCGCGAGCACCGGGGCGGAGGCGGCGGCCGCCTCCTGGAGGGCGGCGAGCGAGGTGAGCGCGCCGGGACCGGTGGAGAGGAGCAGGGGAGCCACTTCCCCGGTGATCCGGCCGTAGGCGTCGGCGGCGAAGCCCGCGTTGTTCTCGACGCGCAGTCCGATGTACGCGAGGGAGGAGCGGCGCAGCGCGTCGAACAGGCCGAGCGCGTGCTGGCCGGGCAGCCCGAAGACGGTGGTCGCACCGAGCCCCTGGAGGGATTCGACGACGAGGTCGCCGCCGTTGCGTCCCGGCGGGGGGTCGAGGGCTGCCTCGGCCTGGGCGGGGGTGAGCCGCGGCCGGTCGTCGTGGTCGTGGCTCACTCGGCCTGCTTCCCCTTCGACGCCGCGATCTGACGGGACATGATCGTCGTCAGTTCGTACGCGGTGTGGGAGGCGGCCACGGAGGTGATCTCGGCGTGGTCGTACGCGGGCGCGACCTCGACCAGGTCGGCGGAGACCAGGTGGCAGGAGGCGAGCCCGCGCAGGATCTCCAGCAGCTCGCGGGAGGTGAGGCCGCCGGCCTCGGGGGTGCCGGTGCCGGGGGCGTGCGCCGGGTCCAGGACGTCGATGTCGATGGAGATGTAGAGCGGCCGGTCCCCGATGCGCTGGCGCAGCTGGTCGGCGATCTCGTCGACACCGCGCCGCATGACATCGGCCGAGGTGACGATGCCGAAGCCCATCTTCTCGTCGTCGGTGAGGTCCTGCTTGCCGTACAGCGGGCCGCGGGTGCCGACGTGGGAGAGGGCCGAGGTGTCGAGGATGCCTTCCTCGACGGCCCGCCGGAACGGGGTGCCGTGGGTGTACTCGGCGCCGAAGTAGGTGTCCCAGGTGTCCAGGTGGGCGTCGAAGTGGAGCAGCGCGACCGGGCCGTGCTTCTTGGCGACGGACCGCAGCAGGGGCAGCGCGATGGTGTGGTCGCCGCCGAGCGTCATCAGCCGGGCGCCGGTGCCGAGCAGATCGTCGGCGGCGGCCTCGACCGTCTCGACGGCCTCGTTGATGTTGAACGGGTTGGCCGCGATGTCACCGGCGTCGGCGACCTGGGCGAGGGCGAACGGCGAGGCGTCCTGGGCCGGGTTGTACGGGCGCAGGAGCCGGGACGCCTCACGGATCGCGTTGCCGCCGAAGCGGGCGCCGGGCCGGTAGGAGACCCCGCTGTCGAAGGGCACGCCGACGACGGCGACATCGGCTGCGCCGACCTCGTCGAGGCGGGGCAGCCGGGCGAACGTCGCGGGTCCGGCGTACCGCGGGACGCGGGAGGAGTCGACGGGGCCGCGCGGCGCTGCGTTGCTGCTCATGGGTCGGGTGCCTTTCCTTCGGGTGATACGCGCTTTGTGGGCGTTCGTACGTCATTCAGTGTGCGGGGTGGCGCCGGGTGCGGGGGCCGGGGAGTGCGGGGCCGGGGTGTGCGGGGCCGGCCCCGCACCACGGGTCCGGGTTCGTGCGTGGTGAAGACGGTAGGTGGCCGGGCGGCGGCGCTGAAGTGTACGTTTCATCCATTCTTGACACGCTGACTGGATGGACCGTCCATGCCGGACCTGCCCGCCGGGCCGCCCACCCCGCCGATCCCCCTGGCCGCGCTCCTGGCCAGGGAGGAACTCGGGCTGCGCCGGATAGCGGGGCCGGCCGACGCGGACCTCCTGTGGGTGCACACCTCGGAGATGGCCGACCCGTACCCGTATCTGCTCGGCGGTGAGCTGCTGCTGAGCGCCGGGGTGCTGCTCACGGACCCGGACCGCTATGCCGCCCGGCTGGTGGAGGCGGGGGCGGCGGCGCTGGGCTTCGGGGTGCGGCCGGTGCACGAGACGGTGCCGCGGGCGCTGGTCGAGGCGTGCGAGCGGCACGGCCTGCCGCTGATCGAGGTACCGCCCGGGACACCGTTCACCGCCATCGCGCGGGCGGTGTGGCGGCTGATGTCCGAGGCGCGCCACCGCGAGCTGCGCCGGGTGACCCGCGCGCAGCAGGCCCTGGCGACGGCGGCGGCCCGCCCCGACCCGGTGCCCGCGGTGCTGCGGCAGCTCGCCGCGCAGCTGGAGGGCCGGGCGGCGCTGCTGACGGCGGAGGGCGAGGAACTGCACGCGGCGGGCAGCCGCCCGGAACCGGCGCTACGGGAGGCGCTGCGGCGGCTGGCGAGGGTGGTGGCCCCGGGCGAACCGCCCTCGCCCGCGCCCCCGGCTTCCGCGCCTCCGGCTTCCGTACCCCTGGCTTCCGCACCCCCGCCCTCCCCCACGCCCCCGGCTTCCGCGCCTCCGGCTCCCATGTCGGCGACGGACACGTTCGGCGAGGCGCAGCTGTCCGCGTACGCGCTCGGAGGCGGACAGGGCCTGGTGCTGGCTCTCGCGACCCGGCGGCGCGGGACGGGTGACCACACGGTGGCCGGTATCGCGGCCGTCCTGCTCTCGCTGCTGGCCGCCCCGCACCAGGGCGCCGACGCGGCGGGCCGTTCGGCGGCGCTCGTACGGATGCTGCTGGGCGCGGCTCCGCAGGAGGTGGCCCCGCTGCTGGGCGGCGAGGGCCCCTGGACCGTGGTGCACGCCCGCCGCACGGACGGCGCCGCCGCCGGCCCGCTCACCGCGGGGGCCCTCGGCGCCTCCCTCGGCTCCGCCCTGGTCGACGCGGGCAGGGGCGGCGACCCGGTGCGGATCCTGCTCAACGGCCCCGCCCCGCTCGCCCCGCAGCCGGGCTGGACGCTCGGCGCCTCGGCCCCGGTACCCGTCGGGGACCTCGACGCCGCCGACACCCTGGCGGCCCGCGCCCTGGGCCACGCCGAGGCGACCCGCACCCCGCTGGAGGCCGGCTCCCCCGCCTCCGGGCTCGCCGCCCTGATCCCCCCGGACCACGCCGCCGCCCACGCCCGCGCCCTCCTCGCCCCGCTCACCGCGCCCCTGGCCGACACCCTGCGCTGCTGGCTGTCCCTGCACGGCAACTGGGACCGTACGGCGGTGGCCCTCTCCGTCCACCGCAACACGGTCCGCCAACGCATCGGGCGGTGCGCGGAGTTGCTGGACATGGACCTGAACGACATGGACGTAAGGACGGAGTTGTGGTTCGCGCTGCGCCGGACGTGAGAACGGGCCGAGAAGGGCGCGGGCCGGACGAAGGCGCGAGGGCGGCCGCGCCGGGTGCGTACGGCTTCGCCCGGGGCGTACGGCTTCGCCCGGGGCGTACGGCTTCGCCCGGGGCGTACGGCTTCGCCCGGGGCGTACGGCTTCGCCCGGGGCGTACGGCTTCGTCGGGCCGCGGGCCTTCCTGAGGGCACGCACGCGAAGGGAACCGGGCTCGCGTGATCGACCGTACGGGACAGGCGACCGCGACAGACACCCATGAGGACATGCTCCGACCTCATTCACGCCTACGGTCGGCCCATGACCACTTCCACGGACAGTCCGGCCACGTTTCCCCCCGGCGAGCGCGGTGAGTTGCTGCGGGCACTCGCCGAGCAGCGGGAGCTGCTGCTGATCACCCTGCGCGGCATCACCGACGTACAGGCCGCACAACGCACCACCGTCAGCGAGCTCACGCTGGGCGGGATCGTCAAGCACATGGCGAAATGCCAGCAGGTGTGGGCGCAGATCCTGGTCAGGGCGGACGGCGAACTGCCGGACGGGATGCTCGACATGGAGCAGTACCGGATGGCGGAGGGGGAAACGCTGCCGGGACTGCTGGAGCTGTACTCGGCAGCGACGCGGGCGCTCGACGAGGCCGTGCGGTCCCGGCCGGACATGGACCGGACCGTGCCCCTCCCCAGGACTCCGTGGTCCCCGCCGGAGACGGTCCACTGGCCGGCGCGCCGGGTCCTGCTGCACGTGATCAGGGAGAGCGCCCAGCACGCCGGGCACGCGGACATCATCCGGGAGACGCTGGACGGGGCCAGCACCACCGCCCAACGGTGAGGGCGCCGTCCCCGCGTCCGTCGGGACCGTGGAACCGGCGTGATTGGATCTCTGCCCGGTCCTCCTTCCCTCACGAACGGGAGAAGAGGACCGGCCGGAACAGAGCAGAGAGACGGAGAACGGGGAACATGCGCAAGTCGGTTACGGGAATCGCTCTGGCCGCCGCGGCGGTAGTGCTGCTGTCGGGCTGCGGAAGCGATGACGGCGCGAAGGACGGCAGGAAGGCGGCGAACGGCGGGGGCGACAAGGCTTCGGCGTCGCAGAACCCGTCGCCCGGGGTCGCCAAGGACGGCGCCACCCACCAGGTGACGCTGGAGGTCGAGGGCCAGGGAAAGACCCAGGTCATGTACAACGCCGCCAGCAGCGGCTTCGAGGAGCAGACGCTTCCGTGGACGTTGACGGAGACCGTTGAACTCACCGACGCCGAGCGGAAGGTGGGCTACCTCATCACGGCCGTTCCGGGATCGGTCACCGCCGCTGACGGCTCGTTGCAGCAGGCTCCCTGTGTCATCAAGGTCGACGGCGAGAAGGTCGCCGACAACGACGCCGGGAAGAACCCGAAGGGCTGCACCTACACGATCAAGGGATAGCCGGTTCCCCCGGTCGTCCGGGGGCGTGGGGTCGGGGCCGAGGCAGCCCCGGCCCCGCGCTCCGACCCCGGCCCAGGCCCCGGGCACGGCGCGGTGGACGGGCATGTCGCCCCCGTGGCCGGGGAGTTCGAGGCACTCCCCCGCGCCACGGCCCGGCTCAGCGCCGCCCCGCGGCCCCGCCCCTCACCAGTCCCGGGCCGCGATCAGCTCCTCGCCGTCCGCGTCCTCGAAGCCGTACGCCGTCGCGATGAACCAGAACGCCTCGCCTATCTCCTCGCGGGCCACGGTCTCGATCTCGCTGCCCGCCGCGTCGAACTCCGCCTCCAGGGCGTTGAACGCTTCGGTCGCCACCTCGGTCAGGGCGTACAGGGCCGTCAGATCCGCGGGGTTCTCGGCCTCGATCCGCTCGCACAGGTGGAGCAGGACCGCCTTGCCCTTGTCGAGCACATGGTCCGGGTAGTAGTCGTCCTCGTACAGCGGGAGCAGGAACGCGTACTCCGCCACCCGCTCGTTCGTGATCGCCACGGCGACACCCCTTGCCCGTCCGAAAGCCCGAAGGCCGAAAGCCCGAAGATCCGACTCCACGATCCTGCACCACGCCACTGACAACACCGCCGCGCCGGGGTGTGCGCGTGCCGAGCATCACCCTGGACAGGCACCTTGACTGCCGGGTAACTTCAGCAGGACTGGCTGAGCAAGCGCTTAGCCCTGCTGACGAAGCCGAAGCTGACAGCTCACAAGGAGGCACCCCGTGCGCCGTACGGTATTCAACGAGGACCACGAGGCGTTCCGGGAGACCATCCGCGCCTTCATCAAGGCCGAGGTCGTGCCGGTCCACGACGAGTGGTTCGCCGCCGGCCAGGTGCCGCGCGAGTTCTACCACAAGCTCGGTGAGCTGGGCGTCTTCGGCATCGAGGTCGACGAGGAGTACGGCGGCGCGGGCATCGAGTCGCACAAGTACGAGGCCGTCATCTACGAGGAGACCTCCCGCGCGGGCGTCTCCTTCGGCGGCTCCGGCGTGCACACGCTGCTGGGCCTGCCCTACATCAAGATGCTCGCCACCGACGACCAGAAGAAGCGCTGGCTGCCGAAGTTCGCCACTGGTGAGGAGATGTGGGCGCTCGCGATGACCGAGCCCGGCACCGGCTCCGACGTCGCGGGCATGAAGACCACCGCCAAGCTCTCCGAGGACGGCACGCACTACGTCCTCAACGGCGCCAAGACCTTCATCACCGGTGGTGTGCACGCCGACCGCGTGATCGTCTGCGCCCGCACCTCCGCCCCGCGCGAGGACGACCGCCGCTTCGGCATCTCCCTCTTCGCCGTCGACACCACGTCCGAGGGCTACTCGGTCGGCCGCAAGCTCGACAAGCTCGGCCTGCGCACCTCCGACACCGCCGAGCTGGCGTTCGTCGATGTCAAGGTCCCGGCCGAGGACCTGCTCGGCGAGGAGAACAAGGGCTTCGGCTACCTCGGCACCAACCTGGCCTCCGAGCGCTGGGGCATCGCCTTCGGCGCGTACGCGCAGGCCGCGGCCGCCGTCCGTTTCGCCCAGGCCTATGTCCAGGACCGCACGGTCTTCGGCAAGACGGTCGCCTCGTTCCAGAACACCAAGTTCGAGCTGGCCGCCTGCCAGGCCGAGGTCGACGCCGCCCAGGCCGTCGCCGACCGCGCGCTGGAGGCCCTCGACGCGGGTGAGCTGACCCCCGCCGAGGCCGCGTCCGCGAAGCTGTTCTGCACCGAGGTGGCGCACCGGGTCATCGACCGCTGCCTCCAGCTCCACGGCGGCTACGGCTACATGAACGAGTACCCGATCGCCCGCCTGTACGCGGACAACCGGGTCAACCGGATCTACGGCGGCACCAGCGAGGTCATGAAGTCGATCATCGCCAAGTCCATGGGTCTGTAGAGCGGCCACGTTCCTTTCATGAGCGCACCACTCGACTCCCTGCTCGATCTGCTCGACCTGGAGCAGATCGAGCGGGACATCTTCCGGGGCCTGAGCCGCAGCGCGGTCGTGCCCCGTGTCTTCGGCGGCCAGGTCGCGGCCCAGGCACTGGTCGCCGCGGGCCGTACGGTCCCGGCCGACCGGGGAGCCCACTCCCTGCACGCGTACTTCCTGCGTGCGGGGGATCCGGGCGCGCCGATCGTGTACAGCGTCGACCGGATCCGTGACGGGAAGTCCTTCACCACCCGCCGGGTCGTCGCCGTCCAGCACGGCCAGCCGATCTTCCACCTCTCCGCGTCCTTCCAGACGTACGAGGACGGGCTGGAGCACCAGACCGGCATGCCGGCCGCGCCGGACCCGGAGACGCTGCCCACGGCCGCCGAGATGCTGCCCCGGTACGCGGACCGGTTCAGCGACCCCGGGGTCGTGGACCGGCTGATCGAGGCGCGGGCCGCCGTCGACCTGCGGTACGTGGACGCCCCGCCGTTCGGGACGGTCGGCGAACCCCGCGATCCCCGCTCCCAGGTGTGGTTCAGGACGAACGGCAAGCTCGCGGACGACCCGCTGCTGCACGTCTGCATGGCCACGTACGTCTCCGACATGACGCTCCTCGACTCGGTGCTGCTCGCCCACGGGCGCGGCGGCTGGGCGGTCGGGGACGTGGTGGGCGCCAGCCTGGACCACGCGATGTGGTTCCACCGTCCCTTCCGGGCCGATGAATGGCTGTTGTACGACCAGGAGTCGCCCTCGGCCTCCGGCGGGCGCGGTCTGGGCCAGGCCCGGATCTACACGCAGGACGGGCAGCTGGCGATCACCGTCATCCAGGAGGGCGTGGTCCGGGTTCCCCGGGGCTGAACAGGTCACGGTCCGCCGGGTCCGAACAGGTCACGGTCCGCCGAGTCCGAACGGGCCGAAGCGTACCGATTCGGACATACTCCCCACCATGAGCGACGAGAGATCCGGTGGTGGGGAGTCCGCGTTCACGGTCGTCGTGGCGGCGGTCGCCAATCTCGGCATCGCCGTGGCGAAGGCCGTCGCCGGGCTGATCAGCGGATCGAGCGCGATGCTCTCCGAGGCCGCGCACTCGGTGGCCGACACCGTCACCGAGGTCATGCTCCTCACCGCGCTCCGGCGGAGCGGCAAGCCCGCCGACGAGGACCATCCCCTCGGCCACGGTCCCGAGCGCTACATCTGGGCGATGCTCGCCTCCATCGCGACGTTCGTCGGCGGCGCCGTCTTCTCCGTGTACGACGGCGTCCACGCCCTCGTCGAGGGCGAGGAGCCCGGGGATCCGCTCATCTCGTACATCGTGCTCGGCGTCGCCTTCCTGCTGGAGGGCTACTCCCTGCGCACCGGCGTCAGGCAGGTACGGCGCGAGGCGTCGAGGCTGCGCGTCCCGGACGCGTACTACCTCCGCCACACCCCCGACACCGCGGTCAAGGCCGTCGTGATGGAGGACTCGGCGGCCCTGGTCGGTCTGCTGCTGGCCGCGGGCGGGCTGCTCGGCGGGCAGCTCTCCGGGTCCGGCGTCTGGGACGGCATCGCCTCCGTCCTGATCGGCGTGCTGCTCGTGTACGTGGCCTGGGTGCTCGGCCGGTCCAACGCCCAGCTGCTGATCGGCCGCCCGCTGCCGCGGGCGATGCGGGCGGGGGTCCGCGAGGAACTGCTCTCGGTCCCGCACATCGTGGACGTACTGGAGCTGACCACGCTGATCCAGGGACCGGACGAGATCCTCATCGCCGCGAAGATCGATTTCCGGGACATGTCCACCGCCGAGCAGGTCGAGTGGGCGTGCGAGGAGGCGGAGGCGCAGTTGCGGGAACGCTTTCCGTCCGTCCACCGCGTCTATCTCGATCCGACGCCGGGGCCCGAGCAGCGGCGTGCGCGTCGGGCGCGCGGCACCGCGTGAGACATCGCGTCCCCTCACGTCCCCTCACGTCCCCTCACGTCCCTTTGTGCCCGATCACGCCCAATCGCGTGCATCCTGGGCCGCCGGCGGGCAACGCACGGAATGGTGCGGCATTCGGCACGCGCGGAAAATCTTACGGTTTCCGGGACAGGATGACCTTCAGGGAAACCTTTCCGGAAAGTAGCGCTCATGGTGCCGTTCCTCCCCCCCGAAACCGCCTTTCCCGTCCGCCGGCCCGAAACGGGGAATCATTCGCCGAAGGCCCGTGGTCGCCGCCGCGGCACTGACATCTCTGCTCGCCCTGGGCGTCATGCAGACAGCGGAAGCCATTCCGTCGACGAAAAGTCTCGGCGCCAAAGGGCGCGGCCTGAATATTCTGCTCGTCGGCACGGACGGCCGGGACACGATCACCCCGCGGGAAAAGAAGAAATTCCGCCTGGGCGGTGTCGCCTGCGACTGCACGGACACCATGATGCTGATCCATATCGCGCAGAACCGGAAAAGGGCCTCCGTCGTCAGCATTCCGCGCGACTCCTTCGCCCAGCTCCCCGCGCACCGGGACCGGCGCACGGGTGAGCGGCACGGAACGCACCCCGTGAAGATCAACGGGGCGTACGCCGAGGGCGGCGCCGGGCTCTCGATGCGTACCGTCGAGAAGATGACCGGTGTGACGATCGACCGCTTCCTCGCCGTCGACTTCTCCCGCTTCATGAAAGCCGTCGACACCATCGGCGGGGTCGACATCTGTACCGCGCGCCCGCTGAAGGACCCCGTGACCGGACTGGACCTCTCCTCCGGCACCCACCGGCTCAACGGCGGCGAATCCCTCCGGTTCGCCCGCTCCCGCAAGGTCGACGCTTCCGCCGACTTCGGCCGTATGCAGCGGCAGCAGCGCTTCGTCGTCTCCTTCATCAGGAAACTCCGGGCCGACGGAACGATGCGCAGCCCGGCCCGGCTTGCGGAACTCACCGACGTACTGCTCTCCGGCCCCCGCACGGAAAGGGGTGTCACTCTGCCCGACCTGGTCTCCCTGGCCCGGGACATGCACGGCACCGCGCTCTCGTCGCTCGAATTCGCCTCCGTACCCGTCAGGGACTTCAACGCCGATATCGAGGGGGTCGGATCGACGCTCGCCTGGGACGAGGCGAAGGCGGACGCCGTGTTCGCGACCATGCGGAAGGACCGGCCGCTGTCCGAGGCGAAGGCCTCGCTGCCCTCCCGGCCGGGTGCGACCGCCGCGCGCCAGGGCGAGTTCGTGCCCGTCAAGGGTTCGCGCGTCGGCTGCGGCTGAACCGGGCGGGGCCGCGGTGGGCCGCCGGGCTCCCCCGCCCCGGTCAGAACAGCCCGGCCGCGTCCAGGAGGTAGTCCGTCATCGGGTCGTAGAAGCGCGGGTCGGTGACATGGTCGTCCAGGGGGACGGTGACCTGGAGGGTGCCCTCGGACTCACCGAGGAACAGGGCCGGGTCGTTGCAGTCCGCGTAACCGATCGAGTCGAGCCCGCGCTGCCCCGCGCAGCCCGCCCAGCCGTGGTCGGCGACGACCAGGTCGGGCAGCGGCCGGCCCTGCTGCTCCATGGCGTCCAGGATGGCCGCCATCGGGGCCGGGGAGTGCGTGTGCCACAGGGTCGCCCCGCGCTCCAGCACGGCGACGTCCGCGAACTGGAAGACCATGCCCTCGTCCGCCATCAGCCCGGACGGAATCCGGACGATCTCGCAGCCGGCCCGGCGCAGGGCGTCCGCCGTCTGCCGGTGCACGTCCAGCAGACCGCCGGGGTGGCCGGTCGCGAACAGGACGCGCTCGGAGCCCGCCGCCGCCTTGCGCAGCCGCGCCGCCATCCGCTCCAGGCCGTCGACCGTCAGCTCCGGATCGATGGTGTCCTGGCCCACCCGGTGTGCGGGGTCGTCGTTCACGCCGCACCGCTCGGCCATGACGGCGAGCACGTCCTGCTCGTCGGCCCAGCGGTCGCCGAGCTCCAGGCCCAGCCAGTAGTGACGGTCACCGTTGGCGAGCTTGCGGTAGTGGGAGAGGTTGTTGTCGCGGGGTGTGGCGACATCACCTGCGATACGCGTACGGACGAGGTGATCGACGAGGGCGGCGCGGCTGGGTATCGGCATGCACCCATTGTGCCGTCCTGTGTGCGCATCGCGCCGGGTGTCCTGCTCACCGGGCGGCGCGAGGGGGGCGTCCGCCGTGCCCCGTCGTACGCCCGGCGCCCCGACCCGTACCCACGCCGCCGGTCGGCCGTCGTCCCCTCGTCGCCCCCCTCGCCGCCCCGGCGCAGGCTCCGCGTCACCCCCGTGTCCGGCCGTCGACCGGCCCGTCGACCGGCCCGGCTCCCGGCCCTCGACCCGCCCGGCGGAAGTCTTCCCGCGTTGTTCACCCCCGCGTGACCTGCTGCTTCGTGGAACGGACGGGCCCGGCCTCTCGAATGGAGACCCACAGAGGTCTGGACCACCGGAGTCACGCCAATCCCGTGTCCAATTCCGCCCGTTCCCCCTTTGACGGGTAAGTGGTCTATACCTTTGCTACTAGGGTGGGCCACCTGAAACCGCTACATACGCAGCCGTGGGGGGCTTTATGAGCGTGTGTCACCTTCCGCAACCACCTTCCGACGACGAGCTCTACTGGTACTTCGGCCCACAGCGCCGTTGGGTCCTGGTCAGCAGTTCCCTCGCCTTCGTGTTCACGGCGGCGACGATGTTCACCTTCGCGCTCCGGACACCCGCCCTGTGGGCGTTCCTCGCGGTCCTCGGGCTGAATGTCGTGGCCCTCGTCCTCTCCTCGCTGAACAGCCTTCGCCAGCGCCGGCTGACCCGGCAGTCGCACGACGTGCTCGTGCGCGCCTGGCAGCCCGCCGAGCTGCCCGGCGTCGATCTCTATCTGCCGACCTGCGGGGAGCCGCTGCCCGTCCTCGCCAACGCCTACCGCGCCGTCGCCGCCGTGGACTGGCCCGGGGCGCTGACCGTCTGGGTGCTGGACGACGCCGACCGGCCCGAGGTCGCCGCGCTCGCCGCCGAGCACGGCTACACCTATGTCGTCCGGCCCGACCGGGGGGACCTGAAGAAGGCGGGCAACCTCAACCACGCGCTCACCCTCAGCAGTTCGGAGTTCATCGCGATCCTGGACGCCGACTTCGCACCCCGCCCGGACTTCCTGCGCCACCTCGTCCCGTACCTGGCCGACCCCGGCGTCGGCATCGTCCAGAGCCCGCAGTGCTTCGACACCGACGAGGGCATGGACTGGATCCAGCGGGCCGCCGGATCGGCGCAGGAGTGGTTCTTCCGCTGGATCCAGCCGTCCCGCGACGCGAGCGACGCCGCCATCTGCTGCGGCAGCAACGCCGTGTACCGGCGCAGCGCGATCGACCTGGCGGGCGGTTTCGCCCGGCTCGACCACAGCGAGGACCTGTACACCGGACTCGCCCTGTACGAACGGGGGTTCCGCACCCAGTACGTGCCGGTACTGGTGGCCAAGGGCACCTCCCCGGACCATGTCACCGCCTTCGTCAACCAGCAGTACCGCTGGGCGATGGGGAACCTGCATCTGCTCGGGACACCCGTGCTGCGGCGGATGCGGGCGCCCTGGCGGATGCGGCTGTGCTTCTACGAGGGCATCGTCGGCTACCTGGCCACCGCGGTGAACACCTTCGCGGCACCGTTGCCGCCGCTGGTGATGATGTTCCTGTACCCGGACCACATCCGCCCCTGGCACGTACTGCCGCTCCTCGCGCCGCTCTGGCTCTGGCACGTACTGCTGCCGCGTGTCAGCCGTACCCGCTGGCGCGTGGAGGTGATCCGCGCCAACGTCCTCACGAGCGTCGCCGCCGCGACCGCCTTCCTGCACACGCTGCGGGGCCGCAGCGCCGCCTGGGTCCCCACCGGCGCGCGCGGCACCGGCACCCGGGGCGGGATGGCCCGCCGGGTGGTGGGCGTCTCGCTGGGCTGGCTCGTCGTGTCCAACGGGGCGGCCGCGGCCGGGCTCGCGCTGGCCGTCGCCCGCAACGGCTGGGAGCCCAGCTGGGGGCTGGGGCTGTACCTCCTGGTGCAGTGCCAGATCAACGCGCCGCTGATCCGGGACCTGCTGGCCGAGCTGCGTACGACGGCGAAGGCCGCGGACCGGCCGGCCCGCGGGAACGCCCGCCGAGACATCCGCCGTGCCGCCCGACTGTCCGCGGGCAGGGACGCGGGCCGGGACGCGGGCCGGGACGCGGGCCTGGATCCGGGACGGTCCGCCGGCCCCGCCGTCACCCGGCTCCGCGTCCGGACCGGCATGCTCCCCCGGCGCTGGCCCGAGACCCTCGCCGCCACCGCCGTCCTTCTCCTGACCGGCCTGCTCGCTTCCGGGCTCGTCAACCCGATGCTCCCCTGGCTGAGTTGAGCCGACGTGAAAGGCACCATCTCCATGCCGTTCCTCGTGACCCCGCGCCGGCGCCGGAACGGCGTCCCGCCCGGCGCACCTCCCGCCACCGGCTCCGGCGGCCCCGGCGGTGAATCCGGGCCGAGCCCGCACCGGTCCACGTTCCGGCCCGACATCGAAGGCCTGCGCGCGGTGGCCGTGCTCGCGGTCCTCGCCTTCCACGCCGGGATACCCGGCATGGCGGGCGGGTTCGTCGGGGTGGACATCTTCTTCGTCATCTCCGGCTACCTGATCACCGGACTGCTGGTCCGGGAGGCGATCACCACCGGCCGGATCCGGCTCGGCGACTTCTTCTCCCGCCGCGCCCGGCGGCTGCTGCCCTCGGCCGCCGTGGTGCTCGCCGCCGTGGCGGTGGCCGGCGCCTGGCTGACCGTACCGCTGCGGCGGACCGACCTGGAGTACGACGTCGTGGCGGCGGCGCTGTCCGTCGCCAACTGGCGGTTCGTCTCCCAGCAGACCGACTACCTCGCCGCCGGGCACGGGCAGAGCCCGCTGCTGCACTTCTGGTCGCTCGCGGTGGAGGAGCAGTTCTATCTGTTCTGGGCCCCGCTGCTGGCGGTGATCGTGATCGGTGCGGCCCGCGCGGTCCGGCGGGGACGGGCGGTGCGCGGTGCCGTGGCCCTGGTCACGGCGGTACTGGCGCTCGGCTCGTTCGCCCTGTCCCTGCACTGGACCGGCTCCTCCGTCTCCCTGGCGTACCTCGGAACGCCCTCGCGGGTCTGGCAGTTCGGGGCCGGGGCCCTGCTCGCCCTGCTGCCCTGGCACCTGATGCGCGGGCCGCGCCCGCTGCGTCTGCTGTGCGGCTGGGCCGGGGCGGGCGCGATCGTCTGGTGCGTCCTGTCGTACGACGCGGGCACCCCGTACCCCGGGTATGCCGCGCTCGTGCCGACCCTGGCCACGGCGGCCGTCATCCTGGCCGCGGTCCCCGGCCGGGGCGAGCGCCACGCCGAGGGCCCGTACGGGGTGGGGCGGCTGCTGGCGGGGCGCGCGCCGCGCGCCGTCGGGCGGCTCTCGTACAACCTCTATCTGTGGCACTGGCCCGTGCTCGTGCTGGCCGAAGCCCGCTTCGGGGTGCTCGGCTGGCCCGCGCGGACCGCGCTGACCCTGGCATCGGCACTGCCCGCGCTGGCCGCCCTGCGCTGGGTGGAGCAGCCGCTGCGCCGCAGCCGCACGGTGTCCGAACTGCCCCGGCGCGGGCTGGCGGTGGGGGTCTCGGCGATCATCCTCCCGGTGGTGCTGGCCCTGGTGGTGGGCACCACGACGCTCCGGCTGCTGGGTCCGGCCACCCCGGTCGACCTACGAGGGCTTCCGCCGGGTGCCGCCGCCGGGCCCTCGCTCCTGGCCCGGGACGCGGGCGCGCCGCTCGCCGACGGGCCCGTGGTGCCCAACCCCGTCCAGGCGCGGAAGGACTTCCCGCCGGACGGCGCCTGCGAGGTCGCGCCCGCCGTGACCCGCAGCCCCGAGTGCCTGTTCGGCGCGACGGACAGCCCGGACCGGATCGTGCTGCTCGGCGACTCGCACGCCGGGCAGTGGTTCTCCCCGATGCTCGCGCTGGCCGCCGAACGCGGCTGGGCGCTCCAGGAGTTGGTGAAGCAGGGCTGCCCGCTGCCCCGACTCGCGGTGGACAGTCCCCAACTGGGCCGCGTCTACCGGGAGTGCGACGCCTGGCGGGCGGACGCGCTGGAGCGGTTGCGGAAGCAGCCGAAGCCCAGGCTCATCGTGATCTCCTCGCTCAACCGCTACACCGCCGACCCCGGACTCCTCGCGGACGGCTGGGAGAAGACGCTGAAGCCGCTGCGCGCGCTCGGGGTGCCGATCGTCTACATCGAGGACACCCCCGTACCCGGTACGGACATCCCCGCGTGTGTCTCCGGCAGCCCCGAGGACCCGGGCGCGTGCGCGTTCGCCCGGAAGGACGCGGTGCCGGCCGATCCGCTGGCCCGGCGGATCGCGTCGGGCGCGCTGCCCGGCGTACGGAGCATCAGCGTGAACCCCGTGCTGTGCCCGGGGACCGGACCGGACTGCCCCGCCGTACGGGACAGGGTCCTGCTCTACCGGGACGACGCCCACCTGACCAACGCGGCCGCCGTCGTACTGACTCCCCGGCTGGAGCGGCTGCTCGGCGAATCCGGGGCACTGCCCGTGTCCGGGGTATCCGCGACGCCCGCGCCGGGCGCCCCCGGGGCCGACGGCTGGACCGAGCTGCTGCGCGACGACTTCGACGGTCCGGCGGGCAGCCGTCCGTCCGCCGCGCACTGGCAGTACGACCTCGGCACCTGCTACCCGGGCTGCCCCGCGCCGCAGTGGGGCACGGGTGAGATCGAGACCATGACCGACTCGGCCGACAACGTCCGTCTCGACGGGAGGGGCGCACTGGAGATCGTCCCCACCAGGAAGGCGGGCGCGTGGAGTTCGGGCCGCATCGAGACCCGGCGCTCCGACTTCGCGCCGCCGCCCGGCGGGGTGCTGCGGATCGAGGCGTCGATCGCGCTGCCGGATGTCACGGGGGCCGGGGCGGCGGGCTACTGGCCGGCCTTCTGGACCCTGGGCGCGCCGCTGCGTGACGGCTACACCGGGTGGCCGGGCGTCGGGGAGCTGGACATCATGGAGTCCGTCAACGGCCGGGACACCGTCTTCGGCAGCATGCACTGCGGTGTGCTGGAGGGTGGCCCCTGCGAGGAGCCGGTGGGCCGGACGTCGGGTCCGCAGCCGTGCCCCGGCTGCCGTACGGAGTTCCACTCGTACGCCGTCGAGGTCGACCGCTCCCCCGGCGCGGAGGAGGTCCGCTGGTATCTGGACGGGCGCGCCCACCACCGGGTGACGGCCGCCTCGATGGACGCCGGCACCTGGAAGCGGGCGGTGGACCACGGGGTGTTCCTGATCCTGAACGTGGCCGTCGGCGGCAAGCTCCCGCTCGCGGACGGGGCGGCTCCGGGCCCGGCCACCGAGCCCGGCCACCCGATGCGCGTCGACCGCGTCACCGTCTCGGCCCGGGAGGGGGCCGCCGCCGGGCGGTAGACGTCACGGGCGGGGTGGGGCCGGCTCCCGGCGGGGCCGGCCCCACAGCGTCATCGCGCGCAGCAGCCACTCCACCGGGCCGAGCCGGTGGCGCCGCATCAGCCGGGCGGACACGGCGAGTTGGCAGAGGTAGAAGAGCAGCGCCCCGGCCAGGGCGGTGGCCGCGCCCACCCGGCCGTACAGCGCGGCCCCGTAGCCGGTGAAGACCAGCGCCATGGCGAGGGACTGCGTCAGGTAGTTGGTCAGGGCCATCCGGCCCGCCGGGGCGAGCCGGGCGGCGACGGCGGCGCCGCGCGGGGTGGTGAACCAGAGCAGCAGGCCGCTCGCGTAGGCGGCGGACAGCGCCGGAGCGGTCACCATGCCGACGACGAACATCGGGATCTCCCAGCGGGCGGACAGCGGCCCGACCGTGCCCGCCGCCATGAGCGCCCCGCCGGGCAGCCCCACCAGGAGTCCCACCAGGAGAATCCGGCGCAGCCGCTCGGTGCGGCCGACGATGCCGGTGAGCAGGCGGCGCCTGCCCGCCACGTAGCCGACCAGGAACGCGGCGACGACCATGCCGCCCATCATGAACAGCCCGACCAGGAGGTCCGGCCAGGCACCGATGTTCGCGCGGAGCACATCGCCCGCGCCGCCCCGGTAGGCGGCGGTCAGATCGGCGGTCCGCGCGGCGAGTTCGGCGGCTTCGCCCTCGTCGGCCGGGTCCAGCAGTGCGACGGCCGCCGCGATGAGCAGGTAGAGGGCGGCCACGGCCCCGTACACCCAAAGCGCGGCGCGCCACATCCGGGCCGGGCCGGCGTCGCGGGCGGCGAACAGGATCAGGCCGAGCACGGCGTACGTGGTGAGGATGTCGCCGGGGTAGAGCAGGGCGGCGTGCAGGACGCCGAGGACGAACAGCCCGAGGAGCCGTCGCAGCATCCGCGGTGCGAAGCGGGCGCCGTCGCGTTCGGCCGAGGTCATCTGGAGCGTGAAGCTGTAGCCGAAGAGGAACGAGAACAGCAGGTAGAACTTGGTGTGCACGAGCATCGTGACCAGCCACAGCGCGGCGTAGTGCACACCGTCGGTGAGCGGGCCGCCGCCGCGTGTGCCCTCGATCCCGGACATCACCATGACGTTGGCGAGGAAGATCCCGACGAGCGCGAACCCGCGCAGGGCGTCGACCTCCACGATCCGCTGCCGCGCGGGCGCGCCCGGCGTCCCCGGTGTCCCGGCGGTCACCGGCACGGCGGGGGGTGGGGTGTGCGTCATGCGTGGTTCCCCCCGAACAGGACGCCCATGAGTACGAGAACGGTGAACGCGAAGGCGGCGCCCACGCCGGGATTCGTGCGGCGGACCGCGGACCGGCCGAGCATCACCAGGGCCGGGACCCAGCCCACCGCGTAGGTGATCCACGCGAGGTCCGTGAGGCGCTCGGTGGACGTCCCGTCACCCAACCGGAACAGCACCCAGGCCGCCAGGACGAAGAGCGCCGGTGAGGCCCAGAGATTGCGCTCGATCGTTTCCCGGCGCGACGGCCGGGGCTCCCGAGGCGTTGCATGGTCGTGCGACACGCGTCCCCCGCACATCGTGGTGGTGCCGCCCCTCCGGCCGGAAGGGCGGCTTCGGTCGACCCGGCTGTCCCGGTGGTTCCCGGGCTGTCCCGGTGGTTCCCGGGCTGTCCCGGTGGTTCCCGGGCTGCCCGGTGGTTCCCCGGCTGTCCCGGTCCTACCCGGCTGCCCGGTGGTTCCCGGGCTGCCCGGTGGTTCCCGGGCTGCCCGGTGGTTCCCGGCTGCCGGTGGTTCCCGGCTGCCGGTGGTTCCCGGCTGCCGGTGGTTCCCGGCTGCCGGGCCAGGTCCGCCGTCGGGCCAGGGCCCGCCGTCAGGACGGGCCCGCTGTCAAGCCGGGCCCGCCGTCAGGACGTCACGGTGAGCACGGTGGCCGCCGTGACGGCCGTGAGCACCGCCTGGACGTTACGGATCGCCTGCCGGACGCTGTCGCCCGCCCACTGGCCGTCCGCGATCTCCGCCATGCGCGGGGCCACCCGCTTGCGGGGTACGCCGGGGAAGGCCTGGCGGTGCATGTTCGTGGCGTGCAGCAGCGCGACCAGTCCGCTCGTACGGCTGTCCGGTTCCGCGCCGTCCAGGACGACGGCGGCCAGCCGGTCCCGCAGCTCCCGCTCCGCGGAGCCGTCCGCCTCCGGATAGCGCCGCACCGGGAACAGGCCGAGCGCCCGGTGCCGCTCCTCGGTCACCAGGCCGCGCTCGCAGAGGCGGTCCACCGCCGCGCGCACACCCTTGCCCTGGTCCTTCACCAGCCAGTCGGCCGCCTTGCGCCTGCCGGAGCCCTTCGCCCAGGCGGTGATCCGTTCCAGCCGCCCGTCGAGCAGCGCGTCACCGGTGGGCGCCGCGTCGGTCACGTCAATGCGGCCGCCGGTCACGGTGACACGGCCCGCCATGGCGAGTTCCAGCAGGATGCCGCCCGCCACCCCCCAGGCCGCGGATGTCTGCCCCTTCGCCGCACCGGTCTCGTCGTCCAGCGACAGCAGCATGATCTCTTCGGCCAGCGTGACGGCCATCCGTCGTATCCCCCTCGTCGGTCCTGCGGGTCGTGCGGTGCGCGCGGGTCGTGCGGTGCGTGTGGCGGTACCGCACCTCCCCCGCGGTGAGACGCCGTCGCGCCCCTGCGGGTTGCCCCTCCCGTCGCTACGAACCGGCCGCCGCCTCGAACGCCCCCCGCGCCAGCCGGTGCAGCAGCGCCGCCGTCGCCGTACGGTCGGGCAGGGCCTCGGGGCGGGCCAGGTGCGGGGTGGAGTTCAGCAGGCCGAAGACGGCGTGGACGGTGACCCGGGCCTCGTCCTCGGCCAGGTCGGGGTAGAGCTCACGGACGACGCCGACCCAGACCTCGACGTACTGGCGCTGGAGCTGACGCACCCGCTTGCGCTCCGTGTCGCGCAGGCGGTCCAGCTCGCGGTCGTGGAGGGTGATCAGCGGGCGGTCGTCCAGCGCGAAGTCGATGTGACCCTCGATGAGCGCGTCGAGCAGGGCCCGGGGGGAGCCGTCCGCGGCGGCCGCGTCCTGCGACACACGGAGCCGGCCGCCCTCCAGCAGGCGCTCGCTGATGCCCACCAGCAGCTCGGCGAGCATCGCGTCCTTCCCGGGGAAATGGCGGTAGAGGCCGGGGCCGCTGATCCCGACCGCGGCCCCTATCTCGTCGACGCCGACGCCGTGGAAGCCTCGCTCGGCGAAGAGGCGGGCGGCCTCCCGGAGGATCTGCTCGCGGCGGGTCGGGGCCGCGACGCGGGCGGCGGCATGGGTGCTCATGGGGATTCATTCTAGACAGGGCCGTTAGCGCTCGTTAACCTGAACGCAATGCGTTAACGCTCATTAACAATCGCGGTACGGGCAAGGGGGCTCGACACGATGCAGCAGGCACCGGTCCTGGCGAGCGCGGCCGATCCCGCCTCGGAGGCCTGGCAGGCCAATGAGGCGGCGCATCACGCGCTCGCCGGAGAGCTGCGCACGCGGCTCGCCACGGCACGGCTCGGCGGGGGTGAGAAGGCCCGCGCCCGGCATGTGGCGCGCGGCAAGCTGCTGCCCCGGGAGCGGGTGGACACCCTGCTCGACCCGGGTTCGCCCTTCCTGGAGCTGGCCCCGCTGGCCGCGGAGGGGCTGTACGGGGGCGCCGCCCCGGCGGCCGGGGTGATCGCCGGAATCGGGCGGGTCAGCGGCCGCGAGTGCGTGATCGTCGCCAATGACGCCACGGTCAAGGGCGGCACGTACTACCCGATGACCGTGAAGAAGCACCTCCGCGCCCAGGAGGTGGCGCTGGAGAACCGGCTGCCGTGCCTGTATCTGGTCGACTCGGGCGGGGCCTTCCTGCCGATGCAGGACGAGGTGTTCCCCGACCGGGACCACTTCGGCCGGATCTTCTACAACCAGGCCCGGATGTCGGGGGCCGGCATCCCGCAGATCGCGGCGGTGCTCGGGTCCTGCACGGCGGGCGGGGCGTACGTCCCCGCGATGAGCGACGAGGCCGTCATCGTCCGCAACCAGGGCACGATCTTCCTCGGCGGTCCGCCGCTGGTGAAGGCGGCGACCGGCGAGGTCGTCACAGCCGAGGAGCTGGGCGGCGGCGAGGTCCACTCCCGTGCGTCGGGGGTCACCGACCATCTCGCGGAGGACGACGCGCACGCGCTGCGGATCGTCCGGAACATCGTGGCCACCCTGCCCGAGCGCGGGGCGCTCCCCTGGTCCGTACAGCCGGCCGAGGAGCCGAAGGTCGACCCCGCCGGTCTGTACGGGGCGGTGCCGGTCGACTCCCGGACGCCCTACGACTTGCGCGAGGTGATCGCCCGGGTCGTGGACGGCTCGCGGTTCCAGGAGTTCAAGGCGGAGTACGGCACGACGCTGATCACCGGCTTCGCCCGTATCCACGGCCACCCGGTCGGCATCGTCGCCAACAACGGCATCCTGTTCTCCGAGTCCGCCCAGAAGGGCGCGCACTTCATCGAGCTGTGCGACCAGCGCGGCATCCCGCTCGTCTTCCTCCAGAACATCTCCGGCTTCATGGTCGGCCGGGACTACGAGGCGGGCGGCATCGCCAAGCACGGCGCGAAGATGGTCACGGCGGTGGCCTGCACCCGCGTGCCGAAGCTGACCGTGGTGGTCGGCGGGTCCTACGGGGCGGGCAACTACTCCATGTGCGGCCGGGCCTACAGCCCCCGCTTCCTGTGGATGTGGCCCAACGCCAAGATCTCCGTCATGGGCGGCGAGCAGGCGGCCTCCGTGCTGGCGACCGTCAAGCGCGACCAGCTCGGCGACGACTGGAGCGCCGAGGACGAGGACGCCTTCAAGGCGCCGATCCGCGAGCAGTACGAGACCCAGGGCAACGCGTACTACGCCACCGCCCGGCTCTGGGACGACGGTGTGATCGACCCGCTGGACACCCGCCAGGTGCTGGGGCTCGCACTGACGGCCTGCGCCAACGCCCCGCTGCCCCAGAAGGACCCGGCCGGGCCCGGCTTCGGCGTCTTCCGGATGTGAGGAACACATGACGATGTTCGACACCGTTCTTGTCGCCAACCGCGGCGAGATCGCGGTCCGCGTGATCCGGACCCTGCGCGAGCTGGGTGTGCGCTCCGTCGCCGTCTTCAGCGACGCGGACGCCGACGCCCGGCACGTACGGGAGGCGGACACGGCGGTACGGATCGGTCCCGCGCCCGCCGCGCAGAGCTACCTCAGCGTGGAGGCCCTGCTGGACGCGGCCCGCCGCACCGGCGCGCAGGCCGTGCACCCGGGGTACGGATTCCTCGCCGAGAACGCGGACTTCGCGCGGGCGTGCACGGACGCGGGGCTGGTCTTCATCGGGCCGCCCGCCTCCGCGATCTCCCTCATGGGCGACAAGATCCGGGCCAAGGAGACCGTCGCCGCGGCCGGGGTGCCGGTGGTGCCCGGGTCCTCCGGCAGCGGGCTCACCGACGCCCAACTGGCCGACGCCGCACGCGGGATCGCCATGCCGGTACTGCTGAAGCCCTCGGCGGGCGGCGGCGGCAAGGGCATGCGGCTGGTCCGGGACGAGGCACTGCTGGCCGAGGAGATCGCGGCGGCCAGGCGCGAGGCGCGCGCCTCGTTCGGCGACGACACCCTGCTGGTGGAGCGCTGGATCGACCGGCCGCGCCACATCGAGATCCAGGTGCTGGCCGACGCGCACGGCCATGTGGTGCACCTGGGCGAGCGCGAGTGCTCGCTCCAGCGCCGCCACCAGAAGATCATCGAGGAGGCACCGTCCGTCCTGCTGACCGAGGAGACCCGGGCGGCGATGGGTGAGGCGGCCGTCCAGGCGGCCCGCTCCTGCGGGTATGTCGGCGCGGGCACGGTGGAGTTCATCGTCCCGGGCGACGATCCCGCCGCGTACTGCTTCATGGAGATGAACACCCGCCTCCAGGTCGAGCACCCGGTCACCGAGCTGATCACCGGCCTCGACCTCGTGGAGTGGCAGCTGAGGGTGGCGGCGGGCGAGCACCTCCCGTACGCCCAGAGCGACATCACCCTCACCGGGCACGCGATCGAGGCCCGGATCTGCGCCGAGGACCCCGCGCGGGGTTTCCTCCCCTCGGGCGGCACGGTGCTCGCGCTGCGCGAGCCGCAGGGCCACGGGGTGCGGACGGACTCCGGGCTCAGCGAGGGCGTGCCGGTCGGCAGCCTGTACGACCCGATGCTGTCGAAGGTCATCGCGTACGGCCCCGACCGCGCCACCGCCGTACGCAAACTGCGTGCCGCCCTCGCGGACACGGTGATCCTGGGCGTCCCGACCAACGCGGGATTCCTGCGCCGTCTGCTGGCCCACCCGGCGGTGGTGGCGGGCGAACTGGACACCGGTCTGGTGGAGCGCGAGGCGGACGGACTGGTCCCGGACGGGGTGCCGGACGAGGTGTACGCGGCCGCGGCCGCGCTGCGGCTCGACGCGCTGGCCCCCCGGCCGGACGCGGGCGGCTGGACGGACCCCTTCTCCGTGCCGAACGGCTGGCGCACGGGCGGCGGGGCGGCCCCCCTGACGTTCCCGCTCCGGGTCACGGGCAGCGAGCCGGCCGACCGCGCCGCCCCCCACGCGTCGGCGGTCACCCCGCACGGGGTCACCGTCGAACTGGACGGCGTCACACACCACTTCCACCGCGGCGGCCACTGGCTGGGCCGCGACGGCGACACCTGGCACGTCCAGGACCACGACCCGGTGGAGGCCTCCCTGAGCGGCGCCTCCCGCGCCGGCGCCGACACACTGGCCGCGCCGATGCCGGGCACGGTCACGGTGGTCAAGGTGGCGGTCGGGGACGAGGTCGCGGCCGGGCAGAGCCTGCTGGTCGTCGAGGCGATGAAGATGGAACACGTCATCTCCGCCCCGCACGCCGGCACCGTCACCGAACTGGACGTCATCGCCGGAGCCACGGTCGCCATGGACCAGGTCCTGGCCGTGGTGGCGCCCGTCGCCGCACCCGTGACCGGGGAGGAATCATGACCGTACAACCGCTCGGGCTGCCCATGGAGGTGCCCGCCCCGGACCTGCCGGCCCGGGTCCGCATCCATGAGGTGGGCGCCCGCGACGGCCTCCAGAACGAGAAGGCGGTCGTCCCCACGGAGGTGAAGGCGGAGTTCATCCGCCGGCTCGCCGTGGCCGGGCTCGCGACGATCGAGGCGACGAGCTTCGTGCACCCCCGCTGGGTGCCGCAGCTGGCCGACGCCGAGCAGCTCTTCCCCATGCTCGGGGAGATCGCGGACATCGGGGATGTGGCGCTGCCCGTCCTCGTGCCCAACGAGCGCGGACTGGACCGGGCGCTGTCGCTCGGGGCCCGCCGGATCGCCGTGTTCGGCTCGGCGACCGAGACCTTCGCCGCCCGCAATCTGAACCGGACCGTCGACGAGTCGCTCGCCATGTTCGAGCCCGTGGTGGCCCGCGCCAAGGCGGACAAGGTGCATGTGCGCGGCTATCTGTCGATGTGTTTCGGCGACCCGTGGGAGGGGCCCGTGCCCGTCCACCAGGTCGTCCGGGTCGCCAAGGCGCTGATGAACCTCGGCTGCGACGAGCTGTCGCTCGGCGACACGATCGGCGTCGCCACCCCCGGCCATGTCCAGGCACTGCTGTCCGAGCTGAACGAGGAGGGCGTGCGCACCGACACCATCGGGGTGCACTTCCACGACACGTACGGCCAGGCACTGTCCAACACCCTCGCCGCGCTCCAGCACGGGGTGAGCACCGTGGACGCCTCCGCGGGCGGCCTCGGCGGCTGCCCCTACGCGCGGAGCGCGACCGGAAACCTCGCCACCGAAGACCTCGTGTGGATGCTCCACGGCCTCGGCATCGAAACCGGGGTCGACCTCGACGAGCTCGTCGCCACGAGCGTGTGGCTCGCCGAACAGCTGGGCCGCCCCAGCCCCTCCCGTACCGTCCGCGCGCTCTCCCACAAGGAGTGAAGACCATCATGGCCCTGGATCACCGGCTGACCCCCGAACACGAGGAACTGCGCCGCACCGTCGAGCAGTTCGCACAGGATGTGGTCGCCCCGAAGATCGGCGACCTCTACGAGCGCCACGAGTTCCCGTACGAGATCGTGCGCGAGATGGGCCGGATGGGCCTGTTCGGCCTGCCCTTCCCGGAGGAGTACGGCGGCATGGGCGGCGACTACCTCGCCCTCGGCATCGCCCTGGAGGAGCTGGCCCGGGTCGACTCCTCGGTGGCGATCACCCTGGAGGCCGGGGTCTCGCTGGGCGCGATGCCCGTCTTCCGCTTCGGCACCGAGGAGCAGAAGCAGCAGTGGCTGCCGAAGCTCTGCTCGGGCGAGGCGCTGGGCGCGTTCGGCCTGACCGAGCCGGACGGCGGCTCCGACGCGGGCGGTACGCGCACGACGGCGGTGCTCGACGAGGCGGCCGGCGAGTGGGTGATCAACGGTTCCAAGTGCTTCATCACCAACTCCGGTACGGACATCACGGAGCTGGTCACGGTCACCGCGGTGACCGGCCGCAAGGAGAACGGCGCCCCGCGCATCTCCTCGATCATCGTGCCCTCCGGCACCCCCGGCTTCACCGTCGCCGCCCCGTACTCCAAGGTCGGCTGGAACGCCTCGGACACCCGTGAGCTGTCCTTCTCCGACGTCCGCGTCCCGGTGGGCAACCTGCTGGGCGAGGAGGGCCGCGGCTACGCGCAGTTCCTGCGGATCCTGGACGAGGGCCGGATCGCGATCTCCGCCCTCTCCACGGGCCTGGCGCAGGGCTGTGTGGACGAGTCGGTGAAGTACGCCGCCGAGCGGCACGCGTTCGGCAGGCCGATCGGTACCAACCAGGCGATCCAGTTCAAGATCGCCGACATGGAGATGCGGGCGCACATGGCCCGCATCGGCTGGCGCGACGCGGCCTCCCGGCTGCTGGCGGGCGAGCCGTTCAAGAAGGAGGCGGCGATCGCCAAGCTGTACTCCTCCACGGTCGCGGTGGACAACGCCCGCGAGGCGACCCAGATCCACGGCGGCTACGGCTTCATGAACGAGTACCCGGTGGCCCGCATGTGGCGCGACTCGAAGATCCTGGAGATCGGCGAGGGCACGAGCGAGGTCCAGCGGATGCTGATCGCCCGCGAGCTGGGGCTGCCGGCCTGAGCCACCCGGGCCGGGGCCGCCGTCCGCGAGACCGGACCCGCTCTGCCGTTCCGCCGCCGTAACCGGGTGTACGGCAGCGGACGGCAGCCCCGGTCCGGTGCGGCGGACCGCGCCACTGCGCCGACGTACGGAAACTCGCTCGACACCGCCCGCCGCCGCCCGGCAGAGTCCCGTCATGACGCCTCGACACTGGCCCCTGTACGGCCTCAGCATCCGCACCCCCCGCCTCGAACTGCGCCTCCCCGGGACCGAGTTGCTCGACGAGCTCGCGTCGGTCGCCGCCGACGGGGTGCACGCGCCGGACGCCATGCCCTTCACCGTGCCGTGGACCGACGGTTCGCCCGAGGAGGTCGGGAGGGCCGTGTACCTGCATGTGCTGGGTACGGTGGCGAACTGGTCGGCGGAGAACTGGGCGTTGAGCCTCGCCGTTCTGCACGAGGGCGAGGTCGTCGGGCGACAGGACGTGGCGGGGCGGGACTTCGCCGTGACCCGGGAGGTCACGACCGGTTCCTGGCTGGGGCTCGCGCACCAGGGGCAGGGCATCGGCACCGAGATGCGGGCCGCCGCGCTCCATCTGGCCTTCGCCGGGCTCGGGGCCCGGTGCGCCACGTCGAGCGCGATGACCGACAACCCGCGTTCGCTCGGCGTCTCGCGGCGGCTCGGTTACGTACCGGACGGCCTGGAGGTCACCGCCGTACGGGGCAGGGCCGTCACCCTGCAACGGCTGCGGCTGGAGCGGGCCCGCTGGGAGGAGCGGCGCAGCGTCCGGGTCACCGTCGAGGGACTCGACGCCTGCCGGGGGGACTTCGGCGTATGACGCTGCTGGTGCACACGTATCCGCCGGGCGAGGGCGGGGCCTGGGACTTCCTCGACGATCCGCCGGACGGGCGGGACATGGCCGGGTTCGAGAGCTGCCGTACGCGGCTGCGGGGTGCGGAGCCGGCCAGGGCGCCGGGGGTCCGTTTCCTGCCCCGGCCCGCGACGGACATGCTGCTCGTCGAGCCCGGGGAGGTCGCGGAGTTCCTCGCCGAGTGCGGGCTGCTGCGCCCGCACCCCGGGGCCCCGGCCGCGCACGGCGGCTACCGCGAGGACTACGTCGCCGTCCGGCCGGCCAACATCGCCGCCGCGGCGGAGCGGGCCCGCGCGGTGGGCGGCGGTGAGTTGCCCACGGCCGGGACCGGGTTCGATCTGCTCTCCGGCCACGCCGAGAAGTACCTGGGGGGGCTCCCTTGTCCGCGCTTGCTGAGCCGAGCGGCTCCACCTTCGCCGTCCGCCCGCTCGATCCCTTCAACGACACGGTTCTGGTGCACCGTTGGGTCACCCACCCCGGGGCGGCCTTCCGGCCGGTGCGAGGCGTCAGGCTCCAGGACGCCGAGCGGGAGTGCATGGCGATCGCCGCCCACCCGCACCACGACGCGTTCATCGGGCTGCACGACGGGGAACCCGCGTTCCTGATGGAGCGCTACGACCCCGCCGAGGCCGGGTTGAAGGGCCTGTACGAGGCGGAGCCCGGCGATGTCGGGATGCGCTTCCTGGTCGCGCCCACCGATACCGGGATGCCCGGCCGCACGCCCGCCGTGCTCACCACGGTGCTGGAGGCGCTCTTCGCCGACCCGGCCGTACGCCGTGTGGTCGTCGATGCCGATGCGCGCGACAGCACCGCGCACGCCCTGCACGGGTCGGTGGGCTTCGAGGCACTGCGGGTGATCGGAAGGCCGGAGAAGAGCGCCCTGCTCAGCGCCTGCACCCGGGATCGGTTCCAGGCCGCGACCGCCGGGGTCCACCGCTGATGCCCGCCCCCCTCACCGGCAGGGCCCGCCCGCTTCCCGGCGGACGGCCCGGCCACCGGACCACTACAAACAGACCGCTCTGCTGCGGAACGCCCGACGGATCCGGCCATGTGTGGCTGCCGGACCTCGTGCTCCTCGGCAGGGGCCGCCGCTCCCCGCGCGGAGGCGACGCCGCGACCGGTCGCCGCTCCGCCGCGCCGGTCTCCCCCACCGGACCGGGGGCGGGCCGGCGCGGGTACGGCCCTCCGCCACCTGCGCCGATCCGGAATCCCGCCGGACGCACCGCGCTCGTCCCTCGGCCCGCGCCGCACGCGCGGGCGTACGCCGGGGGCCGTACCGGGGCGCCCGGAGGGGCACTCCTCGGCCCTGGCCGGAACCGCGTACCGGCTGACCAGGGAACCGGCCACCTCCGGCGGGCTCCGGGCGACCGGCTTGCGAGGGCCGGTTCCGGCGGCCGGGTCCCGCCCGTCGCCCGTGCCGTGAGAGGCACCGGGCCCTGACAGGCCCCCACAAACACCGGTGAGCGCCCGGATCCAGGCCCTACGGGCGCTCACCGCTCACCTTCTTCGTACGCGTGGCCGTACTCGCGCCCAGCCGTACCCGTACGCCTGCTCATGCCCCGGCTCTCGCGCCTTCCGACGCGTACGGCGCCGGCTCCGGCCGGTCACCGCCCGTCCCACGGCACCTGCGGCGACCGGTAGAAACCGATGCCGAGCGCGGTCATCCGCGGCCCCTGGGCGGCGAGCCGCACCTTGTACGTCTCCCAGTCGTGCGTCGCCGCGGGTGACCATCCCAGCTCCGCCACCCCCGGCAGCCGGGGGAAGGCCATCTGTTCGATCTCCGTGCTGTCGGTCAGCGTCTCCGTCCAGAGCGGCGCCTCGACGCCGAGGACGGAGTCCTCCGGAGCACCGGCGAGATACGCCCCCGGATCCCAGTCGTAGGACCGCCGCACCTCGACCAGCCCGGCCCAGGACAGCCCCAGCTCGGTGTCCTTCGTGTACTTCATGTCGAGGTAGGCCCGGTCCGCGGGCGACAGCACCAGCTCGGTGCCGGCCCTGGCGGCGTCCACCACCTGCTGCCGCTCGGCCGCGCTCGTCCGGTCGTAGCCCCAGTACTGCGCCACGGCCCCTTCGACCGGGGCGGCCCCGGTGAGCTGGTGCCAGCCCATCACGGTCTTGCCGTACTTCCCCACGATCGCCTGGGCCTTCGCCATGAACGCCGTGAAGTCCTCGTCGCTGGTGGAATGCGCCTCGTCGCCGCCGATGTGGAGGTACTTCCCGGGCGTGAGAGCGGCCAGCTCGCGCACGACGTCGTCCACGAAGTCGTACGTCACGGCCTTCGGGACGCACAGCGAGCTGAAGCCGACCTCGGTGCCGGTGTAGAGCGGCGGCGCGATGCCGTCGCAGTTCAGCTCGGCGTACGAGGCGAGGGCGGCGTTGGTGTGGCCGGGCAGGTCGATCTCCGGGACGACCTCCAGATGGCGGGAGGCCGCGTACCGGACGATCTCCCGGTAGTCGTCCTTGGTGTAGTACCCGCCGGGCCCGCCGCCGACCTCGGTGGAACCGCCGTAGGTGGCCAGCCGGGGCCAGGAGTCGATGGCGATGCGCCAGCCCTGGTCGTCGGAGAGGTGCAGATGGAGCTTGTTCAGCTTGTAGAGGGCGAGCTGGTCGATGTACCGCTTCACCTCGGCGACCGAGAAGAAGTGCCGCGAGACATCGAGCATCGCGCCCCGGTAGGCGTAGCGCGGGAAGTCGGTGACGGTACCGCCCGCGATCCGCCAGGGCCCGTCCTGGCGGCTGTCCTCCTCCACCCGGTCCGGGAGCAGCTGCCGCAGTGTCTGGACGCCGTGGAAGAGACCCGCCGGCTCGCGGGCGGTGATGGTGACGGAGCCCTGGGCGGACCGCAGGCGATAGCCCTCCGCACCCAGGCCGGGGACGCCGTCCCCCGGATCGAGCCGGATGCCGTCCGGGCCGTCGCGGTCGGTGACCGGCAGCGCGAAACCGGTGGCGGGCCGCAGGAGGTCCGCCAGATACGCGCCGATCTCCCGGACCTCGGGGGAGCCGCCGACGGCCCGGATCGTGGTCGCGGCGGTGATGGCGTACGGGGACCCGCCCGGCACCACCGCGGCGGGGACGGGCACGAGCTGCCCGAGCGGCCGGGGGGCGTCCGCGCGCCCCGGGCCCGTACCGCCGCCGGGCGCGGCTCCGATGCCCGAGACGCCGGCCGCCACGACGAGCAGCAGCGATCCGAACAGGCGGGGAAGCGTTCTGTGCTGTGTCACAAGCCGGTCCCTTCGACGGGGTCACCTGCGCTTCTACCGAGCAACCGAACGGTCACCATCCGTATCGCGAGGGTCACGGACCCGTCAAGGACTAGACCAAGTTCGGCATGGGCTGCTGGCAGAATCACCGGCATGGCGGAAATCATCCAGCGCGACGGAACATGGACCTTCGACGGCGAGACGGTGCGCATCGTGCCGGGCGGAAAGGCTCATCCGGTACGCCAGGTCCTCGGCGAACTCGCCATACCCGTACAGGCGTTGGCGGGCATCTCGTTCGAGTCGGAGCGCAAGGGCGGCCGGTTGCGGCTGCGGCTGCGCGGCGGGGCCTGCCCGGTGCTGCTCGCCGCGGAAGGGCGGCTCAAGGACGGCGCGGACCCCTATGTGCTCACGGTGGAGAAGGACCGCACGGGTGTCGCCGAGTACTTCGTCGACGAGGTACGCAACGCTCTGCTGATCGAGCAGGTGCCCGAGGGTCCGGTGGACCGCTTCCTGCTGCCGGGCCCGTCGCTCCCGGTGTCCGGCGGCGGCGGGGACGGCACGGCCTCGTTCGACGGGGAGACCGTGCGGCTCACCTGGAACTGGAAGGCCGAGGAGTCGAAGACCGCCGGTGGCGCGGTCTCCTTCCCGGTGTCGGCGGTCCGGGGCGTGCGCTGGCTGCCGGCCATCGGCCTGGAGAACGGCTACCTGCGCTTCGAGCTGGACCGCGGGCCGTCCACGGCGCCGCCGAAGTTCGACCCGTACTCGCTGGACCTGTGGGGCATGTCGAAGAAGGAGAACACCGCGGTCCTGATCGCGGCGGCGGTGCTGATGCGGCTGACGGACACGCGCAAGACCCTGGGCGCGCCCGCGGAGACCGCCGCCGCACCGGCCGCGCTCCCTCCCACTTCCCCCGCCGCTCCCCCTTCCCCCGCCGCCCCCGACCCCGACGATCACGACGCACTGCTGCGCAGGCTGCGCGAGCTCGGCGAGCTGCACCGGGCGGGGGTGCTCACCGACGAGGAGTTCGGCGCGGCGAAGCAGGCCGTACTGAAGCGTCTCTGACCCGATGAGCACCGCTTCCGCCAACCCCTGCCCGATTTCGGGCAGATTTCTTGCATAAGCGTTCCGCTCCGCGCAGTATCGACGGGTGCTTGAACGCCGCTCGTCGCACGACGACCTCATCGACCACCTCGTACGCTCCAGCGCGCTCCAGCGCGGTGAAGCGGCCCGGGTGATCCTTGACGTGCTCGCGTACTTCGACGAGACGACGGACGACTTCGTCCGGCGCCGCCACCGCGAACTGCAGTCGGGCGGCCTGGTCAACGCGGAGATCTTCGAGCGGATCGCGGCCGAGCTGCCGCACCGCGCGGTGGCGCCGCCGGAGCTCTCGCTCCGCCAGCTGCGCCGCATCGTCTACGGCTGAGCACGGTCTGAATCTTTGTACGTCGATGGAGGGGCAGAGACTCTATGTGCGGAATCGTCGGTTATATCGGGAAGCGTGATGTCGCCCCGCTGCTGCTGGAGGGCCTGCAGCGGCTGGAGTACCGGGGTTACGACTCCGCGGGCATCGTCATCACGGGCAAGGCGGCGGCCGGCAGGCCCGGGACCCTGAAGACGGTCAAGGCCAAGGGCCGGGTCCGCGAGCTGGAGTCCCGGGTCCCCAAGCGGTTCGCCGGGACGACCGGGATCGCCCACACCCGCTGGGCCACCCACGGCGCCCCGAGCGACGAGAACGCCCACCCCCACCTGGACGCCGACAACAAGGTCGCCGTCGTCCACAACGGCATCATCGACAACGCCTCCGAGCTCCGTGCGAAGCTCGTCGCGGACGGGATCGTCTTCCTCTCCGAGACCGACACCGAGGTGCTGGTCCACCTGATCGCCCGCTCGCAGGCCGCCACCCTGGAGGAGAAGGTCCGCGAGGCGCTGAAGTCCGTCGAGGGCACGTACGGCATCGCCGTCCTGCACGCGGACTTCAACGACCGCATCGTCGTCGCCCGCAACGGCTCCCCCGTCGTCCTGGGCATCGGCGAGAAGGAGATGTTCGTCGCCTCCGACGTCGCCGCGCTGGTCACCCACACCCGCCAGATCGTCACCCTGGACGACGGCGAGATGGCCACCCTCAAGGCCGACGACTTCCGTACGTACACCACGGAGGGCTCGACCACGACGGCCACGCCCACCACGGTGGAGTGGGAGGCCGAGTCGTACGACATGGGCGGCCACGACACGTACATGCACAAGGAGATCGCCGAGCAGGCCGACGCCGTGGACCGGGTGCTGCGCGGCCGGATCGACGACCGCTTCTCCACCGTGCACCTGGGCGGTCTCAACCTGGACGCCCGCGAGGCGCGGGGCGTGCGCCGGATCAAGATCCTCGGCTGCGGCACCTCGTACCACGCGGGTCTGATCGGCGCCGGCCTCATCGAGGAGCTGGCCCGCATCCCCGCGGACGCCGAGCCCGCCTCCGAGTTCCGCTACCGCAACCCGGTCGTGGACCCCGACACCCTGTACGTCGCGGTCTCCCAGTCCGGTGAGACGTACGACGTGCTCGCCGCCGTCCAGGAGCTCAAGCGCAAGGGCGCGCGCGTCCTGGGCGTCGTCAACGTCGTCGGCTCCGCGATCGCCCGCGAGGCCGACGGGGGCATGTACGTCCACGCGGGCCCCGAGGTCTGTGTCGTCTCCACGAAGTGCTTCACCAACACCGTCGTCGCGTTCGCGCTGCTCGCCCTGCACCTGGGCCGCATCCGTGACCTCTCGGTCGCCGACGGCAGGCGGATCATCGAGGGCCTGCGCAAGCTGCCCGAGCAGATCGGTGAGATCCTGGAATCCGAGGACGAGATCAAGAAGCTCGCCGAGGAGTACGCGGGCGCGCAGTCGATGATGTTCATCGGCCGTGTGCGGGGCTACCCCGTCGCGCTGGAGGCCTCCCTCAAGCTGAAGGAGATCTCGTACATCCACGCCGAGGCGTACCCCGCCTCGGAGCTGAAGCACGGCCCGCTCGCGCTCATCGAGCCGGAGCTCCCCACCGTCGCGATCGTCCCGGACGACGACCTGCTGGAGAAGAACCGGGCGGCGCTGGAGGAGATCAAGGCCCGCAGCGGACGCATCCTCGCCGTCGCCCACCGCGAGCAGGAGAAGGCCGACCACACCATCGTCGTACCGAAGAACGAGAACGAGCTGGACCCGATCCTGATGGGCATCCCGCTCCAGCTCTTCGCGTACCACACGGCGCTGGCCATGGGCCGTGACATCGACAAGCCGCGCAACCTGGCGAAGTCCGTCACGGTGGAGTAGCCGCCCCGCGCCGCACCCGCCGCGACGCCCGGCAGCGGCGCCCGGCAGCGTGCCCGAAGGGGACCTCCCGCACGGAGCCGCCCCGTACCCCTTCCCCGGGGTGCGGGGCGGCTCCGCGTTCCGGAGGGGCACCCACCCCGCCCGGAGCGATCCAGCGGTCAACCAGGCGCCTTCCAGGGCCATGTGACGCCCCGTCCGCCCCACGGCACACCCGATGCCCATGCGTGCCGCCCGGACGGGGCCGTTCCGGCGGGGTCAGGGGATGACGATGACCGGGCGCTGCGCGCGGCGCGCGAGACGGCCCGCCACCGAGCCGAAGATCCGGCCGACGATGCCGTGCGTGGAGCCGACGACGATGGCGTCGGCCGAGTACTCGCGGCCGACCTCCTCCAGTTCGTGGCAGATGTCGCCGCCGCGCTCGACCAGCACCCAGGGCACCTCGGAGAGATAGTCCGCGCAGGCCAGTTCGAGGCCGAGGACCTCGGTGCGGTGATCGGGCACATCGACGAACACGGGGGGCTCGCAGCCCGCCCAGACAGTGGTCGGCAGCCGGTTGGCGACATGGACGATGATCAGACCGGAGCCGGATCTGCAGGCCATGCCGATGGCGTACGCGAGGGCCCGTTCACTGGATGTGGAGCCGTCGAATCCGACCACGACGCCGTGGCGGAAGGCGGGATCGCAGGAATGGCATGTTTCTTCGACCGTCTGCGGCTCCGACAGTGCGTCGGCTACCTGCTTGCGGTCTGCGGGTTCAGGGATTTCGTGACCGGCCATCGATGTCTCGGCGAAGAGAGTCCTCGTGAGGAGGGAGCGGCTTGGGGAGGTGCATCAGCGAGCGGTGTAGCTGTGTCCGGGAATCATCTTCCCAACCCCCTACCCCCAAGGGTACGGCGCCACTCCTCCGCTGCCCAGACCCCCGCAAAAGCGCGCGCGACGTTGGAGGGAGCATGCCCGAGGCGGCCCCGGATGGCAATGCCGGTTGCGTCTTACACCGAGCGGTTCGGCGGCTGGAGGAGGCCGGTCGCCCTGTTTTGGGGGCCGCACGGAAGCGCTCGAAAGTGAATCGGCGTACCGGGGAGTGACCCCTTCGAACGGTCTCCGTTAGCCAGATCGTCACACCGTGCCACCGCACCGCCACCTCAGGGAGCAAAGCTGTGCCGACCCCGCCGGGACCCTCGTCCGAGCAGAGCCGCGAGACGGCGTCCGATCCGGCGGGCGACGGTGTCCGCTGGGCGGTGTTCGGGGGTCTGCTCGTCCCGGCGGTCCTGGTCGTCTACGGCGCGTCGGTCGGTAATGCCACCGTCTCCACGCTCGGTCTCGTCTCCGTCACCGCAGTGTGCCGGCTGCTGTTGCGCCGGTCCGAACGCGCCACCCTCCGGGCCGCCGAAGGAGCACGGCGGAGCGGCCGTTAGGAGCGCACCGCAGCGGCCGTGAGGCGAGTAGTTGTGCGCCCGGCGTGACCGGAACCGCTCGCACAACCACCACTTTTCAGCCAACTTCACATCTGCGCCGAATCCTTGGCGATATGGCCGACCAACCCACTTGCCGCCAGGCAGGAAGAGACCGCGCGGTACGCTTTCACCCAACGCGGACGGGCCATGATCGCGAGGCGCACTTCCCTGCGCGGCTCGCGAGTGGAACGCTTCGTGATCGAATGCTTCGCGCCAAGTTGCCTTGTCGACATAGTGCCGGTGGGGGAACGTGTTCACGTCGGGACTGCGGGACACAGTAGATTCGATCATGGGTATCGATGGCTGGGGACCCGTGCAATACCGAGGGGAAACGTGCAGGAGCGACAGGCCCGTAAGGACCAGGGAGACGCGAACACCGAGGGGGGCTTAGCGTCATGAGCCAGGACTCCGCCACCGCAACGGAGGCCGCACGAAAACTGACCGGGCGGCGACGCCGGGAAGTCGTAGCCGTGCTGCTGTTCAGTGGTGGCCCTATCTTCGAGAGCTCCATCCCGCTCTCCGTTTTCGGAATCGACCGGCAGGACGCGGGAGTTCCCCGCTATCGCCTGCTGGTCTGCGGCGGCGAGGAAGGGCCGCTGCGTACTACGGGCGGACTCGAACTCACCACGCCGTACGGCCTGGAGGCGATCAGCAGGGCCGGCACCGTGGTGGTGCCCGCCTGGCGCTCGATCACTTCACCGCCGCCCGCCGAGGCACTGGACGCGCTGCGCCGCGCCCATGAGGAGGGTGCCCGCATCGTCGGACTGTGCACCGGGGCCTTCGTGCTCGCGGCCGCAGGTCTGCTGGACGGCCGCCCGGCGACCACGCACTGGATGTACGCACCGACGCTGGCCAAGCGCTATCCGTCGGTGCATGTCGATCCGCGTGAGCTGTTCGTCGACGACGGCGATGTGCTCACCTCGGCCGGGACGGCTGCCGGGATCGATCTCTGTCTGCACATAGTGCGTACGGATCACGGCACGGAGGCCGCCGGGGCACTGGCCCGCCGGCTCGTCGTACCGCCGAGGCGCAGTGGCGGCCAGGAGCGCTACCTCGACAGGTCTTTACCTGAAGAGATCGGCTCCGACCCGCTCGCCGAGGTCGTGGCCTGGGCCCTGGAGCATCTTCACGAACAGTTCGACGTGGAGACGCTGGCGGCGCGCGCCTATATGAGCAGGCGGACCTTCGACCGGAGGTTCCGCTCGCTCACCGGCAGCGCACCGCTCCAGTGGCTGATCACCCAGCGGGTGCTGCAGGCGCAGCGGCTGCTGGAGACCTCCGACTACTCGGTCGACGAGGTCGCGGGGCGCTGCGGTTTCCGCTCCCCGGTCGCGCTGCGCGGGCACTTCCGCCGCCAGCTCGGCTCCTCCCCCGCCGCGTACCGGGCCGCCTATCGGGCCCGTCGTCCGCAAGGGGGAATGGCGGAGGCCTCCACGGTGATCGAGACGGTCGTGCCCTCCCAGGGTTCGCCGTCCGGCCGCCGGGGCATGGCCCCGTCCGGGGCAGGTGCGATGCCGCTCGCGAGCGCGGCATCGACGGGCGCCGGGGACCACTCCCTACCGGGTCCGGACCCGTACGCCCACGGGCGCCCGGCCCTGCCGGGACAGCGGAGCGCCCCGTAGGGTGGGGCGCATGAACGACCGCATGGTGTGGATCGACTGCGAGATGACCGGGCTCTCGTTGGCGGACGACGCACTCATCGAGGTGGCCGCACTGGTCACCGACTCGGAGCTGAACGTGCTCGGCGAAGGGGTGGACATCGTGATCCGCCCGCCGGACGCGGCCCTGGAGACCATGCCCGAGGTGGTGCGGCAGATGCACACCACCTCGGGTCTCCTCGACGAGCTGGCCGGGGGCACCACCCTGGCCGACGCCGAGGAGCGGGTCCTGGCATACGTACGCGAACACGTGAAGGAGCCGGGCAAGGCCCCTCTCTGCGGAAACTCCATCGGCACCGACCGGGGCTTCCTGGCGAGGGACATGCAGACGCTGGAGGGCTACCTCCACTACCGGATCGTCGACGTGTCCTCCATCAAGGAGCTGGCCCGCCGCTGGTATCCGCGGGCGTATTTCAACAGCCCGGCCAAGAGCGGCAACCACCGGGCCCTGGCGGACATCCGCGAATCCATCGCGGAACTGCGCTACTACCGGGAGGCGGTCTTCGTACCGCAGCCCGGCCCGGACTCGGAACGCGCCAAGGAAATCGCGGCGCGCCACGTGCTGCCTCCGGCATAGGACGACAGCCCAGGTCACGGGCCCTCCGGGGCCCGTGGACCGGGCTGGAACAACCGGGGCGCGAGCACCCTCTCGGACCCTGTACACTTTTTCTCGGCCGGTCAGAAAAAGACCGGACGACATGGTGGGTATAGCTCAGCTGGCAGAGCACCTGGTTGTGGTCCAGGATGTCGCGGGTTCAAGTCCCGTTACTCACCCTGATTGATCAAGGCCCGACCTGTGAAAACAGGTCGGGCCTTCTTCATGCCCGGAACTCCGGGAAGGCGGCGGGAACACGGCGGGAACACGGGGCGGCGGTTCGGCCCTGCCGCCCCCCGCTGAGCCGGGAGCTGTCGGGGGTGCGGTGCGAGCGTGGCGAGAAGGGCGACACCGGGGCTGCGCCCGGCGGGCGAGCGGGGCCCGGCGGGTCCTGCTGGCCGGGCGGATCCAGCCGGGTACTGCTGGTCCGGCGGGTCCAGCTGGTCCGGCGGGTCCAGCTGGTCCGGCGGGTCCAGCTGGTCCGGCGGGTCCGGCGGGTCCGGCGGGTCCGGCGGGTCCATCCATGTACGTCAGGTCCAGCTGGTCCGGCGGGTCCATCCATGTACGTCAGGTCCAGCTGGTCCGGCGGGTCCGTCCGGGTCTATTCGCCAGCCGCCGCGTGATCCGGATGCGCTGGTGCGCCGCCGTGGTGGGCGGCGGTGGAGGTGTCGGCCAGGATGCGGTCGGGCAGGCCGGCGTACCGGATGAGCAGGTCGATGAGGTGGTAGCCCATATCCATCAGGGCGCCGCCGCTCACCTCTGCGACACCGTCAGATTCCCGCTCCTTCCCGGCCGGTGAAGAAATTGATCATCTGCTGGGGCGTGGGGTCGTGGGCGACCGCGGCGGCGGCCGCGGCACTGCGGGGAAACATCGCTTGCTCGTACTCGGCGAGGGCGATCCGGATGTCGTCGGGATGTGCGGCGAGGGCCGCGCCGAGCTCGGCGCCGTCCTGCATGGCCAGGCCGGCGCCTTCGCCGTTGGGGGTGGCGAGGTGGGCGGCGTCGCCGAGCAGGGTCACGCCCGGCACCCGCTCCCAGCGGTGCCCCACCGGCAGGGCGTGGAGGGGGCGCAGGACCGGCGCTGTCTCGCCGGCGGTGATCAGGGCGGTGAGTTCCGGTGCCCAGCCGTCGTACTCCTCGGCGATCCGCGCGGCGGCCACGGCGGCATCGGTGAAATCGATGGTGGCGAACCAGCCCTGCGGTTCGGCCAGGGTGATGTAGGCGTGGAGGGTGCCGCCCTTCTCCCGGTGCGCCACGAGCCACTTCCCGTTCCCTTCCGGGTCGAGCGCGACGAGCGTCCCGCCGCCGACGGCTTTCGCGGTGGCCGGGTGCCGGGTGTCGGCGTCGTGCAGGCAGGTCTCGACGAAGGACCGGCCGACGTATGCGGGTGTGGCATCGGAGAGCAGCGGTCGGACGCGTGACCATGCGCCGTCCGCGCCGACCAGGAGGCTCGTGACGGCGGTGGTGCCGTCTGCGAAGGTCACCTCGTGGCGGCCCTCGCCGAGAGCGTGGACGGTGGTGGCCTTGTGGCCCCACCGGACGGTGCTGTCGGGGAGCGAGTCGAGCAGGATCTGCCGCAGTTCGCCGCGCTGCACTTCGGGGCTTGCGCCCGTGCCGTCGTCGGCCTTGTCGAACAGGACGGTCCCGTTCCGGTCGAGGAGCCGTATCGCTTGGCGGCCCTCCAGAACGAGGGCGCGGAACTCGTCCGTCAGTCCGGCTGTCCTGAGGGCGAGTTGGCCGTTGTGCTCGTGGATGTCGAGCATCCCACCCTGCGAACGCGCGGTCGGGGTGGCATCGGCCTCGTAGACCGTGACCGGGATGCCGTGGAGGTGCAGGACGCGGGCCAGTGTGAGGCCGCCGAGTCCGGCGCCGATGATCGTGACAGGAGTGTGCATGGGGCTCCTTGCGTGTCGCACACCTGCCGGGGCCCGACAGGACGCTGGAAGGAAGGCCGGCAGCGTGCCGGGCCACGGCAACTGCTCAGGACATGGCTCGGGACACGGTTCGGGACACGGCTCAGACGACGATGACCCGGCGTCCGCGCGTATGGCCGGCCCGGCTGTCGATGTGCGCCGCCGCGGCCTCGGCGAGCGTGTACGACTTCTCGACCGGGATGTGGAGCTTGCCCCGCGCGATGAGGCCGACGGCCTCCGCGAGCGCTTCGGCGACATTCCCGGTCACGCCGGAGTACTGGGCACCGAACGCCGGCGCCTCCAGGTCGGCGATGGAGACCACCCGCTGCGGATCCCCGGTCAGCTCGACGAGTTCGCGGATCACGCCCGAGCCCGCCAGGTCGAGGGCCGCGTCGACCGCGCCGAACCCGCGCACCCGCTCGACCCAGCCCTCGCCGTACGTCGTGGCGAGGGCGCCCAGGCTCCGCAGGTAGTCCTGGTTGGCGGCGCCGGCCGTGCCGATCACCGTGATGCCGCGGTCGCGGGCGATCTGCAGCACCGCCGACCCGACGCCGCCGGAGGCGCCGCTGACCAGCAGTGTCCGGCCGGGCCGCACACCGGCCTGGCGCATGACGCGCAGCGCGGTCTCCACCACGGAGGGATAACCAGCCGCCTCTTCGAACGTCAGCCCCTCGGGCACCGGAGCCCAGGCCGCCAGCACGGCGAACTCGGCATAGGTGCCTGAGCCCCGCCCGAACACGTGGTCGCCGACCGCGACCCCTTCGACGCCCTCGCCGACCTCGTCCACCACTCCGGCGGCATCCTGCCCGACCCAGGCCGGCAGCTCGATCGGGCGGGTCTTCCGGAACTGGCCTTCGCGGATCCGCCAGTCCACGGGGTTCACGCCCGCCGCCCGCACGGCGAGGCGTATCCGGCCGGGCCCCGCGTGGGGCTCCTCGGCATCGGTGAGGCGCAGGACGTCGGGGCCGCCGAACTCGGCATAGCTCACTCTCTTCATGCCGGCGACCGTAACACTAACCACTAGCTTTTTGGAACGGTTACGGTTTTGCATTTGCTAGCGTCAGGGCATGACCGAGCCCACCGGACGCCGCGAGCGCAAGAAGGCCGCGACCCGCCAGAAGATCGCCGACACCGCCCTGCGGCTCTTCCTGGAACGCGGGTACGACGCGGTGGGCATCCGTGACGTCGCCGCCGAGGCCGACGTCGCCGTCACCACGCTCTTCTCCCACTTCGCCTCGAAGGAAGCCCTGGTCTTCGAGCAGGACCAGGACTTCGAACGCCGCCTCACCCGAGCGGCCACCGGCCGGGCCCCCGGCGAGCCGCTCATCCCCGCACTGCGGCGCGAGACCCAGAACCTGGTGCACCACTGCACGGCGGACAGCAACGCCCCGATCTGGCAGATGATCGACGCGTCACCCGCCCTGCGGGAGTACGAGGAGTCGATGCGGCTGCGCCACGCGGAATCCCTGGCCACGGCCATCGCCGCCGACCTCGGCCTGCCACCGGCCACCACCGCGTGCCGGGCGATCGCGCGGTTCGTGATCGACGCCTACGCGGTGGCCCGCGAGGCGGACGACCCGCAGGCCGCCGTGGACGAGATCTTCCGGATGATCGAGGCGGCCTGGGAGGCCGCCTGATTCTCTGCGAGCGGTACGAGGACTTCCGCCTTGCGGCCTTGCACGCCGAGAGCGCACACCGGACACGCCACGAGCCCGCCCTCCTGAGCAACAGCGGGACACCGAGCACGCCCACGACCGGCCCGCTTCGCCATGGGACGGAGGCCTTTCGCGCGCTGCCCGAGGTCAGGTGCCGGCGGGGGGCTCTGGGTACCGGACATGCTTCTTCAGTGCCTGCTCGGCCTTGTGCCTGTCCTGGCCGGTGGCTCGGGCGTGGTCGGTGATGGCCTGCTGTACGGCGGCAGCTGTGGCCACCGTGAGGCAGTTCTCCTGCTGCTCGGCCCAGGCCGCCCGTTCGAGTTCGATCAGTTCGTCGGTGAGTTCGATATCAGCTACAGGCCGGATCGTACGACGCGCCCCGCGATCGGCCGGTGAGCGAATCGCCGCCCGCCGAAGCGCGGTGGGGACTGCGTCATGCCCCGGTGATCGCCACTTCGTGAGCTGCGGCGATCTTGTCGATACAGGCAGCCAGATCGAAATCGGCTGCGGTGAGCCGATGCCCGGCGTCGTGTGTCGTGGTGGTGAATCGAACGTGATCCCACCGCAGGTCGATGTCCGCGTGGTGCCCGATCAGCCGCTCGACGTCGGCCACGTGCACGATCATCGCGATGCCGCCGTGGTACCGGATCCCGAACGTGCGGGTGATCGTGTCACCGTCCCGTTCCCAGCCCGGCAGCGCCGCCAGGTGTTCCGTGATCTCCCCGTCGGTCAGCGGTTCCTTCCCCACAGTCAGCTCCCCTCGGTCACCGGTGCCAGAACCTCCGAGAGGTCCCGGCCGACCGGGGCATCGTGCCACGGACGCATCGCCCGCTCCAGAGCGGTCAACTCCCGCCGTATGCGGGCCGACCGGGTCTCCATCGCGATCGTCGCCACCGTGCGGGCGATAGTGCAGGGTCGCCGCCGACCGGTCCTGGGCCGCAGGGCACCAGCACTGCCCCGGCATCCACGCCACCGTCGTGGACGGCGCGATCACGGAACGCCTCCACTGCGCCTGCGTATGCCACGGAACACGGAGGAACACCGGATGAACTGCCACCACGACAACGGCGTCCACCCGTTCCCCATCCAGACCGAAACCATGGCCCGGTGCCCCGAGCACGGAATCACCCTCCTGTGGCACGGCGACCCCGTCACCGACACCCAACTCGCCGCAGCCGCAGCAGCGGAGACCCGACTCAACGACCTCCTGAACCTGGCCGAGGAACTACGCGGCGACACCCACAGCCCACCCTGCCGGGCAGCCGCCCAGCCACACCTGTCCGACGGACACACCCGCTGCCGACGCACCGACTGCGCATGCCCCTGCCACACCCGGTGAGCGGCACTGCTCACGCACGAGGTCGGCCGACAGGGTGCCGGACATGCTTGTTCAACGCCTGCTCGACCCTGTACCGGGCCTGCCCGTTGGGCTTTGGCATGCTCGGTGATGGCTTGGTGTGCGGCGGCAGCTGTGGCCGCGGTGAGGCGCTTCTCCTACTGCTCGCCACGGGCCGGACCGTACGACGGGGCAGAGCCCCCTGCGGCGACCTCGTTCTACGATCAACCCATGATTCGCGCAGTCGTTTTCGACGTCGGTGAGTGCCTGGTGGACGAGACCCGCGAGTACGGCACTTGGGCCGACTGGCTCGGCGTACCAAGGCACACGTTCGCCGCCATGTTCGGTGCCGTCATCGCCCAGGGACGGGACTACCGAGAAACGTTCCAAGAGTTCCGGCCCGGATTCGATCTCTACGCCGAGCGCGAGAAGCGCGCGCGGGCCGGACAGCCCGAGACCTTTGACGAGACCGACCTCTACGACGACGTACGCCCCGCCCTCACGCAGCTGCGCGCCGATGGACTGTGGCTCGGCATCGCAGGCAACCAGACCGTCCGGGCCGGCCACATCCTGCGGGGCCTCTTCACTTCCGCCGTCGACCTCATCGGCACCTCGGACGACTGGGGCGCCAGCAAGCCCGACCCTGCGTTCTTCGTCCGAGTCGCCGACGTCGTCCCGCACCACCCCGGCGAGATCCTGTACGTGGGCGACCGCGTCGACAACGACCTGCGACCCGCCGTCGCAGCCGGGATGCACACGGCGCTCATCCGGCGCGGCCCCTGGGGCACCGTTCAGTGGCACACCGCTGAGGCCAGGGACCTGCCGACGTTCCGGATCGAGTCCCTGGCCGAACTACCCACGGCCATCCAGAAGTTCAACGAGCGAGCGCGCTCACGGTCGTAGCCCATCCGTACAGTCGCTCGTCCAGGTCCCGCACACACTGATCGTGCTGATTGTGGGGCCAGGGCACACAAGTCCCCCCGGTGGGACAGGCACAGCTCCCACCACGTCCTTCACCGGGGATGCAGTGCCGGCCCTGCTCCCTTCACCGTGTGCGTACGGTCCCGGGGTTGTACGCGGCGATCCGCGTGAGGGGCTCTTCGGCACCTGGGCCATCGCCGTGTCCGGCCACGCCCGGCTCCTCGCGGTGCACGCCCGCCGTCACGACGAGTCGCGTACCACCAGCTCTGTCGGCAGCACGATCCTCGGGCGCTCCTGCTGGCGGCCCGCGATCTCGTCCAGGAGGACCCGGGCCATCGTGCGGCCCATCTCCTCGATCGGCTGGCGGACGCTGGTGAGGGCCGGGTCCATGTGGCGGGCGACGACCGAGTCGTCGAAGCCGACCAGGGCCACGTCGTCGGGGATGCGGCGGCCTGCCTCGCGCAGGACCTGGCGGGCGCCGGCGGCCATGACGTCGGAGGCGGCGAAGACCGCGTCGAGGGCGGGGCGGCGGGACAGGAGTTCGCGCATGGCGTGGGCGCCGCCCTCCTCGGTGAAGTCGGCGGGGGCGATGAGGCGTTCGTCGGGGGCCAGGCCCGCCTTCGCGACAGCCGCGCGGTAGCCGTCCAGGCGGCGTTGCGCACCGTAGACCTCAAGGCGGCCGGTGATCGTGGCGATGGAGCGGCGGCCCCGTGAGACCAGGTGGTCCACCGCGGCCCTCGCGCCCTCGAAGTTGTCGGAGTCCACCGAGGCGAGCGGTTCGGCGGCGTTTCGGCGGCCGCTGATCACGGACGGCATCCCGAGCTGTTCGAGCAGGTCGGGCAACGGGTCGTCGGCGTGCACCGAGACCAGCAGGACGCCGTCGACACGGTGCGCGGTGAGGTACTGCGCGAGCCTCCGGCGTTCCCGGTCGCTGCCCACCAGGGTGAGCAGCAGCTGCATCTCGGTGTCGGCGAGCGCGGCGCCGACACCGCGCACGATGTCGGAGAAGTACGGCTCGGCGAAGAAGCGGGTCTCGGGCTCGGGGACGACCAGTGCGATGGCGTCGGTGCGGTTTCCCGCGAGGGCCCTGGCCGCGCGGTTGGGTACGTATCCCAGCTCCGCGACGGCCGCCTCGACGGCCTCGCGGGTCTGCGCGCTGACCCGTGGCGAACCGTTGATGACGCGGGACGCGGTGCCCCTGCCCACTCCCGCCCGTGCCGCCACCTCTTCGAGCGTGGGCCGCCCGCCGCTCCGTACTCGCCCTGCCGCCATGGCTGCCTCCCCGTTCCCGGTCAATTTCTCACAGCCGCAAAGCCCATCCAAGTTTCGGACGCTTCGCCCCGGCGGGGTGGACCGTGCGGCTTGGGAGCGCTCCCAGCGGTTTCGAGTCTACGGGGTCCCGGATCCGCCGGAACGCCGGAAGACCCCGCCGGTGCGCGGGGCCTTCCGAGGGAGCGGGGCCGGCTCGTGTGCCGGGCGCGTGTGCCGGGCGCGTACGTCAGGCTCGCACCTCCGGCGCCGGGGGCAGCGCGTGGTGGCGGATCACATCGGCGTACCAGTGGGCGCTCGCCTTCGGGGTACGCCGCTGGGTCGCGTAGTCGACGTAGACCGCCCCGAACCGCTTCGAGTACCCGTACGCCCACTCGAAGTTGTCCATCAGCGACCAGAGGAAGTAGCCGCGCACATCCGCCCCGGCGGCCACCGCCCGCTGTACGGCGTCCAGGTGGCCCCGCAGATACGCGATCCGCTCAGGGTCCTCGACCCGGCCCTCGGGGGACATGTAGTCGTCGAACGCGGCGCCGTTCTCCGTGACCATCAGCGGCAGGCCCGGGTGATCGCGGGTGACGTCGAGGAGCAGGTCGTACAGCCCCTCGGGGTCGACCGACCAGTTCATCGCCGTACGCGGCCTGTTCTCGGCGAGGTGGAAGGCGACGTGCTCGGAGCCGGGCCACGGGGAGTGGTCGCTGTTGCCGTGGCCGTCGTTGCGGGTGTCACCGGTGCCCGAGGCGGGCGTGGAGACGATCGTCGGCGTGTAGTAGTTGACGCCGAGCACGTCGACGGGACGCGCGATCTCCGCCAGGTCACCGTCCCGCACCAGCCCGGACCAGTCGACCAGGTGCGCGGTGTCGGCGAGCAGATCCCCGGGGTACTCCCCCCGCAGCATCGGGCCGGTGAAGATCCGGTTCCCCACCGCGTCGATCCGGCGGGCGGCGTCCGCGTCCTGGGTGCTCGCGGTCAGCGGGCGGACCTGGTGGAGGTTGAGGGTGACCGAGAGCTGCGCGGCAGCGGGGAGCCGGTCGCGCAGGATCCCGGCCGCCCGGCCGTGGGCGAGGTTGAGATGGTGGGCCGCGCGCAGCGCGGAGGCCGGTTCGGTGCGCCCCGGGGCGTGCACGCCGGAGCCGTAGCCGAGGAAGGCCGAGCACCAGGGCTCGTTGAGCGTGGTCCACATCCCGACCCGGTCGCCCAGCGCACCGGCCATGATCGCGGCGTAGTCGGCGAAGCGTTCGGCGGTGACGCGCTGCGGCCAGCCGCCCGCGTCCTCCAGCTCCTGCGGGAGGTCCCAGTGGTAGAGCGTGGCGACGGGCGTGATGCCCGCCTCCAGCAGCTCGTCGACGAGCTTGCGGTAGAAGTCCAGGCCGCGCTCGACGGCGGGGCCGCGGCCGGTGGGCTGGACCCTGGACCAGGAGACGGAGAAGCGGTACGCCTTCAGCCCGAGCCGACTCATCAGCGCGACGTCGTCGCGGTAGCGGTGGTAGTGGTCGGCGGCGATGTCCCCGGTGTCGCCGTTGCGGACCTTGCCCGGTGTGCGGCTGAAGGTGTCCCAGATGGAGGGGGTGCGGCCGTTCTCGGCGGCGGCTCCCTCCACCTGGTAGGCGGCGGTCGCCGCGCCCCAGACGAAGCCCGCCGGGAAGGGGGTCTCCCCCGCCGGCCGCTGCGGGGCGGTGCCCGTCGCGGGGGCGGACCCCAGCGGGGCCGAGAGGACGGAGGGGCGGGAGGGGGCAGAGGCGATCGCAGAGACGGAGGAGGCCACAGGGGCGGAGGGGGCCACGGGCGCGGTGGGGGCCACGGGCGCGATGGGGCTGCCAGGGATGGCTGTGTCAGGGCGTACGGCAGTCATGGCGGGAGCGCTCCCAGAAGTGGGTGGGGCAGGGCGGGCGGCAGGAATACGGCAGGCCGGACAGGAGGTTGGCAGGCTGGGGCGGGAAGCGGGCAGAACGCGGGCAGACCGGGCAGGAGACCGGCACACCGGGGCAGGAGACCGGCACGCCGGGCAGGAATCAGGCTCGGAACCGGTCGCGGGAGTCGGGCCGGGACGGTGTCAGTGAACGCGGCGGGGTTCCGTCACCCCTTGACCGCGCCGGACATGATCCCCCCGACGATCCTCTTCCCGAACAGCACGAACACGACCAGCAGCGGCAGCGTGCTGATCAGCGCGCCCGCCATCACGATGCTCTGGTCAGGGGTGTACGAGGCGCTGAGCTGGCCCAGCGCGACCTGGAGGGTCGGGTTCTGCTGGTTGAGCGCGAGATAGGGCCAGAAGAAGTCGTTCCACGCCTGGACGAACGTGAGCATGCCCAGGACCATCATCGCCGGGCGGGCCACCGGAAGCACCACGCTCACCACGATGCGGAAGTTGTTCGCTCCGTCGATCCTGGCCGCCTCGATGAGTTCGTAGGGCAGCGCCTCGATCAGGTACTGGCGCATGAAGAAGACACCGAACGCGCTCACCAGGGTCGGGAAGATCACCGACTCCAGCTGCCCGCCCCAGCCGAGGTCGGACATCATCATGAACAGCGGGACGACGCTGAGCTGCGGCGGAATCGTCAGTGTGGCGATGACGGCGGTCATCAGCCAGCCGCGACCGCGGAAGCGCATCTTGGCGAAGGCGTACCCGGCCAGCGTGCAGAAGAACAGCGTCGCCGCGGTGATCGACGCGGAGACGATGACACTGTTGATGATCGCCCTGCCGAGATTCGCCTGCTCCCAGGCGGTCCCGAGGTTGTCGAACAGTCGCCCGCCCGGCAGGAACGGCGGGGTGGACGCGAGGACTTCGTCCTGGGTCCTGGACGCCGCCACCAGCGTCCAGTAGAGCGGCAGCAGCGAGCCGATGCCGACGACGGCCAGCGCGGCGTAGGCGAACGGGCCGCCCTTCATCTGCTGGCCCGCCCCCATCCGGAAACGGTTCGTACGGTGCGGTGCGCGCGGAGCCTGCGGTGCCGGGAGGACGGGCCGCGGGGCTTTGCTGGGGCTGGTCATGGTCATGGAATCGCTCCCCGGTCAGGCCGCTGAGCTGCGTACGAAGCGGCCGATGAGCCAGTTCACCGCGGCGATGATGAGCAGGAGGGCGAGCATCGCCCAGGCCACTGCGGCGGCCGGGCCCAGATGCCCGAGATTCCAGCCGTAGTTGTAGAGGTAGACGCTGAGCGTCTCGTACTGATTCTCGTTGCCTCCGGTGGCTCCGAGCGCGCCGCCCTCCAGGAGCAGGGGCTCCCCGAACAGCTGCATCGAACCGATGGTCGAGATGACGATCGTGAAGAGGATCGTCGGCCGCAGCGAGGGGATGGTCACCTTGCGGAACTGCTGCCAGCGCGACGCGCCGTCGAGCGAGGCCGCCTCGTACAGATCGTTCGGCACCGCCTGCATCGCGGCCAGGTAGATCAGGGCGTTGTACCCCGTCCAGCGCCAGATCACGATGACGGAGATGGCGATCTTCGACGTCCAGTGCCCGTTCGCCCAGTTGGTGTCGCCGAATCCGACGAACTGGAGCGCCCAGTTCAGCAGGCCGCCGTCCGCACGGAAGACCAGCGCGAAGACCAGGGCCGCGGAGGCCACCGACGTGGCGTACGGCGTGAGGATGACGGTGCGCCAGAACGTGCTGGCCCGCAGCCGGTAGTTCAGCAGGTGCGCCAGGCCCAGCGCGACCAGCAGTTGCGGAACGGTCGAGATGACCCCGATCAGGAAGGTGTTGCTGACCGCCGTCCAGAACTCGGAGTCGTGCAGGATCCGGTCGAAGTTCCCCCAGCCGACCCACTCCATCCGGTCCAGGCCGGTCATCTCCACCCGGTGCAGGGCGATCCAGCCCGTGTAGATGAGCGGGTAGAGCCCGAAGGCGGCGAAGACGAGGAAGAACGGCGCTATGTACGCGTACGGGGACGCCTTGTCGTCGAACCGCCACAGCCGGCTCCGCCACAACTGGCGTCGGGCGTCGCGGTGTTCGCGCCCGGGATCACCGGGTGGCGGGGCGTGCGTGTCCCGGGTGGGGGTCGAGGTTGCCACGGGCGGGAGTCCTTCCCAGGGGTGCGCCGGCAGGACGACGCGAGGAACGGCCGGACCGGAGAGACGAAGACGGAGAAGACACAGACGGGATGCGGATGCGGACGCGGACGCGGACCCGGACGAAAGTCGGGGCGGCGGGTGTCAGTGAGGACGCGAGGCGCGGCAGGGATGTGGACGGGCCGCTCGGGTCCCGCCGGTGCGGGCGGCCCTCTTCAGGCGGCCCGCACCGGCGACGGGTCAGCCGATCGCCTTGTCGATCGCCCTGGTCGCCGCGTCCCAGGCGTCGTCCGGGTTCGTGCCGCGCTGCTCCATGTTGTTGATCTGGGTGGAGATGGAGTCCTTGATCACGCCGTCCTTCGGGCCGAGGACCGCCTCGGGGATGGACGTCGCCTCATCCGCGTAGATCTGGCCGATCGGGGCGTTGTTGAAGTACGGGAGGGTCGCGTTCTTCACGTCCGGCAGCTCGTACGCACCCTTGTTGGACGGGAACACACCGATCGCCTTGAAGACGGCCGCCTGCTGCTCGGGGGCGGTCAGCCACTTGACGAGCTTCATCGCCTCGTCGACGTTCTTCCCCGACTTCGGCACGGAGAGGAAGGAGCCGCCCCAGTTGGCGGCCGTCGCACCGGGGGCACTGGTGATGTCCCACTTGCCCTTGTTGGCCTCACCGGCGTACGTCGAGATCTGTCCGGCCATCCACGCCGGGCACACCACGGTCGCGGTGGTGCCCCTGCGCAGGGCCGCCTGCCACGGGTCCTCGAACTGGGCGAGGCCCTGGGTCAGCTTCTTCGACGCGGCCTCGGCGGCCAGGTCCCAGCCCTGCTGGACGCTGGGGCTGTCCTGATAGACGGGCTTGCCGCCCTCGTCGTAGTACTGCTTCGCGTTCGAGCTGACCACGGCGTTGAACATCGCACTCGCGGAGTCCATGAAGTACGTGCCCTCGGGCGCCTTCTTCTTGAACTCCTCACCGAGCGCGAGGAAGTCCTCCCAGCCCCCGGCGGTCCGCTTCGCGATCTCGGTGCGGTCGGTCGGCAGTCCGGCCTTCGCGAACAGCTCGGTGTTGTAGCAGAGCGACATCGGGCCGATGTCGGTCCCCGCGCCGATCACCGCACCGCCGGGGGCCGTCGCCTGCTTCTCCTTCCACGACACCCACTCGTCTACGTCGATCACCTTGCCGAGATCGGCGAACGCGTCCGCCTTGGTGTCGACGATCTCCTTGATCCGGCCGACCTCGATGCCCTGGACGTCCGCGAGCCCACTGCCCGAGTTCAGCTGCTGAAGCAGCTTGGGGTAGTAGTTCTTCTCCTCGGCGGTGGTGTCCTCCTTGACCGTGATCCTCGGGTTGAGCTCGTGATACTTCTCGAAGAGGCCGGCCTCCTTGTACCCGAACTGCCCGAAGTCGGCGACGGTCAGCGTGATGTTCCCGTCGGCGTCAGCGCTGTCGCCGGAATCCGACGAGTCGCTGCACGCGGTGAGCAGCAGGGCGGTGACGGTCAGGCCCGTGGTGGCCACGATCGCGGTTCTGCGGCGTCGGCCGGCGACGCTGCGGGTGATGCGCATTCCACTACTCCTTGTTCCAGGGTGGGACTGGCGGTGCTCCGTGAGGCCGGTGCGGCGGCGCGGACGACGCCAGGTGGTACTGGGGGGAGGCGCGGGCAGTGCCATGCACACGGGATTCCCGTGCACCGTGGGAGCGCTCCCATGCACCGATGCCGGAAGGTTCCTTCCTCGGAGGGGTGGGTGTCAAGACTTGAAGACGTTTCCGTTGCGCGAGCATGTCCATCGCGTCACGCGGTCACACCCTCCCGGCACCCCGGACGGCACGGCCCGCACCACAACCCGGCCCCGCCGCACCGCGAATGCCCGCAGGCCACAGGCCCGTCCACCGCAGCCGCACCCGCCCCGCCAGGAGCGGGAGCCCCCGCACACGCGGTCCGCCCGCCGTCCGGAAACAGCCCGCCGCGACAAGTCCGCGACGGCGGTACGGCCACCGGAAGGTGAACGAACCGCACTGCGGGGCACCGCACTCGGACCGTTCCCGCTCTCCCCCTCGGACACCTTCCGGGAGGAGAGCGGCCCACCCACGGGGAAGGCGGGCGGACATGGGGCCGTCGCGGTGAAGTGCCCGCACACCCAACCCCTGCTAATTTCACCCTTATGTCCCTTTTGATCACCAACTCCCCGATCAGTGAGTGAGGCAGGATGGGCGTCCTTCGCGACCATCCCGAACTGGCTCTCTTCCTCTGCCTCGCCGCCGGATATCTGGTGGGCAAGCTCCGCGTCGGACCGATCACGCTCGGCGGTATCTGCGGCACGCTGATCGTCTCGCTGCTGCTCGGCACCCGGCACATCAGCGTCGACGACGACGTCAAGACCGTCTTCTTCGCACTGTTCATCTTCTCGCTCGGCTACATGGCGGGCCCTCAGTTCTTCGCCAACCTCAACCGCAAGAGCCTGCGCTTCTTCACGCTCTGCCTGATCGAGCTGGTCTGCGTACTCGGCATCGCCTACGGGCTGGCCAAGGCCTTCGACCTGGACGTGGGGACCGCCGCCGGCATTCTGGCGGGCGCGGCCACCGAGTCCGCCGTCGTGGGTACGGCCACCGAGGCCATCGGCAAGCTCAGCGATCTGACCGCCGACCAGATCTCCCAGTACCAGGGACATGTCGCCACGGCGTACACGGTCTGCTATCTGTTCGGCCTGATCACCATCGTGCTCTACACCAGCCAGATCATGCCGATGCTGCTGCGCGTCAACCTGGCGGACGCCTCGCGCGAACTGTGGGAGAAGATGCGCGGCGGGGCGGCGGGGCTGGAGTCCGACGAGCGCGAGGCCCTGCCCGGCACGGTCGGGCGCACCTACCTGGTGACGCTGGCCGACGGGCGCACCATCGGTGAGCTGGGAGACCGCGCTCGGCGGCCATGTGACGGTCGAGGGCGTCAAACGCGGCAGCAAGCTGCTGACCCCCGCCCCCGGGCTGGAACTGACGCTCAGCGATCTGATCCAGGTCGTCGGGCGGCGCTCGGCCATCATCGCGGCGGGCCGGGAGATCGGCCCGGAGACGCCCGCGATTCCGGGCCTCGACACCCCGCTGGCCACCAAGCAGGTCGCCGTCACCGAGAAATCCACCCACGGCTCGACCATCGACCAGCTGGAGAGGACCCATCCCGAGTTCCGCGAGGACGGGGTCTACATCACCGAGGTCATCCGCAACGACCAGCAGCTGCCCGCCTCGGGCCGCACCACGCTCTACCGCGGCGACGTGCTGACCCTGGTCGGTGCGCGCGGCGGGCTAAACAAGCTGGTCGCGAAGATCGGCGCCGTGGTCAAGAACGACACGACCGACTTCATCTACATCGGGTTCGGCATCGTGGCGGGTTCGCTGCTCGGCCAGATCGTCGTCAACGCCGGGGACATCCCCATGTCGCTCGGCACCGGCGGCGGATGCCTGATCTCCGGGCTGGTCTTCGGCTGGTTCCGCTCCCGCAGGCAGACCTTCGGCGCGTTCCCGCCGCAGGCCGCGACCACGCTCAAGGACCTGGGCCTGGCGGTCTTCATCGCCTGCACGGGGCTGACCGCCGGGCCGCAGGCCTGGCCGCTGCTGAAGGAGTACGGGGCGCTACTGCCGTTCGCGGGCATCGCCATGGTGCTGATCCCCGCCACGGTCTCGCTGATCGTCGGACGCACGCTGCTGAAGATCGACAAGCCGCTGCTGATCGGTGCCATCGCCGGACAGCAGTGCTCGACCCCCGCGATCACCTCCATCACCCAGGTGGCCCAGAGCTCCGTTCCGCTGCTCGGTTACACGATCACGTACACGCTCTCGAACTTCCTGCTGCCCCTCACCGGGCCGATCCTCGTCGGCGTCCTAGGAGCCTGATGTGATCGACTTTCTCAACCGGAACATCTTCCAGCCCCACCCCGAACTGCTCGTCTTCCTCGTCATCGCCCTGGGCTTCCTGCTCGGGAAGGTCCGCTACAAGGCGATCGCGCTAGGCGCGGTGACGGGTTGTCTGGTCGCCGGGCTCGTGCTCGGCGCCCAGTTCAAGGTCCAGATCGACGACACGGTGAAGAACCTCTTCTTCATCATGTTCCTGTTCGCCCTGGGCTACCGGGTCGGCCCGCAGTTCTTCCGCGGCCTCAGGAAGGACGGCCTGCCGCAGGTCGTCAACGCGATCGTCGTCTGTGTCACGGGGCTGCTGGTCTCCTGGCTGTTCGCCGCCCTGCTCGGATACGGTCCCGGGCTCGGCGCCGGTCTGATGAGCGGCGCGCTCACCCAGTCGGCGGCCATCGGGGTCGCCCAGGACGCCATCGGTACGCTGCCCGGCCTCTCCTCCTCCGAGGTGAAGGCCCAGGAGAACCTGGTCGCGGTCGGGTACGCGGTGACGTATCCGCTCGGCACGATCCTGTGCGCGATGCTGCTGGCCAACGTCCTGCCCCGGCTGTACCGCAGGAACCTCGCCGAGGAGAGCGCGGAACTCGCCGCGGAGCTGGACGCCCCCAACGAGAGCCCCGACGAGGGCGAGGGCTACTACGCGGTGGTGCTGCGCGCGTACGCCCTCCAGCGCCCCGACCTCGTGGGCCGCACCGTCGAGGACTTCGAGAACCAGCAGAAGTCGCTCGGCCGACGGGTCTACATCACCGGCGTCCGCCGCGGCGGGACGGTGCTGGAGCACGACCAGTCACGGACCCTGGCGCTCGGCGACACCGTCGCCGTCAGCGCGCTGCGCCACGACCTGGTCGACTTCGACGCCCGTACGCACATCGGCGCCGAGGCCGACGATGTGGAACTGCTCGGCTACCGCACCGAGACGCTGCATGTCGTGGCCTCGGAGAAGGCCCAGCTGGGCCGGAGCATCGAGGAGCTGCGCCGAGAGCCGTTCATGGTCGGTGTCTACATCGACAAGCTGTACCGGGCCGGGGCCGAATTCCCCTACCGGCTCTCCACGGAGCTGGAGCGCGGCGACACGCTGGTCCTCACCGTGCCCGAGCGGCTCGTCGACCCGACCGGCAAGGAGCTCGGCAAGCCCGTGCCGACGAGTTTCGCCACCGACATGGTCTGGGTCGGCCTCGGCATCTTCCTCGGCGGCTGTATCGGTATTCCGGCGCTGACCGCGGGCGGGGTACCGATCTCGCTGTCCACCTCCGGCGGCGGCCTGATCACGGGTCTGGTCTTCGGCTGGATCCGCGGCAAGTACCCGACGTACGGCAATGTGCCGCCCGGCGCCCAGTGGTTCATGGACACGCTCGGGCTGTGCCTCTTCGTCGCGGTCGTCGGCATCAACGCCGGGCCCAGCTTCACCAGCGGGCTGTCCACGGCCGGCTGGGGGCTGCTCGTCCTCGGTGCGGCCGCCACCGTCGTACCGCTGATCGTCGGCTTCCTGGTCGGGCACCACATCCAGCGGATCAGGTTCCCGATCCTGATGGGTGTGCTGGCCGGCGGTCAGACCACGACCGCCGCGATCGGCGCCGTCAACGAGACCTCGAAGTCCCAGATCCCCACGCTCGGCTACACCATCCCCTACGCGGTGGGCAACGTCCTGCTGACGGTGTGGGGCGCCGTGATCGTCATCCTCAACCACTGAATCGCCCGGGAGCGGAGACCAGCATGCCCAAGACCCCCCTCAGCCGCGAAGAGATCCGGTCCTTCGCGCAGCTCAGCCCGTTCGAGCTGAAGGACAAGTTCATCAAGATCGCCCAGGCCGCGCAGAGCGACAAGCCCGGCCAGAAGGGCAAGACGACCCGGGCCATGCTCAACGCGGGCCGCGGCAACCCGAACTGGGTCGCCACGGGCCCCCGCGAGGCGTACCACGCGCTGGGCTACTTCGCCATCGCCGAGTCCCGCCGGGTGTGGACCGCCGACAACCTGGGCGGGATGCCGGAGGAGATCGGCTGCGCGGAGCGCTTCGACCACTTCACGCGTACGCACCCGGAGCTGCCCGGCATCGAACTGCTCAAGGCGAGCGTCGATCTGGCGGTCAAGCGGTTCGGCTTCGACCGCGACGCGTTCGTCCACGAACTGACGGACTCCTCGATCGGCGACAACTACCCGGTGCCGGGCCGGATGCTGCGCCACACGGAGGAGATCGTGCGCGGCTACGTCGCGGACGAGATGTTCGACCACCGGCCGCCCGCCGGGCAGAACCTGAGCCTGTTCGCCACCGAGGGCGGCACGGCGGCCATGTGCTACATCTTCGACTCGCTGCTGAAGAACGGGGTTCTGAAGCAGGGCGACCGGATCGCCCTGATGGTCCCGGTGTTCACCCCGTACCTGGAGATCCCGGAGCTGGACACGTACGGCTTCGACGTCGTCCACGTCGAGGCGAGCCTGTTCACGGAGACCGGGGTGCGGCAGTGGCGCTATCCGCCGGAGGAGGTCGCCAAGCTCGCCGACCCGACGGTCAGACTGGTCTGCTGCGTCAACCCCAGCAACCCGCCCTCGCTGGCGCTCGCGCCGCGGGTCGCCGAGCAGATCATGTCGATCGTCGCCGAGCAGAACCCGAACCTGATCATCGTCACCGATGACGTGTACGGCACCTTCGTGGAGGGCTTCCGCTCGCTCGCGGCCGAGCTGCCGCGCAACACGCTGCTGGTGTACTCCTACTCCAAGCACTACGGCGCCACGGGCTGGCGGCTCGGGGTGATCGGGCTGCACGACGACAACGTGATCGACGAGATGATCGCCGCGCAGAGCCCGGACCGGAGGGCCGGGCTGAACAAGCGGTACGGGACGCTGTCGCAGGAGCCGGAGAAGATCAAGTTCATCGACCGGCTGGTCGCGGACTCCCGGCAGGTGGCGCTGAACCACACCGCGGGCCTGTCGCTCCCCCTCCAGGTGATGATGGCGCTCTTCTCGCTCTTCGACATGCTGGACGAGGGCCAGGCGTACAAACAGCGCATCCGCGCCATCGTCCAGCAGCGCCTGGAACTCCTGCTGGAGGGCGTGCACATGAAGATCTCCGAGGACCCCAAGCGGGCCGCCTACTACATCGAACTGGACCTGCTCGCGGAGGCCGAACGCGTCCACGGGAAGCCGTTCGCCGACTTCCTGGAGAAGAACTACGAGCCGGTCGACCCGCTGTTCCGGCTGGCCGAGCAGACGTCGGTGGTGCTGCTGAACGGGGGCGGGTTCGACGGCCCGGAGTGGTCGGTACGCGTGTCACTGGCCAACCTCGACGACCTGGACTACCTGAAGATCGGCCACCATCTGCGGGCGATCTTCAACGAGTACGCGGAGGAGTGGAAGGCGCAGTAGGGGCGCGGCAACGGGGCACGTCCCGGGAGCTGTTCCGGGGTGTGCCGGGGGGCGGCGGCGGGAAGTGTGAGCCGGGGGCGGCGGGAGGCGCGGGCCGGGGGCGGCGGGAAGTGCGGGCCGGGCGTCCGGGGGCGGTGGGAGGTACGGGCCAGGAGGTACGGGCCGGGCGTCCGGGGGCGGTGGGAGGTACGGGCCAGGAGGTACGGGCCGGGAAGCACGGGCCAGGAGGTACGAGCGATACGGGCCGGGGAGCCGGCTTCTCCCGTACGGTGCAGTCGGCCACGGACGACAGCGGGACGGAGGCCACGCCGAAGGACCTGTGGGAGCTGTTCGGGGCGACGTATCTGACGCCGGGCCGGGACGGGGCGGTCGCCCTCGCCTCCTGGACGACGGACCGCACCCCGGACGGCGAGCACCGCTTCGTCCGCACGCTGCGGACGGACGACCACGAGGTCGCGGGCGACCACGGGGGCACGGGCAACGGCCCGGTGTCGGCGTTCACGCACGCGCCGGCCGGGGCGGGGATCGAGGTCGGGATCCTCGACTTCGTCCAGCACCCGACGGGGCGGGGCCGGGGCAGCCCCGCGACGGCCTACGTGGAGTGCCTCGTCGGCGGGCAGCGGCGCTGGGGGCGGGCCAGGACACCTCCGTGCTGACCGCCTCGGTGATGGCCGTGCTCTCGGCGGTGAACCGCGGCTGAGCCCGTGCGGCCCGGAGGGGGCTGCCTCCGGGCCGTCGGCCTCTCCGGCCCGGAGGGGCGGCCTCCGGGCCGGGGGTCCGTTCCGGCCCGGGGTCGTCCTCCGGGCCGGAGTGCGTCCTCGCGGGCCATGGGGGCGCGCGCCCCGGCCGGTGGTGGGGGGCCTGGGGTCCGGCCGGGGTGCGCGGGCGGTGGTGGCCGGCGGAAGTGAGGACGTGGAAGCACGCTAGCGGCACGGGTTCCGGCAAACGGAGCGATTCGGGCCCGTGCAGCGGTTCTTAGGGTGGGCTTAAGGAACCCATCGGCGCGGGTTAATGGTGCCGGCCCCCGGCGCCGCCGCTCCCGGCCTCCGCGTCCCGGCGGGCCGTTCGCCGCCGCTGCCGGCCCACCCGTCGGCCGTGGCCCCGCCCGCTCCGCTCCGGCCCGCTCCCGTGCGGCCCGATCCGGATCCGGACCTCCGTACCGCCGAGGACCGAGCGGCCGATCCGCAGGTCGCCGCCGGTGGACTCGGCCACCCTGCGCACGATGTCCAGGCCGAGCCCGGTCGAGCCCAGCGCGCCCGCCGCCCCGCCCCGGCCGCTGGAGCCGCGGGCCAGGGCCGCCTCCGGGTCGGCGATGCCGGGGCCCGCGTCGGAGACCAGCACGATCACCGCGTCGCCGCCGTGGTGCACATCGACCGCGAACGCGGTGCCCTCCGGAGTGTGCCGGAAGACATTGCCGAGCAACGCGTCGAGCGCGGCGGCCAGTTCGGGCCGGGCGACCGGGACGCGTACCGTACGGCCCACCCCCGCCAGGCGCACCTCGCGGCCCTCGTCCTCGGCGAGCGCCGACCAGAAGCCCATCCGCTCCCGGATCACCTCGGAGACGTCGCAGCCCGCGCCCGCCCCCGTCTGCACGCCCTGGGTCTGCGGGCGCTGCTCGCGGGCGGTGCGGATGATCGTGTCGACCTCGTGCTCCAGCTGCTCGACCGCCGCCCGGGTCTGTTCGGCGGCCGGTCCCTCGCCCAGCGAGGCGGCGTTGAGCCGGAGCACGGTGAGCGGGGTGCGCAGCCGGTGGGAGAGATCGGCGGCCAGCTCCCTCTCGTTGGCCAGGAGTTGCACGACCTGGTCGGCCATCGAGTTGAACGCGACGGCCGCGGAACGCAGTTCGGTGGGGCCCTCCTCCGGGACCCTGGTGCCGAGCCTGCCCTCCCCGAGGTCCTGGGCGGCGCCCGCGAGCCGCTGGGCGGGTTCCACCATCCGCACGCCGAGCCGGTCGGCGACCGCCACCGAGCCGACGATCAGGGCGAGGCCGACGCCCGCCAGCATCAGCCAGGCGGTGGTGACCCCTTTGGAGACCTCGCCCTCGGGCACGAACACCTCGACGACGGCGATGTCCCCGGAGCCCAGAGCCGTGGGCTGGAGCAGCACGGAACCGCCCCGCACCGCGGTGATGGAGGCGCGCCCCGCCTTCCTGACGGTCTCGACGTCCCGGCGGGGCGCGCGCCGGGTGCCGATCTCCAGCGCCGGGTGCTCCGGCTTGCCGGCGGTGGGGACATGAACGGCGAGGTGTCCCTCCTCGCCCGGTTCGGTGGACATGACCGCCCGGGTCAGTTCCTTGCGGTCGGTGGTGATGGAGAGGGTCGGGCCGATCATGGCGGCCTGCCGTTCCGCGTCGGAGAAGGCCCGGTCGCCGGCCATCTCCCTGACGACGAGAGCGAGCGGCACGGCGAACGCGATGACCACCATGGCGGTGACCGCCAGGCAGACCTTGACCAGGGCCCATCTCACGCGGGTGGCTCCGGCGCCGGGGGCTGGAGCTTCACGCCGACGCCGCGCAGGGTGTGCAGATAGCGCGGGCGGGCCGCGGTCTCCCCCAGCTTGCGGCGCAGCCACGACAGATGGACGTCGATGGTCTGGTCGTCGCCGTAGGACTGCTGCCAGACCTCGGCGAGGAGTTCCTTGCGCGGGACGACGACCCCCGGCCGTCCCGCGAGGTAGGTCAGCAGGTCGAACTCACGGCGGGTCAGATCGACGGCCACGCCGTCCAGTTCGGCCAGGCGGCGCAGCGGGTCGATGGAGAGCCCCCCGACCCTGATGATCCGCTGCGGCGGCCCCTCGCCTCCCGAGGCGCGCGAGCGGCGCAGCACGGCGGCCATCCGCGCCGAGAGGTGTTCGACCGAGAACGGCTTGGTCAGATAGTCGTCGGCACCGTCGTTGAGCAGCCGTACGATCTCGCTCTCGTCGTCCCGGGCGGTGGCGATGATCACCGGTACGTCGGTGATGGACCGGAGCATCTTCAGCGCCTCGGCACCGTCGAGATCGGGCAGCCCGAGGTCGAGTATGACCACGTCGAAGCGGAGGTGCGCGACCTCGCGCAGCGCTTCGAGCGCGGTGCCCACGCTCCGTACCGTATGGGATGCCTCGCTGAGGTGCCGGATGAGGGCGGAACGCACGAACTGGTCGTCCTCGACCACGAGCACACTTGCCATGGGCGGCACCGTACGCCATCGGCCCCCGCCCGGTCCCGCCCGCTGCGGTACGGGGACAGGACGGGCCCGGGTGGTGCAGGATGTCCCGGATGCGACGAGGACTCGTACACGCGATCGCGTGGACGCTCGCCACCGGGGCGGCGGTCACGCTGTCGTGGTGGGGTGTGCACACGGTGCTGGCGGGGACGGCGTACGACCCTCCGCTGGCCGTGCCGATCGCTCCGGGCGCGCGCCCGGAGCGGACCGGGCCGGCCGAGGCGGAGCGGGAACCCGTGGCGTCCTCGACGCACCGGGCCTCGCCCTCCGCCTCGCCGCGTGCGTCAGGCCAGGACGGCCAGGACGGTAGGGGCGGTGCGGACCGTGCGGCCGGGACCGGCGGCGGGGACGGGACCGGCCGCAACACCTCGGGCGTCGGCGCCACTTCGTCGCCGCCGCCACCGCGGCCGCCCCGGCAGCCGTCCCCCGCCTCCGCGAAGCCCTCGGCGCCCGCGGGCGAGGTGAAGGGGTACCGCACGGACGGGGGCCGGGTCGTCCTCGAACTGGGGAGCAGTTCGGCGAAGCTGGTCAGCGCGACGCCGGAGCCGGGCTGGTCGATGCAGGTGTGGACGAACGACGCCTGGATCCGGGTGGACTTCAGCGACGGGAACGCGAGGACGGACTCGGTGTTCTGTACCTGGAACGGCCATCCGCCGACGGTGCAGGTCGTCGAGCCGTAAGCCGTGGGCCGTGGGCCGTAAGCCGTGGCGGGGCAGGGGGCACGGGGGGGGGCTTGCGCGTCCCGCGCCTACGTGAAGGCCGAGGGGGGCGGGGCCGGGGAGGGTTTGGCGCCCTCGTCCGTGACGACCGCCGCGCCTCCGGTGAAGTCGGCGAGCGCCCGGCCGTGTTCGACGCGGCCGGGGTGCGGATCGCTCGCGACCCGGCGGGTCAGTTCGGCGACCGCGAGCGGCAGGTCGGAGGCGAGCAGCACGGCGTTGCCGAAGCGGCGTCCGCGCCACACGGTCGGGTCGGCGGCGAGCGCCAGTTCGGGGAAGGCCGCGGCGGCGGTGGCGACCTGGCCGCGCAGATGCGCCAGCGGCGGACCGTCGGCGAGGTTGGCGGCGTACTGCCCGCCGGGCTTCAGGACCCGGCGCACCTCGGCGAGGAATTCGGCGGAGGTGAGATGGGCGGGGGTACGGGCCCCGCTGAACACATCGGCGATGACGAGGTCGGCCCAGCCGTCCTGGATCCTGCCGAGCCCGGCACGGGCGTCCGTGGAGCGGACCCGGATCCGGGCCTGCGGGTCCAGCGGGAGTTCCCGGCGCACCAGTTGGACGAGGGCGGCGTCGAGCTCGACGATCTGCTGGGTGGAGCGGGGGCGGGTCGCGGCGACGTAGCGGGCGAGGGTGAACGCGCCGCCGCCCAGGTGGACGACGTGCAGCGGCTGCTGCGGAGGGGCGGCCAGGTCGATGATGTGGCCGATCCTGCGCTGGTACTCGAAGGAGAGGTACGTGGGGTCGTCGAGGTCCACGTACGACTGCGGGGCGCCGTCCAGCAGCAGGGTCCAGCCGCGCGGCCGTTCCCGGTCGGGTATCAGCTCGGCGCGGCCGCCGTCGACCGTCTCGGCCGCCCCGGCCCGCTCGCCCTTACCGGCCCGGCGCTCCTGCTTGCGCCCGGAGTCCTTCCGTGCGCCGGAGCCCCCGGCCGGCCCTCCTCGACGTGCCACTTCCGCTGATCCTCGCTCATGGGGTGCCGCGGCGTACCGCCTGCGGCGGGAGGAAGTCCTCCCCTCCGCCCATTATGGGCTCAGCTGCACTTGTCGGCCGCCTCGATCACCCGGGCCGCCTCGTCGAGCGCGGCCCGGAGCGCGGACGGATCGGTGACATGGGCGTCCTCGGCGGGCGGCAGCAGCCAGCCGGTGCCGGAGACGGACGGCTCGGCGGGGACGGGGATGCGCAGCCCGCGGCCGTCCGAGGACGTACAGGCGCTGCCGGGTACGTCCCAGGCCTCCGCGGTCCCCGGCGGCACCAGGAATCCCAGGGTGTCGCAGGCGCCGTCGTGCAGCACCGGGCCGACCGCCTCCTGGTCGGCGCCGCGGCGCAGGATGTCGACGGCCTCCAGACCATGGCGGGCCGGGACGGTGACGAGGTCGCAGGGCTCTTCGGCGGATCCGGCCGCCGGGGGCGCAGGATCGGGCGCCGCGCCCGCCACAGCCGCCGGGGCCGTGCCTGCCGTCGTGGCCGTGCCCACCGCCGGGGTCGCGGCCGTGTCCGCCGGGGCCGTCGTGTCGGCCGGGGCCGTCGTGTCGGCCGGGGCCGTCGTGTCGGCCGGGGCCGTCGTCGTAGGGCCTGCCGGGATCGTGGTCGTGTCTGTCGGGGTCGTCGCGGTCGTCCGTGAGCCGGTCTCCGAGCCGGGATGCAGCAAGGGAACCCCTCCTCTCATCGCCCGACGGAGCCACACTCCGTCTCCACATGTACCAACGCGCCGACCCCGTCAAGGGCTACGGCGCCACGCCGCCGCAAAGGGTGGCAGTTCATGGCGGATCGGAGGTGAGTTGTCCCTTTTGCCGAGAAACGCAGCGTGTGCACCTCGTCACAGCCGGTACGTTCGTGCCTCGCCGGGACACCGGAAGCAGGAGTCCGGCCGCACCAGAAAGGGCCCCGTCATGGTGTCGACACGGGCAGTTCCCAACCTTGTCTTCCGGCGACTGCGCGGCCCGCGTTCGGCGGGAGAGTTCGCGGCGGCCGTGCGCAGGGCCGCCCGCGAGATCGGCGAACAGGTCGCGTGCGACGCCCGGTACATCGGCCGCGTGGAGTCCGGCGAGATCCGCTGCCCCAACTACGCGTACGAACGGGTCTTCCTGCACATGTTCCCGGGGGCGTCCCTGGCCGACCTGGGGTTCTCGGACCGGGAGAGCGTACGGGGGAGGGGGGCGCGGGAGACGGCGGGGACGCCTGAACGCCCGGCGGTCCCGGCGGTCCCGGCCGGCCGGGCACCGGGGCCGACCGCGCCCCGGCCGCCCACGCCCCCCTCTCCACCCCTGGCCCCGCCCCTGTCCCTGCCTCCGGCCCATTGCCCGCCCCCCACGCTCCACAGCGACATCGACGAGGAGAGCGACGTGCTGCGTCGCGTGTTCATGACGAGCGGCACCACCACGGTGGCAGCCGCGTCCCTGCGGCCCGGCCGCGCCGCGGCCGCCGCCCCGGTCTCCCTGCCCGTACAGCGACGGGTCGGCGAGGCCGAGGTGAGCGCCGTGGAGAAGGCGGTGCGGCAGATCCGGCTGCTGGACGACCGGCACGGCGGCGACGGGCTCTACCGGCGTGCGGCGCAGCCGCTGCGGGCCGCCTACGCGCTGCTGGACGCCGGGACCACCGCCCGGCGTGCCACCGCGGACCGGCTGCACGCGGGCGCGGGTGAGCTGGCCATCTCCGTGGGCTGGCTGGCCCATGACTCGGGCCGCTTCGAGGACGCGCGCTCGCACTACGCGGAGGCGCTCGCCACGGCCCGGCTGGCCGCCGACTCGGCGCTGGAGGCGCACGCGTTCTGCAACACGTCGTTCCTGGCGCGGGACACGGGCCGGCCGAGGGAGGCGGTCCGCGCCGCGGAGGCGGGGCAGCGGGCCGCCCGCGCGCTCGGCTCGCCCCGGCTGCTGGCGCTGCTCGCGCTGCGGGAGGCGGGGGGCCGGGCGGGACTCGGCGACCGTACGGGGTGCGACCGGGCGATCGGCCGGGCCCGCGCGGCCTTCGAGCGGGGACCGGCCCCCGCCGATCCGGAGTGGATGTCCTTCTTCCGGGACGCGGAGCTGGAACTGCTGGAGGCACAGTGCTGGTCGGCGCTGGGCGACTGGTCCCGGGCCGCCCGGCACGGGCGGCGCGCGGTGGCGCTCCAGGACGCGCACTTCACCCGGAACCTGGCACTGTACCGGGCTCAGCTGACGGGCGACCTGGCACGGGGAGGCCTGGCCGACGAGGCGGCGGCGACGGGGCACCAGGTCCTGGACCTGCTGGACCGGGTCCAGTCCTCCCGGATCCGGGGAATGCTGGCGGGGGCGGCACGGGTGCTGGAGCCCCGGGGCGGGGCGGCCGGGGTGGCGGCGTTCCTCGACCGCCACGCGGAACGGGGAACGCGCGCCTGAGCCGGAGACGGCGGCGCCCCGCCCCACGCCACGGCCCGAGGGCGGCCATGACCCGAGGGCCGCACGTGGCCTGAGGCCCAAGGGCCGGGCCGCACGTGGCCTGAGGCCGTTGGGCAGCCTGCGGTCTGTGGACAGCCACGGTCCGCGGGACGGCCGGAGGCCCGAGGGCGGCCCGGAGCTCCCCCGGGCGCGGGCCCCGCTACCGCTCCAGGTGTCCCGTGTCGTTCCAGCGCTCCATGGCGGGCATCCCGTACGCCCAGCCCAGCACCGACAGCGACGTCGGATCCAGCCTGATCCGGGCGCCGAAGGACAGGTCCTCGCCCAGCCAGCGCGCCCCCAGCGCCCGCAGGATGTGCCCGTGGGCGAAGACCAGGACGTCCCGGTCCGCCGAGCGCGCCCAGCCCACGATCTCGTCGGCGCGGGCGGAGACCTCCGCCGTCGTCTCGCCCTCCGGGACACCGTCGCGCCAGATCAGCCAGTCCGGACGGTCCGCCCGGATCTGCGCCGGGGTCAGCCCTTCGTACGCCCCGTAGTCCCACTCCATGAGCGCGTCCCACGGCTCGGCCCGCTCGCCGAACCCGGCGATGTCGCAGGTCTCGGCGGCCCGGACGAGCGGGCTGGTCCGCACCTCGACCCCGGGCAGTCCCGCCCACGGCGCCCGGTGCAGCCGTTCCCCGAGCAGCTTCGCGCCCGCGCGGCCGGTGTCGAGGAGCGGAATGTCGGTCCTGCCGGTGTGATTGCCCTGGACGGACCACTGGGTCCGGCCGTGCCGGGCGAGCAGGATTCGCGGTGCCATGACGGCTCTCCCTGGAAGGTGAAACGCTGAACAGGTCCCGGACTGCGGTGGCCAGGACGGCGACGGGGGGACGTCCACGAGGTTCCGGGCCCGGTCGGGGGCGGGGCCTGTTCGTCCCGCTCCATCATCGCTCACGTGCCCGTCGGGCAACCTCCGGGGCCGTATCCGCGTCCCTCTCTCCGCAGTGCCGTTCCGCCCTCCGCCCGCGACCGGAACGGCATATGCACGGGGCGTCCGAAAGGGACCCCCCGGGGGGAGTGGCGGCTCGTGACCACCGTACGGTTGAACGCCCGCCGTCAGCCGTATGAACATGGGGAGAGCTACCGGATGCCGCACGCCACCGCCGCGAACGTGCCCGGCCACCGGCCCCGCTGGTGGACGGAACTGCCACTGATCGCCGTGGTCTACGGACTCTATTCGGCGGGCCGGCTCGTGGTCCGCGGCGATGTGTCGACGGCGGTCGACCACGGGCTGGCCATCCTCCGCCTGGAGAAGGCGCTCCACATCAACGCCGAGCATCCGCTCAACCGGCTGCTGACCGACACCCCGTCGCTCGGGATACCCGCCGACTTCGCGTACGCCTCCCTGCACTACCTGGTCACCCCCGCCATCCTCATATGGATGTTCCGGCGCAGGTCGGCCGCCTACCGTGCGGCCAGGACCTGGCTGATGACCTCGACCCTGCTCGGCATGATCGGCTTCACGCTGATGCCGACCTGTCCGCCCCGGCTGCTGGACGCCGGGCACGGCTTCGTCGACACGATGGCGCAGTACAGCGCGTACGGCTGGTGGGGCACCGGGGCCAGCGCGCCGCGCGGGCTCAGCGGAATGACCAACCAGTACGCGGCGATGCCGAGTCTGCACGTGGGCTGGTCCGTGTGGTGCGGCATCCTCCTGTGGCGCCACGGCCGCCATCCCCTCGTTCGGGCAGCGGGCATCGCCTATCCGCTGTTCACCACTCTGGTGGTGATGGGCACCGCCAACCACTACTTCCTCGACGCCGTCGCGGGCGCCGCCGTGATGGGCGTCGGAGCGCTCCTGACCAGGCCGGCGATGCGGCTGGCCGACCGGATCAAGGACCGGTTCCGGGCGGCTCCGGCCCCCGTCGCCGCCGCTGTCTCCGCGACGAAGTCCCCGATTGTCAGTGCCGGATGCAAGACTTCCGCGGGTGAGCGAATCCCCGGCCAGCGGACCTCCTCCGCAGATTCCACCGACGCGGCACGAAGCGACACCGAGCTTGGCGGCACGGAGCGAGGCGACACGGCACGAAGCGGCACAGCGGCGAGCGACGACGCTCCGGCAGCGGCTCGCTGAACTGCGCGGCCCGTCCGTCCTCCCGCACCCGCTCGACGCCCGCGCGCTGGCCGCACTCGCCGCGAACCCCGGCTGCAAACGCCGGGCCCTGCTCGACGGCGCCGGGGTGGACAAGGCCGTGCTCGCCGCCGCGCTCGGCTCCCCCGCCTCCTTCGGCCAGTCCCAGTTCGCCTTCATGCGGGGCAACGCGTTCGAGGCGAAGGTCAAGGCCGACGGCGGTACGGCGCTGCTGCGCCTGCTCCACGAGCGGCTCGGGGACGGCGGCGAGGCGCCGGGCGAGGTGCGGGTGCCCGATCTGACGGCGGCCGGGCCCGAGGGCCGGGCCGCACGCACCGCGCTCGCCCTGCGGGAGGCGACCGCGGCGGACGCCTGGACGCTGCTGGACCACCCGATGCTGGCCCTGGAGGTGGCGGGAACGCCCGCCTATCTGGAGCCGGACGCGGTGGTGGTGCACCCCGGCGGCCGGTGGACGGTCGTCGAGATCAAGTCCTTTCCCATGATCGACAGCTCCGCCGACGCGGCGAAGGTCGGCGCGGCGGCCCGCCAGTCCGCCGTCTATGTGCTGGCGCTGGAGCGGGTCGCGGCGGTGACCGAAGGCGCCGACGTCGGGCACCGGGTGCTGCTGGTCTGCCCGAAGGACTTCTCCAACCTGCCGACAGCCTCCGTCGTGGACGTGCGCAAGCAGCGCGCCGTCACCCGCCGCCAGCTGACCCGGCTGACCCGTATCGAGGACATCGCGGCGGCCCTGCCCGAGGGGACGACGTTCGACCCGGAGTGCTCACCGCAGGAGCTGGACGCGGCGGTCGAATCGGTCGGCGCCGCGTACGCACCGGAGTGCCTGGCGGCGTGCGAGCTGGCCTTCCACTGCCGGTCCAGGTCCCGGGCCGAGGGCGCGGTGGAGTCGCTGGGCCGCAGCGTGCGGGGTGAGCTCGGCGGGCTGACGACAGTGGCCGAGGTACTGGCCGCCGCGGCGGGCGAGAAGGGCGACCCGTCCGATCCGACGGTCGCCGCCCTGCGCAGGGCGGCGGCGCTGCGCGCGGAGGCGCTGGAGACGGCGGCGGCGCGGGCCGCGACACCGGGGAGCACCGCTCCGTACGCGGAGGCGCTGGAGGGCACGGCCGCATGTCGCTGATCAATACGCTGGCCCGGCTGGAGGCCGTGGAGAGCGGCCGCGCGCAGCCGATGGCCACCGTCCGCCACCGCCATCTGACCGCCGCACCGCTGGTGCTGGTGCCGCTGACCACGGCCGGTGAGGCGGGCGCCCCGCTCGGGGCCCTGGTCGGGACGGACCGCGAGGCGCCCCGGCTGCTCGCGGTCGCCCAGCCGCGCGACCGCGATCTGCGGTTCGCGTTCCTCGCGGAGCTGGCCGAGACCGTCCTGCCGCACATCGAGGGGTACGAGGACGTCGTCGAGCCCGCCGAGCGCAGCGAGGCCGATCCCGGGACCGGCAAGAAGGTCAAGGTCGAGGTCGAACTGTGCGCGGACGCGGCCCAGTTGATCGTGCCGAGCCGGGCGGGCATCGAGTTCGTCCGGCTGCTGGGGCGTTCGATGCGGTTCCGGCGGACCGCCGAGGACGACCCCGACACCCCCTACCCGGCGCCCGTACGGGTGCCCCTGCTCGGCCGCTGGCTGACGCACTACGGGGAGCGGGCCCGGGTGCCGGGCTCCTCGCTGCTGCTCGCCACCACGGACCTGCTGAACCGGCACTGGGCGACCGGGCAGAGCAGTCTGGAGGACCAGCATCTGGGGGCGCTGCTCGCCTGGATCGACCCGCCCGAGGGCGGGTCGGGGGCGGCTGCGGCGCTCCGTGCGGAGCTGGCGCGGGACCCGGGCGGCCAGTTGCTCTGCCCGCCCGCCGGGCCGGCCACCGACCCGGCGTTCGACAACCGGCTGCTGGCGCCCGCGATCGAGCGGTACGACCGGGCGCGCACCGAGCTGGCGGCGGCCGAGGACGGGCTCGCGGCGGATGCCCGGCTGGCCGGTCTGAGCGATGCCGAGCGGGAGATCCGTTCGCTGCTGGCCGGGGTGCTGCTGCCCACCTGGGACGCCGTGTGGCGGGGGCTCGATCTGCTGCGCGCGCTGCCGGAGGGGGCGAGGGCCGAGGAGCGGTGGACCCGGGACCGCTGGTCGTTCACCGGCCACCGGGACCGGGTGCGCTCCGGTGAACCGCCGCAGCCGCGCCGGGACGACGCGGTGACGGCGGCGCGGAAGCTGGCCTCGCGGGAGACGGCCCAGGCGCAGCTGGACGCGCAGGAGGCGCTGGACGATCCGCTGGTGCTCGCCGGACGCCGGCTCTCCGGTGAGGCGTTCCTCGCGGAGGTGACGGAGGTGGAGATGACGTACACCGAGTCGAAGCGCCCCTCGCCGCGCCCGCTGGTCACGGTCCGTACGACCGAGCGCCCGCATCTGGGCGAGCGCACCAAGGTGTACCGCTCGCTGGACGGGAAGCCGCAGACCGCGGAGTTCGCGTGGTACGCCGCCGGGGACCCGGCGGACGACGGCGCGGCGGACACCGGCGCTACGGGCGACGGCGCGGACGGGGCGGCGGACGGGGCGGGCGAGATCCTGCTGGTGCTGCGCGTCCTGGACCGGATGGGGCGCGGCAAGGAGCCGGCCCCCGGTTCGGTGCCGGAGCCCGGCGACCGGATCGCCTGGACCCTGTTCGAGCACGATCAGCGCGGCGGCCCGGCGCTGCCGGACCCGGAGGAGACCCCGTGGACCCACGGCGGCCCGCCGGGCGCGATGGCCGGACACCCGGAGAACCCCGACCCCGTGACCTCGGAGGACCTGCTGTGAAGGCCGTGTTCGACCCGGGTGCCGAGGCGGCACGGGCGACCGACGCGATCCTCGGCGACACCCTGCGCGGCACCTCGCGCGGGATCGTCGTGGACTCGCCGCCGGGCGCCGGGAAGTCGACCCTGGTGGTCCGCGCCGCGCTCGAACTGGCCGCAGCGGGCCACCCGTTGATGGTGATCGCGCAGACCAACGCACAGGTCGACGACCTGGTGGTGCGCCTCGCGGAGAAGGACCCGGAGCTGCCGGTGGGCCGGTTGCACAGCAGCGACTCCGATCCGTACGACAAGGTGCTGGACGGCCTGGCCAACGTACGGAAGTCGGCGAAGGCGGCGGATCTGGCCGGGCTCGACATCGTCATCTCGACGGCCGCCAAGTGGGCCCATGTGAAGAACGTGGAGCCGTGGGGCCACGCGATCGTCGACGAGGCGTACCAGATGCGTTCGGACGCGCTGCTGGCCGTCGCCGGGCTCTTCGAGCGGGCGCTGTTCGTCGGCGACCCCGGCCAGTTGGACCCGTTCTCGATCGTCGGCGCGGACCAGTGGGCGGGGCTGAGCTACGACCCGTCGGCGAGCGCGGTCTCCACCCTGCTGGCCCACAATCCGCAGCTGCCGCAGCACCGGCTGCCGGTGTCGTGGCGGCTTCCGGCGTCGGCCGCGCCGCTGGTCTCCGACGCGTTCTACCCGTACACCCCGTTCCGCAGCGGTACGGGCCACGGGGACCGGCGGCTCTCCTTCGGTGTCGCGTCGGACGGATCGGGTCCGGACCGGGTCCTGGACGAGGCCGCGGGGTCGGGCTGGGGGCTGCTGGAGCTTCCGGCCCGGCACACCCCGCGCACCGACCCGGAGGCGGTACGGGCGGTGGCCCTGGTGGTGCGCCGGATGCTGGACCGGGGTGGCGTCGCGACGAGCGAGCGGTCCGCGGACCCCGTGCCGGTGACGGCGGACCGGGTCGCGGTCGGCACGGCGCACCGCGATCAGGCGGCGGCGGTCCGGGCGGCGCTCGCGGAGCTGGGTGTCACGGGCGTGGCGGTGGACACGGCGAACCGGCTCCAGGGCCGTGAGTTCGATGTGACGGTGGTCCTGCATCCGCTGTCCGGGCGCCCGGACGCGACCGCCTTCCATCTGGAGACGGGCCGCCTCTGTGTCCTGGCCTCGCGCCACCGGCACGCCTGTGTCGTGGTGTGCCGCGAGGGGGTGGCGGACCTGCTGGACGAGCACCCGTCGACGGAGCCGGTGCAGCTGGGGGTCACGGTGAAGTTCCCGGACGGCTGGGAGGCCAATCACGCGGTGCTGGCACATCTGGCGGAGCACCGGGTCCGGTGGCGGCCGTGAGATCCGCCGGCGGCGCCGACGTCCGGTGACAGCCCTGAGGGAGGTCCGACCCTCAGGGCCCGGAGCGCGGGGCGGGAAGCACTCTTGCGCGGGGTTGGACAATGGAGGGTGGCCGTCCGGCCGCCCGAAGGAGGAACACCACATGGCACAGCCCGAGCGGAACGAGCGCCGGAGGCTGCGTCCCGCACCGCTGCTCTTCGAGCCGTCGGAGGCGGTCGCCGATCCCGAGCACTTCTTCGACCTGGAGTCGATGGAGGACCCGAAGGACCTGCTGGCCCGCGCGACGGAGCTGACGCACGCGTTCCGGGCGGCGACCGACCGGGCGGTCGAGTTCCAGGCGATGGCGGCGGCGCAGCTGGCCGACCCGCGCCGGTTCGACCGGCTCACGACGGCGGATGTCGCGGAACGCGCGCAGTGGACCGAGGACTACGCCAAGAAGATGATCGAGTTCGGCCGGTCCCTGCTCAGCAATCCGAGGTCCTGACCGCCCGCCGGTCCCGGGCCCGGCACCGACGAATCCCACGCCCCGGCCGCTCGCGCACCCCGGCGCCGGCCCCCGCGCATCCCTGGCCCCAGGGATCCCGCGGTCACTCCGCGTATGACCCCTGGCATATGCCGTCGGGCAAGATACCCCTTCGGCTTCCGCGCTGTCCCGGTTTTCGCAACTCTCGGAATCGATCCGGTCACTCCCGGTAGACCTGTCTCCATGAGCGCATGGCTGCAAGACGAAACGACCCGGCAGGCCGGTGCCGCCGAGCACCACGGCGTCGACATCTTCGCCCTGCTGCGGGACCACGCCGCCCATCAGACCGCTCAGATCACCGCGGCCGGTGCGGCGTGGCTGGCCGGGGCCACGTCCTATCCGCGCAGCACGCTGTCGCAGTGGGAGGCCCGTCCCGGTGCGCCCGGCGTGCTGCCGTGCGGCTCCGCGTTCGACGTGGTGAATGTGCCGGCCCTCTTCGGTCGCCGGATGCTGGAGCGGCTCTGGGCGGAGGGTCCGGGCTCGGGCCCGGTCGCCACGCACCGCGGCCGGATGCTGCTGTTCGCGGCCCCCGGCACCGCCCAGCGGCTGCCCTCGCTGCTGGCCTGGGAGGAGTGGGGCGGCGCCGCCGCCGAGGGCTCGGAACGGCACCCGGAAGGGGGCCCGGGACAGGAGCACGCGCAGGAGCGGGCCATGCCCCCGCTGCTCTGTCACGGCACCGGCGACGCGGTGACGGTCCCGCCCCTGACCTGCGCTCCCAGCAGTTCCGGCCCCCGCTGGGTGGTCGCCCCGGACACCCGTAATCCATGGCTCCCCGGCCCCGACGTGATGCTCTGGGCATGCGTACGGGTGGGGAGGTCGGCACCGCTCGCGGCCACCGGTAATCCGATTTTTCCTCCGGCCGATCCGGATGCTAATGTCTACGACGTCAGCAGGCGCCGTTAGCTCAGTTGGTTAGAGCAGCTGACTCTTAATCAGCGGGTCCGGGGTTCGAGTCCCTGACGGCGCACAGACAGAAGAAGCCCCTCGCGCGAGCGGGGGGCTTCTTCGTTTCAGGCACCGGTGGCGATCCGGACCGTCCAGGAACCCGACGGGGTGCGGTCGGCGACCTCGATCCTGGTCCGCTCGCCGGGCACGGTGAACGTTTCGCCGACCCCGAGCGGGGCGTCGGCGAGCGGCGGGTAGACCGACCGGTCCCAGCAGGACTGGGTGTCCGGGTGGGTGTCGATCACCTCGACGGGACCGCCGCCGGACGGCGTCCCGTTGCGGATCCGGTAGATCAGGACCCCCTCCGAGCAGGTCGTCCGGTCGTTGCCGGTGGCGCTGCGGGCCTCGATGGCCAGCGCGCTGCTCTCGCCCGTCCTGACGACGGCGAGCCGGGTCCCGAGGGACCCGCCGGGGACGGGGGTGGTGGAAACCGGCTCCAGGGTGAGATCGGCCTCCCCCTGGACGCAGACCACCTGGCGGCCGTCGAGCCAGCCGAGCTTCCACTTGTGCCAGCCGAACAGGTCCGGTGCCAGTCCGAACTGGCTCCCCATGACGTCCCAGTCACCGACGTACGTGTCCCAGTCACCCTTGCCGTCCGTGGGCCGGTGATAGAGGTCGGCCAGGTCGAAGACATGCCCGGTCTCGTGTGCGAGAACGTTGCGGTCCGGCGGATGCTGCTCGAAGACGGTGACGACGCGCCTGATGTCCGTCCCGTCGGCGCGCAGCGGCCGGTCGAAGTTGACGACCTTGGTGGCGTCGGAGTCGACACCGGGAGCGTCCGGGTCGGCGACGAGATAGACGATGTCGTACGTGGAGAAGTCGACCTCGCTGTCGGCCGCTTCGATCGCGTCGCGCAGATAGGCGGTGCGCCGCCCCGAGTCCCAGTCGCGCTCTATGCCGTACCAGCCGGCCGGGTGCGGCATCCGCGTCCAGCGCTGCCGCGGGTGCGGGCGCAGGGTGAACTTTCCGTAGCTGGCGCGCTGGAAGAAGCGGGTGGTCGCGGGGAAGTAGTCGGCACTCAGCACCTCCGGGGCGAGGGCCGGCTCGGAGCCGGGGAACGAGAGGAAGATCATGACCGCGTCGAGCGTGCGGTCGGGGCGGGGGTAGGAGCCGTTCCAGTTGTCCAGTCCCAGCGAGTGGTGCGCGGCGGTACGGGGCAGGGCGCACGGACCCGCGTCACCCGTGGCGGCCACGGCGGGGCCCGCGACGAGGGACATGGCGGCAAGCGCCGCGAGGGAGGTCAGAGCGGCCGCGACACCGCGCAGACTCGGCCTTTCCACTCCCCCGGCTCCGTGCTGACGCGGCACATCTACCTCCGGGTGGCGAAACGCGGAACACCTCAACCACCCTGTGCCGGTTAGCGGCGTCACGCCCTGCTGGACTGCCCCACACGGGTCAGACGCCACCCCTTCCGCCGATCCCGCCACCGACCCCTCCGCCGACCTTCACGGACAGTCACGACCACCCACCGGGTTCCCCTCGAATCGACAGATCCGCACAGAAACAATCAGCAGCGGGCAAACCGGGGCGGTGCCGGACGGCGCAGGGCGGCACATCCACCGGGCTCGCCACGCTGGACGGGCTGGAACGGCCACCACGCCACCCTCTATGCTTCACCACGTTTTCCCGCGTGGTTCCCGCCCCCACCCAGGCGCTCCACCCGGCGGCCTGTCCGACCCCACCTGTTCACGACAATCTTCACAGCGGGAGCGAGCGGTGAGCGGTACCTCCGAAGGGCCGAGGCCCCCGGCAGGCGGAATCTCCGGCTCCGCCCCCTCCCCGGTCACGGAACGTCACGCGGCGGGACCCACAGCCTCCGAGCTGCGCGACTACCGGGCCGCCTTCCGGGTCACCACCCTCCCCATGGCCGTCGTCGACGCGCAGGGCCTGATCGTCCGCGCCAACGACTCGCTCGGCGGGCTGCTGGGCACCGACCCCGCCGCCCTCGCCGCACGGTCCGCGTCCGACCTGGTCGACTTCGCGTCGGACGGCCGCGCCTGGCACGCGTACCGCGAGGTGCTGCGCGGCCGGCGCTCCCGGTTCCGCTGCACCCGCCGGCTCAAGCATCCCGACGGGCACTCCCTGTGGGCCGAGATCACCGTCGTACCGATGACCGGCACCACCGAAGCCGAAGCCGACGCCGACGCCGTCCCCGCCGCGGACACCGCGGGCGCGGGCCCCGCGCCCGGCCGGGTGCTGCTCTCGGTGGCGGACATCAGCGACCGGCACGAGCTCCAGACGCGGCTGCGCCACCTCCAGGTACACGATCCGGTGACCCGGCTGCCGAACCGGACGCTGTTCTTCGAGCGGCTCTCGGCGGCGCTGGAGACCCCGCCGTACCAGGACGACTCGATGCTGCCCCGGCACGGCCGTATCGGACTCTGCTATCTGGACCTGGACGGGTTCAAGGCGGTCAACGACACCCTGGGGCACCGCATCGGCGACCGGCTGCTCGCGGCCGTCGCCGGGCGGCTGACCGACTGCGCCGGGAGCGGGTCCCAGCACCGCGGCGGCAGCCATCTGGTGGCCCGTCTGGGCGGTGACGAGTTCGCGATCCTGGTCGAGGACTCCGCGGGCACGGAGCAGCTCACCGAGCTGGCCCGTACGCTCCTCACCGCGATCCAGCGGCCCTTCGACCTGGCCGGGCAGCGGCTCTCGGTCTCCGCGTCGATCGGCGTGGTGGAACGGGCCGTGGCGGGAACCTCGCCCACCGGTCTGATGCAGGCCGCCGACACCACGCTGTACTGGGCGAAGGCGGACGGCAAGGCGCGCTGGACCCTCTTCGACCCCGAGCGCAACGCCCACCGCATGACCCGTCAGGCGCTCACCTCGACGCTCCGGCCCGCCGTGGAGCGCGGTGAGTTCACGCTGGAGTACCAGCCGCTGGTCGGCATGACCGACGGCATCGTGCACGGGGTGGAGGCCCTGGTGCGCTGGCACCACCCGCAGTTCGGGGTGCTGGCGCCGAACCGGTTCATCGCGATCGCCGAGGAGGACGGCTCGATCGTCCAGCTGGGCCGGTGGGTGCTGCGCACCGCGTGCCGGCAGGCGCGGCGCTGGCAGCTGGACCACCCGGAACAGCCGCCGCTGTTCATCAGCGTCAATGTGGCCGTGCGGCAGGTCTGGGACTCCGATCTGGTCGCCGACGTGGCGGAGATCCTGGAGGACACCGGGCTGGAGCCGGGCCTGCTGCAGCTGGAGCTGACCGAGTCCGCGGTGATGGGTTCGGCCGGCCGCCCGCTGCGGGCGCTCCAGGAGCTCAGCGACATGGGCGTGCGGATCGCCATCGACGACTTCGGCACCGGCTACTCGAACCTGGCCTATCTGAGCCGGCTGCCCGTCTCCGTACTGAAGCTGGACGGCTCCTTCGTCCGGGGCTTCCGTTACGACGACGGCGCCCACCCCAGCCCCGCCGACGAGACGATCGTCGAGGCGATGGTGCAACTGGCGCACCGGCTGGGGCTGACGGTCACCGCGGAGTGCGTGGAGACGGCGGGGCAGGCGGAACGGCTGCGGAGGATCGGCTGCGACACGGGGCAGGGGTGGCTGTACTCACGGGCGGTGTCGCCGGAGCGGATCGCCGGGCTGATCCGCACCCGACCGGTGCCGTGAGACCCGTATGCCCGGTGGGATCCGTGTGGCGGGTGAGACCCGCGAGCCCCTTGGGACCCGTGCGGTCGACGGGACTCATGTGGCCAGTGGGACCTGTGTGGCCGCCGGGCCCCGTGGGCTCCGCGAGCCCGGTGAGCCCGGTGAGCCCGGCAGGCCCGGCAGGCCCGGCAGGCCCGGCAGGCCGGGCGAAAGCCGTCCGGGGCTCACCGGGCCCACGCGGGCGGCCGGGTCAGGAAGGCAGTCCGTACGCGTCCGCGATCAGGTCGTAGCTGCGCAGCCGGGCCTCACCGCCATGGGCGTTGGCCGTGATCATCAGCTCGTCCGCGCCGGTGCGCTCGGCCAGGGCGTCGAGGCCCGCGCGGACCTCGTCCGCGGTGCCGTGGATGACATTGGCGAGCCAGCCGTCGACGAACTCCCGCTCCATGGGGCTGAAGGCGTACGCCTCCGCCTCCTCGGGGCTCGGGACCAGCCCCGGGCGGCCGGTGCGCAGGCGGACCATCGACAGGGCGCCGGTGAGCACCTGGCGGCGGGCCTCGCGCTCCTCGTCGGCGGCCATGGCCGAGACACCGATCAGGGCGTACGGGGCGTCGAGCGCCGCGGAGGGCTTGAAGGACTCGCGGTAGAGGTCCAGGGCCGGAACGGTGTTCTGGGCCGAGAAGTGGTGGGCGAAGGCGAACGGCAGGCCGAGGACACCGGCCAGGCGGGCGCTGAAGCCGGAGGAGCCCAGCAGCCAGACGGGCGGCCGGGCCGGGGACTGCACGCCGCCGGGCGCGGTCGCCTGCACCGGGCCGGGCACGGCGTGGATCCGGGCGTACGGGTGGCCGTCGGGGAAGTCGTCGTCCAGGAACCGGATCAGCTCGGCGAGCTGCTGCGGGAAGTCATCGGCACCCTCGCCCGGCCGGTCGGTGCGGCGCAGCGCGGCGGCGGTCGCGCCGTCCGTGCCGGGGGCACGGCCCAGGCCCAGGTCGATGCGGCCGGGGGCCATGGCCTCCAGCGTGCCGAACTGTTCGGCGATGACCAGCGGGGCGTGGTTGGGCAGCATCACCCCGCCGGAGCCGAGCCGGATGCGCTCGGTGCGGGCGGCGAGGTGCGCCAGGATTACGGCCGGGGAGGACGAGGCGACCCCGGGCATGGAGTGGTGCTCGGCGACCCAGAAGCGGTGGAAGCCGCGGCGTTCGGTCAACTGGGCGATGTCCACGCTGGTGCGCAGCGCCTGGGTCGCGGTGCGGCCCTGCCCCACGGTCACCAGGTCGAGCACGGACAGGGGCACGGAAGCCGTTCCGCCTGCGGTGCCGCGAATCTCGTCGCCTCGGATCTCGTCCACGTGTCGGCCTCTCCCGGTGGTGCTGTCGCGTATCGGAAGAAGGAAACAGGAGGATGGCTCCGCTTATTCCCGGGAGCCTGCCCGCTACTCCCGGACCTCGATCCCCCGGGTGTCCCAGTTCCCGGGCGGCGGTACGCGGGTGGCGAAGAGCGTGCCGAGCTTCGGTGACCAGGCCCGGCGGTCCGCCAGCCGCAGCCCTTCCCAGACCGTCACCTGGTTCGCCGTGAGGACCGGCTTGCCGAGCAGTTCCTCCAGCTCGGGGATGTACGCGGCGGTGTGCAGGGCCGTGTCCGGGAGCAGCACCGCCTCCGCGTCCGGATGGTCCCCGCCGACCGCCAGTTCCTTCAGCAGCTCCACATCCCAGGCGCCGGCCTCCCGCGCCGTGATGATGCCGCTGCCCCGGGTGGCGACCACCTCGATCTCCCCGGCCTTCAGGAAACCGGCGAAGAGCCCGGCGATCTCCTCCGGGTAGGTCGCGGCCACCGCGACCCGCCGGGCGCCCAGCTCCCGTACCGCGTGGACGAAGGCGAAGGAGGTGCTGGACGCCGGCATGCCCGCGGCACGGGCGAGGGTGGCGATCTGTTCGTGGGCGCCGTCCCAGCCGTACACGAAGCTTCCGCCGGTGCAGGCCCAGACGAGCGCTTCGGCGCCCGCCAGCCGCAGCTCCTCCACCCCGGCGGTGAGCCGGTCGGGGGCGCCCAGCTCGCGCAGTTCCTCGACGCGCCGGGCGTCCTCGCCGGTCTCGGTGGGGAACAGCGGGAGTCTGATGTCGCTGTCGAGCATGATCTCGATCCGCGGGAAGTCGTCCTCGGCGGAGTGGCCCGGGTAGAGAAGTCCAACGGTCGTCATGTCCACCCTTCCTTTTTCGTCCGGTCCTTCGTGTCCGGCGCCGGAGGCGGGGCGAGCGGTCGCCCGAGCGGCGTGTCCCACTGCTGCCCCGGCCACTTCCCAGTATTCCCCCAGCGGGCGCATCCTTCTCGGCACCTGCCGGGCGCCGCGGACGGCGGTAGGTTGGGTGGCGAGCGTGGCCGATCCGTGCATCCCCGATGTCGCGAAGGGGTGACTCAGCGATGCCAGGACCCGTCCTTCTCGTTCTCGACTCCGATCCGTCGCCGCGCCTGGGCAGGCTGACCGGCCGGGTCGTGGTGCGGTACGCGAACGAGGAGAACCTGGCCGAACGGCTCCCCCTCGCGGATGTCCTGCTGGTCTGGGACGCCGCCTCCGACGCGGTCCGTACGGCCTGGCCCGGCGCGGGGCCGCGGCCCGGCTGGGTGCATACGGCGAGCGCGGGCGTGGACCGGCTGCTCTGCCCGGAACTGACCGCGTCCGGCACCCTGGTCACCAACGCGCGGGGCGTCTTCGAGCGGCCGGTCGCCGAGTACGCGGCGGCCCTGGTGCTCGCCTTCGCCAAGGACCTCCCCGGCACGCTGGAGCACCAGCGCCGGCGGCTCCGGCACCGGCGGGAGGGGCAGCTGACCACCGGGTCGCGGGCGGTGGTCGTCGGCGCCGGGCCGATCGGGCGGGAGATCACCAGGCTGCTGCACGGTCTCGGCGTCCAGGTCGCGCTGGTGGCCCGTACCGCGCGGCGCACCATCCACGGCGTCGGGGATCTGGACCGGCTGGCCGCCCGTGCCGACTGGGTGATCTGCGCGGCGCCCCTGACCGGGACGACGCGCGGGATGTTCGACGCGCGCTTCTTCGGGCTGATGCAGCCCTCGGCGCACTTCATCAACGTGGGGCGCGGCCCGTTGGTCGTGCGGAGCGAGCTGGTGGACGCGCTGCGCAGACGGTGGATCGCCGGAGCGGCGCTGAATGTGTTCCAGGACGAGGAGCCGGGGCCGGACAGCGAGCTGTGGGACGTGCCGGGGCTGCTCCTGTCGCCGCATCTGAGCGGGGACACGGCGGGCTGGCGGGACCGGCTGGGCGAGCAGTTCGTGCGGATGTACGAACTGTGGGCGGCCGGGGAGCCGTTGCCGAACGTCGTGGACAAGCGGCTCGGCTACGTCCCTTCCACGGACCTGCCGACGGAGTTGCCGACGGAGTTGCCGACGGGCGGGCCCACAGACACGTCCACGGACCTGTCCTCGGGCCCGCCACCGGAGTTGCCGGCGGACCCGCCCCTGGATCCGCCCGCCTCCCGGCATGACGGACGGTCATGAACCCCGCCTCCAGAGGGACACGCACCGCACACCTCCTGTGGCACTCCACCCCCATCGGGGCACGGGAAGGTCACCCTCCGGCCACTTTTCGGTTACATGCGGCCCGCTTCCTGCATAGACGTACGGGATCGGGCAGGCGTTCACCCTGTCCGGACCGTTCGATCCCTCCAGGAGATTGCGAACCATGGCCGACTTCCCGAATCTTTCCCGTCGCGGTTTCCTCAACAGAACGGCGGCCGTGGGCGGAGCGCTCGTCGTTCCCGGTCTGCTGGCCGCGTGCAGCAAGACCGATGCCGGTGCCGCGAGCGGCGAGGGCGCACTCGACAAGCTCCGCAAGCAGGGCTTCGTACGGGTCGCGTACGCCAACGAGGCCCCCTACGGCTATCTGGAGGGCAAGGAGCTCAAGGGCGAGGCACCCACCCTGCACCGGGAGGTCTTCAAGGCGCTGGGCGTCGACGAGCTGAAGCCCACCCTCTCCGAGTGGGACGGCCTGATACCTGGACTCCAGGCCGGGAAGTACGACGTGGTCAGCGCGGGCATGGCGATCACCCCCGAGCGGTGTGCCAACGCCATCTTCTCCGAACCGGAGTTCATCTCGCCGACCGCGCTGATGGTCAAGAAGGGCAACCCGGAGAAGATCACCGACCTGGCCTCCGCGAAGGCCGCCGGAATCACCATCGGAGTGATGTCGGGCGCGGTCGAGGGCTCGTACGCCAAGGGCGCGGGCATCCCCGAGGGCAGGATCAAGACGTTCCAGAAGCCGCAGGACGGCGCGGACGCGGTCAAGGGCGGCCGGATCGACGCCTTCCTGCTGACCGGCATCTCGCTGCGCTGGCTGGCGAAGACCAACCCCACCACCGAGGTCACCGAGGCCTTCGTCCCGGAGCTGAACGGCAAGCAGCAGTTCTCGCCGGGCGGCGCGGTGTTCCGCCAGGGCAACGAGGAGCTGCGGGACGCCTTCAACCGCGAGCTGAAGAAGATCGTCTCGGACCGGTCCCGCTATGTGAGCCTGCTGACGGAGTACGGGTTCGGGGCGGCCGAGATCCCGCCGGCCACGCTGAGAACCGCAGATCTGTGCAAGGGCTGACGGGGCGGTCCCATACGCATGAGTGACTTCTTCTCCACTCTCGTCGACGAGTTCCCCCAGGTCCGCGCCGGCCTGTGGGTGACCCTCCAGGCCACCGCCCTGGGCGCCCTGCTGGCGCTCGCCCTGTCGTTCCTGCTGGGTCTGATGGCGGGCAGCCGTCTCCTCCTGGTACGCGGGGTCTCCCGGGTCGTCGTGGAGTTCTTCCGCGGCACCTCGCTCTACATCCAGCTGTTCTGGCTCTACTACGCGATGCCGCCGCTGACCGGCTACGAACTGACGCCACTGCTCTGCGGAGTCGTCGCCTTCGGCCTCAACTACGGGGCGTACGGCGCCGAGATCGTGCGCGGCGCCGTCAACTCCGTACCGCGCGGGCAGTACGAGGCGGCGCTCGCGCTCAACCTCAGCCCCGCCCGGCGCATGCGGAAGGTGATCCTGCCGCAGGCCTGGGTGCAGATGATCCCGTCCTTCACCAATCTGCTGATCCAGCTGCTGAAGTGCACCCCCCTGCTGTGGCTGATCTCCGCGGCCGACCTGATGACCGTCATCCAGCAGCTGCGCGACCGTACGGGTGAGACCCTCACCGCGTATCTGACGCTGCTGGCCGTCTACTTCGTGCTGGCCTACGCGCTGACCCTGCTGATGAACCTGCTGGAGCGGACCGCCAAGCGGCGGCTCGGCCTGGCGACCGGCGCGGGCAGCCTGTTCAGGAGCCGCAGCGCGGCCACCACCACCGTCGGAGGTACCCGGTGAACGGCTTCGACTGGAACGCCGCCGGGGAGGTCCTGCCCCTGCTCCTCGAAGGGTTCGAGGTCACCCTGCTCGCGACCGTGCTCGGCACCCTCGTGGCGGCGGTCCTGGGGCTGGCCGTCGCGGTGGCCGGACGGGCGCCGAGCAGGTTCGTGACGGTCCCGGTGCGGGTCGTCATGGAGTTCGTCCGCTCCACCCCGCTGCTCGTCCAGCTGGTCGGCGCGGCGGCCCTGTTCACCTCGGTGGAGCCGCTGACCATCGGCATCGTGGTGCTGGGCATCCACTACGCCGCGTACACCTCCGAGGTGTACCGGGCCGGGATCGACGGCGTACCGAAGGGCCAGTGGGAGGCCTGCCGCGCGCTGTCGCTGACACCCCGGCGGACCTGGCAGGCCGTGATCCTGCCGCAGGCGGTGCGCAATGTGCTGCCCGCCCTCGGGAACTACGCGATCTCGATGTTCAAGGAGACCCCGTTCCTCGCCGTGATCACGGTGCACGAGATGGTCTTCGAGGCCCGGCAGTACGGGGCCGAGAACTTCGGGTACTACACCGAGGCGTTCACGCTCGCCGGCCTGATCTTCCTGGTCGCGAGCTACCCCACGTCGCTGTTGATGAGAAAGCTGGAGAAGCGCCTTGGCCACTGAACCCCTCCCCCTGCAGAAGACCGCGGCCACGGCCCCCGACAGCACGGCCACCGCGGCGGACGGCGCGGCCCCGGTGATCCCGGACACCGCCCCTCCGCTGGTCCGCTTCGACGGTGTCGTGAAGCGGTACGGCGACCACGTGGTCCTGGACCACCTGGACTTCACCGTGCGGCGCGGCGAGCACGTCACCCTGATCGGCCCCAGCGGCTCCGGCAAGACCACGATCCTGCGGCTGCTGATGACGCTGGAGAAGGTCAGCGACGGGGTGATCTGGGTGAACGGCTCCCCGCTGTCGCACGTCCGCACCCCCGGCGGATCGCTGAAACCGGCCGGTGAGAAGCAGCTGCGCGAGTCCCGGAAGAAGATCGGGATGGTCTTCCAGCAGTTCAACCTCTTCCCGAACATGAAGGTGCTCCAGAACATCACCGAGGCCCCCATCAGCGTGCTCGGCAAGGACCGCGACGAGGCGGAGGCCCGCGCCCGTGAGCTGCTCGACCTGGTCGGGCTCTCCGGCAAGGTCGACGCGCACCCCTCCCAGCTCTCCGGCGGCCAGCAGCAGCGGGTGGCCATCGCGCGGGCGCTGGCGATGGAGCCGGAGATCCTGCTGCTCGACGAGGTGACCTCGGCGCTCGACCCGGAACTGGTGGCGGGGGTACTGGACCTGCTCGGCGACATCGCCAGGAACACCGACATCACGATGCTCTGTGTGACCCACGAGATGAACTTCGCCCGTGATGTCTCGAAGAAGGTACTGATGTTCGACGCGGGCCGGGTGGTGGAGGCCGGCACCCCGGAAAAAATCTTTACCGATCCGGAGCACGAACGTACGCGCGAGTTTCTCAACGCGGTGCTGTGACCTCGCCCTTGAGGCCACGCCAATGACCTTGGCACATGCCTCACGGATGCGCCCCGGCTGACGGCGCCGGGGCGCGTCCGGGAACTCTTCGACAGCCGCCCGTCAGGCTCGTCCTGGCCACTATCGTGGGACAAAAGCTTGCGGTCACAACCTGGTAGGGGGAAACCGTGGTGCTGAAACCCGAGCCGACCGCTCCGTTCCACGCGGTGGTGCACGCCCTTCGCGTGCTCGAGACGGTCTCCCGACACGGCGACGGTGTGACCGACGCCCAGATCTCCCGCGAGACGGGACTGCCGCCCGGCCGCCTCGCCTCACTGCTCCTGACGCTGCGCCGCGAGGGGTACGTCGAGCAGATCACCGACGGCGCCTATGTCGTCGGTGCCGCACTGCTGCTGCTCGGCTCCGGGGCGGCCCGCCGCCAGGCGCTGGAGACCAGGCTCCAGCAGAGCCTGACGCAGCTGCGCGACTCGGTCGGCGCGGCGGTCTACCTGAGCAGATACGTCGACGGGGAGATCCAGGTCACACAGGTGGCCGATGGCCCCCTGACGCCCGCCGTGAACGAATGGGTGGACTTCCGCTCCGCGGCGCACGCCAGCGCGGTCGGCAAGTGCCTGCTGGCCCAGCTCGACCAGAACGGCCGCCGCGACCACATCTCCCGGCACAGGACGCCCCGGCTCACCTCGCGGACGATCACCAACGAGAAGATCCTCTTCTCCAAGCTGGACGCCCAGCCGGCGACGGTCCCGGTGCTGGACCTCCAGGAGTACGCGGTGGGCACGGTCTGTGCGGCGGTGCCGCTGACGGCCGGTTCCTCGGCGGGCTGCCTGGCGCTGTCCCTGCCGGTGGAGGACATGCACCGGCTGCGGTCCGCGGCACAGACACTGAACCGGCGGGCCGCTCCGGTGCTGCTGTCGATGGCGCTGTAGCCCCGGGCCGGGCGGTGCCGGCCGGTGGCTGCGGGCGGTGCCGGCCGGTGGCTGCGGGCGGTGCCGGCCGGTGGCTGCGGGCGGTGCCGGCCGGTGGCTGCGGGCGGGTGTCATCAGCACCCCCGGAGACCAGGTATTATTTTCGAGTCAGCAGGCGCCGTTAGCTCAGTTGGTTAGAGCAGCTGACTCTTAATCAGCGGGTCCGGGGTTCGAGTCCCTGACGGCGCACAGACACCACCTTGGGTGCCCTCCGTATCACGGAGGGCACCCAAGGTGTTTTCCATGGCCGGGGCCGCTCCCGGGCGGGATGTCCGCCGCCGTGTCCAGCAGGGTGTACGCGCCGCTGCGGGCGGCGTCCCACCACACCGGGTCCGCACAGCTCAGCCCCTCGCGGCGCAGCTCCACGCGGTGGACCTTGTTCGTCGCCGTGACCGGCATCCGCCCGACGATCCGTATGTACCGGGGCGCCATCTTCGTCCCCAGGTCCGGCTGGGCGCCCAGGAAGGCGGCGAAGGCGGCCGGGTCGAACGCCGCTCCGGGGCGGAGGGCGAGGGCCGCCATCACCTGGTCACCGGTCACCGGGTCCGGCACCGCGTAGACCGCCACCGCCGCCGCGTCCTCCCAGCGGGCCAGGATGTTCTCGATCATCGCGGCGGCGAGGTTCTCGCTGTCGACCCGGAGCCGGTCGTCGGTGCGGCCCGCGAAGTAGAGGAAGCCCCCGGCGTCCCGGTAGAAGAGGTCCCCGGTCCAGTACCAGCCGCCGCGCGCCCGCTCGGCGTCCGCCTCCGGGTTGCGCCAGTAGCCCTCGAAGGGGGTGGTGCCCCGGTTGACCAGCTCCCCGATGGCTGCGGACCCGTTCAGCAGCCGCCCGTGCCCGTCGAACACCGCGGCCTCCCGCTCCTCGCCGGTGGCGGGGTCGACGACGGCGAGATCGTCGCCGGGCGCCGCCCGGCCGACCGCGCCCGCCGGGGTGCCGGGACCGCGCTGGATGGCCGCGCCACCCTCGGAGGAGCCGTACCCCTCGACGAGCGGCACCCCGAACCGCTCCCGGAAGCGGGCGGTGTCCGTGGCTCCCGCCTCGGTGCCGAAGCCGAGCCGCAGCGAGTGGTCCCGGTCCTCGGGGCGCTCCGGGGTGGCCAGCAGATACTGCACGGCGCGGCCGACGTAGGTGAAGTAGGTGGCCCCGTACGCGCGCACGTCGTCGAGGAAGCCGGAGGCCGAGAAGCGGCGGCGCAGGGCGACGGCGGCGCCGCCCGCCAGCGCGGGGGCCCAGTCGGCCAGCACCGCGTTGCCGTGGAACATGGGCATGCAGATGTAGTGCACGTCGTCGGGCCGCACGCCGAAGTGGGCCGCCAGCGACCGTCCGGCCCCGGCCAGCCGTCCCTGGGTGCAGATCGCCGCCTTGGGCGCCCCGGTCGACCCGGAGGTGAAGTACAGAAGCATCCGGCTGCCGGTGTGCACGGACGCGAGGACCGCCTCACCCGGACGCGCCCCGGCGTAGGGGGCGAGCAGTTCCGCGTAGGCGTCGGTGTCGGTGACCAGCACCCGTACGCCCGGCAGTACGAGACCGTCGAGCAGCGGCAGGTGCGCGGTCTCGGTGATCAGTACGCGGGCGTCGGTGTGCAGGATGTCGCGGGCCAGTTCGGGCCCGCGCCGGGTGGGGTTGATCCCGGCGACGGCGGCCCCGGCCAGGGCCGCCGCGCTCAACCACAGGGGGAATTCAGGAGTGTTGTCGAGCAGCACCCCGATATGCGGTTCGCTGCCCGCCGGCAGCAGATCCACCAGGAGTGCGGCCCGCGCGGCGGCGCCGGAGGCGACCTGGTGATGACTGAGCACGGCGGCTTCGTGCTTCAGCCCCGGCCGGTGGTCGCCCCATTGGCGCTGTACGAGCTCCGCGACGGTGCCGGTACTCCTCATGGCCCCGCACAGTAACTGACAATCCGTCAGAACTTAACGTCCGAGCAGGCGTAGAACGCGTTCGGGGTGTCCGCGACGTTCCAGACGGCCAGGATGATGTGCTTGCCGTTCTTCTGGGTGGGGATCGTGCCCTGGTGGGTCAGCGTCGCCGGAGGCTGCTTGTTCCCGTACGGCACGGTCATGAACGGCTGTGATTCCAGGGCGGCCCGGGTGAGGGGCTTCGTCGAGTCCCAGCCGTCCTTGGTGATGTAGTACCGGAAGTCGCTCGTCGAGTGACGGGCGGTGAACTGCCAGCGGAAGCTGTAACCCTGTCCGCCGGTGACCTGGGTGGCGGGCCAGTTGCCGCCGCGCGGGTCGTCCAGCTGGGCGAATCCGCTGTTGCCGCTGGCGCAGATCTTGCCGTCGGCCGGACCCGCCGCCGGGAAGCCCTTCGGCCCCTCGACACTCTGCGGCTCCCACTGGATGCTGCCGCAGCCGGTCACCGTGCCGTTGGCACAGAGCTTCTGACGGCTGATGGGGGAATCCGTGTAGCCATGGCTGCTGGCGCTGCTCGTCGCGAGCACCGAAGCACCCGCAATCGCCAGGCCGACCACGGCCGCGCTTGCCCTTTTCCGCATTGCTGTCGCTCCTCAAGAACGTGGGGGATGTTCCATGAGCACTGCTCGACCGGTGCGCGCGTGTCGTGCGGTCTAGACCAAGGTCTAGATTATTGACGCGACGTGAACATGTCCAGACCAATGGGAGTCGGATTCCGAATCGCCGTTCCGGCTGCGTCCCGCCTTCCTCAGGACCCGTCCCCACCTCCGCGCCCTGTGTAGAAAGCCACCGTCAGATCCTTGACCAGCGCCTTCCGTTCGTAGTCGTCGAGCTCCACGATGCCCCGCGAGGTCAGCCGGTTGACGGTGTCGTCGACCGCGTCCACGACCGAAGTCAGCACGCTGTCGCGGTGCTTGGCGTCGATCGCGGCGACCCGGCGGCGCTGCATCGCCGCCGCGACATCGGGGGCGTACTCGATCCCGGTCGGCTGCGCCGAGTACACCTCGACGCCCACGGGCTCGCAGTCCGCCTTGAGCATCAGGGTCAGCGCGTCCCCCACGGCCTCCGCGTCGCGCAGGGTCGGGGCGTCCTCGTGGAAGGCGTCGGCGGGCAGCTGCGAGAGCACCCGGGCCATGGCGGACTCGACCTGCTCGCGCAGATACTCCTCGTGGTTCGCGACCCCGAGGGTGGCCCGCACGGTGTCCTTGATCCGCCAGACGACCAGGACGACCACGCGCAGCGCCGTACCGTCCGCGTCCACGGCGGGCAGCGGCTCGCTGCGCCAGTGCCGCAGCCGTACGTCGACACGGCGGCGCAGCAGCAGCGGGGAGACCCAGAGCAGGCCGGTGCGCCGGACGCTCCCCCGGTAGTCGCCGAAGAGGGTCAGCACCCAGGCGTAGCCGACCCGGCCCCGGCCGAGGCCGCCGAGCGCGAAGAGCACCACGGTCACCAGCAGGGCGAACACGGCCCAGACGCCGATGCCGATGCCGTCGTACGGACGGGAGCCGATGCCGAGCCGGGCGAGCGCGGCGGCGGGCAGCGCCCCCACCCACCACAGGGCGACGAGGCCCGCGCCGAGCCCGAGGGCGCCGGTCAGCAGCGCCACCCAGCCCGGCAGCACCGGACCGGGGCGCTCCGCGAGGCGGGGGTCCCCGACCGGGGCGGGCCGGGTGGGTGCCCGCACCCCCCGGGTCCGCGCGGGTTCCTGCCGCGGAGCCGGGTGGCGCGGCGGGGGCTGGGAACGGGACGAGCGCGGCACGGGGGGCCGCCGCCCCCCGGACGCCCGGTCCCCGGGGGGCTGGTCTCCGGGGGGCTGGTCTCCGGGGGGCTGGTCTCCGGGGGACTGCCTTCCGGGCACCGCCGCGGGGAACGCGGTGGCGTCGGCGTGTTCCCGGTCGTCGCGGAAGAGCAGGTGGACGGGGATGGAGGCGGTGGTCTCGTTGGCGATGACGGAGTGCCGCCGGCCGGTCTGCCGGCGCGTTTCGGCCGCGGCCCCCTGCCCGGCCCCGGCCGTGATGGGCAGGGTCACGGAGGTGACCGCGGCCTCCGGCGCCCCGTCGCCGAACGCGGACGGACCGTCAGCGCCCCGCACCGGTACGGAGACCGTGGCCGACGCGGCGCCGAGCGTGGAGACGACGGCCTGCCCGGGGGCGAGGTCCAGGACGAGATCCACGCTCCCGTCCCCGGTGCCGCCGCCGGACCCGGTGCCGCCGCCGGACCCGTCCCCCTTCCCGGCCCTGCCCGCGTTCCCGGCGCCGTCCCCCTTCCCGACGCCGTTCCCCGTCCGGTTCCCGGCCCCGTCGCCGTTCCCTGCCCCCTTTCCGTTCCCGGCCCCGTCGGGGGACTTCCCGCCCGGGAACTCCACGGACGTGGACTCCTCGGCCGGGACGGTCCCGGCCTCGGGACGGTGCCGTTCCGTCCGGTCCGGCTGCCCGGAGTGTCGGTTCTCTTCCGCGTTCACCGGTTCCCGTTCCTTTCCGTCCTCCGGGGGTCCGGAGCTGTCCGCCGCCGTAGGTCGCATTCCCGCCTCCGTCATGTCCGTTCCGTCACGCGAAGAGCCGGCGCCAGGTCTCCGGGCCGGGGTATCCGTCCGCCGCGGTGCCGCGCCAGCCCTGGGCCCGCTGGAAGGCCTCGATGTTGCGGCGGTCCGCCTCGCCCCACCGCGGCCCCGGGCCCGATGCGTACTGCTTTCCGTAGCCCTTCTTCACCAACTGTTTGCCGAGCCGCTCGACATGGCTGTTGGACTGCCCCGGCTTGAAATAGCCACGCCCGGGGAACACGGCGGCCGTATTCGGGCTGCCGCCCGCGCCGGAGGCGGGGATGCCGCGCCCGGTGCCGTTCACCAGGAGGCGCCAGGTGTGCGGGCCGGGGCGGCCGTCGGCCTCCTTGCCCTTCCAGCCCTGCGCCTTCTGGAACGCCTGGGTCGCGCGCTTGTCCGCGTCGCCCCAGCGGGGTCCCGGGCCCACCGTGTAGAAACGTTTCCCGCCCCGCTCGATCAGCATCTTCCCGAGCTGGGTGACGTACTTGTTGTCGGCGCCGGGGCCGAACTTCCCGGCACCCGGGAAGCCCGTGGACGATCCACTGCCGCCCGACCCGCCGGTCAGGCCCTTGTAGCGGTACGCCACGTAGCGGTCGGAGTTGTTCCAGTACGCCATGGGGGTCGCCTGCTTGCGCGTCTTCGGGCGCGCCTGCTCGTAGGCGATGTACTGCTTGTGCGTGTGGTCGGTCCAGCCGCCGAAGATCGTGACGTGGGAGCCCCTGGACGGGTCGGCCGGGTTGTGGAAGAGCAGCATGTCGCCGGGCTGGAGCTCCGAGCGGGAGATCCGTGTGCCGTACGCGGCGAGGCTCCCGGTCCATTCGTTGCCGCCGAGGTTCCAGGCCATCGACACGAAGCCGGAGCAGTCCTGGCGGTACCCGTCCGACCAGTACTTCTCCATGCTGTACGGGACCTTCGCGGACACCCACTTCTTGGCCCGGTTGATGATGTCGGCCCGGGTGGTCCTGCGCAGGCCCGACGTGGCGGACGGTGGTCCGGACGCCCCGGCGCCCTTCAGCGGTCCCGTCTCGCCCTGCGGGGTGGCCGGTTCGGGATCGGCGCTCTCGTCCGTCCGGGCGGATCCGGTGGCGTGGCCGGCCGCGACCGCCGCCTCGACGGCTCCGCCGGACAGGCACACCCCGGCGGCGGTGACCAGGGCCAGCGCACGGCGTGCGCCGTGCGCCGCCGGGTGGCCGCCGTGGCGTACCGGCAGGGCCCCGGCGGCGGTGCGCCGCCGCACGGCACACCCCGCACAGGTGCAGTCGATGGTGGGTTCGTACTCCTCGAAGACCGGCACAGTCATGCGATTCCCCTCCGCACTCGTCAAGATCTTTGGGCGCATCTGCAACGGGCGTCAGTGTCTCAACCCTCCTGACATATCGCATTTTGACGGACCAATGAGAAAAAACGACGATCTGACGGGGCGTGGCGGCTGGGAAATGGTTCTGAGCACGCCCGGAGGTCGGGTAGAGTTCTCCAGGTCAGCAGGCGCCGTTAGCTCAGTTGGTTAGAGCAGCTGACTCTTAATCAGCGGGTCCGGGGTTCGAGTCCCTGACGGCGCACGCATGGTCAAGGCCTCCTCACTCAACGTGAGGGGGCCTTGTTCGTTTGCCGCCGCTTCCGACCGTCGCACACGGAGCGTGTCGCACCCGAGGTGCACACACGGCCCCCTCACGGGATTCACATCATCACCGGGCAGTAACCGGGCGGTCGCAGGGTGCTCATGACCATGTCTGCACAGCCCCTCCACAGGGGCCACCCAAATTGCGCATATGGCCGGTAAGCATCTTGTTTCACCCTTGCGAGAACGCCCGAGGTCGGCCAACCTGTCTGGGTGCCGACGGCTTCGCGGAAGCGGCGCCGGAGGCTTCAAGGGGGCCTTTTCTCCGACCAGTTGGGGCAACAGAGCGTGACAGTCCGGTTGTGCGCACCGCGGGGTGGGAGCCTCGCCCAGGAACGAATACCGAGAGGGCGTCATGCAACCGGAAGGCCGCACTTCCCTGTCTGTGGGGGAACGGTGGCCACCCACGAAGTGCGTGCGCGGTGAACGACCGGGGGACCCACCGCACACGAAGTGACCGACCGATCACGCACCAGCACGCGTGCGGGGGGATGACCCAATGACGTCGACGCCGCCGGGCGACCGACAGGACAACGACCCTTCCCGGACCACACAGCTACGGATACCGCCGCAGCCGCGGGCCGGGGGACAGCGGCGGCGGGCGAGGGTGCCGCTGCCGCGTTACGACTACGAGCACTACAGCCGGCTCGCCGGGCCACTGACCCAGCCCGATCCCGGCAGGCCGTACACCGTCCGGTACCGCTCCCTGCTCTCCCAGGAACCGCACCGGATCCGCGCGGCCCTCCTGCTCTGCGCGGCTCCGCTGGTCTCGCTCGGCCTCTTCGCCTGGCTGATGCAGCCCGGCCACTGGACGGACCGCGACCCGAACCTCAAGAACGACACCCTGCTGATCCTCGACATCGTCATGCTGGTCTCGATCGGTCTGATCGAGCTCTTCCGCACGATGAACGTCCTGTCGAACGCGCACGCCACGCTCGTCGCCCGGGACCCGGTCCCGGTCGTGCCGGAGTCCGGCACCAGGGTCGCCTTCCTCACCTCCTTCGTCCCGGGCAAGGAGCCCCTGGAGATGGTGACGAAGACCCTGGAGGCCGCCGTACGCGTCCGGCACCGCGGGCCGATGCACGTCTGGCTGCTGGACGAGGGCGACGACCCGGCCGTCAAGGAGGTCTGCGCCCGCCTCGGTGTGCACCACTTCTCCCGCAAGGGCGTGGCGCACTGGAACCAGGCCGAGGGGCCGCACCGGGCGAAGACGAAGCACGGCAACTACAACGCCTGGCTCGACGCGCACGGCGGCGACTACGACTTCTTCGCCTCCGTCGACACCGACCACATACCGATGCCCAACTACCTGGAGCGGATGCTCGGTTACTTCCGCGACCCGGACATCGGCTTCGTCATCGGTCCGCAGGTCTACGGCAACTACGACACCTTCGTCACCAAGGCCGCCGAGTCCCAGCAGTTCCTCTTCCACGCCCTGATCCAGCGCGCCGGCAACCGCTACGGCGCCCCGATGTTCGTGGGCACGAGCAACGCCGTACGGATCTCGGCCCTGAAGCAGATCGGCGGGCTGTACGACTCGATCACCGAGGACATGGCCACCGGCTTCGAGATCCACCGCCACCGCAACCCGGCGACCGGCCGCAAGTGGCGCTCGGTCTACACCCCGGACGTGCTGGCCGTGGGCGAGGGCCCGACCGCGTGGACGGACTTCTTCACCCAGCAGCTCCGCTGGTCGCGCGGAACGTACGAGACGATCCTCAAGCAGTACTGGAAGGGCTTCGGCACGCTCCCCGCGGGCAAGCTCTTCAACTACACGATGATGATCATCTTCTATCCGATGTCGGCCCTCAACTGGATCCTGGCGGCGCTCAGTTGCGCGCTGTTCCTGGGCATGGGCGCCTCCGGTGTGCAGATCGACCCGACGATCTGGATGATGCTGTACGGCAACGCCTCCGCGCTCCAGATCGGGCTGTACGTCTGGAACCGCCGCCACAACGTCAGCCCGCACGAGCCCGAGGGCTCCGGCGGACTGGCCGGCATGGTGATGTCCGCGCTCTCCGCGCCGATCTACGCGCGCTCCCTGATGGACGCGGTGCTGCGCCGCAGGAGCTCGTTCGTGGTGACGCCCAAGGGCGACTCCTCCAGCCCGGACACCCTCTTCGGCACCTTCCGCATCCACCTGTTCTTCATCCTGGTCTTCGGCGGGTCCATCGCCGCCTCGTTCTTCCTCGGCCACAGCCATCCCGCGATGCTGACCTGGGCGTCCCTGGCGCTGCTGATCACCGCGGCCCCGATCCTCGGCTGGCGGTACACGGTCCGCGCCGAGCGGAAGAAGCGCCGGACCGGATCCCACCGGGGCAGCCACGCCGCACCGCGGCGGAATCCCGCGCGGCAGGACCCCTCGCCGCGGGAGCGGGGCCGTGCGGCCGGCGACCCCGACGACCAGACCATGCAGATCGCCCTTGGGGGACGTAAGAAATGAAGTACCGTCCGAGCCGCCGTACCCGCCGCCTGGCGATCAGTACGGCGGTGGTTCTGGCGCTCGCGGGAGCGAACGGGCCGTGGCTGTACCGCTTCGGCACCGAGCGCTACCACGAGTACGCGATCGACAGGCCGGAGTACAAGGCCGCCAACGGCCACTGGGACTTCCTGGACGTCCCGGCCGGGTTCCGGATCAACACGATCCACGCGGCGCTCCTGCACACCGGCAAGGTGCTGCTCGTGGCGGGCTCCGGGAACAACCAGAAGAACTTCGACGCGAAGAGCTTCCGCTCGGTGCTGTGGGACCCGAGGACGAACGCGTTCACCGACATACCCACGCCCAAGGACATGTTCTGCGCCGGGCATACCCAACTGCCCGACGGCAAGCTGCTCATAGCCGGCGGCACCAAGCGCTACGAGAAGCTCAAGGGCGATGTCACCAAGGCCGGCGGCCTGATGATCGTCCACAACGAGGACCCGGACAAGCCGGTCACCCTGCCCGCGGGCACCCGGTTCACCGGCAAGGAGAACGGCAGGACCTTCGTCTCCAAGGACCCGGTGCTGGTCGAGAAGGCCACCAAGGTCTTCGACCGGAACACCGGCGCCTTCCTGCGCAACGACCCCGGGCTCGGCCGGATCTACGTCGAGGCCCAGAAGTCCGGTGCGAAGTACGGGACGGGCACCGAGGACAACTACCGGGTCGCGGGCCTGTCCGGCTCCGACACCCGTAACGTCTACGGGATCGCCCAGAAACTCGCCCTGGACAAGAAGGACTTCCAGGGAATCAGGGAAGCCTTCGAGTTCGACCCGGTCGCGGAGAAGTACATCAGCGTCGACCCGATGAACGAGGCCCGCTGGTATCCGACGCTGACCACGCTCAAGGACGGCAGGGTCCTCGCCCTCTCCGGCCTCGACGAGATCGGGCAGATCGTCCCCGGCAAGGACGAGATCTACGACCCGGAGACGAAGAAGTGGGAGTACACCGGCATCGTCCGGAAGTTCCCCACCTACCCCGCGGTCTTCCTGCTCAACGACGGCAGGCTCTTCTACTCCGGCTCCAACGCCGGTTACGGCCCGGCGGACGTCGGCCGCGCGCCCGGCGTCTGGGACCTGGCGACCGACACGTTCACCGAGGTCCCCGGGCTCGGCGACCCGGACAGGATGGAGACCTCCGCGACCGTACGGCTGCCTCCGGCCCAGGACGAGAAGTTCATGGTGATCGGCGGCGGCGGGGTCGGCGAGTCCGAGGAGTCCAGCGAGAAGTCCCGGCTGGTCGACCTCGGGGCCGGGAAGCCGGAGTTCACCGACGGCGCCCCGCTCGCCGAGGGCACCCGCTACCCCAGCGCCTCGCTGCTGCCCGACGACTCCGTGCTGGTCACCGGCGGCTCCGGCGACTACCGGGGGCGGGGCGGCTCCGATGTGCTCCAGGCCCGGATGTACGACGCGAAGTCCGACACCTACCGGCGGGTCGCGGACCCGGCGGTAGGGCGCAACTACCACTCCGGTTCGGTGCTGCTGCCGGACGGCCGGGTCATGATCTTCGGCTCCGACCCGCTCTACTCGGACCGGGACAACACCCGTCCCGGCACCTTCGAGCAGCGCATCGAGATCTACACACCGCCGTATCTGTACCGCGACTCGCGGCCGGAGCTGACGGCGGGCCCCAGGACCGTCCGGCGCGGCGGGAAGGGGATGTTCACGACCCGGCACGCCTCGTCGATCACCTCGGCGAAGCTGATGCGGCCCAGCGCGGTCACCCATGTCACGGACACCGATCAGCGCTCGGTGGCACTGGAGCTGGAGAAGTCGGCGGACGGGATCACGGTGAAGGTGCCGGGGAACCGGGCGCTGGTGCCGTCGGGCTGGTACCTGCTGTTCGTCACCGACGACAAGGGCACGCCCTCGGAGGGGACATGGGTGGAGGTGCCGTAGGCACCACCGGCCGGGGCGGGGCTCCGCGGCGCGGGGCTACTCCGCGGCGCGGGCCAGGCCCAGTGCGTACTCGGGCCACCACTCGCCCGCCTTCGGGCCGCCCCGGCACTCACCGTCCGACTCCCCCGGGCGCTTGATCCAGAGGTAGGCGTCGACCAGGTCGTCGCCGGTCCGGGTGGTCGGGGGCTCGCCCAGCGCGCGGCCCGGCGGGTTGCACCAGCTCTGGGCGGGGTCACCGTCCGGGGAGGGGCCGTTGCCGTTGCGGCTGGTGTCGATGACGAAGGGCTTGCCGCCGACCTTCGCCGAGAGCTTCTTGCCGAAGTCCGTGCTGTCGGCGGTCGTCCGGAAGTTGGAGACGTTCACCGCGAAGCCGTCGGCTGCGGCGATACCGGCCCGCCGGAGCGGCTGGAACAGCGCGTCGGGGGACTGCCAGCCCGCGTTGCCCGCGTCCATGTAGACGGTGGTGCCGGGCTGCCGCTTCAGCCGCTGGACCGCGCCCTTCAGCAGGTCGAACCGCTCCTCGTGGAACTGCTGGGGCGTGCAGCCGTCGACCAGGTGGAGCAGGGCGTCGGGCTCCAGGACCACCGTGGCCCGGCGGTCGCCGATGCCCTGGGCGACGCCGTCCAGCCAGGCGCGGTACGCGTTGCCGTCGGCGGCGCCGCCCCTGGAGAACTGGCCGCAGTCGCGGTGCGGGATGTTGTAGAGGACCAGCAGCGCCTCCCGGCCGGCCTTCGCCGCCGCCTCGGTGAGCCCCTCCACCTCGGCCTCGGCGTTGTCCGGTCCGATCCACTCGCCGGCCGGCCGGCGCGCGATCCTCCTGATCAGCTCGGCCTTCTCGGTGTCGCCGTCCTCGGTGTACGCGGCGGCCTGCCGGGCGGCCTTCCCGTCGGGGTTGACCCAGAAGGGGGCGCTGTCCCCGGGCTGCTGTCCGACGGCCGCCGGGCCGCCGTCGCTGCCGCCGCCGTCGTCGGAGGACGAGCATGCCGACAGCAGCAGGGCGGCGCCGACCGCGGCCGCCGTTCCGGCCCGCAGGCCGGCTCCCGCACGCGCGGGCTTTCCGGACCCGCCCGGGTAACTGCCGTACATCCACTCCCCCTTGGGTGCACTGCCCGCACCGTCTTCCACCGCTCACGCCGATGTACCGCCGGCCGGATCCATCCTGGCACAGCGGTACCGGCCCATGAGGCCGCCCGGCGGCCACGGTGACGCGGCTCAGGCGCGGCTCCCGGCCCCGGCCCGCTTCCCGGCCTGCGCCCCGGCTTGTTCCCCGGCCTTCTTCTCACCGGTCAGATACGCCGAGACCACCACGTTCGCGGTGTACGAGCGGGTGCCGCGGTCGTACGTGCCGCCGCAGGTGATCAGCCGGAGCTCCGCCCGGCCGTCCTCGCGCGGCCCGTACGCCTTCCGGGCGTCGAAGCGTTCCCGGGTGAAGACCTGGACGTCGTCGATGGTGAACTCGGCGATCCTGCCGTCAGCCCTGGTCACCCGGACCTTCTCCCCCGGGCGGGCGGCGCTGAGGCCGTAGAAGACAGCCGGTTTGGTCTCGGTGTCCACATGGCCGACGAAGAGGGCCGCGCCCTCGGTGCCGGGCTCGGTGCCGCCGCCGTACCAGCCGACGGTCCGCGGTGCCGTGTACGGGGGCGGGTCGATCGCTCCCGCCCGGTCCAGGCCGCGCGGGACGACAGGTGCGTCGATCCCCACGGAGGGGATCTCGACGCTCTGCGGCGGCGCCCCGTCGAGGGGGTCGTGCGCCGGGGGCAGCGGGACGCCCAGGGGGCGTCCGACCGCGGCGACATCGCCGGTGGTGGGGGCGGAGCTGCCGCCGCCGTCGCCGGCCTCGCGGCCCCAGAGCCAGAGGCCGAGCAGCAGGACCGCCCAGGCCACTCCGGTGAGCAACCGCCCGGTGCCTGCCGGGCGGTCCGTGGCGGACACGTCAGTCCGCGGCCGGGCGGCGGCGGCGCACGGTGCGGAAGGCAACGGCGACGGCCGCGACGGCGGCGAGCACGAGTCCGGTCACCGCGTGCCGGGTGCCGGGTCCGTCCGACCGGGCGGCCTGGTCCTCCGCGAGCGTCGCGGTGCCGCCGCCGCCGGCCCGGACGGGCGCGACGGGCGAGGGGCGGCCGTGGTGCATGACGGTGAGCGTGCCGGTGGCCCTGCCCTTGCCGTCCTTGCAGGTCACCCGGACCTCGTAGGAGCGGGGGGCGGCGTCGGAGCGGATCGTGGCCTCGGCGAAGAGGCCCTTCCCGTCGGCGGGCGAGAAGTGGGCCTCGGTGACGAAGGCCTCGGACTCTCCCTTGGCCCGCTTGCCCTTGCCGCAGATGTCGACCCAGAGTTGCACCTCCCCGCCCGGGGCGACGGTGGACGGGGTCACGGAGACCGAACCGTGGTCTTCGTCGCCGGCAGGGACGGCCGCGGCGGCGGACGCGGGCAGTACGGCCGCCGCGACCGCCGCCGCGGCACAGAACGTGAGGGATATGGAACGCATCGTGAACCTCCTGTTGGAAGGTTCACGCGTGCGGCCGCTTTCCGCATCCGCAGTCGCCCGGTCGGGCGACCGCGGACCGGCCTCAGCTCGGGTCGACGAGCTCGACCAGATCGGCGATGGAGTCGACGACGTTGGACGGCCGGAACGGGTACCGGTCGACGTCCGCCAGCGTCGTGAGACCGGTGAGCACCAGGAAGGTCTGCATGCCCGCCTCCAGGCCCGCCAGGACGTCCGTGTCCATCCGGTCGCCGATCATGGCGCTGGTCTCGGAGTGCGCGCCGATGGCGTTCAGCCCGGTCCGCATCATCAGCGGGTTGGGCTTGCCCGCGAAGTACGGGGCCTTGCCGGTCGCCTTGGTGATGAGGGCGGCGACGGACCCGGTGGCGGGCAGCGGGCCCTCGGCGGAGGGGCCGGTCTCGTCCGGGTTGGTGCAGATGAAGCGGGCGCCCCCGTTGATCAGCCGGATCGCCTTGGTCAGCGCCTCGAAGCTGTACGTACGGGTCTCGCCGAGCACCACGTAGTCCGGGTCGTGGTCGGTCAGGACGTACCCGATGTCGTGCAGGGCGGTGGTGAGCCCGGCCTCGCCGATGACGTACGCGGTGCCGCCGGGGCGCTGGTCGTCCAGGAACTGCGCGGTGGCCAGGGCGGAGGTCCAGATGTTCTCCACCGGAACGTCCAGGCCCATGCGGTTGAGCCGGGCGTGCAGGTCGCGCGCGGTGTAGATGGAGTTGTTGGTGAGGACCAGGAAGGGCAGCCCGGATTCCCTGAGCCGCTTGATGAAGGCATCCGCGCCGGGGATCGGGGTGCCCTCGTGGATGAGGACACCGTCCATGTCGGTGAGCCAGGATTCGATCGGCTTGCGCTCTGCCATGTGACGGGACTCCTGCCGTACGTACGCTGTGCACGCGAGGTGCCGGGACGCCGGCGGCACCGCGTTGTGCAGCGCCGACGTCCCCGATTTTAGAGGGGTGCCGCGCGAGGGGTGCCGGTCGGCCCGCGCCGGGTGCGCGGTGGGGGGCGTACGGCTCCCCGCCCGGGAGCGGGGGGCCGCACGCGGGTCCAGACCCGTTACCCTTTCGCGACAGTCCGGCGGACGCGCGAACCGTGCGGGGGGCATCGGGCGCGGTCAGCTGCCGGTGGCCGACTTCCACGCGTCGACGTAGCCGTCCAGGTGGGCGCCAATGCCGCCGAGCCAGGCGCCGGCGGCCAGGATGACGGCGTCGCCGGTGCGGATGTCGCCGTGGTCGTCGCGCACGGAGGCGGCGGCGACCACCTCCCGGACCTCACGGCCACCGAGGGAGGTGTACCGGCCGGAGGCCGGCAGCGCTTCCTTCAGGGCCAGTTGGGCGGTGCGCGGCTCGACGGCCGCGTCCCGCCCGCACCACAGGGCGCCGGTGAAGGTGCCGCGCAGGGCGGGGTTGACCGCGCGGGCCGCGTCGGCGGTGAGCAGCCGGTAGCGCGGGCCGCCGCGTCGCCGGGCGACGGCCGCCTCGGCGACCGCGATCTCCGGCTCCTACGACGATGACTCTCACGACGGCCACGCTCCTCGGGGCCGGTGACCCGTTCGAATCCGTACGGCAACGGGACGGTGAACGACCACCCAAGCTTGGACCAGACCCGTTATGTTCTCGTTATCGAAGTAGGGATCGTGGTGCGCGGCGGGTCAGCCCCGGCTGCCCAGGTGCGCGGTGAAGGAGAACCGGTCGCCGCGGAACAGGGTCCGCACCCGCTCCAGGGGGCGCCCCTCGGTGTCCCGCGAGAGCCGGTGGAGCAGCAGCATCGGGAGCGCGGGCGGCGTACCGATCAGCAGCGCCTCGCGCGGGGTCGCCAGCACGGTCTCGATCCGCTCGTCCGCGTCGCCGAAGGAGACCCCGAGCCGGTCGTGGAGGTAGGCGTAGAAGGAGGAGTCCGGGTCGAACCGCGTGTCCAGTTCCGGAACGCGGGCGACGGAGACGTAGGTGCTCTCCAGGCCGACCCGTTCGTCGTCGGCGAGCAGCACCCGCTCCAGGTGCCAGACGGGTTCGCCGCGCGTGACCCCGATCTCGGTGGCGATCGCCTCGGGGCAGGGGAAGCGGTCGAGGCCGATGAGATGACGGCCGGGCCGCCGGCCCTGGCGGCGGACGCCCTCGGTGTAACTGGCCAGCGAGAGCGGCTGCTCCAGCTTGGGCCCGGCGACCACGGTGCCCCGCCCCTGCCTGCGCAGCCGCCCCTCCAGCAGGAGTTCGCGCAGCGCCTGACGCACCGTCTCGCGCGACACCTCGTACCGCAGGGCGAGATCCCGCTCGGTGGGCAGCGCGCCGCCCTCGCCCAGCTCGTCCACCAGGAGCGAGATACGGGCCTTCACGGCGTAGTACTTGGGGATACGTCCGTGCTCCGGGATGCCGGAGCGGATCGGTGCGCCAGGTGCCTGGTCGTTCGGGTAGTCCACGGCCCGATGGTGGCAGACGTACATGAACAGGGAGGTGCGCGCGCTCAGCCGTGGGTGCGGCGCGTCCGCCGGACCCGGACCACCATGGCCGACCCGCCGACGAACAGCGCGCCCGCGGCGATCCCGGCCGGGACCGCCCCGTCCCACCCGGTGCGGGCGAGCTCGGGCAGGGGGTTCCCGGCGGCGTCGCGGAGGGGGGTGTCGGGGCGGGGCGCCGTGCCGTCGGTGCCGGGGTCGGGGTCGGGGTCGGTGGCCGTGTCCGGCGTACCCGTATCCGCGTCCGCGTCCGTGCCAGTATCGCTGCGGGTGCCGGTGTCGGTGGTGTCGGTGTCGCCGGATTCGCGGCCGCCGTCGGGGCCGCCCTCGACGATCGCGAAGGGGTAGTCCTCCGACTCCCCCACCCAGTCCCCGTCCACCGCGCCGGGGGCCTCGCCGGTCGCCCTGCCGGGGGCCCTGCCGGGGCGGCGCTGGACGACGGCGGCGTTGGCGGTCACCCTGCCGGGCCGGGTGTCGGAGGTGAAGGCCATCCGGACCCGGACGGTGACGGTACGTCCGGCGGGCACGGTGAAGCCGGAGAACTCCTCGTCCGGCCCGTCGCCGCCGAAGACCCCGATCTGCTCGTCGCGGTCCGTGGTCTCCCAGGTCACCCGGTGCTCCGTGCCGGGAGCGGCGCGCTCGGAGAACTTCAGCTGGATCTGGTCGGCGGTCAGCTTCCGGTCCTCGTCGGTGAGGACCAGCACCGGGTGGATGGCGGGACACGGCTCGGAGGTGGTGTTGGTGAGGTCCAGGTACCAGGTGCCGTAGCCACCGCCGGAGGCGTAGGTGTCCGGGCCGCCGTGGATCCGGGTGTCGATGGGGAAGTCCCTGGCCGTCCGGTCACCGCAGGCGGACTGCCGTCCGGGGGCGGACGGGGCGGGGGCGGAAGCCGGGGCGGAAGCGGCGACAGGCATGACCGCCCGGTCCGTGGAGGCGGCCGGAGTGCCGCCGAGGAGGGCGGCGGGCACGGCGAGACCGGCGGCCAGTCCGAACGTGGTGAAGGCACGGCCGTCGCGCAGTCGTGCGGGGGGATTGGGGGGCATAGGGGGACACCCTTTGCTGCTCGCGAACGGCCGGGGCGGGGGCCACCGGCTGTGGACGGCGACGCTGCCACGCGCGCGCGGTGACACGGTGGCGACATGCCGGGGCGTCGCCCGTACGGCGGGCACACGCGGGCACACGCGGGCACACGCGGGATCGGGCCGGAGCGGGCACGGGCCGCAAGGGGCCGGAAGGGAAGGGGCCCTCGGGCCCGATCCGCGACGGCCCCATCCGCGATCAGGCCAGAGCGGGGACCGTCAGGTCGAGCGTCAGCAGGTTTCCCCAGTCGTTGGTGAAGACGGCGGTCGCGCCGTCGTAGCGCACCCCCAGGAAGGGGTTGGAGCTCCACATCACCGCCACCCACCGCAAGGAGCGGTCGGCGTTCAGACGGGCGAGACAGCCGACGTTGCCCATCCCGCTGCCGCCGCCGCACATCCAGCCCGATCCGTCCGGAAGCGGGCTGTCGAAGTACGTGTCCGCCTCGGTGGTGCCGTCCTCCTCGATGGCGCGGGCCACGTCGACCGGCCCGCCGAGCCGGAAGGGAATCGGCTGCCCGGCGTCCGGGTGGTAGGCCCCGGGGCCGTCGACACACACCTCCACGGCGGTGTCGTCCGGCCGGTAGAGCGCGTCGGTGTACGGCATCTCCCCCGCCGCCCACAGCCGCTCGATCACTCCCACGAACCCGCCCCCGTCCGCCCCGTGTCGCATCCGGCGGCCCGGCCGCCCTGCGCCACTGTGCCACCCGGCGTCAGCGGACCCCGTTCCGGACCCGAGCCCGGACCTGGGCCCGGCTCCGGGCCCGGAACCGGAGCCGACCCCGGACCCTGACTTCGAACCGGCTCCGGCCCCGGCCCCGTGCCCCGGCCCGCGAAGTCCCCCACGCCGCCCACCCGTCCGAACAGCGGCGCGAGCACCAGTTGGGCGGCGCCCTCCGCGACCGGCCGGTCGCCTCCCCCGGCGACGGTGACGGGTACGGGCCGCCCGGTCCCGTCCCGCCGGGCGCGCTCCTCGATCACGGCGCGCACCCCGCGTACGTACGCGTCCTCGTCGGCGGCCACCGTGCGCCCGCCCAGCACCACCCGGCCGATGTCGAGCAGCCCGATCAGATTGGCGGCGCCGGTCCCCAGCACCCGCGCGGCCTGTGCCCGGTCGCCCCGGGCCTCGGCGGCCAGGCACAGCGCCTCGACGCAGCCGCGCCCCCCGCAGCCGCACAGGGGCCCGTCGAGCACAAGGGTCTGGTGTCCGAACTCCCCGGCCCCCGTACGCGCCCCCCGGTACACCTCACCGCCGAGGACGAGCCCCGCGCCCAGCCCGGTCCCCAGGTGCAGGTAGGCGAAGTCACCCGCGTCCGGCGCTCCCAGCGCGAGGCCCAGGGCGGCGGCGTTGGTGTCCTTGTCGAGGACCACGGGCAGCCCCGTGCGCCGGGCGAGGACATCGCGCAGCGGGTACCCGTCCCACTGCGGGAAGCCGGTGACGCGGTGCAGCACTCCCGCGCGGTGGTCCAGGGGGCCGGGCATGGCCACGCCCACCCCGAGCACCCGGCGCTCCGGGCCGGCGGCGCTCACGCCCCGTACCGCCTCCACCGCGCCCGCGAGCACCTCGTCGGCCGGGGCGCCGAGGTCCAGCGGCGCCGTCCGGGCCACGACGGCCGTACCGGCCAGGTCGACCAGGACGGCGGTCAGCTCGTCGCGGTCCAGGTGCAGCCCGACCGCGTATCCCGCCTCCGGGACGAGCCGCAGCAGGGTGCGGGGCTTGCCGCCCGTGGGGGCACCGCGGCCCGCCCCGGCGGCCAGGCCCTCCGCCCGGAGCCGGGCCGTGATCTTGCTGACGGCCTGCGGGGTGAGCCCGGTGCGCCCGGCGAGTTCGAGGCGGCTGATGCCCGCCGCGCCCGCCGCGCGCAGCAGGTCCAGCACGAGCGCGGCGTTGTGGTGGCGCAGCGTCGGAAGGTTGGCCCCGGCTCCGTTCCTGGCGTCGTTCCTCGTATCGGTCCTGTTCACCACCCCATTGTGCCGGTTGCTTGCACTTTGGCAACAGCGTTGCTTAAGTGGATCGCATGACTGCCAACGCTCCCCTTCGCGTCGCCCTCGTCGGCTACGGTCTGGCCGGCTCCGTCTTCCACGCCCCCCTGATCGCCGCGACGGAGGGCCTGGCCCTCGACACGGTCGTCACGTCGAACGAGGAGCGGCAGGCGCAGGCCCGCGCCGAGTTCCCCGGGGTGCGGTTCGCCGCGTCGTCCGATGAGCTCCTGCGGCGTGCGGACGAGCTGGACCTGATCGTGATCGCCACTCCGAACAAGACGCATGTGCCGCTCGCCGGGGCCGTGCTCGAAGCGGGTCTGCCGGTGGTCGTGGACAAGCCGCTGGCCGGCACCGCCGCCGAGGCCCGGGAGCTGGCCGCGCTGGCGAAGGAGCGCGGGCTGCTGCTCTCGGTCTTCCAGAACCGCCGCTGGGACAACGACTTCCGTACGCTCGCCCGGCTGATCGCCGACGGCGGCCTGGGCGAGGTGCTGCGCTTCGAGTCCCGCTTCGAACGCTGGCGTCCGCACCCCAAGGGCGGCTGGCGGGAGTCCGGCGACCCGGACGAGATCGGCGGGCTGCTGTACGACCTGGGCAGCCATGTCGTGGACCAGGCGCTCTTCCTCTTCGGCCCGGCCGTGCAGGTGTACGCGGAGTCCGACGTACGCCGTCCGGGTGCCGCCGCCGACGACGACACGTTCCTGGCGATCACGCATGCCAACGGGGTCCGCTCGCATCTGTACGTCAGCGCCACGGCGGCCCAGCTCGGCCCGCGGTTCCGGGTGCTCGGCTCGACGGCCGGTTATGTGAAGTACGGGCTGGACCCGCAGGAGGCCGCCCTGCGCGCGGGCCTGCGTCCGGTCGCCGGTGAGCCCTGGGGCGAGGAGCCCGAGGAGCTGTGGGGCCGCCTGGGATCGGGCGAGTCCCCGCTGACGGGCGGCGGCGACCCGGTCCGTACGCTGCCGGGCGACTACCCCGCGTACTACGCCGCCGTGGCCGCTGCCGTGCGCGGCACGGGCCCGAATCCGGTGACCGCCCTCCAGGCCGCCGCCGCGCTGGACGTCCTGGAGGCCGCCCGCCGTTCGGCCCGCGAGGGCGTCTCCGTCACCCTGCTGCCGCACCACGACGAGAACGCGTTCACCGACGAGGAGCTGTCCGCATGAGCCTCAGCGCTCCGACCATTTCCGAGCTCATCGCCCAGGAGCGGAGCCTGCGGCTGCCGCACTTCGGCTACGACGACGCGTACGCCCTCGGCGGTCTCCTGGTCGCGCTGGCCCGCGAGCGGCACGCCCCGGTCGCGATCGACATCCGGCGCGGCGCCCAGCAGCTCTTCCATGCCGCGCTGCCCGGATCCAGCGCGGACAACGACGCGTGGATCGACCGCAAGCGCCGGGTCGTGGAGCGGTACGGTGAGAGCTCGTACCTGGTCGGCACCCGGTTCCGGGCGAGGGGGACGACGTTCGAGGAGTCCTCGCGGCTGGACCCGGACGTCTACGCCGCGCACGGCGGTTCGTTCCCGATCGCCGTCGAGGGCGCGGGGGTGATCGGCACGGTCACGGTCTCCGGCCTGCCGCAGGCCGAGGACCACGCGCTGGTCACCGAGGCGCTGGAGCGGTTCGTCTCGTCGCAGGGCGCCTGAGCGGGCCGGCGGAACCGGGGAAGGGGCGGGTGCCGCGAGATGTCCGCGCGCCCGCCCCTTCCGTCCGCCGCGGGCCGGTCAGGCGTCCTTCAGCTCCTGGCGCTGCCGCCCCAGCCCCTCGATCTCCAGCTCGACGACATCGCCCGCCCTCAGATACGGCTTCGGCTCGGGCTGCCCCAGGGCGACCCCGGCCGGGGTACCGGTGTTGATCACATCGCCCGGGTACAGCGTCATGAAGTGGCTGAGATAGCGGACCACCTCGCCGACCGGGAAGATCTGGTCGGCGGTGGTGCCGTTCTGCTTCAGCTCGCCGTTGACCCAGAGCCGCAGCGGCAGCGCCTGCGGGTCGGGGATCTCGTCGGCCGTCACCAGCCAGGGGCCCAGCGGGTTGAACGTCTCGCAGTTCTTGCCCTTGTCCCAGGTGCCGCCGCGCTCGATCTGGAACTCCCGCTCGGAGACATCGTGCGCCGTGGCGTAGCCCGCGACATGGCCGAGCGCTTCCTCGGCGGAGTCCAGGTAGCGGGCGGTGCGCCCGATGACCACGGCGAGCTCGACCTCCCAGTCCGTCTTGCGGCTGCCGCGCGGCACCAGCACGGTGTCCTCGGGTCCGACGACGGTGTCCGGTGCCTTGAAGAACAGGATCGGCTCGTCCGGGACCGCCGCGCCGGTCTCGGTGGCGTGGTCGTGGTAGTTCAGCCCGATGCACACGATCTTGCCGATCCGGCCGAGCGGCGGGCCGACCCGCAGCCCTTCCGCGTCCAGCGCGGGCAGTTCACCGGGCGCGGCGGCGGCCTCCCGGACCCGGGCGAGCGCCGCGTCGTCGGCGAACAGATCGCCGTCGATGTCCGGAATGATCCCTGAAAGGTCGCGCAGGGTCCCGTCGCGGTCAAGAAGCGCGGGTCGTTCCGCGCCCGCCGTACCGACTCGAAGCAGCTTCAACGGTCCAACTCCCCTTGGTCGAGATCGAGCCCGTCGGTGGGTTGCGGCCAGCGAGAGGCTTGGCCGATCCTCCAAGACATCGGATCACTCCGCAAGACCCTGTTCACATACTGGTCCGGCGCGCCCCTGTCCGCACCGGACCGGCGCCCCGCCCCGCGCCCTACATCGTGGGGGCCATGGCGGCACCGGCGGCCGGCACGTCGCGGTAGAGCCAGGCCCTCTCGACTGCGGTCCAGGTGGTGCTCGTGACCACGTACAGGGCGGCGGCGAGCGGGACGACCGCGACGGTGAACAGCGTCGCGAAGGACATCAGCGGCATCAGCTTGGTCATCGCCCCCATGCCGGGCACCGGCTGTCCGTCGGGGCCGGTGGCGGGCGTCATGGGGTTGGCGGCCATCTGGCGCTTGGTCCGCCCGTAGTTGAAGGTGGCGACGGCCGCGACGATCGCGAAGAGCCCCAGGTAGACCAGGCCGGACGCGCCGAAGGCACCACCGTCCGAGAGCGCGTCGTTCCAGCGTTCGCCGAGCGGCGCCCCCAGGAGCTGGTGGCCGAGCAGTTCGTTGGGCTCACCGCCGATACTCCGGCTGGAGAACAGGTGGTACAGCAGGAAGAACGCGGGCATCTGGAGCAGGCTGGGCAGGCAGCCGGAGAGCGGCGAGACCTTCTCCTTGGCGTGCAGCTCCATGAGGGCCTTCTGCATCCGCTCGGGGTTCTTGCCGTGCTTCTTGCGCAGTTCGGCGATCTGCGGCTGGAGCTTGGTCCTGGCCTTCTGCCCGCGTGCCGCGGCCCGCGACAGCGGGTGCACGGCCAGCCGTACGAGGGCGGTGAACAGGACGATCGCGGCAGCCGCGGACGCGCCCTGGAAGAGCGGCTGGAGCAGGTCGGCGAGCGAGCCGACCAAGCTCGCGAAGGCGGACATGAAAGCGGACATGGGTGAGCCCTCCGGGGGTCTCGTCGTGCCGGGATGAAAAGAACTCGGCATGACGGCCCGCGCGGGGTGCGTCCGTTGCGGAAAAGAGGAAGGGAAGCCCTACGCGGCGGCCGTCAGGAGGGCGCGGCCGGGAGCTCGGGGCCTGGTGCGGCCCCTGGCGTCGGGGTCCCGCTGGGGCAGGAACGCGGTGCGTTTCTCCCGGTCCCTGATGGCGGTACGGACCCGGGTGCGGGGCACCGGGGCGGCGCAGCGGGCACTGATGACCGAGCACGCGAGGAGTGCGGAGCCCGCGGCGGCGGTGGCGGCGAGCGCGACGGCGGCGGAGAGGCTGCCGCCCTCGGCGAGGAGCACCTCGGTGAGGAAGAGGACCAGCAGGCCGATGGGCCGGAGCAGCCGCGGGAAGGCGCCGCGCAGATGGTTCGTGTCCCGCATCGGCCCCTCCTCTCGTGACGCTCCCTGATGTGGCGGACACGCGTACGCGCATCCGCCACTCCGTTCGTTATACACGATGGCACCCGCCGCACCGGAGCCGCACGGACGTTCACGCCCGGACCGCGAGGGCGTGCGCACCCGGACCGCGCGAGCGGTTCACGCGCCGGCCGCGCGGACGTCCGCACCACGGCCGCGCGGACGTTCAGGCCTCGGCCGTACGGGCCGCCGGCGGCTCCAGCTCGTCCTTCGCCAGCACCTCGTCATCGGGCCGCTCGTCCCGCTCGCGCGGTCCCGCGAACGTCACGGCCAGCGCGACGGCCAGGTTCGCGGCGAGCGCGACCAGCCCGGCGTTCACCCCCCACACCGGATCGTTCCCCGTGAAGACGAGCACACAGACCACGGCCACCCCGACGGCCAGCCCGCTGAACGCCCCGGCCAGGGTCAGCCTCCGCCACACCAGCGCCAGCAGCACCATGGGGAGCAGCTGCGCCATCCCCTCGTACGAGATGAGGGAGAGCCGTACGAGGGTGTTCGGCGCGGTGTACGTGAGCAGCAGCGCGAGGCCGCCCGCCACCACCACGACCACCTGCGCGGCGCCCTTCTGCCGCTGCTCCCAGCGCGGCACGAGCGAGAGCACGCTGCGGCCCCACATCGTGCCGATGACCAGCATGAAGACGGCCATGGGAACGATCGAGGACAGCGCGGCGGCGACCCCGATGATCCCGACGGCCCAGGCGGGCAGCGAGTCCACGACCAGCTTGAACAGGGCGAGGTTCGACTCCGCGCCGACCAGCCCCGGCACCACGAACAGCGCGGCCATGCCGAGCAGCATCGGCACGAACAGCAGGATGTTGTACGCGGGCAGATACATCGCGTTGCGGCGCAGGGCGTCCGCGTTCCGCGCCCCGAGGTACCCGGCGACGGTGGTCGGGAAGATGACCACGGTCAGCGAGTTCAGGAACGACGTGCTGATGAACCACGCCTGCCCGAGTCCGCTGTCACCGTGGCCGGGGAGGGTCAGCCACTCGCTCTTCTCGGTGACGAGCCGGTCGAGGAAGGGCCCGTACCCGTCGAAGTAGTGCAGGGGGACGTAGAGGGCGAGGAAGCCCAGGGTGGCGATGACGAGGACGTCCTTCAGCACGGACACCCACGCGCTGCCGCGCAGTCCGCTGACCACGACGAAGCCGGTGGTGACGGCGAAGGCGACGAAGTACGCCCAGTTCAGGCTGATCGCGCCGTAGGAGATGGTCGAGACGACGACGCCCATGCCGGTGATCTGGAGCTGGATGTACGGCAGCAGGAACACGGTCGCCAGCACCGCGACCACCGCACCGAGCCACGGCCGCCCGAAGCGGTGCGCCACCATGTCGGTGATCCCGACCAGACCGTGCCGGCGCGCGTACGCCCACAGCATCGGGCCGACGACATAGCCGATGGCGTATCCGCAGGACATGTACGCGACGACGTACAGAACGGGTGCACCGTAGTTGTAGCCCCAGCCCGCGGCGCCCAGGTAGCTGAAACTGGTGTAGCCCTCACCGGCCATCAGCACCCAGATGAAGACGGGGCCCAGGCTCCGGCCGCCGACCGACCACTCGGTGAGGCCGCCCGAGCCACCACCGCGCCCGCGCATCGCGAGCAGACCGAGGGCGACGGTCGCGACCATGAAGACGGCGAAGACGGAGGTCGCCACGGCGGCGTTCACCGGCGGTCCCCCCGCCTGGTCAGCCATACCGCCACGGGTGTCAGCAGGGTCGCCCCCAGCAGCCACACGAAGAGGAACGGCAGCCCGAACACCACGGGCTGGACCCGGTTCACGAACGGCAGCGCCCCCAGGTACAGCACATAGGGGACCAGCAGCCACAGCAGCTGCGGACGTGTCTTGAGGACTCTGAGCACTCCGGGACCCTACTCCCCGGCCCCCGGCCCCGGTGGCTGCCTCGGGCGCATCGCGGTGAGCGTGCCCCACACGATGAGCCGGTAACGGGAGGTGAACTCGGGCGTGCACGTCGTCAGCGTCAGGTAGTACCCCGGGGTGCTGTACCCGGCCGACGTCCGCACATTGCTGCGCGGCACGGTGGCGATGACCCCGCTGTCCGCCGCCGTCGTGCGCGCGAGGCTCTTGTCGACGGTGTACGTGTAGACGGCCTCCCGGGTCTCGACGGTGATCCGGTCGCCGCGCCGCAGCCGGTCGATGCGGCGGAACGGTTCGCCGTGGGTGTTGCGGTGTCCGGCGACCGCGAAGTTGCCCGGCCGGCCGGGCTGCGCGGTGCGGGGGTAGTGCCCGACGTATCCCTTGTCGAGGACGCCGCTCCTGCTGATGCCCTGGGCGACGGGGGCGGTGAGGCCGATGCGCGGGATGCGCAGGACGGCGTACGCCTGGTCCCAGCGCGGGGCGGAGGACGGGCCGGTGCGCCCGTCGCGCGGCCGCTCGTCCGGGGCGGCACCGGGCGCGGCACCGGGCGCGGTCGCGGTACCGGTGCCGTCCGGGTCCTGCCGCAAGTCCTGCCGCCAGTCGCGCTGAAGGGCGCGCACCTCGTGCTCGGCGCCCTCGCGGGCCTGCCGGTTGGTCCACCACAGCTGATGGGCGACGAGGAGGAGCAGGACGACGCCGAGGGTGATCGCCAGCTCGGCTCCGGTCCACAGTCCGCGCGCGGCGGCGCTCCGCATCCGCGAGCCGGGCGGCCCACCGTCCCGCGGGTGCCGCGTCCTCCGCACGCCCGACGAGCGCCCCGGGCCCCATGGGTTCCGCGGGTTCCACGGCTGCCGCGGGAGCCGCCGCAGCACGGCCGACAGCCGTCCTCGCGCGCTCCCCTGCACCACGACCGGTATCCGCTCCCGCTCCCGCACGGGCCGCACGATAGGGGCAATCCCCGTAACCCACCAGGGTTCTCCCGGTACCCGGCGGGGTTCTCCCCGTCCTCCCTCCCGTTGCCGTACGGCAGTACCGTGTGGTTCATGCGCCCCGACACGCCTGCCGACCACACCACCGAAGCCGAGCGCCTGCTGCGTACCGCGGCGCAGTACCCCGAGGACCGCGAGCCGCTGGTCCTCCAGGCCGCGGCCCATCTGGAACTCGCCGGTGATCGCGCCCGCGCCAGCACCCTCTACGACGAACTGCTCGCCGCCCCCGACGCCACCGTCGACAACCCGCACCTGGTCAAGGCGCTCAAGGCGGCCAACCTCTGGGAGTACGGGCACGAGGCCGAGGCCCGCGCGATCATCGACGGCATCCGCGCCGCGGGCCCGCCGGAAGCAGCCCCGTGGGACATCGCCGCCCAGACGCTGGAGGCCCACGACGAGCTGGAGTCGGCCCATGACGTCTTCTCGGCCGCGCTGACCCTGCTGCTGGCGCCGGGCGAGGAAGTCCCGTACGCCACCCAGGCCCTGCTGACCGGGCGCCATCGCGTCCGGAGGCTGATGGGGGTCGGACACGACCCCTGGGACGAGCTGGCCGACGCCCTGCACACGGCCGCCGTCCCGCTCGACGAGCTGCACGACCCGAAGCGGGTGTGGGCGCTCGGCTCCTCCGACCCCGGCGAACTGAAGGCCGAAATCACCCGGCTCCGCGCGGAACTGGGCACCTACCGCACGGCGCTGTCCCGGCCGTTCCCGGTCGCCGTGCTGCACTGGACCGCCGAGGAGCTGGGCGAACTGCTCACCGCCTACCCGGGGTTGGCGGCCGAGTACGTCACGCACGAGGCCCATCTGGACCGGCTGGAGGCCGCCCTGCGCGATCTGCACGCGGCGGGCACCCCGAATCTCGGCATCGTCACGGGCACGGTGCCCTCGTACGAGGCGTTCGCCGCGTCGGAGGCAGCGTCCCCGGCCGATCCCGACCTGCTCCCCCAGTACGCCACCACCCTCGCCGCCCGCGGCCGGGCCGTCCCCTGGCCGCCGGCCCGCGGCGCGGCGTGCTGGTGCGGCTCGGGAAACACCTACCGGGAGTGCCACGGGGCCGCGTGACCCCGTGCCCCCGTGACCCCGTGACCCGCCGGGTCCCGCGAAGCCCCGGAGCCCTGCCGGAGCCCGCGCCCTGCCGGACCCCGGCGCCCTGCCGGAGCGTCGGCTACCGGCCCTCGAAGGCGGCTTCGAGGGCCTTGTCGAGTTCCTCGGCCGCGTCGATGTCGGGGGAACCCTCGGTCAGCAGATCGTGCGCCTTCGACTGGAGCACCTGCGTGAACGCCCCGTAGTACGGGGTGCGTGGCCGCTGCACCGCGGTCTTCAGCGCCTCGCTCAGCGTGCGGGTGAAGGCGGCGCGGGCGGACTCCGTGGGAATCTGCGCCCTGCCCTCGCCCGTCACGGGCGCGCCGGGGGCGCTGCCGGCCGGGCGCAGGGCCGCGGCGACCGCCGGCCAGCAGGGCCGGGACATCGCGGTGGGCTCGTAGGCCGAGGTGCGGGTGGCGGCGAACCCCGCGTCGAGCAGGCAGCGTTCGCTCTCCGGCGAGGTCAGGAACTTGGTCAGCCCGCGGGCGTTCTCCGCTCGCGGGGAGTCCGCGGTGACGGCGAGGTTCTGGCCGCCGAGCACGGCGTGGCCGGGCAGGGCCGTGACCGCGTACTGCCCGGGTTTCAGCAGGCTCTGCAACGCCCCGTAGGCGTACGGCCAGTGGCGCAGGTACGCGACGCGTCCGGCGGCGAAGTCGGCCAGGGTGGCGTTCTCGTCCGAGGAGAGCGCGGCGGGCAGCAGCCGGTCGTTGTCGGCGTGCCGGAGCAGTTCGTTGAGGCCTTTCTTCAGCTCCGCCGGGTCGGACCGGTACGTGCCGTCGTCCCGCACGAGTTCCACGCCGACGGCGGCGAAGGCCTCGATGGTGTTGACGGTCAGCCCCTCGTACTGGCGGAGTTGGGTGGTCCAGCCCGCCTCGCCTCGCTCCCGGTCGAGAGTGCCGTTGTCGAGGGTGGTGATGGAGGCGTAGAGGCTCTCCCAGGTCCAGCTGCTGTTGGGCATCCGGTCCTCGGTGATCCCGCCGTTCTGGAGCAGGTCGCGACGGTAGTACAGCAGCCCGACATCGCTGTTGAAGGGCCTGGCGTAACTGCGGCCCTCCCAGAGCGTGGTGCTCTGCACCCGGGGGATGAAGTCCGGATCATCCGCTTCGTCGGCGGGCAGTGCCTGGATGAGACCCGCCTCGGCGAACTCGGGTATCCAGGTGATGTCGAGGTTGACCACGTCGTACGCGGCGCTGCCCGACTGGAGTGCGCCGAGCAGCTGGCTGCGCTGCTGGTCGGCACCGCCGGGGAGTTCGACGAGCTTGGCCCGGAGGGCGGGATCATCCTGGTGCTGCCGGTTCCACTCCTCGATGAGCTGCTGCCGTACGCCGCCGGAGCCGGTCACATCGAGACCGCTGGCCACGACGATGGGCCCGGCGGCTGTCGTACCGGGACCCTTCCCGCTCGCGTCCGGGCCGGGCCCTTCACCGCCGGAGCCGCCGGAGCACGCCGGCGCGGCGAGGGCGAACAGCGCGCCGAGCGCGACGAGGCGCAGGCGACGCGTCCGGTGCCACCGGCTCCCTCGGATGTCTCTTCCCGTCGTACTCATTCCGCGTCCCCCGTACCGGTCTTCGCGACCTCGGCCGTCAGCTCCGTCGCGATGCTGTCCGACGGATCCAGGCAGCGCCCCCCAGTGACCTCGGCGAGCCGCTGGTTGAGCCGTCCCGGCGCACAGCCGTCGGGGCGCAGGGAGACCGCGACCACACGGACGCGCGCCCCCTGACCCGCTGCCTTCACCACCGCCTCGATGTCCTTCCGCTTCAGCTCCGAGGAGTCCTCGTCGTCGGTGATCAGAACGATCAGCCGGGGATCGGCGCCCGACGAGCCGCTCCGGAGCGTCCCCAGCGCGTCGGTCAGCCCGGTGACGATGTCCGCGTCGGCGTTCACCGCCTTCGCCTCCCCGACCGCTTTCTGCGCACCGGTCAGCGGGTTCTTCCCGTACCGGACGACGTCCGGGTGATCCGTCTTCTTCTTCGCCTTCTTCTCGGGGGCCAGCGTCCACACCCCGTACTGGTCCGACGTACCGAGCGAACGCAACGACCGGGTCACCAGCTCCTTGGCGCGGCCGGGCCCGGACCAGACCCGTTTGTCCTCCATGGACGTCGAGTTGTCGAGCAGATAGAGGACCCGGCCGGGTCCGAGGGCCTTCCGGTAGTTGCTCAGCGCACCGGCGATCGAGGCCACCGACATGAGGGAGTCCGAATCCGGGATGTCGAGGCTCACCGCCCCGTCGTTGGCGGGAGCACGCAGCGGCGAGGTGGGTCCCGGTGGCGCCGGCTTGCCGTCCTCGACATCCCGGAACCCGTCCCGCACGAAGAGCGCCCGTGCGTCGGGGTCCCCCACCAGCCAGTCGTAGAAGTCCTTCACCGCCCGCTCGCGCGCCTTCGTGTCCCGGTCGGCGTCGGTCCAGGTGACCCGGACGAACGGCAGCCCCAGCACCGGTACGTCGGTGGGGTAGCGGGCCGTACGGTGCTGGAGGGTGTCGCTGGCGCAGGAGGGGCGGGTGCCCTGCACGGAGACCTTGGACGGCAGGTTGAACAGCGCCATGGTCTGTTCGGGGACCAGCACGGCGGCCCGGTTCTCCAGGGTGTTGCGGGACCCGTCGGACAGCGCGCACATCAGGTCGCGCGCCGTGCCGGGCATCGGCCGGAGCCGGTCGGCCATCCCAGCCTCGATGGCCGAAGGCTCCCCGGCGGAGGGCTCCCCGGCGGAGAACGAGTCGTACAGCGCGGCCGTGGACAGCAGCGCCCCGTCCGTGCCCTCGGGATCGGGCCGCAGCACCTCCAACGGTTCCTCACCGGCGGGCCGGCCGGTCCTCAGCCCGGCGATGAGCGAGCCGAGCGGGGCACGGGTCCGCGCACCGACCGCCGAGGGCCCGAGGTCGGGAACGGCGAGCACCATCGGGGTGAAGGCCAGCGGCCCCAGCCCGGCGAGCCTCACCGTCTCCCGCGCGGACCCGCTCTGCCCTTCCCGCACCCGCGCGAGGGTGCTCCCGGCCGCCGGGATCCAGATGTCCGGCTGCGCGCCGAGGTCCCGCTGGGGCCGCAGGCAGTCCCCGGACACGGGGCACGTGGGGAGCGGCGACTGCCACAGGGCGGCGGACCGGAACGCGTCCACCGCGTCGGTGGACTTGCCCGCGTAGACACCGATCCCGACGGTGCGGCAGCCCTCCGCGTCCCGGTTCGTATAGGCGTCGGCGGCCTTCTGCACGGTGGGCAGGACATCGGGGTCGACGAGGACCCGCAGCTCCATGGGCGGGGTGCAGCCGCCGCGTCCGCCGCCCGGCGGCCAGTCCGGGGCCGCCCAGAGGACCGCTCCGGCACCGACCGCGAGGGCGAGGGTGAGCGCGATGGCCCGTTTCCGGCGGAGGGCCCGCAGACGCTGACGTACCCGGTCGACGGCACCGCCCTGCTCAGCGCGAACGGGCGCGGTCCTGGGCGCGTCCGTCTCGACGTACGCGGTCTCGGGCACGCCCGGCTCGACGGCCTCCGGCTTGGGCTCACCCGGCTCTCCCTTTTCACCCGGCTCACCCGGGCCCTCGGGCGGCACGGGCGGTGGTAGATGGGGTGGAGGCGGGAGGACGCAGTTCACCCGCCGGCTCGCCGGTGTCAGGGCGAGCAGGACGTCATCGCCGTGCCGTCGCTCCTCGGGAACCCACCGGTGACCGTCGACGGCTTTGAAGGGCGCCATCGCCTCCCGTATCTCGGGGACGATCCGGGTGAAGCTGACCGGTTCGTCGGCCGCGGTCCGCCCGGTCAGCAGCCCGTGAAGGGCGACGGTGAAGTCGGTGCCGATGCCCTCGGCGCCGGGCGGGATCTCCACGCCCGGCTCCGCCGCCATGAGCACGGCGAAGTTCTGCCGGACCTCCGGCGTGAACTCGTGCAGCGCGTTGCCCGCGAAGCAGCAGTCGAGGATGGCGACGACCCAGTCGGCCTTCGCCTTCCGCAGCTCGGCCATCACGTCGTTCCGCCAGGACAGGGCGTCCACGAAGGGGTGCAGCGGGTCCTGGGTGACGCGCGAGGAGCTGAACAGCAGATGCAGATCGCTGCCGTCGCTGCGGACGATCCCGTGCCCGGCGAAGTAGACGACGAGCAGCCCGTCCACCTCGTCACGGGCGGCCCGCAGCGCGGCGTGCGCCTGGAAGGGATCCACCGGCCGCGCCGCCCCCGGACGCCCCTCCCTCTCGGCGGGGTCGGGGAGGACGACGAGATCCGCCCCGTCGAGCACGCCGGATGTCACATGGGTGAGCGCCTCGGCCATGAGCCGCAGGCTCTCCGACACCGCGGGCAGGTCGATCTCGTGCTCGTACGACTCGACGCCGATGAGCACCGCGCGGTGCCGCTTGCCGCGGTTCCCCGCGCCGCGTGTGTTGTACGGCGACACGACGGCTATACCCCCTCGGGCCGTTCACCACCGTGCCCGTGCTCCCCCGCGCCGGGGTCCGGATCGTCGTCGGGAGCCGGTGGCTCGTCCGTGTCCCGGTTGAGCGCGGGGTCGTCCTCGAAGCCGTCCGCCACGAGGCTGACGCGGGGATCCTCCTCGCTGTTGGCGAGCCGGCGCCGGTTGCGGTGCCAGGTCGTCACCGAGTTCCACGCGATGTCGGCCAGCGGCCGGGCGGCCTCGGCGGCCACGATGAGCAGGATGTCCTGGACCAGCTCGCCGCTCATGGACTCGCTCTGGGCGAGCGAGTCCCCCCGTTCCACCTCCAGCCCGGCCCACCCCCGCGCCTCCGTCAGCGCGGGCGCGTTCTCCAGCCAGGCGCAGAGCGCGGCCAGATCCTCCCTGCGCCGGTGCGTACCGCTCACCGTGATCCGTAACGCGACGGTCCCGTCCCGCTTCCCGCCCCCCGTGACCTGCCCGTCTGCCCGCCCACCGGCGTTCCCGCTGTCAGTCATCCGCCCGCCCCCATCGGCACCGTTGCCGCCCGCCCTGCCGGACTCCACCGAACAAGCCATTATTTCACGGGAGTTGACACAAGGCACTGCTTTGTTCCGCACAACGGCGAGGGAGCGGCACGGGCACCCCTCTCGCTCAAGGTCCACTTCCGGCCACGCGCCGTGGCACGAGTGGTGAGGATTCACGGATGTCCGACCTTTGCCATACGATCACAATTCAGCAATCGTCCCAGGGCCGTGTCTCCCCGCTCAGGCCCCGTTCCGTGTGCGCGAGGAAGTCTTCATGCCGCCCTATCAGCCGTCCGCGGACTGGCAGTACGAGATCCCGACGACCGGCAGCAAGCGGCTCCCGCCCGCCGCCCGTTACGTCGAGTCGCTGACCCACCAGGGATACGGCTTCGAGGCGGCCATCGCCGACCTGGTCGACAACTCCATAGACGCGGGCGCCCGCAGTGTCGTGATCAGCTTCCTCCGCGACGAGGACCGGCTCGTCAGCCTGCTCGTGGTGGACGACGGCTCCGGCATGAACGACGAGGCGCTCGACACCGCGATGACGGTCGGCGGCCGGCAGGAGTACGGGAAGAGCGCGCTCGGCCACTTCGGCGCCGGTCTCAAGGCCGCGTCCCTCTCGCACGCCGACTCGCTCACCGTGATCAGCCGCACCAAGCGCAGCCCGTCGGCCGGACGCCGCTGGCTGACCGCCCGCGCCCAGGCCGACTTCACGTGCGACATCGTCGACCCCGGCTACTGCCAGGACCTCGTCGACCGGTACGACGGACTGATCGAGTGGCACGGCACGATCGTCCGCTGGGACCGGGTCCGCGCGTTCGAGACCGTCACCGCGGGCCAGGCCGACCGCTTCCTCAACGACGCGATCGAGAAGCTGGAGACCCACCTCGGGCTCCATCTCCACCGCTTCCTCGCCCGCGAGGACTTCGACGTCGACATCGTCGTCGAGGACGTGACGACGAAGGAGGAGCTGGACCACCGCGGGGTCGAGCCGATCGACCCGTTCGGCTACCGCCTCCCCGGCCGGCCCGGCTACCCGCGTACGTACACCGCCCCGGTCGAGGGCGTCGGCGACGTGGAGCTGACCGCCCACATCTGGCCGCCGAAGTCCCCGCTGGTCAGCTACCGGGGCATCGGCCCGCTCGCCGAACGCCAGGGCTTCTACATCTACCGCAACGACCGGCTCGTCCAGGCGGGCGGCTGGAACAGCACCCGCAGTGCCGAGGGACACCTCGCCCTGGCCCGTATCGCCGTCGACCTGCCGTCCGGGCCGAACGACGTCTTCAGCCTCACCGTCAAGAAGGACGGGGTGACGGTCACCCCCGCCTTCGCACGTGGTCTCGAAAAGGCCGTGGACGGCACGGGGCACAGCTTCGCCACGTACCTCCAGGAGGCGGAGACGACGTACCGGGAGGCGGCCCGGCGGGCCACCGAGCCGCAGCGCAAGGCGGTCATCCCGCCCGGCAGGGGCCTGGACCCCCGGCTGAAGCGCACCCTGCGCGACGAGCTGCCCGAGCTGGAGGGCGAGGACCCGATCACGTTCCGCTGGGACACGCTGCCCTCGGACCTGTTCTTCGAACTCGACCGCGAGGAACGGGAGATCAGGCTCAACAAGGAGTACCGGCAGGTCTTCAACGGAGGGCGGCGCGGCGGCCTGAACGACGCCCCGGTGGTGAAGAGCATGCTCTACCTGATGGTCAACGAGATCTTCCAGAAGGAACGGGTCCGGGCCGTCCACACCGACAACGTCGCCCTGTGGAACAGCGTCCTGGTGACGGCCGCGCGCTGCGAACTCGCGCGCTGACCTTCCCCATCCGGACGTACCCACCCGAGGAAGCGTGAGCACACCATGACCGACCACCTGTTCAACCTCCACGGCGATGTCCTGGGCGCGATGCGCCGGGGCCCCAAGCACTTCGCCAAACTGGCGTTCGCCCTGGCGGAGGCCGACGAACCCGCCGACACCGAACTGAGCCACTTCGCGGACCGCGTCCTCGGCGCGGGCCCCGGCGACGAACTCACCGCCCTGTGGCACCGCACCCTGACCGGCTGGGACCTGGCGGAGCGGGCCGAGTGGTCGTGCGCCCCTCCCCGTACCGACGAGCGCCGCGCCGACACCTACACCCGCCTGGGCTTCGGCGCCGGCCTGCGCAAGGCGCTCGACGGGGCGGTCCCGGTCTTCAAGGAGCCCGGCCCGACCGTCATCAGCACGACGCCGACCGCCTGGTACTCCCGCGACACGGCGGCCGCCCGCGCCTTCTACTGGGACGCGTACGAGCGGCTGCTGCGCCGCAAGGGCTGGTCGGACGCGGCGGTCTCCGGTCTGGACGAGGCGAGCCACGCCGTGGTCGAGCGCCTCGCAGACCCCACGCGCACCGAGGCCTACGGGGCCCGCGGCCTGGTCGTCGGCTACGTCCAGTCGGGCAAGACCGCCAACTTCACCGGCGTCACGGCGAAGGCCATCGACGCGGGCTACCGCCTGGTCATCGTCCTCGGCGGCACCCTGAACCTCCTCCGCGGCCAGACCCAGCGCCGGCTCGACATGGAGCTGATCGGCCAGGAGAACATCCTGCGCGGCGCCGACCCCACGGACCTGGACGCGCTGATCGGTGTCGACTACCAGGACGACGAGGACTGGCCGGCGAAGTTCGTCAGCCACGGCGGACGCCCGTCCACGCGGGGCTCGTTCGACATCGAACGCCTCACCACGCGCGACGACGACTACCAGAGCCTGGCCACCGGGATCCGGGCCCTGGAGATCGACAAGCAGGACCGCACACAGCCGCTGTACGCACCGGACAACCTGCACCGGGCGGCCGCCCGCGTGATGGTCGTCAAGAAGAACAAGTCCGTACTGGGCAAGCTCATCACGGACCTCAAGAAGATCGGCCCGATGGTCCTCTCCGAGATCCCGGCGCTGATCATCGACGACGAGTCCGACCAGGCCTCGGTGAACACGACGGACCCGAAGAAGTGGGAGGCGGGCAAGGTCGACCGTACGGCCATCAACGGCCAGATCTCCCAGCTGCTCGGCCTCCTGCCCCGCGCCCAGTACGTCGGCTACACGGCCACTCCGTTCGCCAACGTCTTCGTCGACCCCGGCGACGGCGAGGACATCTTCCCGCGCGACTTCCTGATCTCGCTGCCGCGCCCGACCGGCTACATGGGCGTGCAGGACTTCCACGACCTGGACCGGACCGACGAGTCCACCGCCGGCGGCGCCGAGGAGTCCCATATCCGGGGCATCCACGACGACGCCCGGGGCGACCGCCTCCAGGAGGCCCTGGACGCCTTCCTCCTCACCGGGGCCCTGAAGCTGTACCGCGCGGCCCGCGGAGTCCCGGACGGCCCGTTCCGGCACCACACGATGCTGGTCCACGAGTCCGTCCGCATGGCCGAGCACAAGATCCTCGCCGATCGCATCAGGACCCTGTGGGAGAAGGCGTCCTACACCGGCCAGGAGGGCCACGACCGCCTCGACGCCCTTCTCGCCTCCGACTTCCGGCGCTTCGCCGACGAAGGGCTGCCCACGCCCACGTCGTACGAGGACCTGAAGCCGCACGTCTTCCGCGCCCGCCAGCTGATCAACTCCGGCGGCACCCCGGTGCTCGTCGTCAACGGCGACTCCGAACGCGACTACGCCCAGCCCGACCTGGACTTCGACCGCACCCCGAACGTGTGGAAGATCCTGGTCGGCGGCACGAAGCTCTCCCGGGGCTTCACGGTCGAGGGCCTGACGGTGACGTACTACCGCCGCAAGACCCAGCAGGCCGACACCCTGATGCAGATGGGCCGCTGGTTCGGCTTCCGCCCCGGATACCGCGACCTGGTCCGCCTCTACATCGGCCGCGAGGAACCGATGGGCAGGACGAAGACGGTCGACCTGTACGAGGCGTTCGAGGCGATCTGCCGCGACGAGGAAACGTTCCGCGCCCAGCTCACCCGCTACGCCACCCTGATCGACGGCAAACCCCAGGTCACCCCGGCCCAGATCCCGCCCCTGGTCTCCCAGCACCTCTCCTGGATCAAGCCGTCCGCCCGCAACAAGATGTTCAACGCGGAGCTGGTGGAGATCCGCTCCCCCGGCGAGTGGGTCGAGCCGACGGCCTACCCGACGGGCGCCGCCGACCTGCGGCACAACGCGGAGGTGTGGCGGCCGGTCCTGGACACGCTCGACCCCACCCCCGTCACCCTGGCCCACCGCGGCCGTGACAGCTACGAGGCGCTGCTCGGCACGCTCGACCACGAGTCCCTGATCAAGGTCCTGTGCGATCTGCGGTGGTCCGCCCCCGCACAGTTCTCGCCGCACCTGGAATCCCTGCTCACCGCGGGCGAGCACGGCTCGGGAATCGACGACTGGCTGGTGATCGCTCCGCAGCAGACGTCCTCCCGCCGCGTCGCCGCCACTGTCCTCGGCTCCCGCCCGCTCTCCCTCGCCCACCGCGTGAGGCGTCGGGGCGACCTCTTCGGTGCCATCAGTGAACCGAAGCACCGCGGGGCCGCGCTGCGGATCGCCCGCGCGAAGGACACGGAGAAAGGGGCGGGGAACGAGGTCGTGGAATCGCTCGTACGCGAGCGACGCGGCGTACTCGTCCTGTATCCCGTGGTGGAGGACAGGGCACCCCGCATCTCCGCCTCCGGAGCGATCGACCCCGAGCACCTCGTCATGGCCTTCTCCCTGATTCCGCCGGGGTCGTCGACAGGCCCGCAGCAGAGCCTGGTGCGCTTCCGGACCATCGACTCCACCAGGAGAGATTCGGCGATCATCGAACGCGGGACGGACGGAACGTAGGAGACTGGTGGTGATGAGCACGGCCAAACCTTCGTCCCCCGACGTCTCCGCCCGGATGAGCCGCCAGGCGAGCCGCGACACCGCGCCCGAGGTGGCGGTGCGGAAGCTGCTGCACGCGGAGGGGTACCGCTTCCGGGTCAACGTGCGCGTGCCGGACATGCCCCGGCGGACCATCGACATCGCGTTTACCCGGGCCAAGGTGGCCGTGATGATCGACGGTTGCTTCTGGCACGGCTGCCCCGTGCACGCGACGCAACCGAAGTCGAACGCCCAGTGGTGGCGGGACAAGCTCGACCGGAACATGGCTCGGGACCTGGAGACGACCGAGCACCTGGCTTCGGCGGGCTGGACCGTACTGCGGTTCTGGGAGCACGAACCTCCGGCCGGTGCCGCCGAGAAGGTGGCGGCGGCCGTCGAGCGGGAGCGACAGGCACGGCAGACACGACACAAGGGTGGGGACCTATGAGCAGACTGCGGTTCGTCGATGTGTGCGCGGGCGCGGGCGGATTGGCGCTGGGGCTGGAGGAGGCGGGCTTCGACCCCGTCCTGCTCCTGGACCGGAAGCCGGTGGCCTGCGAGACGCTTCGCCGGAACCGGCCCGCATGGAACGTCCTGGAGATGGATCTGCTGGACTTCGTTCCGGACGAGCATCCGCAGACCTACGACGTCGACCTGTTGTCGGCCGGGCTGCCGCGCGTGAAATCCAGCGCGACCGCGGCGAGGACGGAGACGGAGGAGGAGCTGCGCCTGCTGGAGGCGGCGGTGCTGCTCGCCCACTCCGTCCAACCGCGGGCGCTGCTCATCGAGAACGTGCCCGGCCTGGTCGACTCCCCGTCTTTCGAGGCCGTCCGGGAATTCATCCGCAAGGAGCTGGAACACCTCGGGTACCGGTTCCGCTGGTTCGTCCTGAACGCGGCCGACTTCGGCGTGCCGCAGGACCGCAAGCAGGGCGTGCTCGTCGCGCTGAAGGAGCGGTACTTCGACGCGTTCCGCCCGCCGGCGCCCACGGTCGACAGTCATGTCCCGGTCGGCAGCGCGCTGCACCGCTCCATGGCAGCTCGTGGTTGGCCGGGTGCGGACGCGTGGGCGGCACAGGCGCTGAGTGTCGCTCCCACCCTGGTGGGTGGCTCGGACAAGCGGGGAGGCGCGGACCTGGGGCTCACGGGGACCAAGAAGGCCTGGGAACGCATGGGGGTCAACGGTGGGGCGCTGGCCGACGACGTTCCCGGACCGGACGACGACTCCACGGGAATGATCAAGCTCACCGTCGCACAGGCGGCCCTTCTGCAGGCATTTCCACCGGAATGGGAATTCGCCGGGAAGAAGACCGCACGCTATCGCCAGATCGGCCACGCCTCTCCGCCGCCCGTCGGGACAGCCCTGGGACGGGCCGTCGCGGCCGCCCTGGCCGCATGATCCCGAGCGGGTCGGCCGACCCCGAAGTGCTGGACGGAGTGAGGTTGAAGGCCGGCTACACTTTCACACCATGACCCGCCCAGCACACCCCTCACTTCCGCCTGCGAAATTCGGGATCGTCGATCTCTTCGCCGGGCCCGGCGGTCTCGACATCGCCGCCACGATCATGGAGGGCGAGGGTGTGGCGAGCATCGGCGTCGAGTGGGACGACGCCACGCGCCGGACACGTGACGCGGCCGGTCTGCTGACCACCGAGGTCAAGGACGTCGCCGCGCTGGGCCCGTGCGACCCGTCGGTCGTCGAGGCGACGGTGCTCACCGGCGGGCCGCCCTGCCAGTCCTTCTCCGTGGCGGGCAGCCGGAAGGGTCACCAGGCGCTGGACGATGTGAAGCGTCTGGCCACGCGGTTGGCCGACCACGAGGACATCGATTCGTTCGACAAGGCGTGGGAAGCGGTCAAGGCCGAGACCGACCTCATGTCGGACGAGCGCACCGGGTTCGTGCTCCAGCCCCTGCGCTGGATCATGGAGGCCAAGCTCAGGCGTGGCCGACCGTACGACGTGGTCGTCCTGGAGCAGGTACCCACGGTCATGCCGGTGTGGGTTCACTACGTCGAGGTCCTCAAGCGGACCGGATACGCGGCCGATGCCCACGTCCTGCACTCCGAGGATTTCGGTGTCCCCCAGGCCCGTCGACGGGCCGTGCTGATCGCACAGTACGACCCCGGGAACGAGCGTCGCGAGGTGCGCTTCCCGAAGGCGACGCATCAGAGGTATGTGAAGGGCGCCGAAAGGCTGACGACGGGCGACCGGGAGGACGATTCCCTCTTCTCGACCCTGCCCGACGGTGAGGAGGAGGACGCGCCCATCGAGCCCTGGGTGTCCATGGGGGACGCGCTCGAAGCGACCCGTCCCGACGACTTCGTCATGGTCTCCAACTACGGCTCCGGCGGCGACCCCAAGAACCGGGGACGCCGCACCTCCGACGAACCCGCGCCGACGATCACCGGCAAGGTGCGACGCAACCGTCTCTACCTGCTCAAGGGCGAGGCGGGTGCGAAGGAGGTCGGTGAGGAACTGGAACGGCTGTCGTTCGAAGAGGCCGGGCTTCTCCAGTCCTTCCCCGCCGCGTACCCATGGCGGTCCACCGATGTGGCCCAGCAGATCGGCAACGCCATCCCACCCCGCCTCTCCCTCCACATCCTGAGCATGGCTCTCCTGCGCGAGAAGCCGAAGAAGGAGTGGTACGACGAGCTCAAGGACTGGAAGCCGCAGCGCCCGTCCCCGGTCGAGGACGAGGCCGAGGACGCCTGAGGCCCCGGCCCGCCCTCACGCCGCGTCGGCAGTGGCCCTTCCGCGTACGGGGGCCTCGGCGAAGAGGCTCGCGAACAGGTCGGCCAGCGCGACCACGGACGCCTCGGGCGTCTTCTCCTCGGGGGGACCCTCCGGAAGCGTCCGGCGCGGCACGGCGGCCGACCACTCCGCCGCCTCGATCCAGCCCCGCAGAGGCCGGCCGTCCCGCTCGATGTCCGGAGCGATGATGTCGTACATGAGCGTGGCCGCCGAAGCGTTGATCACCGCCGCCAACGCGTTGATCTCCCGGCCGGTCCTCACCGTGCCGCGATCGATCAGGCGCGCCGTCGCCTGCGCCGTGGGTCGGTGGTCGATCACGTCGAGCCTCAGGACGGTGTTGAGCATGTCCTGGTGCGCGCACACGGTCTCGACCGGGGCGTAGTCGGGGCCGTCGCGGAACAGTTCGGCCGCCCACCACAGCCGGGCGAACGCCTGTGTGTACGCCGGTCCGCTGAACCGTGCGGCGGTGGCCCTCGGCAGCTCGTCCTTCTTCGGCTCGGAAGTGTGGCGCCAGACGACGTAGTCGGGGGCCACACCCAGCGCCAGGTAGTTCCAGAACCGCCGGTCGGCGGCCTCGCGTCGGCTGAGTCTCAGCGTCGCGTGCAACCGAGGGGCCAGCCAGGCGTCGGCCGCCGTCGGCTTCCCGTCACCGAAGGCGTGCATGGCGTCGTCGACCAGACCACGGACCGGCCCCAGCTCGGCACGGCTCGCCTCCGCGTACGGCAGAGGTTCGGTGACCTTGTTGAGCCCGATGGAGGGGACGTCCTCCTTACCGGTGAGCAGTCCTTCACCGATGTACCGCGCGGCGTTGAGGTCCGCGAGCAGGGCCAGACGTTCGGGCAGGTGGTTCGGCTTCTCGGTCATGCGTCGGTCCCCCGGTGGATGCTTTCGAGGCCACGAATGGTGGCGGTCAGGGCCTTGGGCACTTCCGCCCTGCGCGTCGCCGCGTAGTGGATGCGGGGTTGGAGGTCGGTCCAGCCGGCCGTTCCGGTGCGTCGCCGGTGGACCTCCCGCAGGGATTCCTCCAGGGAGCGGTCGGGCACGACGTCGGGCAGCATCTCGCGGAGCACCTCACCGCGCCAATCGCGCGGGAAGAGCGGCGTTCCGTCCTCCTCGATCTCCAGGTCGCCGATGGCGGTGTGGAAGACGGCTGTCCACACATCCGTGCACATCTGGGCGATCAGAAGATCGCGGACAAGGTTGTCGACCGAGGTGCCGTTGCCACCGACAAGTTCGGTGATGCCTTCGAAATCGGTGTTCACGTGGACGGCCGGGAGGTCGCCGGACGTGTCGACGATCCACGGCACCTCACGGAAGCCGCGCAGCCATTCCGGCCCTTCGCGGAATCCGACCTCATGGACTTCGAGTTCCCGCTCGCGAAGGGGCGCATCGGCCTTCAGGTCGATGATCCAGTCCCTGTCCGAGGTCGCGATCTCCCGTCCCGGCACGCCGTCGACAGTGGCGACCACATGGACAGACATCGTGGCCCGGTCCAGATGGTCCTCACGCCACAGATCCAGATGGCCCGCCCATTGGCGGCCCCCTTCGGCCCCGGGCCTCAGGGACGCCGTGATCCTCGTGTTGGTCGCGCCCTCGCTCAGCACGACGACGACCGCCACGTCCGACCAGGGGCCGTCGGGCTCGGTCGCCCTGCCGGGCACGGTGGCGGAGAGCTTCAGCCGGGCGCTCTCCCAGTCGTCCCGCCCGGCCGCTCCCGGCGCGACCACCTGGTCGACGGTCGAGAACGCGTTGGTGTCCAGCGGTTCCCGGATCTCGCCCGGCCCCCGCAGTTCGACGGCCTCGACCCGGAGCGACACGACACCGGGAAGTCGCTTGTACGGATAGACCTTCATGCCCGGACCCCCTTGTCGGTGCGCAGCTCCACGACGAGTCCGCTGAACACGGCCCGTACCGGATGGGTGGATACGTCGGTGGTTCCCCGGAAGGTCGCACCGCGCGCGCCGGGCGCGATGTGGATCGCCCCGTCCACCACCTCGCAGTTGTGCACGGCGACGAGTTCGGACCAGCCCAGAACCGGTCGCGGCCCGGAGCGCACTTCCAGCTTCGCGACCGGGACGGGACGCCAGGAGTCTCCTCCGAGAGGAACCTTGATCTCCCCCGTGACGCACCACGCGCCGTCGTCGTCGATCCGGGCGTCGAGCTCCTCCAGGGTCGGCGGACCGGCCGCCGACACGGGCCGGGCGACCTTACGGCCTCCCACGGCGAGCCGTTTGCGCAGCCGCTCCGAGCCGCCCTTGCGCTTCTTGGCTGGAAGCGCGACCAGATCGCGCACCGCTCTGTTCGTCTCGGTGGTGAGCGTGGCGATGCGCCGGTACGCGGACGGCGAGTAGAGCATCCGCAGCTCTTCCGTCTGTCCCCACTTGTCATGCTCGGGCGGTTCCGCGGCTCGGAGGAACGCCTCCGCCTCGTCCGCGAAGGGCGCGTCCTCACCCGCCGCCCTGCCCGCGAGCAGCACGGCCTGGAAGGGATTCGTCCCTACCGGCAGGTTGGGCACCCACCCGATCCTGACCGTCATGCGGTTGCCCCGCATGGTCGTCACCCGGTTCGACTTCCCGTCGTCGCCGTCCTCGGCCGCGGTCACCAGGACGACGGCCCGGTGCTCCCCGTCGCTCCGTCCCGCCCGCCCCGGCACCACCAGGGGCACGGTGGTCATGGCCACCTGTCCGGACTCCGTCAACCGCTCCACGGTCGTGCCGTCAAGGAACGCCTGCAGTGCGCGGGTGCGGGAAGGTTGGGTGTCCTGAGGATCGACCCGCGTCTCCGCGATGATCTCCTCGCCGTTGCGGAGCGTCCGGACGGAGGCCTCCAGCAACGGTCGCCCGGTCGCTCCACCGGTCATGGCCGCCCAGAAGTTCCGGCCGAGTGCCTCACGCAGACGGTGGTGCATCCGATGCACGCTGTCGCTGTCCTCGACGTCGCCGCTCTCCGTCTCCTCGGCGAGGCTCGCCACGTCGTGGGCCCCGACGATCAGGAACGACGTGCCAGGCTCGGAGCTCTCCCTGGAGAGATGGAGCCGCTCGGCTCCGCCCTCGTCGGCCCACCACGAGCGGGCGACGTTCACATCGTCGGCGTCGGGATCCGGCCGGCCGAACCAGGCCGGACCTGCCCAGGGTGTTCCGCCCACCTCGCGCCAGGGCAGATCGAGTCGGCCGATGAGCCGCCGTTCGGTCCGTCCCTCGTGCGGTTCCGACAGCGTGGAGTTCATGAGCACCAGGCCGAGTCGGCTCGTCGCCCAGAGCGTCGCCTTACCCAGACCGTACGAGCCACCGGCGGCGCTCATGGACTTGTGGCTGTCGAGCTGACGACGGACGACCGCGGCGAAGCGGCCGGTCTCGTAGTCGTCGCCGGTCAGACCGGAGGCGTTGTAGTCGTCGATGCGCAGGAGGACCAGCCGGTCGCGCTCGTACATGTCGCGCAGCCCGGCGGCGATCGTCCGGCCGACCTTCTGGTCCTGCGCGGAAGCCGCCTCGTAGTGCGGAAGGAGGTCGTCCCAGCGAATCTCCTCCTTGAACCGGGCCAAGGACTCTCCGGTCAGTTCGTGCAGCGTGTAGCGCACCCGGACGGGCTGGGCTGGGTCCAGGCGTTCGTCCAGACTGTTCTGGGTGGCCTCGCGGGCCAGCACTCCGACATCGGCCCGGAACGCGAAGGCCGCCGCGTTGCCGAACTCGCGTCCCCCGTCCGCGTATCCGGGGCGGTGGTACCAGGAGACCGGCAGGCCGGCCAGGGTGTCGGTGGTCCGGGTGTGGATGGTCCCCAGATCTGTCCCCAGCGCCTCGGCGATCTTGGCGATCGTCTCCTCGCGGGGAGTCGCCCGCCCGGTGATCCAGGCCGAGACGGCCGCCCGGGTCAGGCCGATCTCCTGAGCGAGATCGGCCTGGCTCATCTTCGACTGCTTCAGCTGTCGTGCGAGCCAGGGACCGAAGTCCATGCCGGTGTCCATCGTCACCACTCCTCAGCTCCTGCACTGCCCGTGGAGTCCACCGTACACGCATATTTGACAGCGACACGCGGGCGACAATCCTGATTGACATCCCCTGCGGGCCCGAGGAAGGTTCTCACCGTCACATCGTTCAAATGCCCCAATGCGTCACGGGATCGAATAATGCGAGGAATGCCCCCGCATGCCGTTTTGCATCTATTGCCCGAAATGCACTGAACCCGGTCTGCGACAACCGTGCGACGAACACCCTTGCTGAGTACGGGAATAGCCCTGTAAAGTCGAAGCGGGCGAGGCCTTGTCGGCCCCGATCGGCACCCGAATTCGGGGGCCTTCCTTTGCGTACCCGGACACCAAAATCATGCCCGATACGCAATTTCGGCCGATTCTTCAGAACCCCTTGCTCAATTCGGTGGAACGGAGTTTGATCCACGCAACGGTCGCCGCTCCGGCGGCAACACCCTTCAAACATCCGGCCAGTTCCACGACCCCGATTCCATCGTTCCGCAGAATTCACGCCTCTCTCCTCTCGTGTGTATTCAGCCTCTCTGCACGTGCGCCATCTTCGATACCGCCCGATTCGATCACGTACACAGAACACGAGAGCAGAGGTACAACAGCCATGCCCAACGAATTCCGCATCCTCGACCAGTACGACGCATTCGAGGACCCGCACCTCAAGTCCGAGTTTCTCGATACCATCGGCACGACGCGTGCCCATATCGAGTATCTTCGGCGCCTCCGCGACGCCCAGGCCGCCCGCAATGCGGCGAAGGCCGCCGAGGAGTCGGAGTCGAACGAGTCTTCGACGTACAAGCACCGGCGGGAGCCCCGTCCTCGCTGTCGCCGCGCACCCCGCCGCTCCCGGGTGACCGTCAACCACCCGCCGAACCGGGGCGGCACCCGGCGCATGCCCCCGCGTTGTCGGCGGCGCGTCGTCCTCGTGATTGTCATCGAACTGGACTGACCGGCCCCCCGGCCCAATACCCGCGTCTATCGTTCATCCGGCGGACGGCCGCACCCCCGCAGCGGCCGTCCGCCGGCTCCTCCCACGTTTCATCCAGCTCACGGCCATGAAATGGATTCACTGTGAATTACCCCAACGTGACGGGCGGTTCGGGCGACCCGTCCGTCATCCAGACGATCATCGAGCAGTCGACGCGTGTCCTGGAGACCTACAAGGTCGATCCGGGCCTGATCCTGGAACACGCCAACGGTGAGCGGCGGATCACCCAGGGCGGCTACGGGGACCGGCAGTTGTTCGAGCTCGTCCAGAATGCGGCCGACGAGATCGCCGACTCCCCCGGCGGGAAGGTGCATGTCGTTCTCACGAACACACACCTCTACTGCGCGAACGAGGGAACAGCGGTCACGGCTCAGGGCGCGGAGACCATTCTCAGGATGGGTGTGTCGAAGAAGCGCGGGGGCCAGATCGGCCGATTCGGGGTCGGTGTGAAGTCGATCCTGGCCGTCACCGACACTCCTCAATTCTTCAGCACGTCCGGCTCGTTCGGATTCGACCGGGGATGGTCGTACGAGGAGATCAGGAAGGCGCGCGGGGGCGCGGCCGACGAGGAGTTCGAGGCACCGGTCCTGCGGATGGCCCGTCCGCTGGACGCCTCGAAGGAGCGCGCGGCGGATCCCGTGCTGGCCGACCTGTTGGACTGGGCCACCACCGTGGTGCGACTTCCCCTGCTGCCGGGCGCCGCAGAACGGCTCGGCCACGACATCCACACGTCCGCCGGCAAGTCCGACATCCAGCGGGAGTTCCCCGCGCGGTTCCAGCTCTTCTCCCACCACGTGGGGACCGTGGTGCTGGAGGACCGTCGGTCGATGCCGCAGGTCCGCCGTGAGATCACGGTCGAGCACGAGGGCTTCGTCCACACCGTCCACGAGGCACGGACCGGCAAGCCGGATGCGCGGTCCACCTGGAAGGTCTTCTCGCACGCCCACCGTCCCACCGAGGTGGCCAGGGCCAGCGCGGGCGAGATGCACGACCGGGGGACGATCGACATCGCCTGGGCCGTTCCCGAGTACACCGGTGACACCGTGCTGACCGCCCCCAAGGGGCGTGGCGAGTTCTGGTCGTTCTTCCCGACCAAGTACCCCATGACCCTGGGCGGAATTCTCAACGGCGCCTGGAAGACAAATGAGGACAGACAGAACCTTCTGGACTCCAGCCCCTTCAACCAGGAGATCATCCAGGTCGCGGCGCGGCTGGTGGTCGAATCGCTTCCGCGGTTGGCCCCCGCCGAGGATCCGGGAGCCTATCTGCCCTTCCTGCCCGGCCGGTCCCGGGATTCGGAGACCCTGAACTGGGCGGACAAGTATCTGACCGAACAGATCTGGAAGTTGACGGCCCAGCTGCCCTCGCTCCCCGATCAGGACGGCGTCCTGCGGGTCCCCCGGGATCTGCGCATCCACCCGGCCCCGGTGGGGAAGGTCGCGCTCAAGCTCGACTGGCTCCGCATGTGGAACGCCTATCCCGGGCGCCCCACGCACTGGATCCACCCCTCGGTGGAGGCCGCCGAGTTCCGCGCCGGAAAGGTGGGGCACGTCCTCGACGAGACCCGCCAGGGCCGGGCGACCGTCCGGGAGTGGCTGGAGGCTCTGGTCGCCGACGGCACGGCCGAGGCCTCCGCCGTCGCGATCCGCATCCTGGCCGCGATGATCCGTGAGGCGTCCCCGTTCGCGGCCGAGGCCCGCGCCGCGCGCATCGTGCTCACCGAGGAGAGCGGGATGGTTCCCGCCGTCGTGGGCAAGGTATTCCGGAGGGCCGTTCAGGACGGGCTTCGGGACGGAACGACGTACGTCGATCAGAAGCTGTCCGAGGACCAGTCCCTGATCAGTGATCTCAACGAGATCGGCATCCGCGAGGCGGACTCCCGAGGTCGCTTCATCGGCGTCCTCGAACAGGGCTTCGCCCATTACGGTCCGCAGGACTGGTCACGATTCTGGGAGCTGTTCCACAGCGCCGGTGGCAGTCAGGTCAGCGGAGAGGTCACCGCCCGCGTCGCCGACCCGCTGGCGACCCTGTACGTACGGACCGTCGACGGGCGCTTCCATCCCATGCGGGACTGCCTGCTCCCCGGGGACGTAGTACCCGGGGACGGCAGCCGGGACGGCTCGGTCGCCGTGGACCTGGAGTTCCATTCCGACGACAGGAGTGTCTTCCACGAGTTCGGCCTGCGCGCGCTGCCGACGACCGGACACCGTCCGGCGGACGAGCAGTGGTACGAGGAGTACCGCACAGCCATGTACGAGAGCTACTGCCGGACGTTGAGCAGCAGCGCCGGCCGCCCGTCCTTCAGCAGGCTCAAGTTGGAGGGCTCCCCCATCGGGGGGCCGCTGCATCTCCTGGAGCGGCTGTCGGAGGAAGGCAGGGGTGCTTTCGTCAAGGCGCTGCCCGACACGGGTGTCATCGATACCTGGAACATGCAGTTCGGCGTCCAGGTCTCCACACGCAAGACCGTCTACTCCCCCCTGCGATGGATGCTCGCCCGACACGGTCGAGTCCCCACCTCACAGGGTGTCGTGCCGCTCGCCGGCGCGGTGGGCCCGCAGCTCCGCGCGTACGCGGATGTCCTTCCCGTCGCGGACATCAGTGCGGAGAAGGCCCGGAAGCTGCACCTTCCGACCGTGGTGGAGGACGTCCCCGCGAAGCAGTGGACCCGTCTGCGCGAACAGCTCGGCACCAGCGACGACGACACCTTCGTCGGCCGCACGTACGTGATGCTGACCCGCCTCGAAGTCGACTTTCCCGAGGGGGAACTCACTCGTTGCCGAGTCGGAACGGAGTGGTCCGCACGCGAGGACCACGAGATCGCGGTCGCGGCCACCGACACGGAGTACCGCGCGCTGCGCGCGGAGCAGCTGCCCGCCCTCTTCGCCGGAAGCCCGGAGGACGCCGCGCTCCTGGTCAAGACGTGGGGCATGCTGCGCTACGCCGACGTGATCAGCAAGGAGACCCGTCATGTGGGTATCGGCGAGCCCACCCTCCTGCACGACGAGTTCCCCACGCTCCGGCAGCGCATGGGCAACTCGGTGAACAACTACCGGCTGCTGCCGTGCTCCGAGTTGGAGGAGCTGATCCGTACGCCGCAAGGCACCCGGGCCACCCCCCTGAGCAGCGCGCTCCAGGGCACCACCGTGCTCGTCCTCGAACCCGAGAACCGACTGGCCGCACTGGTGGCGGTGGACCGTGAACTGCGCTGGGGGCTGAAGGAAGTGGGGTGCCGGGCGGTTCTCGACGCGCAGGAACGACAGGAGGCCGACCAGCAGCTCCAGGCCTCCCTCCGTCGGGTCCGGGAGGCGGAGAGCGTCGAGGAGAAGCTGGAACTGCTCATCGGGGCGGAGGCGTTGCGCGCGGGTCTGCCGCCGGGCCTGATGGAGAGCGAGCGCGCCGAACTCGGCGACGTCGAGCCGTCGGCCCGTCGCATCGCGCGGATGGCGTACAACGCGCACGGCGACAGCGTCCTACACATGCACACCCGCGATCTCCTGTCCGCCTATCCGAGTCATGCCCCGTCGGGTTTCACCGGCTCCTCGTCCGCGGTGAGGTTCGTCTCGGAGTTCGGCTTCCCCGATTCCTTCGCCGGCACCAGAACTCCCTCGTTGCCCCCGAGGGTCGAGGTTCCGGGTCCCACGGAGTTCCCCCGTCTGCACGACTACCAGGAACGCCTGGCCACGAAGGTCTTCGCGATGCTGGACCGGTTCACCCCGCAGCGCGGGATGCTGTCGCTGCCCACCGGTGCGGGCAAGACCCGAGTGGCGGCGGAAGCGGTCATTCGCTGGGTCAAGCAGATGGGCGAGCTGGAAGGCCCCATTCTTTGGATCGCCCAGACCGAGGAACTCTGCGAACAGGCCGTCCAGAGCTGGAGTTTCGTCTGGTCGAAGGTGGGGGCCGAGTCCCCGCTGACGATCAGCAGGCTGTGGACGACCAACGAGGCCGGCCCGATCGTCGACCGGCCCCATCTCGTGGTCGCGACGGACGCGAAGCTCCGCGTCTGTCTGGGCGAGGACGCGTACGCCTGGCTCCGGCAGGCGTGCCTCGTGATCGTCGACGAGGCACATGTGGCGATCTCTCCGCAGTACACGGAGATCCTCGCGCATCTCGGCCTCACCTCGCGCGAGACACGTCGTCACCTGCTCGGGCTCACCGCCACCCCGTTCCGCAACACCAACGACGAGGAGACCCGGCGACTGGTCCATCGATTCGGCGCGCAGCGGCTCGACGACGGGGTCTTCGACTCGGACGACCCGTACGCGGAGCTTCAGAAGCTCCGCATGCTGGCGAAGGTGGATCACCGCGAACTCGCCGGCGGGACCATCGTGTTGACCAACGACGAGAAGGAGCGGGCCGAGCAGATGAGCCTGCTGTCGAAGGCCGCCGAGCAGCGTCTCGCCGACGACCACGACCGCAACAGGCGCATTCTCGAAGAGATCGAGGCCATGCCCGCCGACTGGCCGGTACTGGTCTTCGCCACGTCCGTCGCGCACGCCAAGTTCCTGGCCGCGAAGCTCAAGGACCGGGGCATCACCGCCGCCTCGGTGGACTCCGCCACGCCGACGGGCGAACGCAGGAAGAGTATCGACGACTTCCGCCGGGGCCGCGTGCGCGTGCTCACCAACTACGGTGTTCTGACGCAGGGGTTCGACGCGCCGGCCACGCGTGCCGTCGTCATCACCCGCCCCACCTACAGCCCGAACGTGTACCAGCAGATGATCGGTCGTGGTCTGCGAGGTCCCGGCAACGGAGGCAAGGAGACCTGCCTCATCCTGAACGTCCGGGACAACATCACGAACTATGACAAGGCGCTCGCCTTCACGCAGTTCGAGCACCTGTGGAGGGCCAAGTGACCGATGCCTACCTCGACAGCCCGCCCCTCACCGAGGAGCAACAGGCGGTGGTCGACCACCCCTGGGACACCAGGTTGTTGGTGACGGCGGGTGCCGGCGCCGGCAAGACACACACCCTGGTCCGCCGTCTCGACGCCCTGATGAGCGACGAGGACGAGGCTCTGGAGGCCGGTGAGATCCTGGTCCTCAGCTTCTCCCGAGCGGCGGTCCGGGAGTTGCGCGAGCGGATCTCCGCACACGCCCACGAGGCCCGTCGGGTCAGGGTCCAGACCTTCGACTCATGGGCGTACGGCGTGCTGCGGAGCGAGCAGCCGGACCGTGACTGGGGCGGTCTCCGTTTCGACGAACGGATCAGGGAGACCACCGAGGCCATTCTCCGAGGAGCGGTCGAGGCGGGCGAACAGGGCGCACCCGCCCATGTGGTGATCGACGAGGTCCAGGACCTCGTCGGTGATCGGCGGGACATGGTGGAGACCCTGCTGGACCGCTTCCAGGAGAGCTGCGGCTTCACCGTGGTGGGCGACGGGGCGCAGGCGATCTTCGGCTTCCAGGTGTCGGACGAGGATGCCCGTGCGGCCGAGACGAACTACTTCTTCGACTGGTTGCGCGCCTCCTATCCGGACGACCTGGTGGAGCTGCATCTCTCCACCAACTTCCGTGCCCGTACGGACGAGGCCCGCACCGCGCTGCCCCTCGGCGGCGCGCTCCGGCGGCTGCCCTCGGAGTCGGCGGAGTCCGATGCCGCCGGAGAGGACTATCACCGGAAGCTGACCGATCTGCTCCGTTCGTGCCCCGATTTCGGTGATCCGGAGGACCCGTTCACCATCGAGTCGCTGCGGTCGTACCCGGGAACCTGCGCGATCCTGTGCAGGGACAATCGGCAGGCGCTCGTGCTGTCCGACAAGCTGTACTCGCTCGGGGTCCACCACCGGGTGCAGCGTGCCCTGCAGGATCGGCCAGTTCCTGCCTGGGTCGCCTCCGTTCTGCGCGGAACGGGCACCACCACGTTGTCCGAGGAACGCTTCCTGGCGCTGCTCTCCGCGAGCCCGGTGGCGCCGGTCGGGGACCGTACGAGGATCTGGCGTTCCCTGCGGGGCACCGCCCGTGCCCCCAGGGGGTTGATGGATGTGTCGGCCGTACGACGGCTGGTCGCCGAGGGGCGGTTCCCCGACGACTTGGCGGCCGTCGAACCCGCCGGTCTGATCGTGTCGACCGTGCACCGTTCCAAGGGTCTGGAATTCGATCGGGTGATCGTGCTCGACCCGGCCCCGATGGCGGAGTTGCGCAAACAGCACACCCATGTCGACCCGGCGGCCGAGGCGCGTTCGCTCTACGTCGCGATGACCCGCCCGCGGGACGACCTGTTCCGTATCGCGGCGCCGGACACGGCGCTGATCCGTCGTGACAGGTCGACCGACCGTTGGTACCTGGTCGGTTGGAAGTCGTACGTCCGTGACGGCATCGCCGCCTCGGGACGAGACGTGTGCCGGGAGCACCCGCCCGGCACGGACGGATTCTCCGACGACGCGGCGGGCGTGCAGGACTACATGGCGTCGTCGGTGTCCCCCGGTGACTCGCTGGTTCTGCGGGCCCAGCACGAGCTGCCCGTGGCCGCCGACCAGAGTCCCCCGTACACCGTCCTTCACCGGGACCGACCGATCGCGGTCGTCTCGGAGCGGTTCCGCAGGGACCTCCACGCCTCTCTGAAGATCAGCAGGACCTGGGACGTCAGCTGGCCGGTGGAGATCAGGGGATTCCGGGTGGACTGTCTGGAGAGTGTCGCCGGAAGCGTCGCCTCCGGCGCCCGCGCCGGACTGGGGGATCACGGCATCTGGACGGTGCCCCGTATGACAGGACTCGGTCGGTACAGGCGAGCCGGGAAGACCGCGCAGGAAGGCAACGACGCATGACCGACGAAACGAACCCGCACTCCGCGCACTACGAGCTGCGGGACGGCCTGGTCGAACAGCTCCGCAGGGACCTGCTCGGTCCCGGATCACCCGACGAGGTCCTCACACAGGACCCGCCGATCACCACCTATCCGATCGGGGTGCTGTTCCCGCGCGCCTCGGACGACGACGCCGAGCGGGCCCTCGGCGAGGACGCGGCCGAGAACGAGGGCCTGGACGACGTGCCGCTCGCGAGGAGGGGCAGGGACATCGAGGAGTCCGCCCCGGACCTCGGAGTCGCCCACGTCGGCGACCGGCGCCCCTCGTCCATGGGTCTGACGTTCGCTGTCGACCCCACCGTCTCGCGACGCCTCGTCGTGCGCACGGAGGCCGCCGTCTACGATCCGGTCGATGCCGACGGACGTCCTGTCGCCGCCGAGCGCGCCCGGGCCCGCACCGTCGCCGAGCAGAAGGAGCACTGGCGCAGGCGCCCGCTGACCCTGCGCCCGGAGACCATCGACGTGTCCGTGCCCCGGCGCTATCGGGTCGACGATCTGCACCCCGGTGTCGCCATCGACGTCGTGGTCCGTCCGGTGGCTCCCGCCGGCGGGACCGTCACGGTGACGGTGACGTTGATCAACTCGCACCTGGTGGGAAAGCGGGCGCTGCAGGACGCCTTCTGTCTGTACCAGCCACGCCTCACCGTCACGACGGAGTCCGGCGCCCCGGGCTTCGTCGAGCGCCCCTCCGAGCGGCGGGTGATCGACGCGGAGGTGGCGACGAGCAGACTGCTGCACCGGCACGCCCCGACCTTCGCCGTGGGACACGGTTGCTCGGCCGCATGGGACTGGACGCCCCCGCCCATCGGCGTGCCCATCACGGAACGCGCCGCCATCGACACCGTACGGACCGAGTTCGTCCCGGCACACGATGTGCTGCTGACCGATTCCAACCCCGACATCGACGATTCGGCCCTCACCATGCAGGGCCTGGCGACCCGGCCCGAGAACGAGATCCTGGCCGCGCTCAACGATCTGATGGCCGCGTACGCCGAGTGGATCGATCGCAAGGAGGCGGAGTCGAGCGCGTTTCGCGGCACCCCACACGAAGCGCCGGCCCGCACACAGATCGAGCACTGTCGCGCGGCGCTCGCCCGGATGCGTCGCGGCATCCGGGTCCTCGGCACCGACAGCGACGCGATGCGGGCGTTCCGGCTGGCCAATCGGGCGATGGCCCAGCAGCGCTCCCGCAGCGAGTGGGTGAAGAAGGGGCGGGAAGGGTCTCCGGACGAATCCGTCGGGCGGTGGCGTCCGTTCCAGGTCTCCTTCATGCTCCTGTGCCTCGAAGGGATCGTGGACCCCGGTCACGAGGACCGTTCGATCGCCGACCTGCTCTGGTTCCCCACCGGTGGTGGCAAGACCGAGGCGTACCTCGGCCTGATCGCCTTCACCACCTTCCTGCGGCGCATGCGGCTCAAGGAGCGCGGTGGGGGTGTCACGGTCCTCATGCGGTACACACTGCGGCTGCTCACCCTGCAACAGTTCGAACGGGCCGCGGCGCTGATCTGTGCGATGGAACGGATCCGTCTGGGCGACGAACGGACGTTGGGCACGGAGCCCATCTCCATCGGCATGTGGGTCGGCCAGTCGGCCACTCCCAACAAGCTCTCGGTGGCCGAGGAGAGCCTGACCCAGCTGCGGAAGGAGAAGGAGCTCCAGGAGAGGAATCCGGTCCAGCTGCACGCGTGCCCGTGGTGCGGCACCCGCATGGACGCGCATCAGTACGAGGTCGACGAGCCGGCGAAGCGCATGCACGTCCGGTGCCCGGACACCTGGTGCGACTTCCACCACGGGCTCCCGGTCCATCTGATCGACGAGGCGGTCTACGACGCGCGCCCCACGCTGGTGATCGCCACCGTCGACAAGTTCGCCGCCATGCCGTGGCGGGAGCAGACGGCCGCGCTGTTCAACCGCGACCGCTCCGACGGAACCCCGCCTCCGGAGCTGATCGTCCAGGACGAACTGCACCTCATCTCGGGTCCCCTCGGCACGCTCACCGGTCTGTACGAGACGGCCGTGGACCTGCTGGCCGACGAGCCGAAGGTGATCGCCTCGACCGCGACGATCCGCCGGGCCTCGGACCAGGGCAGGAAGCTGTTCGCCCGCGAGGTCGCCCAGTTCCCGCCGGCGGGCATCGACGCCCGCGACTCCTGGTTCGCCGTGGAGACGCCCAAGGACCGCAAGGCGAGCCGCCAGTACGTCGGTCTGCTCACTCCGAGCACGAGCCAGTCCACGCTTCTCATCCGCACCTACGCCAACCTCCTCCACCGGGCGGCACGGGCCGGTGCCACCGATGAGGTGCGCGACGCCTACTGGACGCTCGTCGGCTACTTCAACAGCCTTCGGCTGTTGGCCGCCGCCGAGCTGCAGGTCCACGACGACGTCGACGCCTACCTCGGCCACCTGGCCGAACGTGAGGGCTGCGAGCGGCGAAGGATCGTGGAGCAGACCGAGTTGACCAGTCGGGCGAACTCCAGCGAGGTGCCCAAGCGGCTCAAGCAGGTCGAGCAACGGTTGCCCCATCCCGATGTCGTGGATGTCCTCCTGGCCACCAACATGATCTCGGTCGGTGTCGACGTGGACCGCCTCGGTCTGATGGCGGTCATGGGCCAGCCCCAGACCACGGCCGAGTACATCCAGGCGACCAGCCGGGTCGGCCGTCGCCACCCGGGACTGGTGGCCGTCATGCTCAACTCGAACCGCTCGCGCGACCGTTCGCACTACGAGAGCTTCCAGCACTTCCACTCGGCGCTGTACCGCGAGGTCGAGTCGACCAGCGTGACGCCCTTCTCCTCCCGCTCCCGCGAACGCGGGCTGCACGCGGTGGTGGTCGCGCTCGCCCGGATCCTGATCCCCGCGGCCCGACCCGACGACGGTGCCGGACGGATCGACGAGTTCCGCGACGAACTGGACCGGATCGTCAGGACGGCGCTCCTGGCACGGGTCCAGGCGGTCGATCCGGACGAGTACGCGGCGACGGCCGACGCGTTCGACGAGTTCGTCGAGTGGTGGTCCGAGGAGGCCGAGCTCCACGGCGGGCTCACCTACGAACCCAAGCGGGGCCGGCGGACACCGTCCCTGCTGTGCGCGTTCGACGACGACAACGAGAGTGCGTGGCCCACCCTGTGGAGCCTGCGCGATGTCGACGCCGAGTCCGCTCTCTTCATGGAGGCAACCCGATGACCCCTCCCCCCTCCCGGCGCCGCCGGGCCGGTGCGCCCGAGCGCAGCTATCCCCGTCGGGGCTCCGTACGCCGGGCGCAGATGATCACGACGTACGGTGTCGGTTCGCTCGTCGCCGTCGACAACGAGTCCTTCATAGTGACCGGCATCGACTCGTGGAACATCAGTGAGGCACCGACGATCCATGAGCACCGCCTGGCCCGGGTGCTCGGCGTGAAGTCGTTCCGTCTGCCGCCCGCTTCGGACGACACGAGCAAGGACGGTGTGCACGTCCGCCGGTTCCCGCTGTGGCACTCGTGCCCGACCTGCCAGTCCCTCCAGCACGTTCGGCTCTTCAATTCCCCGCCCGGGAAGAACGAGTGCGGCGACTGCGGGGAGGATCTCGTTCCCTCGCGCTTCGTCATGGCCTGCGCCAAGGGACACATCGACGACTTCCCGTACTGGAAGTGGGCGCACCGCAGGAATCGTCAGGAGGGCGAATCCGGTCTCTGCGGCGGTCGGATGCGACTGCGGACCAGCGGCAGGACCGCTTCGCTCCGCTCGATCCTGATCTCCTGCACCTGCGGAATCCCCGAGGTATCCATGGAGGGCGCCTTCCGCGGCACCGCGATGTCCGACCTGAAGGTGTTCTGCGGTGGCAAGCGCCCCTGGTTGAAGGACGCTCCCGCCGAGCCCTGCTCGGAGCGTCCGCGCACGCTCCAGCGCGGTTCGTCCGTGGCCTGGCAGCCCATCGTGCGGACGGCGCTGTCGATCCCGCCGTGGAGCGACGGACACTTCACCCGGCTCGCCCCGCACATGGACGAGCTCCGCACGATGTACGCGGACGGGGACACCCATGGGATCAAGGTCTTCCTCAAGGCCGTCGCCCTCACCAAGAAGTACGACTTCTCGGCCGACAGGGTCATCGCCCTTCTCGAAGGGGAGAACCACGAGGATGTGGCGCCCGGCCAGGAGCAGGTCACGGACGACGCCTGCACGGCGCTTCGGAAGCAGGAGTACGAACGGCTGATCGCGGGCCGCGCCGAGAGCGAGACCGACCACGAGGACCAGTTCGTCTGCGAGCCTCCCCGGTCGTCCGCGGCCGTCCTGGTCCCCTACGGGCTGGAAGGTCCGATGCTGGTGAAGCGTCTGCGGGAGGTCCGTGCGCTCAAGGCGTTCTCGCGGGTCGACACACCCGAGACACGCACGGACGTCCAGGAGGCCGCGCTGTCCCTCGTCGACATGGACTGGCTGCCCGCCATGGAGGTCCAGGGCGAAGGCGTCTTCCTGCGGCTCGACGAGCAGCGGCTGGACTCCTGGGCACGGAGCGTCGCGATCGCGGCCAGAGTGGACCGCTTGCGCGCCAACCACCGGCGCATGATGCGGGAACGCGCCCAGGCCCCGGCGGATGTCCCCGACTCGCCGGCCACCCCGCGCATGGTCCTCCTGCACACGTTGGCGCACGCGCTGATCAACGAGTGGAGTCTGGACGGTGGTTACCCCGCCGCGTCCCTGCGCGAGCGTCTGTACGCGGACGACGCCATGGCGGGAATCCTCGTCGCCACGGCGACGAGCGACTCCGCGGGGAGCCTCGGCGGCCTGGTCGCCCAGGGCGAACCGGACCACCTGGCCCTTTCCCTGCGGTCGGCACTCGTCCGGGCCCAGTGGTGTTCGGCCGACCCGCTCTGCGTGGAGTCCGAGGCGAGCGGCGTGGGAGGCATCAATCTGGCGGCCTGCCACGCCTGCGTCCTCCTGCCCGAGACCAGCTGCGAGTACAACAACGGTCTGCTCGACCGGGCGCTGCTGATCGGCACCCCGGAGGATCCTTCCATCGGGTTCTTCAGCGAGGCGCTGCGGTCCTGATCGCCCGCTCACACGACTTCGCCCAGCTCGGCCTCGAAGTGCGTCTGCGCACGGTCCAGCGCCCCGTCCGGGTCGCAGCCGTGGGCCCGTAGCCAGTGGAGGAGGTCCGCGATGAGGTTGATCGCGGACTCCTCCGCCCTCGCCACCCCGAGCCGCCCGTACGAGGCGTTCTCCTGCTCGACCACCGACCCCATCAGGCCCAGTAACGCTTCGGCCTTGGCGACCTGCGGCCCATCGGCATGGTCGACCGACGAGCGCAGGCCGGTGAGCAGTTCGCACCAGGTGACCTTGGAATCGCCGCGCACGTCCACACCCCAGCGCTCGGCGACTCCGTCCACCAGGGCAAGCCCCCGCCCGTCCTCCGATCCGTCCGCGGCCGAACGGAGGACGGGAAGCGTGCGCGTGTCCGGGTCGCTCACTTCGATACGAAGGCGACTCCCGCTCATCGAAACGGCCAGGCGGGCCGGGGTACCCGGCCCCACGTGCTTGATCACGTTCGCCGCCAACTCGGAGACGCAGAGCTGCGCGTCATGCACCACGCCACCGAGGCCCCAGAGAGCCAGGTGCAGACCGATCGCGCGGCGCAAGCCCGCCAACTCCACGGGCTCCGCCAGGAAGGGGAGATCCCACGCTTTCCGAATCACACCGAAGCGACAGCCATCCATTCAGATCACCACTCCCGCGACATCGACAGTCACCCAACGTGTCTGCCCACACAAGAAGAGTGACAGTGGAACTCTCATTTTGGAACTCTCAAGCTGCATCAACGGGAGCACTCGGAGCGGTGCACGCCCCCGGCGCACGCTGCCTTGCCCACCGAACACCGCACCGTGCACCCTCTGAGGGATCTATGTGAAGGGCGACAGCCATGCCAGTCGGGCCCACCACCCGCAGACGTCAACTCGGCGCGGACCTGCGCCGTCTTCGTGAACGCAAGGGCCTCACCCTGGAGGAAGCAGGGGCCCTGGTCGGCATCTCCAAGGCGACCTTGAGTCGCTACGAGAGAAAGGAAGGCACGGTCAAGTGGCCGGCGGTCGACGCTCTCTGCCGCGAGTACGACACATCGGACGATGAGCGGGCGTCGCTCGTCGCGCTGGCCAAGGGCGCCCGGATTCAAGGTTGGTGGCGTTCGCTCGCCGATCCGATCCCCGAGTCCATGAATCTCATGCTGACACTTGAGGACGAGGTGGTCAGCGAGGACCACTACGCCTGCATGTACGTGCCCGGCCTCCTCCAGACACGCGCGTACGCGGAGGCTGTGCACCGGGCCTCGGAGATGCGGAGCACCGAACAGGAGATCCACCACATGGTGGACATCCGCATGAGACGTCAGGAACTTCTGGCGCGGGACGAGCCCCCACACATCTGGGCAGTGATCGACGAAGCGGTCATCCGTCGTGTCGTGGGCGGCCGCTCCGTCATGCGCGAGCAGTTGAAGCACCTGCTCGAACTGACCGAACGACCCCACATCACCGTCCAGATACTTCCGTTCGAGGCCGGTGCCCACGCAGCCGCGGTCGGCAGCTTCGTCGTCCTTGGCGGGCCGGCGCCCGAACTCGACGTCGTGTACGTCGACATCATCGGTGGTGGCCTGTTCATGGAGAAGCCGCAAGAACTGGCGCGCTATAAAATGGCGTTCGAGTATCTGCGCGCACAGGCACTGGACATCGACATGTCTGCCGCGCTCCTGGATCGGGCCCGCAGGGAGCTTTGATGGATCAAGAGCACGCGCACTGGTTCAAGTCCTCGTACAGCGGCGGAAGCGGCACCGAGTGCGTCGAGGTCGCCGACCTGCGCAACGCCGTGGGCGTACGCGACTCGAAGCAGACGCGGGGACCACACCTGACAGTGCGGCACCACACCTGGTCCTGCTTCGTCGCCGCCCTGGGACTCCGGAGACTCACCGCCTGAGCAGGCCGGCCCTGCGTCCGGCAACGGTGTGGCTACGCGTGGACACCCAGGTGGGAGCCCACCTCCCGCATCTCCGTCGTGAGCGTGCGGCGCTTCCTGGTGATCTCCTCGAAGGTGATCGCGGCCGACGACTGGTGGCGGAACCATTCGGGTGCCAGATGGTCGAGCCGGGTCAACTCCTCCATGGCGCCCGTGGGGTCACCCGTGCGCACCTGGGCCCGCGCGAGGTCGAGGTAGTACCGGTTCCCGTCATTGCTGCTCGGTTTCCCGAGCCGCTTCCAGCTCTTGGGCTGAAGGCTCTCCTCCTCGCCCGATTTACGGACCACCGATCGCGCGTCGCCGACGATCATGAAGTCCTCAAGCTCTTTCATGGACGCGGTCACGGGACCGAACATCGACCAGTGGCGAAGAAGGTTCCGGTGCGTCGCGCCCACAGCCCTGGCAGCGGTACCGGCAGCACGGCGCAGCGCCTTCGCCTCTTCGGGACGGTTGTTACGAGCCGCAGCGGCCGCGCCTTCCATCGCCAGGCCTCCCCACGTCGCGTACTCGTCGGGTGAGGCACCTTTGATCTTCGGCTCGACAACATCCATCGTCGTGACAGCGATCTCCTCGGCCTCGTCGTAACGCTCGGTACGCATGAGCATCCAGCACATACCGCCGACGCCCGACGCGGCCGTCAACGGCGCCTCGGCCCTCCGCGCGTCCGAGATGGCCTCCCGAATGGCAGCGTGCGCAAGGTCGTACCGGCGGATCTGCGTCAGGTAGCGACCAACCAGTTGCAGCGCCTCCGATCGGGCCACCAGGGCTTCGTTGTGCTCCTGACCCGAGTCGTAGTACGCGACGGCATCACTCACCGCGCGAATCAGCGCGGGCAGATCGGCCGCGATGCTCTTGTAGCTGTCACCGAAGTACAGCACCGCATGGTCGTGCGTCATGCGCCGAAGACGACGCAGGTCCGGCTCCTCACCGGCAGGCGCGCTCACGGGGAGAAGACCGATCGCCGGAGTGAGCGCGATGCGCAACTCGCGCAGATTCAAGCTGTTCGGATCGTCATGCCTGACAGGCTCCGGCGGACCGGCTGCCATCAGGTCCGACGTCTTGACTCCCAGGGCTCTGGCGATCTGATGAAGGGTCTCCATCCGCACCCCATCGGCGCCCTGCTCGATTCGGCGGATGGGTCCGACCGAGAGCCCCGACCGATGCGCGAGCTGCTCCTGACTGAGCCCACTCGCCCGTCGGTACTTCCTTAGGTTGTCCGCGAGTTCGTCCGACATGCGACACCACCCTTCGCCACCCAGCGTACGACTCGCGCCGGGCGCAACAGCCGCTTCGCCGGTTGCCGTGTCGGCTCTCTACCTAAGCCCCTTTGCAGTGTCAGGCACTCGTGCTTCCACGGACGAGGACTGTCTCCCGTCGCGTCTGACACATGGAGAAGGACGAGGAACTTGACCAGTACCGGCTTGCGTTCGACTATCTCCGCGCACAAGCGTTGGACATGGCTGCTTCCTCGGCCATGATCGAGCGCGTACGCAAGGAGATCTGATGGTTCCCCCTGTCCCGTCCGACGAGACTCTGACCTGGTTCAAGTCCTCCTACAGCGGCGGAAACACCACCGAGTGCCTGGAGGTCGCGAGTCTTGCCCGGGGCGCAGCAGTCCGGGATTCCAAGCGGGCGGCCGGCCCTCGGCTGACGTTCGGAGCCACTGCTTGGGAGCAGTTCGTCGACGTCGTTCGCGACCAGGCTTCAGCGATACCCGAGAGCCGGCTCACGTCGTGACCCGCCTGCCCTCGCCGGATCAGCCGACAAGGGCCGGCGGGGCAATACCCCTTGCCCGGTTGTACAGATCCCGGGCGGTCGGATTGTTCAAGTGAGGGCGCAGAAGGCCAAACATCGCTCGGACACGGTCGTCCGCGCGCCCGGACTGAACCATGGGGTAGTCGTCAAGTGCCTGGTTCCAGGTCGCGCAGGCTGCTTCCAGATGGCCGAGCTCCAGCTGCCGTTCCGCGAGGGTTGCCCTGTGCCGGACCCGCGCCCGACGGTAGACACCGAAGCGGAGCTTGTCGGACTGCTGCATGGCTTCGACGGCGCCGGAAACGTCGCCGAGCTCATAACGCACCTGACTGATGTGGTAGTTGAGGGAGGAGGGGTCGTACGAACCGAATGGTGCGCTACGGGACTCCGCACGGTCCATCGCCGCTTCAGCTTCGCGGATGAATCGCATCGCGCTGACACGGTCACCTGTCTGAGCGGCTGTGTGAGCCTGCTGTCCGGCGAGAAAGGCACGCATCCTTGGGCCGGCCTGAGGAGACGCGGCAGCGGCGGCATCGGCCAGCTGCATGGCCTTCGCTCCATGGCCGAGGTCGACAGCTTGCACACTCATTCCGCGCAGGGTGGTGCAGTAGGTGAGGTGGTCCTCAGCCGCACCAGCCAGTTCGAGCGCCTTGATGTAGTACCGCTGTGCAAGGCCGTGGAGGCCTTCGTCGACGGCCATGTAACCGGTCAGATAGAGGAGATCCGAAGCCGCAGAGAGCATCGCCTGCCGGACCGGAGTGGGAGCGTCAGCACGCAAGTAGGACGCCACCGTGTTGACCATGAACGATGCGGCCATCGGACGGGCGTGACGGCCGCCGAACTGATCGTCCAGGTCCGAGACCCGCTCAGTCATGGCGACGACCATGTCAACTTCACTCATCCCTATGCGCGTGATCCGCCCGGACTGAACGGCTTCCGCCCGGCCGATCACGTCAGGCCACCCGGGAATCGTCAGCGCCACGGAGAAGAGACCGGCGCCCAGGACTCGGCGGCGAGAGGGGTCCATGTCCTGTCTGCCCAGGTCGATCAGCTCCACCACCATGTCCGCGGCCTCCGGTGGTACCGCTCTGGACACTGGGAGCCCGGCCTCCGTAGAGGTCACCGGTCTGGACAGCCTCCGCGAAAGGGCTTCGAGGATGCAAGCCCTGACGGGCTCACGCGGCACTGTGCCGCCAAGCCAGTGGCTTACGCCTGACTCGTCATATCGCAAGCGGATGCCGGTCTCCGTCCCGACACGGTTCACCGCACGCGCGAACTGGCTATGCGTCCATCTGGCTTCTGTGAGAAGCCGGGCAAGGCCGGAGTTGGGCTCTTTGCTGACCACAGTCCCCAACTCACCCCTCTCTCAGGAACTTTCAAGGCTTTCAAGTCCCGCACCAGCTCCAACGCTACCGCCGTACGTAGTCAAGCGGTTGCCTAGAGACAGGAAGGCTTGGCGAATCAGATCGTCGAGCCTGTCTTCAAGGGGCGCCGAGTCATGAGAAGCGAAGCACGGGCACTGCTGTCCCTGTTGGCCGCAGAGCAAGGCGGAGACGGTGTTCTGCGAGTCGATACGGCGGAAGGCATCGGCCTCACAACCGAGAGGCCATCCATGGACGCCCTCACCTCCCCGAGCTGCGAGTGCGCCCGATGCGAGCCGGAGGGCGAAATCCGATGAGCGCGGTCCTCACGATCAGCCGCACGGAGCCGAGCCCGCTCAGTCAGGACAGCTGCCGGACCGGGCTGGAATGGAACACCAACAGTGCCCCGTCTCGCCTCGGAGAACCCGAACCTCTCCCGCAAGCCGCACCGCAGGTGTGGCTCCCATTGGCGGCGCACGTACGGGAGCGGCTCCGTCCCCTCGGCGGGCATGCCGTGGCTCTCGTGTGTCCCTATCTCGCCGCTCACGAGCAGCGCGCTCATCAAGGTCTTCAGCAGGAGCGTCGGACGGCACGCGCGCTTGCATCCATGGGCACCCACTACGACGCCCCGAAGGCTGGGAGGATCCCGTGTATGACCTGATCGTCGCCCCATTCCTGGGCGACCACCTCGTCTTACGTCCCGGAAGCACGAAGGGGATGAAGATCCCGGCGCACCGGTATATCGAACTCCAGCAGGCTGCCACGGCCGGCAGTGAGGTCCCGCCCTGGTTGCGCCGCCCCGTTCAGCGCCTCGCCGATGCCGCCGCCCGATGGGCCGCCCATCGGTGCAGCGGACGAAGGGAACCCTGATGGCCACGGATCCGCCTGTCCACCCGTATGAGACGCTCACCGCCCCCGATGGGGAACAGGCCGACATCGACACGGAGATGGTCCCCGTTGTCCGTGAGCTCTGGCGCCGCGGCTACACCACCACGGCCTGCTGCCAGGACGTGGGAGAAGCCACGGCCGGCGTCCGCGCCCAACGAGAGACGCCGCTCGGCTACGGCGGCAATGGCTTCATCGCCTACCACAGGGGTTACGCCCTCCTGAAGATGCCGGTCCTTGATGCCCAGCGTCTGGTCGCCCTGCTGGCCGACACCACCACCTTCGGTGAGCACGTACGCCGTCCCTGGCGCCCTGGCTCGTGGCGCGTGAATGTTCCTCTCGAACCTGGCGGTCTCGCCGCGAACGCCGTCCTTCACCTTCCCCGCGCCCAGCTTCCCGAGCTCGTCGGCACCCTGCGACAGCGACGATGAAAACCTTCCCGAAGTCACCGGGACACCGGACCAGCAGTCGATTTCCCGGCCAAGTCGGCCAGGGTGAGGGGTACTTACATGCTCGGAAGTGAAGCGTTCGGTCGGCTCTTCGAGACCTTCGAACGGACCGCCTTCCGGTTGGAGACCCTGGCCGTCTACGACGTGGAGGAGGAGCGGGAGGAGTTCGAACGCTTCCTGGCGGGTGAGGACATGGGGCCCGACTGGGATGACAACCCATGGGTCCGCTCGATGACGGACAAGGGCAAACACGTATCCCGCGTTCATGTCCTGCGCTCACCCCTGTCGGACTATCTGCGCTACGAACTGGCGGCCTATCTCGGCAACACCAAGGCCGGGGAGTCCATCGGCATCATCGACTTGGCGGAACAGGCCCCAACAGGACTGCCCGACCAGGACTTCTGGCTGTTCGACAACCAGGAGGCGTACCGAATGCACTACACCGCCGAGGGTGCCTTCATCGGCGGCGAACGGATTCCCGCCTGGGACCTGTCCCGATATCAGAGCTACCGTGACCGCGCTCTGGCCGCCGCCGTACCGTTCGCGGACTACTGGGCGCGAACGGCGCGGCGGCGCTGAAGCCGGGCCTCCCGGCCGCGGCCTCACGCGCCCCGCAGCGCCGCCGCCGGGAGGCCTTCTGTGGCTCTGACCGTGGCGAAGCGTTCGCGCCAGGGGGTGCCTTCGGGGAAGTGGTGGGTGTCGGTGTCCTGGAGCCAGGCCTCGTAGGCCGTGGCCCGGCGGCACTCGGCGCATTCCGTTTCGTCGCCCAGGGGGCGGAAGACGTGCTCCTCGCCGGGGGTCTCGCCGGAGCCCGAGCCTGAGCTGGAGCCCGAGCCCGCGCAGGTGATCAGGTCACGGACCGGGGAGGAGGCGGGGGCGGAAGCGGGACGGGGTGCGGGTACGGAAGCGGGTTCCGGGCATTTCTGGGTCAGGCGGTAGCGGAGGAAGCCGACCGCCGAACGGACGCCGCCCTCCGGGCGCTCGGCCAGTAACGCCTGGCGGAGGTCGGCCTCGCCCAGGCCGCGCTCCAGCCACTTCACCGCCTCCAGCGCCAGGGCACGCGCCTCGCGGACTCCCAGGTGCAGTTCGCGGCGGGTGTGGCGCAGGGAGAGCAGGATGCGTTCGGCCAGGGCCAGTTGGGCCGGGTTCGGCGAGGGGGAAATCGCCTGGTTCGGGGATGAGCGTGTCTCGGGTGGGGCCAGGGAAGAGGCCGGGGAGGGATTCGGGGGGTACGGAGCCTGTGCCGTGGGCCGTGGGTCCGGTTCCGCTTCGGAGGGTGGGTGGGGAGTGGTCTTATCTCTGTCGTCTTCTACCGGTTGATAGCCACCAGCCCGCCGAGGGGTCGGCCGACCGACCGTCGGAGACTGCTCACTCGGTGGCGAGGGCATGGACGGACCGTCCCTCAGGGTCCCCGCCTCGGCACTCGTCAGCGGGACATTCGTGAACAGCTGCTCGGTGGTCCAGCGGCCACCCTCGCCCTGGCTCCGCCACTCGTGCACGAAGCCGTTCTCGATCAGCTGCCTCTTCGCCTGCTGGTACGAACGGCCCGTCATGTCCAACCGGTTGGCCAGTTCGCTCAAGGGGCGGTTCCTGGCGGATTCGGGGAGGCCCTGGACGTACAGGAGAAGGATCTTCGCATCGCTGCTCATCCGCCGCGTACGCACGACGTTGTTCGATGCCTTCGTATAGCCCGAAGAGGGCGCGATAACATGACGCAGCATTTCCGGTTGCCTCTCGGTGGCACTGGCGGTGTAGGCCCTCGCGCGGTGTTACAGCACCGCCGGGGGCCGCTCCATGCGCCTGCGAACGCACAGAGGGTGATTGCTCCGTCACCGTACCGCACCGGTCCCATCTCCCACCACACGAGCGGGACTTACGCCAGCCGGAGCGAGCTGTGCCGGTGGTTCGCCGGTGGGATCTCCACCAGGTCCGCCGCCTGCGCGTCGACGCCTCCGCCCGGACCGGCGTCGATCAGGCGCCGCAGCCGTCCCACCCGCGAGCGCAGCCGCTGCCTCGCCCGTCGCTCCTCCTGCGCCGACCAACGGCCCACACCCGCATCGCGGTTGTGTCGGGGGAAGCTGTACACCTGAACGCGGCGGCGCACCGCCCGGGGCCGTGGCCTGCGGCACTCGTCCGCCGCCTCGGTGAGACTTCGCGTGCTGTAGCGCAGGTCATGCACGACCGCGCGGTGCCACGGGCTGCCGGGGCGCTCGTCGAGCGCCTCCCTCGTCCGCGACCGGGGGAAGTGGTGAGCCGTGCGTGCCAAACGTTCCTCCAGTCGCGTGTGCCCGGTCGAGGGCGACAGCCAGACGGTGTCGCCATCCTCCTCCAGGGCCCTCTCCACGCGGGCACGGCACCCCCGGACAGGGGCCTGCCGCCCGACCGCCCATGGTGCTCGCACGTGCGATTTGACTTGCCCCTACATATCGAGAAAGCTAGATACATACAGTGAGGCCGATGGGCTCATGAAGATCCGAAGATTCAAGGACCCGCAGAGAGGTGCCTCCATGGACCCCCTGGCCGTGCACAAGGCCCTCGCCAATCCCGCCCGTCTGCAGTTCATGCAGTGGCTGAGGGACCCCGAGAAGTACTTCGACGAGGACTCCTACACGCAGCAGGGGCTGGGCTTCCACATCGGCGTGTGCGTGGGCGACATCCAGAAGCGGGCCGGGCTCGCCCAGTCCGTGGTGTCCGGCTACCTCCAGACCCTCAGGGACGCGGGCCTCCTCACCTCGGAGCGCGTCGGCAAGTGGACGTACTACCGGCGCAACGAGCCGGTGATCGCCGAGTTCGCCGCCCACGTACGCGACGAGCTGTAACCCCGGCCCGCACACCCGCGCCCGCGCCCCGCGTCTCCGCACCCCGTACGCCTGCGCCTCCACGCCCCGCGCCGCGCCTCGCGCACCCGTGGGCCTGCGAGGCATTCCCGCGATCCATATATCTACTTTTCTAGATTTAAAGAAAGGCCGTGATGAGAAAGACCTCCGCCGCCGTCCTGGTACTCGCCCTGGGCGTGTTCGGCATCATCACCACCGAGATGGGCATCGTCGGCGTCCTCCCCCAGCTCTCCGCCGAGCTGGGCGTCCAGCCCTCCACCGCCGGCTGGCTCGTCGGGGCGTTCGCCCTGGTCATCGCGGTGACCGGGCCCTTCACGACGCTGCTCGCCTCCGGGATCAACCGCAAGAAGGTGCTCGCCGCCGCGATCGCGGTGTTCGCCCTCTCCAACGCCGTGTACGCGCTCACCACCCAGTACGAGGTGATGCTCGCCTTCCGCATCATCCCGGCCGTCTTCCATCCGGTCTTCTTCTCGGTCGCGCTGGCCACCGCCGCCCGCATGGCCATGACCAAGGACAGCGAGGGCACGGCCGACGCGGAGGACCCGGACGGCTCCAAGGCCGCCACGCGGGCGACGACGACCGTCTTCGCCGGTGTCACCGTCGGGTTCGCCTTCGGGGTGCCGCTGACCTCGTACCTCGCCGAGCACCTGTCGCTCTCCACGGCCTTCTGGTTCGCCGCGCTCGTCAACCTCGTCGCGTTCCTCGGCATCCTGCGTCTGCTCCCGGACATGCCGGTCGGACAACGCGTCTCGTACGGCACCCAGTTGAGCGTCCTCAAGCAGTCCCGGATGTGGCTGACCATCACGTCGGTCGTGTTCATCTTCGCGTCGATGTTCTCCGTCTACGGCTACTTCGCGGAGTACCTGGGCGAGGTCACCGGCATGAACGGCTCCTGGGTCAGCGCCATGCTGATGGCCTTCGGCATCGTGATGATCCTCGGCAACTTCGCCTTCGGCAGCCTGCTCCAGCGGAACCTCACCCGTACCGCGCTCGCCTATCCGGTCCTCTGCCTGCTCGTCTACGTACTCGTGTACGCGATCGGGCCGCGGTTCGCCCCGATGGTCGTGGGCGTACTGGTCTGGGGAGCCGTGCACTCCGGCGGGCTCATCGTCACCCAGAGCTGGCTGGGCCGCGACGCGCGGGACGTCCCCGAGTTCGGCAACAGCCTCTTCATCTCCTTCTCCAATCTCGGCATCACCCTCGGCACCGCGGTCGGCGGATGGGTCATCTCCTCCGCCGGTACGCGCCAGCTGCCCTGGGCGGGAGCCGGATTCGCCGTCGCCGCGCTGGTCGTCATGCTGGTGCGCCTGAGCCTGGACCGGGCCGGGAAGCAGGCGTCGCGGATCGAGCCGGTGCCTGCCTGAGGGGTCACGGGACCGGTGCCGCAGGCCCGTAGCCACGAGTCCGTTGTCACAGGTCCGTTGCCGCAGGTCCGTTGTCACACGTCCTCCGTATGCTCCTGCCCCATGGCACAGACACTGATGATCTACAACGGCACGACCGACGAGACGGCGGACGAGCCGCGCACCGGAGGGATACCTCTCGTCCCCGCGGACTTCTCGTGGCCGCACTGCGACACCTGCGAGGGCGCGATGAAGTTCCTGGCGCACCTGCCGGTCGAACAGGGGGTGGTGTCCGTGTTCCAGTGCGAGAACGACCCCGGCCTGTGCGAGGAGTGGGAGGCCTTCGAGGGAGGCAATCGGGCCTTTCTGTTCCCGCGCGAGGGGCTGGTACCGGCAGCCGTCCCGGCCGAGGGCGAGACCCTGCTGGGCGCGGTCTCGGCGATCAGGCTGGAGACCGTCGACGAGGACACGTACAACGACGCGCGCGAGCAGTACCGCCTGCGCAGCGGCAGGGGGCGCCTGGTGCTGGGGTCGCTGGGCGGTGAGGCGGACTGGTTCTACGAGGACCGGGCGCCCGCCTGCCCCGGCTGCAGGCAGCTCATGACGTTCGTCGGGCATCTGGAGGAGGGCAACGACAGTGCGACCGCCGCCAACTTCGGGGGAGGCTGCGGGTACGTCCTGGTGTGCGACCCGTGCCGGTCGGCCGCGTTTCTCACACAGGGCTGACGGAACAAGTCCGGTGCCGTCAGGAGTTCTGAGGACATGCCTACCTCACGCGTAGTCCTTCTGCTGTCCGGCAGTCTGCGGGCCGGGTCCTCCAACGAGACCGTGCTGCGCACCGCGCAGGACGTGGCCCCCGCCTCCGTACGCACCGTCTTCTACGAGGGCCTCGGGGATCTGCCCCATTTCAACCCCGACGACGACACCGATCCGCTGCCGAAGCCGGTGACAGAGATGCGGGCCGCGATCGATGCCGCCGACGCCCTGCTGATCTGTACGCCGGAGTACGCGGGGACGCTGCCCGGGTCGTTCAAGAACCTCCTCGACTGGACCGTCGGCGGCACCGAGATCGGTGACAAGCCCGTCGCGTGGCTGAACGCCGCCGCGCCCGGCCGGGGGGAGGGGGCGTCGGAGACACTGCGCGGCGTGCTCGGCTACACGGGTGCGGCCGTCGTGGACGCGGCCTGCGTACGGGTCGCGCTCGACCGGAACACCGTCGGCGCGGACGGGATCAGCACCGATCCGGAGATGCGGCGGCAGCTGGCGGCCACACTCGATGCCCTGGTGGACGCGGCGGCCGCTGCCGCTCCCCCTGCCCCGTAGGTCCGCATGCGTGGGGAACGGAGGGGTATGAGCTTCCGGTCATGCCCGCCGTCCCTCCACCGGTCACGCTCCTCGCCCACTCCCGCCGCTGGGCCCGACGAACGAACGGAAGTCCGCCCACCATGCGTACCCGCGTTCCCCGCCGTACCGCGCTCATCTCCCTGACGGGACTCGCCGCGCTCCCCCTCGCCGGGTGCGGGACGGACGGCGACAGACCGGAGGACGCGGCTCCCTCGGGTTCGGGCTCGGGCTCCGGTTCGGGTTCAGGCTCGGGCTCCGGCTCGGGCTCAGGCTCGGGCTCCGCTTCCGGCAGTCCGGAGCGGCCGGCCGGGCGTCGAACCGGGCCTGTTTTCCAGGCACTTGAGCGTAGGTACGATGCCCGGCTGGGCGTCTACGCGCTCGACACCGGCACCGGCCGCTACGTCACCCACCGGCCCGACGAGCGCTTCGCCTACGCCTCGACCTGCAAGGCCCTGCTCGCCGCGGCCGTCATGGACAGGATCTCCCTCAAGCAGCTCGACCGGCGCGTACGGTACGGGCGCGAGGTCCCTGTCGGACACTCGCCCGTCACCGAGCGGCACATCGGCGCCGGACTGACCCTGCGGGAGCTGTGCGACGCCGCCGTCCGGTACAGCGACAACGGTGCGGCCAACCTGCTCTTCCGTGAACTCGGCGGCCCCCGCGGGCTGCAGAGCGCGCTCGCCGCCCTCGGTGACCGGGTCACCCGCTGCGACCGCTACGAGGTCGAGCTGAGCGACGCCGTACCCGGTGACCTCCGCGACACCAGCACCGCGCGTGCTCTCGCCACCGATCTGCGCGCCTACGTCCTGGGCGACGCCCTCTCCCCCGGCAAGCGCGCCCTGCTGACCGACTGGCTCAAGCGCAACACCACCGGCGACCGGACCATCCGCGCCGGCGCCCCGGCCGGCTGGCAGGTCGGCGACAAGACCGGTACCGGCGGCTACGGCACCCGTAATGACATCGCCATCGTCTGGCCCCCCGACGCCGCACCGATCACCATCGCCGTCCTCTCCCGGCGTGACACACGTGACGCGGAGCGCGACGACGCCCTCATCGCCGGTGCCGCCGAGGTGGCTCTCAACGCCCTGGCCTGAGCCCTGAGCCGTGGGCCGTGGGCCGTGAGCCCAGAGCCGTGCGGCCGCTTCAGCGCGTAGTCGGTGGTACGGCGGTCGGGGTCTCGGCGGTCAGGTAGCGCTGGATCGTCGGGGCCAGCCAGTCGATGATCTCGTCACGGGTCATGGCGGCGGAGACCGGGAACCGCAGCACATAGCGGGTCAGGGCCATCCCGAGCATCTGGGAGGCGACCAGGGCGGCGCGTACGGGGGCCGTGGTCGGGGCGGGGCAGATCCGGGCGGCCAGCGGCAGCAGCTGCTGCTTGAAGATCTCCTGCATGCGCTCCGCGCCCCCCTGGTTGGTGACGCCGACCCTGAGCAGCGCGGTCGGGGCGCCGCTCCGCTCCCAGAAGTCGACGAAGTGGGCCACGAGCGTGCGGCCCACCTCCGCCTCGGGGACCGTCAACAGATCGGGGAGGCGCAGGTCGACCGTGCAGGCCGCCTCGAAGAGCTGCTCCTTGTTGCCGTAGTAGCGCATCACCATCGACGGATCGATACGGGCGTCCTTGGCGATCGCCCTGATCGTGGCCCGTTCGTAGCCATCGGCCGCGAAGCGTTCGAGCGCCGCGGTGAGGATGCTCGCGCGGGTGGTGTCGGAGCGGCGGGACCGCGGTTCCGGCGTCGGGTCCTGCTTCACGTCTCGCGTCATGTCAACAACCGTAGGTCAACGGACGAGGGCCAACAAGCAGAGGCCAACAAGCGTAGGCCAACAAGCGTTGACAGCATCCGAGCGGCGTTCTACCGTTGACAACAAGCGTTGACCCACAGCCGTTGACCCACAAGTGTCGACCAGCTGGCGTCGACCACGGGAGGCCACCATGAACGGCACCGTCACCATCGTCGGATCAGGACCCACAGGACTGCTGCTCGCCGGCGACCTCGCCGCCGCGGGCGTGTCCGTCACCGTCATCGAGAAGCGCCCCGCGGGCATCAGCAGCCTGACCCGCGCCTTCGGTGTGCACGCCCGCACCATGGAACAGCTCGACGCGAGGGGCCTCGCCGACGAGCTCGCCACGACCGAGCGCAAGGTCACCGAACTCCGGCTCTTCGGCTCGCTCACCCTCGACCTCTCCCGACTCCCCACCCGTTTCCCGTACTTGCTGGCCACGCCGCAGTTTGAGGTGGAGAAGCTCCTGCTGCGCCGGGCGGTCGAGCACGGCGTCACCTTCCGGCACGGGGCCCGGGTCACCGGACTCTCGCAGGACGACGAGGGCGTCACGGTCGAGTTCGCCGGTCGCGACGGCACCACCGAAACCCTTCGCTCCGCCTACCTGGTGGGCGCGGACGGCATCCACAGCGCCGTCCGGGAGGCGATCGGGCTGCCCTTCCCCGGTCACTCCGTGATCACGTCGATCGTGCTCGCCGACGTCAGGCTGACCGAGGAGCCGGAACGCGTGGTGGCGGTCAACGGTTCGGGGCAGGCCTTCGCCATCGCCGCGCCGTTCGGCGACGGCTACTGGCGCGTGGGCGGCTGGCTCCGTATCCACTCCGGCACCGCCGCCACCGGCACCGCCGCCGACGACGAGCCCGTCAGCCTGGCTGAGGTGCGCGCGGTCGTCGAGCAGGGCTTCGGCACCGACTTCGGCATGCACGACCCCCGTTGGCTGTCCAGGTTCCACAGCGACGAGCGGCAGGCCCCTCAGTACCGGGTCGGCCGCGTACTGCTCGCGGGGGACGCCGCGCACACCCACTCGCCCGTGGGCGGTCAGGGCATGAACACCGGCCTCCAGGACGCCGCGAACCTGGGCTGGAAGCTCGCCGCCGTTGTCAACGGCCAGGAAGCGGAAGGGCTGTTGGACACCTATCACGCGGAACGGCACCCGATCGGCCGGGACGTGATCCGCAGCAGCGGCGGCATGCTGCGCCTCGCGATGGCGCACACTCCCCTGCAGCGCGGGGTGCGTGCCCTCGCCTCGTTCACCGTCGGCCGTCTGCCCGCCGCCACCCGCCATCTGCTCGGGAGGCTGAGCGGGATCGGCTACGCGTACGGACCGGGGGTCAGACGGGTCCCCGACATCCGGCTCCAGGAGGGACGGCTGTACGAGGCCCTGCGCGCCGGGAAGTTCGTCCGGGTCCTGCCGCGCGGGCAGGCGGATCCGGGTGACGCGCGCACGGCCGTCGTCCACTGGGCGAGCGACCGCGAGGACACGCTCCTGGTCCGCCCGGACGGCTACACGGCCTGAGCCGCGCCCGGGAGCCGCGCCCGTCGACCGAGCCGCGCCCGGGAGCCGCTCCCATCGACGGAGCCGCCGGCGCCGGGCGGCCTGCCGAAGCCGCCGGACGGCACGCCCCCGCAGTCCTCGCCCGTCAGCCGGCCGTGCCCGTGACCAGCGTCTGGAGCCCCGGAGCGTACAGGTCCGCCAGGTGTTCGGCGGTGGCCGTGGAACCCGCGCCCTCGCGGTGGAGACTGAGCGTGGCGCCCAGGCCGAGGAGCTGGCCCCCGATCAGCTCGGCGCGCAGGGTGCGTTCGCGGCCGGTGAGCCGGGCGGCGAGGTGCCGGGTGATCTGTTCGTGGAAGCGGTCGCGCAGGAGGGAGCGCTCGTCGGTGTTGCCGAGGGAGAAGACGACCCGGAGCAGCGGGTCCCGCTGCCGCTCCCGCCGGTGACGTACGAGCGCGAGCACCATGTGGCGGCCGAGCCCCGCCAGCGGGGCGTCGAACAGCTCCTGGGCGTCGGGGCCGAAGTCGGCCACCGTGTTGAAGAGGTCTTCCTTCCGCCCGAAGTGCTTGACCACCAGGGACGGGCTGACCCCGGCGTCGGCCGCGACCGCCCTGATGGTCACCTCCGCGTACGGGCGCTGCGTGAACGCCCGCCGCGCGGCCCGCAGGATCGCGTCCTTGCCCGTGCCGGAATCGGAGCCGGGATCCCCCGCCCGTGCGTCCGTCGTGGACCGGCCGCCGGTCATGCGCCCTCCTGGATCGGGATCGTCCGCGCACCGGCCCTCCGGTTCTCGCGGGTCGTTCCGACCGTACCCGTCTTCCCCCGGCCACCCGGCCCCGGCAGGCAGAGCGTGACGGCGAGGGCGAGCAGGGAGGCGCCCGCCGCGATCAGGAAGACCAGCTGGTACGCCCGGAGCGTGGGGGCCGTGGCGCCGCCCACCTCGAAGGTGAGGCCGGCGAGGACGGCGGCGACCGTCGCGCTGCAGAACGCCTGTCCGATCGACCTCATCAGCGTGTTCAGACCGTTGGCCGCCCCCGTCTCGCTCACCGGGACCCCGCGCATCACCAGCGCGGGCAGCGCCGAGTACGCGATGGCGGTGCCCGAGGAGACGACCGTCGCGCCCGCGACGATGAGCCACAGGCTGTGGCTCGTGAAGTACCGCACCCCGTATCCGAGGGCCATGACCGCGGCGGCCACCAGCAGGCTGACCTTGGGTCCGTACGCGGCGGAGATCCGCGCCGACACGGGCGAGAGCGCCACCATCGCCAGGCCCCCGGGCAGCAGGCACAGCCCGCTGACGACGAGCGAGGCGCCGAGCCCGTACCCCGTCGCCCTCGGCTCCTGCACCATCTGCGCCGTGACCAGGGAGTTGGCGTAGAACGCGAAGCCGATGAGCAGCGCCGCGATGTTGGTGAGCAGGACGGCCGGGCGGGCCGACACCCGCAGGTCGACCATCGGGTTGCGGACACGGAGCTCGTACGCCCCCCAGAGCAGGCCGACGACCACGGCGGTGACCAGCAGCCCGGTCGTACGCGCCGAGGTCCACCCCCAGTCCGCCCCCTGGGTGACCGCGAGCAGCAGGCTGACCAGGGCCGCCGACAGCCCCAGCGCCCCCACGGCGTCGAACCGGCCGCGGGAGCGGAGCGATGATTCCGGTACGAGCCGGAGCACCAGCACGATGTCGATGACACCGATGACGCCCGAGACCCAGAACATGGTGTGCCAGTCGAAGTTCTCGATGACGAGCGCCGCGGCCGGCAGGCCCACGGCCGCGCCGATGCCGAGCGTCGAACTCATCAGCGCGACGGCGGACAGCACACGATCCGGGGGCAGTTCGTCCCGCAGGATGCTGATGCCCAGGGGGACGACGGCGAGCGCCGCGCCCTGGAGGGCCCGGCCGGTGATCAGTACGCCGATGTGCGAGCTGACCGCGCACAGCACCGAGCCGAGGACCAGCACCCCGAGCGAGGCCACCAGCACGCGCCGCTTGCCGTACATGTCACCGACCCGGCCGAGCACCGGCGTGAACACCGCGCCCGTCAGCAGCGTCACGGTGACCAGCCAGCTCGCGGCGGCGGGGGTGGCACCGGTGAGCTCCGGGATGTGCGGGAGCAGCGGGACGACGATGGTCTGCATGATCGCGACGACGACCCCGCAGAAGGCCAGGACGCCCACGGCGAAGCGGGGGTGGGGGGCGGCTGTCGCTGGTTGGTCCGCTGGCATGCGATCTCCGTACGGCGTCCGGCGGGAAGGGAGCCGGCGAGGACAGGGGGTGCACGGGCAGGAGCGTGCACGGGCGAGCAGGGGGTGCACAAGCGTTCACCTCCAGGGTAAACGCTTGTGCACCCCCTGCGCACGGCTTCTGTGCGGACAGCGCGTTAGCCTCGGTGGCGAGACTTGAAGACGGCCTCGGTGGCGAGAGCCGGGAACATGAGAGCGAAGGTGGCGGCAATGGCGAAGGTTCCAGCAGCGGCGGTGGCGGCGAGCGGACTCGTCGGGGGTTACGGTGTCGCCCGCTGGACCAAGAAGCGCCCGCTGGGCGGGGTCGCGCTCGCCGCCGCCGGGTCGCTCGCCGCGTACGAGTGGAACCGGCAGGCGGGACCGCGTGCGGCCGCCGGGCTGACCGTCGCCTACGTCGCCGCGTTCGCCGGATCGCACCCGCTCGCCAAGAAGGTCGGCGCGTGGCCCGCCGTGTTCGCCGTCGCGGGCGGCGTGGCCGCCGCGTCCTGGGCGGTCACCCGCCGCGCCGCCTGACGAAAGGCCGCGTGTCGAAAGGCCGCGTATCGAAAGGCAGTCTGCCTCAAGGCCGCCCGACGAAGAACCGCTGAAATGGAGCGGCCGCGGACACACATGGGGCCGTGGACACACATGGGGCCGGGCGCGCGTTCTGCGCCCGGCCCCACACGTATCCGCCCGACGACCGCCTACCCTCCGACGGCGCGCGACACCGAATAGATCACCAGCCCCGCCAGCGCGCCGACCACCGTGCCGTTGATCCGGATGAACTGGAGGTCGCGGCCGATGTGCGCCTCGATCTTCTTCGAGGTCTGGTCCGCGTCCCAGCCCGCCACCGTGTCGCTGATCAGTGAGGTGATCTCCGCGCGGTACGTCGTGACGACGTACGCCGCCGCGTCCTCCAGCCAGCCGTCCACCTTGCCCTGGAGGCGCTCGTCCGTCGCCAGCCGGGCGCCGAGCGACATCAGCGAGGCACGGGCCCGCAGCCGCAGCTCGCTCCGCTCGTCCTCCGCCGCCGCGATGATCATCGTGCGGACGGAGGACCAGGCCGAGGCGATGACGTCCTGGACCTCACGGCGGCCCAGGATCTCCGACTTCAGCCGCTCCACCCGGGCCCGGGTGTCGGAGTCCGACTGGAGGTCGGCCGCGAAGTCCGTCAGGAACGTGTCGATCGAGCCGCGCGCCGGATGGCCGGGCATGTCCCGCATCTCCGTGACGAAGCGCAGCAGCTCCTTGTAGACCCGCTCGCCCACCCGCTTGTCCACGAACCGGGGTGTCCACCCCGGGGCGCCGCCCTGCACCGCGTCCATCACCGAGTCGCCGTGCTCGACCAGCCAGTCGTGCGCCCGCGCGCAGACGAGGTCCACGACCCTGCGGTGGCCGCCGTCCGAGACGACCTTCTCCAGCATCTTGCCGAGTCCGGGGCCGACCTCGGCCGCGTCCGCCCGCCGGGTGATGGCCTCGCCGACCACCGCCTGGACGTCGGAGTCCCGCAGGACGGTCAGGGCCCCGCGCAGCGCGGTCGCCAGTTCGGCGGTGACACGGTCCGCGTGCTGCGGCTCCGCCAGCCAGGCGCCGAGCCGCCGGCCGACGCCGAGGGCGTGAATTCGGTCACGAACGACCCCCGGGGAGAGAAAGTTTTCCCCTACGAAGGAACCAAGTGACGCTCCGAGCTGATCCTTCTTGGTGGGGATGATGGCGGTGTGGGGGATGGGCAGGCCCAGCGGGCGCCGGAAGAGCGCCGTGACGGCGAACCAGTCCGCCAGCGCACCCACCATTCCCGCCTCGGCAGCCGCCGCGACGTAGCCCGGCCAGCCGCCCACCCCCGCGTTCTTCGCCCATGTGGCGAGGACGTACACGAGCGCGACGAGCAGAAGGAGGCCGGTCGCCGTGGTCTTCATACGGCGTACTCCGCGCCGCTTCTCCTCGTCGGCGGCGGTGTACGCGAACGAGGCGAGCGGCGTGGACGCCCGGCGCCCGGACCCCGGCGCACCGCCCGGCCCGTCCCCGGACGCGGCGCCCGGCCCGCCCTGCCCGCCCGACCCGCCGTCGCCGCCCGACCCGCCGTCCCCGCCCGGACCGGACGAACCGCCCTGCCCCGTCGGGGCCGCCGGTTCCTCCGGGGCCGCCGGTTCCTCCGGGTCCGCCGGTTCCTCCGGGTCCGCCGAGGCACCCGGGTCCTGTGGACCCTCCACTGACTTCCGCACCGCGTCCTGCTCTCCGGCTCCGGCCCGTTCCATCCGCTCCACCCGTCCGCGTACGCATCTCCCCCGTGCCGTACGCATTGTCCTTACCTCACCTACTCCCGGGCCGCACGTCGAGTTCCCCGCGGCCTGTCGCATCATGGGACCAGCCCGATCAGCACAAGGAGACACACCGCACATGCCCAGGCGCCAGGGGTATGCCCTGCTCACCGCCCTTGTCGCGGGCACCGCCGCACTCGCCGCCGCGGCGGCGTTCGGTACGACGCTGTTCTCCGGCCCCCGTCCGGCACCGCTCACCGCCGCCGAGACGCACGCGGCGGCGCGCAACCCCGCCGCCAAGGCCAACTCCGCCGGCGCCTGGGTCGCCACCTGGACCGGAGCGGCCGTCAGCGCCGAACCGGGCACCGGACACGGCTTCCCCGGGCGCACCATCCGTAACACCGTGCACACCAGCGTCGGCGGGGACGCGGCCCGCATCACCCTCTCCAACCTCTTCGGCGCGGCCCCCCTCGTCGTCGACCAGGCCACGGTCAACACCCGCCCGGTCACCTTCAAGGGCGCCCCCACCGTCACCATCGCCGCGGGCGGACAGGTCGTCAGCGACCCGGTCGTGGTGCCCGTCGCCCCGGACGCCGACCTGCTGGTCACCCTGCGGACCCCGCACGGGGGCGGGCCCGTCACCTTCCACCCGAACGCGCACCAGACGTCCTACCTGGCCGACGACCACGGCACCTGGAGCACCACCCGGTGGCGCTATCTCACCGCCGTCGACGTCCGCAACGAGTCCGCCGCCGGCACGGTCGTCGTGCTCGGCGACTCGATCACCGCGGGCAGCGGCTCCACCACCGACGCCAACGCCCGCTGGACCGACGTCCTGAGCGACCGGCTGCGCGGCACGTACGGCGTCGCCAACCAGGGCATAGCGGGGAACCGGCTCCTGCGCGACGGGCGCACCCGGATCGGCGGCCAGGGCGGGACCGGACGCTTCGAACGCGATGTGCTGTCGGTGGCCGGGGCGAAGACCGTGTTCGTCGCGCTGGGCATCAACGATGTGCAGCAGGCCCCGCAGGAGACGGACCCGCAGCGCGTCGTGGACGGCCTCCGCGCCCTCACCGAGCGGGCGCACGCCCGCGGGCTGAGGGTCGTCGGGGCGACGCTGACGCCGTACGAGGGGTACCGGACCTGGACCCCCGCCCGCAACGCCGTACGGGTGGCCGTCAACGAGCGGATACGGGCGGGCGGGGTCTTCGACGCGTACGTCGACTTCGACCGGGCGGTGCGGGACCCGTACGCGCCCAACCGCCTCCTGCCGTCGTTCGACTCCGGCGACCATCTGCACCTCAACGACGACGGCTATCGCACCCTGGGCCGTCACATCGACCTCAAGGCCCTGGTGGGGGCCCCGAGGTCCGACGCGTTCTGACGAGGTCCGACCCCGCTCCGACGACCTGCCGTCCGCCGGAGCGGGCGGGGGCTCAGCCCAGCTCCTTGCGGCCGCCCCCGTCCGCGCCTCCCGGCCCGTCAAGCCCGTTCCGGTCCCGGTCCCGGTCCAGCTCCCGCTGCCGTGCCAGCTCCGCGTCCTTCAGCCGCTGCCGCTCCGCCTTGGTCCGCTTGCGCTCCACGCCGACGCCGCCCATCAGCGCGAATCCGGTGATCCGCACCCGCGGGGAATCCGGATCCGGCTCGCCCCCCTCGTTCGAGCCCTCGCCGAAGCCGCCCATGATGCCGATGCCCTTGACCTCGACGTTCAGCTCCGGCGGCGCCGTCACATGCAGCCCGCCCATGATCGTGAAGCAGCGGATCACGACCTCGCGGTCCTCGAAGTTCGCCTCGCGCAGATCGATCTCACCGCCGCCCCACATGGCGAAGGCGGTGAACTTCCGGCCCACCGTCCAGCGCCCCTTGCGGTTGAACCCGCCCCAGAACGCGAAGGCCCCGTTCGACGTCGCGGGACCCCCGACCCGGGACGGCCAGTTCCGCGACGCACCCGGCCTCGCGGGCGAGGTCGCGCCGACGGGCGCCACAACGGTGCCCGGCGCCGGGAGATCCCGGACCAGCGGCTCCAACTCCCCATGCGTACGGGCCTTGAAGGCCGCGTCGAGGCGCTGCTCGAACTCCTCCATCTCCAGCCGTCCCTCGGCCACCGCCTCGCGCAGAGTCTCGGCGATGCGCTCACGTTCGGCGTCGGAGGCACGCATTTCCGGAAGTTCACTTGTCATACCGCGCAGCCTATTGAAACCAACCGCTCCCGTCACAGCACAGCGGCCCGCACCACCCATGCGCCGCACCCGGCCGGCGCACCGCCCGCCCGCCGCGGTACGGGCCTCAGGGTGCCGACGCGTACATCTTCGCGATCACGGCCTCGATGTCGGGCTCCTTCACCGACAGGTCGACCAGCGGATACCGTGCCGCGATCCGCGCCACCAGCGGGGCGGCCGACACCGACGCGGGGAAGGTCAGCCACTGCCGCGGCCCCTCCACCTTCACCACCCGCACTCCCGGGACGGACCCCGCCCCCTCGCCGTCCGCCGGGCCCGAGTCCAGCTCGATCGGGGGGAGTTCACGTTCCAGATCGACCACGAGCGTCCGCTCGCTCTCGCCCACCTCATGGAGTCCGGCGAGCGCCCCGTCATACATCAGCCGGCCGTGGTCGATCACCATGACCCGCTTGCACAGCTGCTCGATATCGGTCAGATCGTGCGTGGTCAGCAGCACGGTCGTGGACCGCTCGGCGTTCAGGTCCCGCAGGAACTGCCGGACCTTGGCCTTGGAGACCACGTCGAGGCCGATCGTCGGCTCGTCCAGGTACAGCACCTCGGGATCGTGCAGCAGCGCCGCCGCGATGTCCCCGCGCATCCGCTGCCCCAGCGAGAGCTGACGCACCGGAACCTCCAACAGCTCGCCCAGGTCGAGGAGTTCGACGCAGCGGTCCAGGTTCTCCCGGAAGCGGCGGTCCGGGATGCGGTACATCCGGTGCATCAGCCGGTACGAGTCCCGCAGCGGCAGGTCCCACCACAGCGTGGTGCGCTGCCCGAACACCACGCCGATCCGGTGCGCCAGCCGCGTGCGCTCCCGGGACGGGTCGATGCCCGCGACCCGCAGGCTGCCCCCGCTCGGCGTGAGGATCCCCGTCAGCATCTTGATCGTGGTCGACTTGCCGGCTCCGTTCGGGCCGATGTACCCGACCATCTCGCCGCGCGACACACGGAAGGTGATCCCGTCGACCGCCCTGACCTCGCGCCGCTCCCGGCGCAGGATGCCCGTTCTGCGGCGTACGTCGAAGACCTTCTCGACGCCGTCGAGCGCGATGAAGTCCGCGTCGCCGCCGGTGCCCGCGCCGCCGCCCGCGCCCTTCCCCGTATCCGTATCCGTGTCCGTATCCGTGGCCGTGTCCGAACCCATGCTCCGTCTCTCTCCCTCGGTGTCCTGATCCCCGGACCGGGCCTCTCAGCTGCCCGTGCTGCGGTACGCCCGCAGCCCCGCCCGCCAGGCCAGCCCCGCCGGCACCCAGCACAGCGCCGCCACCACCGGCGGCAGGAACGCCACCCAGCGCGGCAGGTCCAACGGGTACTCCCGGCCCAGCACGTACAGCGCGGGCAGCCAGCTGACGAAGGCCAGCGGCACCACGAACGTGACCCCGCGCACCAGATCCTTCGCGAAGACCGTCGGCGGGTACTGGAGCAGCGTGGTCCCCCCGTACGTGAGGGAGTTCTGCACCTCGGAGGCGTCCTGCGCGAAGAACTGGAACGCCGCCCCCGCCACGAACACCGCGCCGAAGATCGCCGCCCCGCTCAGCACCATCAGCGGCAGCGTCAGCACCTTCAGCGGCGTCCACGCGATGTCCAGCGACATCAGCGCGTACCCGAGCACCAGCAGCCCCTGGGTGACCCGCCCCAGCCTGCGCAGCGCGAACCGGTCCGCCGCCACCTGCGCCAGTACCGGAACCGGGCGCACCAGCAGGGTGTCCAGCGTCCCGTCCCGCACCCGCCTGCCCAGCCGGTCCATCGATCCCAGCGTCAGATCGGCCAGCCCGAACGCGGTCGCCGACGTCCCGTACAGCAGGGCGATCTCGGGCAGCGAGTAGCCGCCCAGCGCGTCGATGTGCGAGAACATCAGCATGAGGGCGACGAAGTCGAACGCCGTCACCGCGAAGTTCCCGAACGTCGTCATGACGAACGAGGCGCGGTACGCCATCGTCGAGCGCAGCCACATCGCCACGATCAGCCCGTACGCCCGGAGCCCGTCGGCCATCACCCGGGCCCGTCCCGCGAAACCGGCCGAGGACCCGCCCGGGAACGCCGCCCACGGCTCCCGCGACGCGGCCCCGTCCGGCTCCGCCCCGGAATCCTCGGCCACCGCCGTATCAGCCACCCTGAACCACCACCCTCCTGGTCGCCACGGTCTGCATCAGCCGCCCCGCCCCCAGCAGGGCCACCGCCCAGCCGGCCTGGAAGGCGTACGCCCGCACCAGCCCCCACCCCGTGTGCTTGCCGAGGAACACATCAGCGGGCACCTGGAGCAGCGAGGACCAGGGCAACGCCCGCGCCACCTCGCCCAGCGCCCCGGGGAACAGGTTCAGCGGCAGCAGCATCCCCGAGAAGAACAGCCCCATCAGCCAGGCGATCTGCATCGCGCCCGCCCCGTCCATCAGCCAGAACGCCGACAGCGAGACCAGGAAGCGCACGGCGAAGCTGACCACCACACCCAGCGCCACCGAGACGAGGAACGCCGGCCAGGTCCACGGCGAGGAGGGCAGGGCCAGATCGAAGGCGAGCGCGCCCAGTGCCATCGGGACGATGCCGCGCCCCAGCAGATGGAACGCCGCCCGGCCCAGGTCACCCGCCAGCCACCACAGCTGGAGGTCGGCGGGCCGGTAGAGGTCGACGGCGATGTCGCCGGTGCGGATGCGCTCCATCAGCTCGTCCTCGAAGCCGCCGCCCATCATGGAGCAGGTCATGAGCAGCGCCTGTCCCAGCCACACGTAGGTCAGTGCCTGCGAGGTGTCGTAGCCGCCGAGCTGCGGGCGCTCGTCCCACAGCGCCACATAGACGTACGCCATGATGAAACCGAAGACGGTGTTGGTGAACACCCCCGCCGCCGTCGCCATCCGGTAGGTGGCATGACGCCGGAAACCACCGGCCGCCACCACCGCGTAGAGCCGCACGTCTCCCCCATTCCCCGCCGCCACCGGGCTCCGGCACCAAAGCGCACGACCCTAGTGGCGTGCGGGCGAGGTCCGCGACCGCTTTTCCCGTGCCCCCTCCTTGAAGGATGATCCGATGGTTTCCCGGCGAAACGGGCACTATTGGGAGAACCGACCGCGCCCGAGGAGTCACCACCGACATGAACGACGAGCCACAGAACTGGGCCCCGCGCGACCACACAGCCGCCGCGGCCACGCCCGGTCAGGGCGGCGACGGCAGTGGTGCGCCGGGCGCGAAGGGCAGGAAGGGGCGCACGAAGCGCCCCAGGAGGACCGGCTGGCGCCGCATCATTCCCACCTGGCGCATGGTGCTCGGCACCGTACTCGGCATCGCCCTGCTGCTCGTCGGCGGCTTCATCGCCGGGTACCAGATCGTCGACATCCCCGCCGCCAACGCGAGCGCCACCGCGCAGTCCAATGTCTACCTCTACAAGGACGGCAGCGTCATCGCCCGCGACGGCGAGGTCAACCGGGAGAACGTCCGGCTCTCGCAGGTCCCCCTCACCGTCCAGCACGCCGTGCTCGCCGCCGAGGACCGGGACTTCTACTCCGAGCGGGCCGTGGACGTGAAGGCGATGGTCCGCGCCGGCTGGAACACGCTCACCGGGAAGGGCAAGCAGGGCGGCTCGACCATCACGCAGCAGTACGTCAAGAACTACTACCTCGGCCAGGAGCAGACCGTCGTCCGCAAGGCCAAGGAGTTCTTCATCGCGGTCAAGCTCAACCGCGAGGAGAGCAAGGACCAGATCTTCGAGGGCTACCTCAACACCAGCTACTTCGGCCGCAACGCCTACGGCATCCAGGCCGCCGCCCAGGCGTACTACGGCAAGAACGTCGAGGAGCTCACCACCGGTGAGGGGGCCTATCTCGCCTCGCTGCTGAACGCCCCCAGCGCGTACGACGTGGTCGTCCACCCCGAGAACAAGCCCGCCGCCCTCGGCCGCTGGAACTACGTCCTGGACGGCATGGTCAAGGAGGACTGGCTCAGCAGCGCCGAACGCGAGGCGACCGAGTTCCCCGTGCCCGGCAAGGCCAAGCCCGCCACCGGGCTCTCCGGACAGCGCGGCTATCTCGTCCAGGCCGTCGAGGACTACCTCACGGGCAACGGGATCATCGACGAGAAGACCCTCGCGACCGGCGGCTACCGCATCACCACCACGCTGGAGAAGAAGAAGCAGAACGCGCTGGTCAAGGCCGTCGACTCCCAGGTGATGTCCAAGACCAGCGACGAACGGCCCGCCGACCGGAACGTGCGCGTCGGCGGTGCCTCCATCGACCCCGGCAGCGGCGAGGTCGTCGCCATGTACGGCGGCATCGACTACACCAAGCAGTACGTCAACAACGCCACCCGCCGCGACTACCAGGTCGGCTCCACCTTCAAGCCGTTCGTCTTCACCTCCGCCGTGGCCAACGGCTCCACCACCCTCGACGGGCGGCGCATCACCCCCAACACCGTCTACGACGGCACCAACAAGCGCACCGTCCAGGGCCGCGACGGCTCCACCGGTTACGCCCCGGCCAACGAGGACGACGTCAGCTACGGCCCCGTCACCGTCCGCACGGCCACCGACAAGTCCGTCAACGCCGTCTACGCACAGATGGCCCAGGACGTCGGCCCCGGCAAGGTCAAGGACACCGCCGTCGCCCTCGGCATCCCCGAGAACACCCCCGACCTCACCGCGTCCCCCTCCATCGCGCTGGGCCCCGCGACCGCCAGCGTCCTCGACATGACCGAGGCGTACGCCACCCTGGCCAACCACGGCAAGCACGGCGCGTACACCCTCGTCGCCAAGGTCGGCAAGGACGGCGAGGAGATCGCCCTCCCCGTCCGGAACACCAAGCAGACCGTCTCCCGCGAGGCCGCCGACACCACCACCTCGATCCTCCGCAGCGTCGTCGAAGGCGGCACCGGCACCGCCGCCCAGGCCGCCGGCCGCCCCGCCGCGGGCAAGACCGGCACCGCCGAGGAGGACAAGGCCGCCTGGTTCGCCGGGTACACCCCCGACCTCGCGACCGTGGTCGCGGTCATGGGCCAGGACCCCGACACCGGGGCGCAGAAGCCGCTCTACGGCGCGCTGGGACTGCCCCGCGTCAACGGCGGCGGGGCCCCCGCCGCGACCTGGGCCGCCTACACCGGGGCCGCCCTGCGCTCCTCTGACGTCAAGGAATTCGACCTCGACCTGGAGCCCGGCGCGGCGGAGACCGCCCCGCCCGCCGAGGAGGACCCCGGCACCACCGAACCGGCCGAGCCGAGCGACACCCCCTCCAGCACGCCTCCGAGCAGCCCCCCGAGCAGCGCCCCCACCACCCCCGGCCCGACCGACGGCGGTACGGACACGGGCGGTACGGACACCGGCGGCACCACGGGCGGGACCGACGGAGGCACGGACGCCGGCCAGAGCGACGGCGGAACCGGAGGCACCGGGGGCGGGACGGACGGCGGCACCGGCACCACGGGCGGTGACGGGGGCGGCAACGGCGGCTCCATGGAAGGCGCCGGAGGCCCCCGTACGCGCGTCTGACCACGCGTACGGGGGCCTCCCGGCCCTGCCTGTGGGTTTCCCCCGGAGAGATCCCCGGGCTTCCCGGACTCAGTGCCCGGAGGTCGCCTTCAGCCCCACCACGGCGACCAGCAGCAGACACACGAAGAAGATCCGGGCGGCCGTCACCGGCTCATTGAGGATCACCATGCCGAGGACCGCGGCGCCCGCCGCGCCGATACCGACCCAGACGCCGTACGCCGTACCGATCGGCAGCGTCTTCGCCGCATGGGACAGCAACACCATGCTCGCGACGATCCCGAGGCCGGTGAACACGCTCGGCCACAGCCGGGTGAACCCCTCGGTGTACTTCATCCCGATCGACCAGCCCACTTCGAGCAGACCGGCGACGATCAACAGAACCCAGGCCATGACGGCACCTCCGACGCGAACTCGCGAACAAAACACGGGTGCGTCGTCTTTTCCAGCCCGGTACGGCGCGTCTCGTCGGGGTCCCCCCACCGTAGCAAAGAACGCGCAAAAGGCCTGGTGACGCCGGTCACCAGGCCCTTTCGCACATCGTGCGGGGGGGGGTGCCGCGGACGCGGGCTACAGATACAGCCCGGTCGAATCGACCGAACCCTCGAACCGGTCCGCGGCCACGGCGTGCAGATCGCGCTCCCGCATCAGGACGTACGCCACGCCCCGCACCTCGACCTCGGCGCGGTCCTCGGGGTCGTACAGCACCCGGTCCCCCGGCTCGACCGACCGTACGTTCTGTCCGACCGCGACCACCACGGCCCACGCCAGACGCCGGCCCACCGCCGCCGTCGCCGGAATCAGGATGCCGCCGCCGGAGCGCCGCTCGCCCTCGGGCGTATCGGTCCGCACCAGCACGCGGTCGTGCAGCATACGGATGGGCAGCTTGTCGTCGTGGGTGTTGTCGCTCACGACCCGAAACCTACCTGCCCCGCACCGATCCGCACGCCTCCGGGGTAGGGCCCGCTACTTCTTGCCGCGCCGCGAGGACACGGCGAGCAGCCCGACCACACCGACGACCAGCAGCGCCGCCGGGATCACCCGCTCCAGACGCGGCGTACCGTCCTGCGACACGAACTGGGCCTTCACGTCCGACACCGACCGGTTCACCGCGACGAACGCGCGCCCGGCCGTCCGGTCGACCGACTGGGCCACCTTGGCCTTCGCGTCGCCGATGATCGTCTTCGGGTGCACCCGCACCCCGATCTCGTCGAGCACCACCGCGAGCTGCTCACGCCTGGTGATGATGTCCGCCTCGATCTGCGCAGGGGTCCTGGCATCCGACACTGCGCCGCCTCCGTGGTCGTCGTCCGGTAAACCTTCATCGACAGTCTGTCAGCTCGACCGCCCGGACACCCGGCGGCACCCCTATTACGCTCGGTCCCGTACACCCCACGTACCACTTGAGGAGAACCATGAGCGAGCGACTCCAGCCCGGTGACACCGCCCCCGCCTTCACGCTCCCCGACGCCGACGGCAACGAGATCTCGCTCGCGGACCACAAGGGCCGCAAGGTCATCGTGTACTTCTACCCGGCCGCCCTGACCCCCGGCTGCACCAAGCAGGCCTGCGATTTCACCGACAATCTGGACCTGCTGGCCGAGGCCGGGTACGACGTCATCGGTGTCTCCCCCGACAAGCCCGAGAAGCTCGCGAAGTTCCGTGAGAAGGAGAACCTGAAGGTCACCCTGGTCGGCGACCCGTCCAAGGAGACCCTTGAGGCGTACGGTGCCTTCGGCGAGAAGAAGCTCTACGGCAAAGTGGTGACGGGCGTCATCCGCTCGACCGTTGTCATCGACGAGCAGGGCAAGATCGAGCACGCCTTCTACAACGTCAAGGCGACCGGTCATGTAGCCAAGATCATCAGGGATCTGGGTATCTGACCCCACGCGTAACCGGTCTCACGACGGACGGGAACATGTGAGGGACATCGCAATCGGCCACTGATTCGGTTTGCAGCCGCCATGTCCGCGCAGAAGCCTCTCCTGGAACACCCTCCGAGGAAAGGACCCGGCCATGGCGGCCTCCGACCCCCAGCAGGCGGCCGACCCCGATGCGGTCAAACGTCACCCCGCGCTCTTCCGGGCCGCCCGCAAGCGCCGGAATCCCAGGCTTCGCCGGACCGACATCACGGTCACGGACGACCAGGCGGTCAAGCGTGCGGTGAAAGCGGCCTCGCTCGGTAACGCCATGGAGTGGTTCGACTTCGGTATCTATTCCTATCTGGCCGTCACCATCGGGCATGTCTTCTTCCCGTCCGGGAACGACACCACCCAGCTACTTTCGTCCTTCGCGACCTTCGCCGTGGCCTTCCTCGTTAGGCCACTCGGGGGAATGTTCTTCGGTCCCATGGGCGACAAGGTCGGCCGGAAGAAGGTCCTCGCCCTCACCATGATCCTGATGGCGGTCGGCACCTTCGCGATCGGCCTCATCCCCTCCCACGGCACGATCGGCGTCTGGGCCCCCGCCCTGCTGATCTTCTTCCGGATGCTCCAGGGCTTCTCGACCGGCGGTGAGTACGGCGGTGCCTCGACCTTCATCGCGGAGTACGCCCCCGACAAGCGGCGCGGCTTCTTCGGCAGCTTCCTCGAATTCGGCACCCTCGCCGGCTACGTCGGCGCCGCAGGACTGGTGACCGCGCTGTACGCGCTGCTGGACACCGCCCAGATGGAGTCCTGGGGCTGGCGCATCCCGTTCCTCGTCGCGGGCCCCCTCGGCCTGGTCGGCCTCTATCTGCGGCTGCGGCTCGACGAGACCCCGGCCTTCCAGAAGCTGGAGGGCGGCACCGCCCACGCGAGCGAGGCGGCGGACGGCGTCGAGTCCACCGCCAAGGGCGACCTAGCCAAGATCTTCCGGCAGTACTGGCCGACGCTGATCCTCTGCATCTGCCTGGTCGGCGCGTACAACATCACCGACTACATGCTGCTGTCGTACATGCCGACGTACCTCTCCGACGAGCTCGGCTACAGCGAGACCCACGGGCTGCTGATCCTGCTCGCCGTGATGGTCTTCCTGATGCTGATCATCAACCAGGTCGGCAAGCTCTCCGACCGCTTCGGCCGCAAGCCGCTGCTGATGACCGGCATGCTCGGCTTCCTCTTCCTCTCCCTGCCGTCGTTCCTCCTGATCCGGCAGGGAGGCATCCCCGCCGTCACGATCGGGATGCTGCTGCTGGGCCTGTCCCTGGTCTGCATGCTCGGCACGATGTCCGCGGCGCTGCCCGCCCTGTTCCCCACCCACGTCCGCTACGGCTCCCTGTCGGTGGGCTACAACCTCTCCGCGTCGCTCTTCGGCGGCACGACCCCCCTGATGATCACCGCCCTGATCAGCTGGAGCGGTTCGAACCTGATGCCCGCGTACTACGCGATGGCGGCGGCGCTGGTCGGGGTGATCGCCGTGGCCTGCATGAAGGAAACGGCCCAGCAGCCCCTGGCCGGCTCCCCGCCCTCGGTGGAGACGGAGGCGGAGGCCGCGGAGATCTGCGCGGCCCAGTCACCGGATCCGAAGTTCTGACGCCGCCCCCGGGCCGTCCCCGCGCCCACCGGACCCGGATCGCGGTCCGTTCGTCCGGGGCACGGTCCGGGAGGCGGTGCCGTGCCGGTCCACCGGCGCCGTTATTGCCCGGAGATCCGGCCGCATCCCCTTGTAGACTGCCCCGGACGCGCGAGTGCTGGAATTGGTGAGACAGGCTGGTTTTAGGTACCAGTGCCCTAGCGGCGTGAGGGTTCGAGTCCCTCCTCGCGCACCGTCGTCACAGGCCCGGCCCGCCCTTCGGGGCGGACCGGGCCTGTCGCGTTCACGGCGGGGCGCTCAGCCCACCAGCTCCCGGACCACCGGGACCAGCGCCCGGAACGCCTTGCCCCGGTGGCTGATCGCGTTCTTCTCCGCGGGGGACAGTTCCGCGCAGGTACGGGACTCGCCCTCGGGCTGGAGGATCGGGTCGTAGCCGAAGCCGTTCGTGCCCGACGGGGTGTGGCGCAGGGTGCCCGGGAGGCGGCCCACGACCACGCGTTCCCTGCCGTCGGGGAGGGCCAGCGCGGCGGCGCAGGCGAAGTGGGCGCCGCGGTGTTCGGGGGCGATGTCGGCGAGCTGGGCCAGGAGCAGCTCCAGGTTGGCCCGGTCGTCGCCGTGGGTGCCGGACCAGCGGGCCGAGAAGATGCCGGGGGCGCCGCCGAGGACGTCGACGCAGAGGCCGGAGTCGTCGGCGACGGCCGGGTGGCCGGTGGCCCTGGCGAGGGCGTGGGCCTTGAGGAGGGCGTTCTCGGCGAAGGTGACGCCGGTCTCCTTGACGTCGGGGATCTCGGGGTACGCGTCCGCGCCGACGAGGTCGTGGGCAAGGCCCGCGTCGGCGAGGATCGCGTGGAGTTCGGTGATTTTCCCGGCGTTGCGGGTGGCGAGGATCAGGCGGGTCATGCCCCGATTATCGCCGCGGGCGGCAGGACGGCCCACGGGGCCCGTCTCCGGTCTCAGGACGTGCAGACGTTGCCGATCTCGGTGGCGGCGTCGGTGACCGGCGAGATGTCGGGGGTGGCATCGCCCTTCTCGATGGCGTCACGGACGTTGGTGACTCCGGCCTGGAGGTCGTCGACGGCCTTGCCGAGGTCGGCGTTGTCCGTGGTGTCGCCGAGGTTCTTCAGTTCCTTGTCGATCTCGTCGAGGGCCTCGGAGGCCTGTGTCGGGTCGTCGGAGGCGCTGGAGATGGCCTGCTGGAGGTTGCTGACGCTGGTGGCGATGGCGTCGGCGGTACGGACGCAGTCGATGGCCTTGTCGACGGCGCCGCAGCCGGCCGCGGCGGTGAGGGTCAGCAGGGCGGCGGTGACGGCGAGTGCGGTGCGGTGGTGGCGGCGCGAAGCCATGGTGCGGTCCCTCCCCGGGGTCGATACGTGGACGGGCGCACGGTTCGACCCGTGCGCCCGTGTACGTAACGACGCTCTGTGGTGCGTACTTGGTTGCTTCTTTACCCGCCCGATGCGCCCGGTTACTCGCCGGAGGTGCGGGCGAGTGCCTCGTTCTGGAGTGCGGCGAGGTCCACGCAGCCGGCGGTGGCGAGGTCCAGGAGGGAGCCCAGTTCCGTGCGGTCGAAGGGCGCGGCCTCCGCGGTGCCCTGGACCTCGACGAAGCGGCCGTCGCCGGTGCAGACGACGTTCATGTCGGTGTCGGCGCGGACGTCCTCCTCGTAACAGAGGTCCAGGAGCGGGACGCCGTCGACGATGCCGACGCTGATGGCGGCGACGGTGTCGGTGAGCGGCTTGCGGCCGTGCTTGACGATCTTCTTGCCCTGGGCCCAGGCGACGGCGTCGGCGAGGGCGACATAGGCGCCGGTGATGGCGGCGGTACGGGTGCCGCCGTCGGCCTGGAGGACGTCGCAGTCCAGGACGATGGTGTTCTCGCCGAGGGCCTTGTAGTCGATGACGGCGCGCAGCGAGCGGCCGATCAGACGGCTGATCTCGTGGGTCCGGCCGCCGATCTTGCCGCGGACGGATTCGCGGTCGCCCCGGGTGTTGGTGGAGCGGGGCAGCATGGAGTACTCGGCGGTGACCCAGCCTTCACCGCTGCCCTTGCGCCAGCGCGGGACGCCTTCGGTGACGGAGGCGGTGCAGAAGACTTTGGTGTCGCCGAAGGAGATGAGGACTGAGCCCTCGGCGTGCTTGCTCCAGCCGCGTTCGATGGTGACGGGGCGGAGCTGTTCGGGGGTGCGGCCGTCGATGCGAGACATGGCGTCGACTTTATCCGCTGGCGGCGGGGCTCCGTTCGGGTGGGAAGGAAGCTTCCGGCCGGGCGGTACGGCGGGGACGGGAGGAACGCCCGGGAGCGACGCGGGCCCTGCTCCCCCCAGGGAGGAGCGGGGCCGCGGGCGCGGACCGGACCCGGACGGTCAGGGGTGGGGCCGTCGTCCTGTCACGCGGTCGTGCCGTGGTGCGCGCACCGGGGCGCAGCGGTCACATCATGTCTTCGATGTCGGCGGCGATCGGGTCCGCGTCGGTACCGATGACGACCTGGATCGCGGTGCCCATCTTCACGACGCCGTGCGCACCGGCCGCCTTGAGGGCTGCCTCGTCGACCTTGCTGGGGTCATGGACCTCGGTGCGGAGGCGGGTGATGCAGCCTTCGATCTCGTCGATGTTCTCGATGCCGCCGAGCCCGGCGACGATCTTCTCAGCCTTGGTGGCCATGTGCTTCTCCCTGGATTTCGCATGCTTCCGGCGCCCACCACTGGGTCCGTTTCGTCACGTTAACGCACGGTTGGCCCAACTTCGCAGGCGAGTAACCGAACCATCCCAAAGGATGACGATCACCGGCGCCCTGTCTTCCGGGCGGGCCCCGCACCGTAACGCAACTGGTCTACACCAGTTGCAACGACCGCCAAACGTGACGTGTTCCGGGAGGATGCCGATGAGTACGAGCGCGGCTGCGGCACCGCAGCAGAAGTGGTGGAACGGACCGGTCCAGGGTCTGCAGAAAGTCGGACGGAGCCTTCAGCTCCCCGTGGCCGTCCTCCCGGCGGCCGGCCTGCTGGTCAGCCTCGGCAACCTGTTCAACTCGTATCTGCACGGCGACTTCTGGGACAAGACCTCAAGGGTCCTGCTCAACGGCGGAAACGCCATCCTCGACGGCACCACCGGCCTGCCCCTGCTGTTCTGCATCGGTGTGGCCATCGGCTTCGCGAAGAAGGCGGACGGCTCGACGGCGCTGGCCGCGGTGGTCGGCTTCCTCGTCTACCGGGGCGTGCTCGGCGCCTTCCCCGTCGACGACTCGGTGACCGAGGCGATGCCCAACGGCACCCCGCAGAACCCCGGCGTACTCGGCGGCATCCTCATCGGCCTGCTCACCGCCGTGGTCTGGCAGCGCTACCACCGCACCAAACTGGTGGACTGGCTGGGCTTCTTCAACGGGCGCCGTCTGGTTCCGATCCTGATGGCGTTCCTCTGTGTGGTCCTGGGCGTGCTGTTCGGCCTGCTGTGGCAGCCGGTCGGTGACGCGCTGACCTGGTTCTCCAAGCAGCTGATCGACCTCGGAGCGTGGGGCTCGGCCATCTTCGGCTTCGCGAACCGGCTCCTGATCCCGATCGGCATGCACCAGTTCCTGAACACCTTCTTCTGGTTCCAGGCGGGCGAGTTCACCGGGGCGGACGGCGTGACGGTGCAGGGAGACATCTCCCGCTTCTTCGCCGAGGACCCGTCGGCGGGACAGTTCACCTCCGGCTTCTTCCCGATCATGATGTTCGGCCTCCCCGCCGCGGCTCTGGCCATCGCCCACACCGCGCGGCCGGAGCGGCGCAAGGAGGTCGCCGGTCTGATGCTGTCCGTGGCGCTCACCTCGTTCGTCACGGGTGTCACCGAGCCGCTGGAGTTCTCGTTCATGTTCGTCGCGCCGCTGCTGTACGGCGTGCACGCCGTCCTCACCGGTGTCTCGATGGGGGTCACCTGGGCGCTGGGGGTGCACGCGGGATTCAGCTTCTCGGCAGGCCTGATCGACTACGTGGTCAACTGGCATCTGGACACGAAACCGTGGCTGATCATCCCCATCGGGCTGTGCTTCGCGGTGATCTACTACGCCATCTTCCGTTTCGCGATCACCAGGTTCAACCTCCAGACCCCCGGGCGCGAACCGGAGGAAGTGGAGAAGGAGATCGAGAAGGACCTCACCAAGTAGCAGAACCTCTCCGGGACTTCGGACCCGGTCACGCAAGGCCCTCGGACCCCGTGGTCCGGGGGCCTTCGGCATGTCACCGAACGTGCCCGATCTGCTACTGCGAAGAAGTGGTAAATCGCAGGTTCCTTATCTCACCCTCACCGTGCTAGAACTGGTCTACACCACCGAGTGGTCCAGACCACGTGGCCATCCGTCGCGTTACTTTTTCGCGGTCGTCCACTACGTGGTCTTCCGCTTCGCGATCACCAAGTTCAACCTGCCGACCCCGGGCCGTGAGTCGGACGAGGAGCTCGCCGAGATCCTCAAGGCCGAGGCGAAGTAGGACCGGCCGGATCCCGGCCGCCGCCCGGCACCGAAGCCCCCGCCCTCCCCACGGAGGACGGGGGCTTCGCGCCGTCCGTGGGGAGGGCGGGGGCCCGCGGGCCGGTGTGCCCCGCCGCTCTCAGATCTCGTACACCGCGCCGGGGGCGGCCACCGCCACCGGGCCTCGGTAGACCGCGCGGGCGTCGGCGACGTTGCGGGCGGCGTCGGTCCACGGCGGGATGTGCGTGAGGACGAGGCGTCCCGCCCCGGCGCGGGCGGCGCACTCACCGGCCTCCCGGCCGTTGAGGTGGAGGTCCGGGATGTCCTCCTTGCCGTGCGCGAACGAGGCTTCGCAGAGGAACAGGTCCGCGCCCTCGGCGAGTTCGTCCAGGGCCTCGCAGGTCCCCGTGTCGCCGGAGTAGGTGAGGGTGCGGCCGCCGTGTTCGACGCGGATGCCGAAGGTCTCGACGGGGTGGCAGACCTTCTCCGTACGCACCGAGAACGGGCCGATCTCGAACGAACCCGACTTGAGCGTGTGGAAGTCGAACACCTCGCCCATCGCCCCGTCGGACGGGGTGTCGCCGTGCGCGGTGGTCAGCCGCTGCTCGGTGCCGTCGGGGCCGTAGACCGGGAGCGGGACGGGGCGCCCGCCGTCGTGCCGGTAGTAGCGCACGACGAAATAGGCGCACATGTCGATGCAGTGATCGGCATGCAGATGGCTGAGAAAGATCGCGTCGAGGTCGTAGAGGCCGACGTGGCGCTGCAGCTCGCCGAGGGCTCCGTTGCCCATGTCGAGGAGCAGCCGGAAGCCGTCGGCCTCTACGAGGTAGCTGGAGCATGCCGAACCCGCGGACGGGAAGGAGCCGGAGCAGCCGACGACGGTGAGCTTCATGGAACGTGAACCTCCGAGACGTGGGAACGGGGAGGGTTCGTGCGGTCGTGCGGTTCATTTGAGCGGTTCGTCGAGCGTAAGGTGCGAAACCGCTGGTCGCTCCTCTGCGGCCTGCCGTTGTGGGGGAACTCACCTGCTCTGTCACCGGTTCGATGGAAGGCCGCCGGGGACCGCGGCCCGGTGGGCCCGTAGGGGCGCCGGTACGGTCGGGGGATGAACACGTCCCTGTGGGTGGCACTGGCCGCCGTGGTCCTGCTCGCACTCGTCGCCGCGGTGGTGGACGGGCGGGGCCGGTCGGGCCGGCGGCCGGGCGGGCGCGGTGCGGGCAGGGAACGCGCCGGGGCCGGCGGGGGCCGCGGGGCACAGCGGCCCGGCGGGCGGACACGGCCGCCGGGGAAGCCCTCGGCGCCGGGGCGCGGAACGGGCGGTGGGGGCGGCCGGACACCGCGGCCGGGCGAGATCTGGTGGGCCGACGTGCCGTTCGAGGACGGGCCGGGGTCGAAGGACCGGCCGTGCCTGGTGCTCTCGGTCCGGGGTGAACGGGCGGTCGTCGCCAAGATCACCAGCAAGCATCACGAGGAACGGCCCGGGGTGATCGCGCTGCCGCCCGGGACGGTGGGCGACCCGCGGGGACGGACGAGCTTCCTGGAGACGGACGAGCTGCGGGAAGTGGCGGTACGGGGATTCCGGCGGCGGGTGGGCGGCGTGGACCCGCGGGTGTGGGAGCGGGTACGGGGGCTGGGGTGACGGGCGGGCCCACCGGGGGCGCCCCCGGCGGGCCCCTCCCCTGCCCGCCCTTCCCGGAACCGGGTGCTCGGCCCCGGGACCCCCGCTGCTCGAACGCCGGAGAGGCCGGAATCTCCGGACCGGCTGCCCTCGGCCGCCGCAGGGGCCGGGCCCCTCAGGCCCAGAGCTGGCCGTGCAGCGTTTCGATGGCGGCTTCCGTGGTGGGCGCGGTGTAGACGCCCGTGGACAGATACTTCCAGCCGCCGTCCGCGACGACGAACACGATGTCCGCGCTCTCCCCCGCCTTGACCGCCTTGTTGCCGACACCAATCGCCGCGTGGAGCGCGGCGCCCGTGGAGACGCCCGCGAAGATGCCTTCCTGCTGGAGGAGTTCGCGGGTACGGGCGACCGCGTCGGCCGAGCCGACCGAGAAGCGGGTGGTCAGCACCGAGGCGTCGTACAGCTCGGGGACGAAGCCCTCGTCGAGGTTGCGGAGGCCGTAGACGATGTCGTCGTACCGGGGTTCGGCGGCGACGATCCGGACGTCCGGCTTCTTCTCGCGGAGGTAGCGGCCCACGCCCATGAGGGTGCCGGTGGTGCCCAGGCCCGCGACGAAGTGCGTGACGGTCGGGAGGTCGCTGAGGATCTCCGGGCCGGTGGTGGCGTAGTGGGCGCCCGCGTTGTCCGGGTTGCCGTACTGGTAGAGCATGACCCAGTCGGGGTGCTCGGCCGACAGCTCCTTGGCGACGCGGACGGCCGTGTTGGAGCCGCCCGCGGCCGGGGAGGAGACGATCTCGGCGCCCCACATGGCGAGCAGGTCGCGCCGCTCCTGCGAGGTGTTCTCCGGCATGACGCACACGATGCGGTAGCCCTTGAGCTTGGCCGCCATGGCGAGCGAGATGCCGGTGTTGCCGCTGGTCGGCTCCAGGATCGTGCAGCCGGGTGTCAGACGGCCGTCCCGCTCGGCCTGTTCGACCATGTGGAGCGCGGGGCGGTCCTTGACCGAGCCGGTGGGGTTGCGGTCCTCCAGCTTGGCCCAGATACGGACGTCCGCGGACGGGGACAGCCGGGGCAGACGCACCAGGGGTGTGTTGCCCACGGCTGCCAGCGGGGAGTCGTAACGCATCAGCGCATGCCACCGGCGACGGCCGGGAGGATCGTGACGCTGTCGCCGTCGCTCAGCTTGGTGTCGATGCCGTCGAGGAAGCGGACGTCCTCGTCGTTGAGGTAGACGTTCACGAAGCGGCGGAGCTCGCCCCCGTCGACGACACGCTCGCGGATGCCCTGGTGGCGGCTGTCCAGGTCGACGAAGAGGTCGGCGAGCGTCGCCCCGCTGCCTTCGACCGCCTTGGCGCCGTCGGTGTAGGTGCGGAGGATGGTCGGAATGCGGACCTCGATGGCCATGGCGTGGGCTCCTGTCGGATGCGGGGAAGTGGCGTGGGGCGCGCGTTTCCGCCCCCGCGCTGGGGGGGTGGGGCGTGTGGGTGGCGCTCGGACCGCGGCTCAGGCCGTGCGGCTCACGGGCAGGCGTCAGCCGGGACAGATCGCGCTGGAAAGCCTGCACAGGTCGACGTGCAGCCGCGCGACGAGCAGCGTGCCCGGCGTCTTGATGCTCACGTCATGGGGAACCATGCGGTCATCGTATCGATTCCCGGCCGGAAATCCGGAGTGTGATCTCGCATGGTGGATGACAGACGTTCACTATGCGGAACGGGTGCCCTCGCCCGGGAGGTAGACGACGGTCGGGGCGCCCGTCGTGGGGTGGGTGGTGACCTCCGCGGTCACTCCGTAGACGTCGGCCAGCAGGTCCGGGGTGAGGACCTCGGCGGGGGTGCCCGAGGCGACGACCCGGCCGGCCCGCAGGACGTAGAGGCGGTCGCAGTAGTACGCGGCGAGGTTCAGGTCGTGCAGGGCCAGGAGGTTCGTCGTGCCGAGTCCGCGGACCAGCGAGAGGATCTCCAGCTGGTAGCGGATGTCCAGATGGTTGGTGGGTTCGTCCAGGACGATGAGGGACGGCTCCTGGACGAGCGTCCGGGCGACCAGCGCGCGCTGGCGCTCGCCGCCGGAGAGGGAGGCGAACGCACGGGACGCGAGTGCGCCGATGCCGACCCGGTCGAGGGCCGCGGCCGCCAGTTCGGTGTCGGCGGCGGTGTCCGCCTCCCAGAAGCGTTTGTGCGGGGCCCGGCCCATGGCGACGACCTGCGCGACGGTCAGTTCGAAACCGGCCTGGCCGTCCTGCGGGACGGTGGCGATCCGCCGGGCGCGGGCCTTGACGGGGAGGCGGGCGAGGTCGTCGCCGTCGAGCAGGACCCGGCCGTGGGTGGGGCGCAGGGTTCCGTACACACAGCGCAGCAGGGTGGTCTTGCCGCTGCCGTTGGGGCCGACGAGGCCGACCGTCTCACCGTCGGCGGCGGTCAGGTCGACGGAGTCCACGAGGTGCCGGCCGCCGGTCCCGTACGAGAGGCCTTCGGTACGCAGACTGGTCATGCGGGAACTCCTTCGGGGCGAAGGCCGGTCATGCCGGGGCTCCTTCGGGGCGGCGGCGGAGCATCCAGAGGAAGAACGGGCCGCCGGTCAGGGCGGTGAGGACGCCGACCGGGATGTCCTGGGGAGCGGCGACCGTGCGCGCGGCCAGATCGGCCAGGACCAGGAAGACCGCGCCGCCCAGCGCGGCGACCGGGAGCAGGGCCCGATGGCCCGCGCCGACGGCCATCCGGGCCATGTGCGGCACCATCAGGCCGACGAATCCGATCGCCCCGCTGTAGGCGACGAGGGCGCCGGTGAGCAGGGAGGCGAGGACGAAGACACCGGCCCGGAAGCGTGCGGTGTCGAGCCCGAGGACGGTGGCACCCTCCTCGCCGACGAGCAGCAGGTCGAGCGGACGGGCGAGGGTGAGGAGCAGCGCCGTACCCGCGACGAGGACGGCCGAGGGGAGCGCGAGCATGTCCCAGCGCGCGGCGCCGAGCCCGCCGAGGGTCCAGTAGAGGACTTCCTGGAGGTGGTCGGCGCGGGCGGAGGTGACCAGGATGAGGCTGGTGAGGGCGGAGAGGATGTAGGAGACGGCGACTCCGGCCAGCACGAGCCGGTTGGTGGTGAGGCCGGATCCGCCGCGGGCCAGGGTGTAGACGAGCAGGAGTGAGGCGAGCGCGCCCGCGAAGGCGGCGGCCGGGATGGTGACGGTGGTGGCGAGGCCCGCGCCGACGCCGAGGACGATCACGAGGACCGCTCCGGTGGAGGCTCCGGAGGAGACGCCCAGGAGGAACGGGTCGGCGAGCGGATTGCGCACGAGCGCCTGGAGGACGGTGCCGACCACGGCGAGTCCGGCGCCGACGACGACGCCGAGCAGGACCCGGGGCAGCCGGACGTCGAGGACGATCGTACGGAACGGGCTCGGGCCGGCCCGCCCGGTCAGGATGTCCAGGACCTGGCCGGGCGGGATGCGGACGGAGCCGAGGGCGAGCGCGGCGAGGACGGCGGCCCCGAGGACGACGGCGAGGGCGCCGAGGACCAGGGCGCAGCGCAGCCGGCGCGGCGCGGCTGGGGTGCGGCAGCTCACGGTGCGGTGGCCGGGTCCGTGGCTTCCTTCGTGGGTGAGTCCCCGGGTATCTCCGGGTGCAGCTGGGCGGCGAGCTTGCCGACCGCCGCGGGGGCGCGCACGCCGAGCACCGCGTCGGAGAGCGGGAGGACGGCGAAGCGCTTGTTCCTGATCGCGGGGACGTCGGCGAGTGCCGGGTCCTCCAGGAGGCGCTTCTTCTTCTGGGCGACGGTGGTGGAGCCGTAGTCGTAGATGACGATGACGTCGGGCTTGCGTGCGACGACGTTCTCCCACGAGGCGTCGCCGAACGGCTTGTCGAGGTCGGCGAAGACATTGCGGCCGCCGGCCCGGGTGATCAGCTCGTTGCCGATGCCCTTGCCGCCCGCGGTGAACGCGGTCTTGTCGCCGCTGTCGTAGACGAAGACGGAGACCGGCCGGGCGGACTTGAGCCGCTCGGCCGCGGCGGCGTTGGCGGCCTTCGCCTCCTCGATCCACGCGTCGGCGCGCGCAACGACGCCGAAGGTGCGGCCGACCTCGCGGACCTCCTGGTAGAGGGTCTCCATCGCGGTCGCGTCCCTGGCGCAGTACTCGGTGTTGAGCCGGGTGTCGATGCCGGACTTCTTCAGCGCCTCGCGGCTGCGGCCGTCGCCCGCGGTGAACGCGGTGGAGTAGCCGCCGTAGACGAAGTCGGGGTCGGCGGCGAGCAGCTTCTCGTACGAGGGGTACTCCCCGGCCAGGACCGGGATGGCCTCGTACCGGTCCTCGTACTCCGGCAGGACCTTGTCGTCGAGGTAGGCGGTGCCGACCATGGACTTGGCGAGCCCCAGTTCCAGCATCACTTCGGTGACGTGCTGGTTCATGGTGACGGCACGCTTCGGCGGCGCCTTGTACGTCGTGGTGACACCGCAGTTCGTGACGGTGTACGGGAAGCCCTCGGCGGAGGGTCCGGTGGCCTCGGCCGAGCCCGCGGAGCCGTTGTCGGCGTCCGTGGCGGAGCAGGCGGTGAGGGCGAGCGGGAGCAGCACGGCGGCGGCTATGAGCGCGGGGGTGCGCCGGGACATGGCAGGGCCTCTCCGGGGGATTTCCGCGTCCCCTGGTCGGTGCGAGAAGGCGGCAGGCCAGTTCCTGACTGCCGAGCCCCGGTCCTGGTGGACGGGGTTCGGTCACAGTGGCGGGACCGTGCCGGACTTGCACCGGCTTCCTGGTTCCTGCCGCCCCTTGGGTCTGGGTGCAGTGTGCCAGACCTGATCGCGACGCAGGCGGGGCGACCCTCGGCGGGTGTCCCCTCGGGCGTCCTTCAGCAGGCGTCGACGACCTTGACGTCCTCTTCGGTGATCTCGCCGTCCACGATGCGGAACGAGCGGAACTGGAAGGGGCCCGCGTCGTCGGTGTCCGCGGTGGAGACGAGGACGTAGTGGGCGCCGGGTTCGTTGGCGTACGTCACATCGGTGCGGGAGGGGTAGGCCTCGGTCGCCGTGTGCGAGTGGTAGATGATCACGGGCTCCTCGTCGCGGTCGTCCAGGTCGCGGTAGAGCTTGAGGAGGTCGGCCGAGTCGAACTCGTAGAACGTGGGCGAGCGGGCGGCGTTGAGCATGGGGATGAAACGTTCGGGCCGTCCCGTTCCGGCCGGTCCCGCGACGACTCCGCACGCCTCGTCGGGGTGGTCCGCGCGGGAGTGGGCCACGATCCGGTCGTGGAGCTCCTTGGTGATGGTCAGCATGGCGCCCAGGATAGGACCGGCCTCCCGGGCAACGGACCCGCCCGTACCGGGGAGTGGTACGGGCGGGTCCGCATGCCGGACGCTCCGGCTCGGGCGGCCGCGGGTGTCAGCTCTTGATGAACGCCGTGTTGCCGGGGTTGCGGGCCTTGAGCACCAGATACGAGACGCCGAGGATCAGGGCCCAGACCGGTGCGCAGTACAGCGAGACCCGGGCGTCCTTGTCGATGGCCATCATCACGACGACCATGCCGATGAAGCCGAGCGCGAAGACGCTGGTGTACGGGGCTCCGGGCGCCTTGAAGGCGGACTGCGGGAGCACCCCCCGGTCGGCCAGCGCGCGGAAGCGGAGCTGGCAGAGCAGGATCATGACCCAGGCCCACATGCCGGAGATGGTCGCGAAGGAGACGACGTAGTTGAACGCCTCGCTCGGCCACTGGTAGTTGATCCAGACGCCGACGAGCATCAGCGCGGCCGAGAACGTGGTGCCGGCGAACGGCAGGCCGTTCCTCGTCAGCCTGGTGAAGGCCTTCGGGCCCTGCCCGTTGAGCGCCAGGTCACGCAGCATGCGGCCGGTGGAGTACATCCCGGAGTTGCAGGAGGAGAGCGCCGCGGTCAGGACGACGAAGTTGACGATCGCCGCCCCCGCCACGAGGCCCATCTCCTCGAAGGTCTTCACGAACGGCGAGACGCCCGGCTTGAACGTGCTCCACGGCACCACCGAGAGGATCATGATCAGCGCGCCGACGTAGAAGACGGCGATGCGCCACGGCACGGTGTTGATGGCCTTGGGCAGGACGGTCGTGGGGTCCTTGGACTCGCCCGCGGTGACGCCGACGAGTTCGACGGCGAGGAAGGCGAACATCACGATCTGGAGGGTCATCAGCGTGCCGGTGATGCCCGAGGGGAAGAATCCGCCGTCGTTCCAGAGATTGGCGACGGTCGCGTTGTCGGCGGCGTCGGAGAAGCCGATCGTGAGGACTCCGGCGCAGATCAGGATCATGCCGATGATCGCGGTGACCTTGACCATCGAGAACCAGAACTCCAGCTCACCGAAGAGCTTCACGGAGATGAGGTTGGCGCCGTACAGAATGAAGGTGAAGACGAGTGCCGACAGCCACTGCGGAATGTTCCACCAGTACGTCATATAGGTGGCGGCGGCGGTGACTTCGGTGATTCCGGTGAAGACCCAGAAGAGCCAGTACGTCCATCCGGTCACGAACCCGAAGAACGGGCCGAGGAATTCCCGCGCGTACTCCGAGAAGGAGCCGGAGACCGGGCGGTACATGAGGAGTTCGCCCAGGGCCCGCATGATGAAGAAGATGACCAGGCCCGCGATCGCGTAGGCCAGGATGAGGCTGGGACCGGCCCGGTCGATGGCTTTGCCCGCACCGAGGAAAAGCCCGGTGCCGATGGCTCCGCCGATGGCGATCATCTGGATCTGGCGGGCACCCAGGCCGCGCCGGTATCCCTCGCCGCTGTTTCCGGCACCCTCGGCATCGTCGCCTGCGTGCCCCTTGTCGACCTGTGCCGATGTCATGTGGTGCGCCTTTCTCCACGCCGATCCGCGCCTTCACAGGCGACGGATCAGTTCCTGATCCCCCCGGATATGGATGGAGTGCCGTCGGCGTTCGGCCGACTTGTAGCGCCCCCGGGAACAGGGATGGCGTCCCCGGGTGGTCGTGAAGATTTATCACGGGCTCCCGGGCGACCCACGGGACATTGTGTGGCGCACACCACAGGAAAAAGCGGACAAGAGTTTCCAGCCGCTGCAAAGTCGACTGTTCGGGTGACGTGATCGTTATTCCGATTTGAGCGTCCGCTGAGCGAGCGCCCCGCAGAACACACGGCAGGACTCACGGCAGGAAGCGCGGCAGGATGCCCCGCGGGACGCGCCGAAGGGCCGCCCCGCGGGACAGCTCCGCAGGACGGCCCTTCGCGTCCGGATTACGGCATCAGCGTCTCGACGAGCGTCTCCTGGAGCGCGCCCAGCCAGAGATAGGCCATCACCATCGGCTTGCGCGGGTCGCTGTCGGAGAGGCGGTAGAGCGAACCCTCCTGCCCCTCGTCCTCGTCGGACACCTCCAGCCGGGTGCCGATGGTGAGCCGCAGGTCGTTCAGGGCGCCGAGCCAGTTGCGGCACTCGTCGGCGGTGAGCGTGAGCACGGCACCGCCCTCCCCCACGGGTGAGAGCCCGTCCAGGGTGCGTACGACGGCGACGGCGTCCTCGCGCTTGCGGGTGCGCAGGTCGTTCTCGGTGTAGCGGCGGAACTCGGCGGACGCCTCGCGCAGCTCCTTGTCCTCGTTCCCGTACGCCTCGGGGAAGAGCCGGGCCAGGGCCGGGTCGGCGGGCGGTTCGCTCGGACCCTCGGCGAAGAGCGCGGCGAGCGGGTCCTCGCCCTCGGCGGGCTCGTCGCCCGGACCGATCAGCTCCAGCAGCTGGACGGCGAGGGAGCGCAGGATGGAGACCTCGACCTCGTCGAGCGCGACGGACGCGCCGCCGCCGGGGGTGGCCTCGAAATGGCCGGCCATGGATTCTCCGATGGTGGGTCGTGCGGGGCAGGGGCGGGACAGCGGCGGATGACGGGCGCGTGGGGCGGGGCCGGCGCGCGGCCCCGTCCCGCCGGCGCGGCCGCCGCCCTAGTTGCGGTCCTGGGTCAGGGTGGCCCAGAGGCCGTAGCCGTGCATGGCCTGGACATCGCGCTCCATCTCCTCGCGGCTTCCGCTGGAGACGACCGCGCGGCCCTTCTGGTGCACATCGAGCATGAGCTTGTGGGCCTTGTCCTTCGAGTAGCCGAAGTAGGCCTGGAAGACATAGGCCACATAGCTCATGAGGTTGACCGGGTCGTTGTGCACCAGCGTCACCCAGGGGACGTCCGGCTCGGGGACCGCGACGGTCTCTTCGGCCGACTCTGGACGTTCGATCTCTACGGGGGCAGCAACGCTCACCTACCCCATGCTGCCACCCGGAAGGGGTCATCGCACAAACGGACCCCACATCTCGTCACTTTGACGAAATAGGGGGTAGCATCCCAGCCATGAACTCAGCGGACCTTGGGCGACGGGTCGGTGTGCCGTCGACCGCACTCTTCACCGACCAGTACGAGCTGACCATGGTGCAGGCCGCCCTGAAGGCCGGCACCGCGGACCGGCGCTCGGTTTTCGAGGCCTTCACCCGGCGGCTGCCGGAGGGGCGGCGCTACGGCGTCGTGGCGGGCACCGGGCGGGTGCTCGACGCCGTGGAGAACTTCCACTTCGACGACGAGATGATCGGCTTCCTGCGCCAGCAGCGCGTCGTCGACGAGCCCACGCTCGAATGGCTGGCCGGTTACCGCTTCAGCGGCGACATCTGGGGCTACCCGGAGGGCGAGGTGTACTTCCCCGGCTCGCCGATCCTGCGGGTGGAGGGCTCCTTCGCCGAGTGCGTGCTGCTGGAGACCGTGATCCTGTCGGTCCTCAACCACGACTCGGCGATCGCCGCGGCGGCCTCCCGGATGTCGGCCGCGGCGGGCGGCCGCGGGCTGATCGAGATGGGCGCCCGCCGCACGCACGAACTGTCGGCCGTCGCCTCGGCGCGCGCCGCGTACGTCGGCGGCTTCGACACCACCTCCGACCTGGCGGCGGGCTTCCGCTACGGCATCCCGACCGTCGGGACCAGCGCCCACGCGTTCACCCTGCTGCACGACAGCGAGCGCGACGCGTTCCAGGCGCAGGTGGACTCGCTCGGCCGCAACACGACACTGCTGGTCGACACGTACGACGTGACCGAGGCGGTCCGTACGGCGGTCGAGATCGCCGGGCCCGAGCTCGGCGCGGTCCGGATCGACTCCGGCGATCTCCTGCTGGTCGCGCACCGGGTACGCCAGCAGCTGGACGAGCTGGGCGCCACCGCGACGAAGATCGTGGTGACCTCGGACCTGGACGAGTACGCCATCGCCTCGCTGGCCGCGGCTCCGGTCGACGCCTACGGCGTGGGCACGCAGCTGGTCACCGGGAGCGGACAGCCGACCTGCTCCATGGTCTACAAGCTGGTCGCCCGCGCCGCCTCCGCCGACCCCGGCGAAACGATGCGGCCGGTCGCGAAGAAGTCGCTCGGCGCGAAGTCGTCGGTGGGCGGACGCAAGTGGGCCGCGCGCCGGCTGGACGAGCACGGGGTGGCCGAGGCCGAGGTGATCGGCACCGGTCCGGTGCCCGAGGAGCTGGCCGGGCGGCAGCTGCTGGTGGAGCTGGTGCGGGGCGGCGAGGTGGTCGCCCGCGAGCCCCTGGAGGCCGCCCGCGAGCGGCATGTGGCCGCGCGGAAGGGGCTGCCGATGTCGGCGATCCAGCTGTCGCGGGGCGAGCCGGTGATCCCGACCGAGTACATCTGACCCGGCGGGCGCGGGCCGGCAGGTGTGAGGCGGCCGGGGCGGGGCAACGGCCCGAGGGGCCGGGATTGCCGGACGGGCTTGATTGTGCCGTCCGAGTCTCTACGCTCGATGGCATCCTGTCCCGCTCGTTCCCGCCCCCGGCCCGCTCCCTTCCCCGCTGCCCTCCAGCCCGGTTCACACCCCGGCCCCGAAGCCCCGCTCGCGCCCGGCACGCCGCCTCTCCCCACCTAAGGACACCCGCCATGCACCGCGCCTTGATCGTCGTGGACGTTCAGAACGACTTCTGTGAGGGCGGCAGCCTCGCGGTGGCGGGCGGCGCCGATGTCGCCGCCGCCATCACCGACCTGATCGGCGAGGCCCAGGCCGGCTACCGCCATGTGGTGGCCACCCGGGACCACCACATCGACCCGGGCGACCACTTCTCGGCCCAGCCCGACTTCGAGCACTCCTGGCCGGTGCACTGCGTGGCCGGAACGGAGGGCGTGGGCTTCCACCCGAACTTCGCCCCCGCGGTCGCCTCCGGTGCCATCGACAGCGTGTTCGACAAGGGGGCGTACGCCGCGGCGTACAGCGGCTTCGAGGGGCTCGACGAGAACGGGGTCGGGCTCGCCCAGTGGCTGCGCGACCGCTCCGTCACCGAGGTCGACGTGGTCGGCATCGCGACCGACCACTGTGTCCGGGCCACCGCCCTGGACGCCGCCCGCGAGGGCTTCGCCACCCACGTACTGCTGGACCTGACCGCCGGGGTCGCCGGCGCGACCACGCAGCGGGCGCTGGAGGAGCTCCGCGGCGCGGGCGTGGAACTCACCGGCAAGCCGGTCGTCGCCGGCCCCCTGTAGGGCGCTCCGCGGGCCCGCGGGCCCTACGCCGCCGGGCGAGCCGGGCCCGCATAGCCGGTGGGCCCCAGCAGCGCCCGGATCGGGTGCCAGAGTTCCTGGGCCGCCTGGGGCGCCGCCCGCCACAGCAGGCCGTCCGGGTGGTGCAGCACGGCCGTTATCTCGTCCGGCGTGGGCGGCTGGGCGTTGCCGCGGAGATAGACCGCGCGCAGCCCCAGGTTGCGCAGCCGGGTCAGGGCCCGCGCCCGGTTGGCCGCGTGCACCAGCACCCGTACCGGGGCTCCGGGCCCGGCCCCGTCCGCCGGCCGGGTCAGGGCGAGTGCCACCACCACCGTGCCGTTCGGCAACCTGCAGAAACCTCCGCCTGCCATGCTCCGTGCTCCCCCGTGAGACGTCGTGTCAATAAGGATAAGAACAAGAGGCACCTAAACACGATCGGCCGCCGCCCGCTAGAGGGCGACGGCCGATCATGCTTTGACCTGCGGTTTTACTGAATTACTTGGTCGACGGACCAACCTTCACGGTGATCGTCGAGCCGCTGAGCGGCTCGTTGACGATCGAGATCCGGGTGTTGGTGTCAGAAACCTTGACGCTGCCTGTCGGGTTCTCCTCGTACCAGTACGTGCCCTTGCGGTCGTCGAAGACCGGGACGCCCAGCGACGGCTTGATCTTCAGCGGCACGTCGGCGTTGTGCAGGGTGAAGCCCTGGTTCGGCCACCAGCTGAACGGCGCGTCGAACGGCTGGATCTTGTTGCGCAGAACCGAGCCGTCCTTCCACTTCAGCGGCTTGGCGTGCGAGTCGACCGGCAGGATCAGACCCTGGCCCGGGTGGGCGGAGGTGTTGTTGTCCTTCTGGGAGGTGTCCCAGAGCCACACCATCAGACCGTTCTGGTAGGCGTAGTGCTCCACCCAGTCCGGACGGCTCTGCGAGAAGCCGAAGTTGTACGGGCCGACCTTGAGGGTCTTGTCGTACGACACGTACTGACGGTTCTCGGCGATGTAGTACTGCGGGTAGTCGCTGGTGAACGACTCACCGATCCGCGAGAAGCCCTTGGCGGTCCAGCCGTTGTCGTCGCCCTCGGCGTTGTCCGTGAGGATCGCGGCACCGTCGGCGGTGATCGTGAGGGCGTCGGCCGTGAAGCCCTTGCCGCCCGCGCCGCCGTCCGTCTGGTAGCGGAAGCGGAGGTCGATCTTCTTGCCGGCGTAGGCGTTCAGCGGGAAGGAGAGCTTCTTGACGGCGCCGGAGACACCGGTCAGGGCCGGCTTGTCACTGGCGTCGCGCGGGAGCGCCTTGCCGTCGGCCGTGCCGTCGAGCGCGGTCCAGCTGGAGCCGCCGTTCTCCGACACCTCGGTGTAGAGGTAGTCGTAGTCGGCCTCGATGTCGTACCAGCCCGAAAGGTCCAGCGACGCGGCGGACTTGCCGGTCAGGTCGACCGAGCGGGTCAGGGTGTTCGACAGGTCGTCACCCATGTCGCTCCACCACTGCTTCGAGCCCTCGGCGGGCTTGGTGACAGTCGTGGTGACGGCCTTCTCGGGCAGCTCGACGACGAGCGCCTGCTTGTTCTTGGTGTTGTACTCCGCGACGCCCAGCTTGTGGGTCGACTTCGTGGCGGCCTTGGCCTTGTCGTAGTCGAGCCAGCCCAGCTGCAGCTTGTCCCACGCGGTCATGTCGCCCGGGAGGTTGCCGATCTCGCCCGTGCCGGTGCCGAGCCAGGAGCCCGCCGACATCAGGGACCAGAAGCCGACCGAGTTCTCGCCGCCGCCGGAGGTGTCGTACAGGTCCGGCAGACCGAGGTCGTGGGCGTACTCGTGGGCGAAGACGCCCAGGCCGCCGTTCTCGGGCTGCGCGGTGTAGTCACCGACCCAGATGCCCGTGTCACCGATCTGGGCGCCACCGGCCTTGTTGTTCGCGGGGCCCGTCAGACCGGCGTTGGTGCCGTACGCGTACCAGCGGTGCGCCCAGATGGCGTTGGTGCCCTCGGCGCCGCCGCCCGCGGACTCGTCCTCACCCGCGTGGACCAGCTGGAAGTGGTCGATGTAGCCGTCGGGCTCGTTGAAGTTGCCGTCACCGTCGAAGTCGTAACGGTCCCACTGGTCGTACTGAGCCAGGTCGGCCTTGATCTGCTCCAGGGTGCGGCCCTTGGCCTTCTGGTCGGCGACCCAGGCGTTGACACCGTCGCGGACGGCGTCCCAGACGCTGGCGCAGTTGGTCGAACCGCAGTAGTTGGAGCCGTAGCGGGCCTCGTTGTACTGGACCTTCACCCAGTCCGAGACCTCACCGTCGACCGAGTAGCGCCCGGAGGACGTCTTCTCGTAGTAGGTCTTGAGCGAGTCGACACCCTCGCCCTCACCGAAGTAGAGGTCCTGGAAGTGCTTCTGGTTGTAGTCGGCCTTCCAGGCGGTGCTGTTGTCCTTCTTGGGGTCCGGCTCGGCGATCTTGTTGTGCGCCGGTCCGGGCGTGCCGCCGAACTTCTTGACGGGCGGCTTGGGGCCGTCGCCGTCCGGGTCGAACATGGTCGTGTCGTCGACCTTGTCGCCGAACTCCACCAGGATGGTGAAGATCTTGTCGGTCTTCTCCCGGCCGAGCTCGACGTACTTCTTGTCGTCGAGCCTGACGACCTTGGAGCCGCCGCGGGTCGAAACCTTCTTGTCGCCGGAGAGAACCTGCTCCAGTGCAGCCTGGCGCTGGGCGTCCTGCTGCTCGCTGAAGGGGCCTTCCAGGTTGTGTTCCTGGCCCTTCTCCGGTGCCGGGTCACGGCGGTCGACGATGGACGCGCCCGAGCCCGACGATTTGTCGTCTGCCTGAGCGGTGGCGAATGCCGACGCTGTCGCGGCGGTCGCGGCCATGGCCACGACAACAGCGGTGGCGCGGAGCGCCCGTCTCTTAGTGGTCACTTGATGCAGTCCTCCCCGGCGTCCGCGATCGCGGCCAGGGGGGTGGTGAAGGGCCGCGCGCGTTCAACGCGTCACAAGTGACGACATTTGATCGGAGTTATGAAAGAAAAGACAGACCTTGACTTGCACATACCAAGTGCACTATGCGGGAGCGGCCTTCCGGTATCCGGACGTCTCCCTCAGGCCAACAGGCGCGTGGTCACGGCTGGTTGGGGCGTTCCGTGACTCCGTGCGCCCCCCGTGCACCGACACCGTGGGTTAGGCCGTGCTTACCACCGGCCCGGCTCGGGCATCCACCGTCGTAGAGTCGTTTGACCGTGTGTCGACGCGACCGTTCGACCGCTCCACCCTTCGACCGCGCCGAGCGATTCCGCTGCAGAGACTGTCCCATCCGATGTCCCGAGGACGGATACCGCCATGCCGCGTCCGACTGCCGCACAGTTCGCCTACGGTTCGGCCACCGTCATCCTCTCCAGCCTCGCCATCCTGCTGCTGTCCCGGACGGAGTCGGGCTTCGGTATGGCCTTCGCCTGCGCCGCGGCACTCGTGCTCGGTCTGCTGGTGGCCATGACCGTACCCGCGCCCAAGCACGTGAAAACCGTGCGCGGGAACCGGCCGGCGGAAGGACAGGACGCGGCCCGCACGCGGCAGGCCCCGGACGACATCGGAACGGCGATACCCGCGGCCCATGCCGGTGAGCACGCGGGGGAACACTCCCTGCGCCGCTGAGCAACCCCGTACACCCGGATGCCCCCGGCGCCCGTCGGCTGCCGCGCCGCGCTACGGGACGCTGACCACAACGGTCTTCGCCGCCTTGTCCTGGAGCCCCTGCCGATAGGGCTTGTCGGTGAACATCAGCACGATGTTGATCAGCCACCACAGACACGGGCAGCACAGCAGTGCCGGAAGCCACAGCACCACGGCCCGCATCAGCGACGGGTTGATGTCCGGCACCCGCCCGTCGTTGAGCATCGCGACGCGCAGCTTCAGCAGCCGCTTGCCGATGGTCCGGCCGTCCTTGTGGGTGAAGTACGTGTCGTACGCGACATAGACCACCAGCCCGATCAGCGACCACACCAGCTGATGCCCGCTGTACGAGTTGCCGACGGCGTCGCCGAATCCGTCGTTTCCGTTGTCCGACGTGACGTCGATCGCGCCGCCCCAGGGCAGCGAGATCAGATACAGCGGAATGGAGACGATGAGGAAGTCGATCAGCCGCGCCACGATCCGCTTGCCCGGCTGGGCCAGCGGCGGCATCCCGGCCAGCGGATCCGCCCCGCCGTATCCGCCGTAGCCCCCCGGTTCGTACGGCGGCGGAGGAGGCGGCGGAGGAGGGCTGCCGTACGGCGAACCCGCTGACGGCGGCGGGGGCTCCTGCGGCTTCTTGAGGAACGGATCGTCGTCCTCGGGCGGCTGGCCGGGCGTCGGCTGGTCGTTACTCATGGGGGCAGTGCACCCCGGCCCACCGGTGCCCGCAACGGCTCAGGTGCTTTCGGGGGACGGGGCGTCAGCCCACGGCCCCCAAAGGCGTCCGCCCGGCTCTCTCGGCCGCACTGTCGGCCCGGCCGGGTCAGCCCGCCACGAAGGTGCGGGCCGCCTTGTCGTGCCAGCACTGGCGCCAGGGGCGGTCGATCAGGCACCACAGCACGTTGAACACACCGATGACCAGGATGCCCAGCACCCCGTAGACCAGCCAGCGGCGCAGGGCCGCGCCCAGGGTGGGCGAGTCGTGCGACTCGATGTCCCGCACGTCGAGGCCGAGGAGCTTCTTGCCGAGCGTACGGCCCCACTTGGCAGTGGGCAGCGCTTCCAGGAGAAAGCCGAGCACCAGGAACGCGCCGAGCACGGCCCCGAACAGACCCGCCGTGGTGGCGTCCACGAGCCAGACGGTGACCGTCTCGCCGGACTGCTTCGCCGCGGTGATCTTCTCGTCGATGTGGTCCAGCGCCCGGGAGACCAGCGGGAAACCGACGGCACCGAGAACGGCGCCGAGGACCAGGCTGTCGAGCAGCCGGGCGGCGAAGCGCTTGCCGAGACCGGCGGGCCGCGCCGACGTCTGGGCCCTGGCGAGCTGCTGGAAGGGGTCGTCGACCGGGGGCTTCCAGGGCACGACCGGCTGATCCGCCCCGGCACCGGCCTGCTGCTGGGCGGGCACCGGCTGCGGGGCGGTCATCCGCTGCTGGGGCGGCATCTGCTGCTGGGGCGGCTGAGGTTGGCCCTGCGGCTGGTGTTGCCCCTGCGGCTGAGGTTGCCCCTGCGGCTGGTGTTGTTCCGGCCGGGCCGGCTGGTGGGCCTGCTGCCCCCAGGAGGTCGAGCCGCCGGGTCCGGGGGCGGGCGCGGGAGCGGGGGCCGGGGGCTGGGCGGGGCCGGGCACCCGCACCGGGCCCTGGGTCGCGGCGGGCAGTGCGGCGGACGGCAGCACGGTCGTCCGCGCCGGCTCCTGCACCCGGGTCGGCTGCGGCACCTGAGGCTGCTGTGAAGCGTGCGGGGCCTGCGGTGCGTGCGATGAGTGCGGACTCTGGGGCGCCTGGGGTGCCTGCGACGGCTGCACCGCTTGCGGCCCTTGCGGCCCCTGCTGCGTGCCGCCCGGCATGATGCCCGGCGGACCGGCGACCGGAGTGGCCGCGCGGATCGTCATCGTGCCGTCCGCGGGCACCGGCCCCGCCTCGCGCGGACGCGGAGTGCGGGCACCACCGCCCGGACCCACGGCGCGGATCGTGACCGTACCGTCGGTCGGCGGACGGACCCCGGCACCGCCACCGCCACGGCTGCCACGACCGTCACGGCTGCCACCGTCACTGTCACCGCCCTCCCGCATTCCCGGCAGGGCACCGCCCATCGGGTCCGGTGCGCCGGACACGCGCGGGTCCGCCGGGGCCGGTTCGGCGCGTTCGGGCCGCGCGCCGCCGGCCGGGGTGCGCGGATCGGCACCCGCCGGGTCCGGGCGGCCGGACGCCGCTTCCGGACCGCCCCAGGAGACACGCCGGTCACGGTCGCCGCCGAAGCCGGTCTGCCGGGAGGTGTCGGCCTGCCAGACCGATGCCGGTTCCGGCTCCGTACGGGCGGGGACGCCCTGTTCCGGCCCGCCCGCCCCGTCCGGCACTCCGTCAGGACCGCCCGCCTCGCCGACCTCGTCGAAGAAGATCGGGCCGGTCTCCTCCATCCGGGGGACGGAGGAGGCCTGCCGCGGTGCGGAGGTGGCTTCGCCCCGGGGCGCGGGCCGACTCGTACCGGGTACCCACGCCGCACCGTTCCAATACCGGACATATCCAGGAATGGAGGGATCGGGGTAGTACCCCTCGCGGGGGCTTTCGTCACCGGGTGCCGGGGTTGGGGCGCTCATCACCGTGGTCCCGTATCTCTTCGAGGCCTCAGGCCGTCCGGTCGCAGGTGCGGACGTCCTCAATACAAGGGTCCACATCTATCAGACGCCCACGTGTCGCCGGGCCGGTCCCACTGTTTGGGACCACTTTCCACGCCGTCCGAAGTTTTTTTGAAAAGTCGCGTAATGGATGGCGGGGAGGGCGCTCTCTCCTTGTGCGGGCCGGTCATGGGACCGGTCCACGAGCACCGGAAGGTCGTGCACTGACATGCTGAACGTCGTGGAACGCGAGCTGGAACTGAAGCTGGTCCTGTCGCCCGAACTCTCCATCCCCGTACCCGCGAGGCTGACCTACCGCACCAACGACCCGTACGCCGTGCACATCGCCTTCCACATCGGCTCCGAGTCCCCCGTGCACTGGACGTTCGCCCGGGAACTGCTGGTGGAAGGGGTGTTCCGGCCGTGCGGACACGGAGACGTACGCATCTGGCCGACCAAGATCAACGATCGTAACGTCATCTGCATCGCCCTCACCTCCCCCGATGGCAACGCCCTGCTGGAGGTGCCGTCGGCCGCCGTGGCCGCGTGGGTGGAGCGGACGCTGCGGGTGGTGCCCCCGGGCACGGAGAGCGAGCGGCTGGGCCTCGACGACGCGCTCGCCGAGCTGCTCGCGCCGCTGCCGGCCGACGACCTGTGGCTGAGCGACCCGTGGTCCGCGGACGAGTCCCCCTCCCAGGAGGGTGAGGCGTGAGGGCCTTATCCGGCTGCCGTGCTCCCGGCGTGTCGGGGTCAGAAGAGTTTGCCGGGGTTGAGGAGGCCGAGCGGATCGAAGACCGTCTTGATTCCGCGCTGCAGCTCGACCCCGGTCCCGCCCAGTTCGCGGGCGAGCCACTCCCTCTTCAGGACCCCGACGCCGTGCTCGCCGGTGATGGTGCCGCCCAGTTCGAGACCGAGCGCCATGATGCTGTCGAAGGACTCGCGGGCCCGGCGGGACTCGTCGGGGTCCGTGTGGTCGAAGCAGACGACGGGATGGGTGTTGCCGTCGCCGGCGTGGGCGCAGACGCCGATGGTGAGGCCGGACTCCGCGGCGATGGCGGCGGTGCCCTCCAGCATCGCTCCGAGCTTCGAGCGCGGTACGCACACATCGTCGATCATCGTGGCGGATTTGACGGTATCCAGCGCGGTGAGCGCCATCCGGCGGGCCTGGAGCAGGAGTTCGGACTCGGCCTCGTCGTCGGCGGGGACGACCTCGGTGGCGCCGGCGACGGTGCACAGTTCACCGACGGCTGCCAGGTCGGAGGCCGGATCGGGGGTGTCGAAGGCGCAGAGCAGCAGTGCCTCGGTGGAGTCGGGGAGGCCCATGCCGGCCATCGCGTTGACCGCGCGGACGGTCGTACGGTCCATCAGTTCGAGGAGTGAGGGCGTGTGACCGCGCTCCATGATCGCGTAGACCGCGTCGCAGGCAGCGGCCGCGGAGGGGAATTCGGCAGCCAGGACGAGCTGCCGCGGAGGCTTCGGCCTCAGCGCGAGGACGGCTTTGACGACGATCCCCAGGCTGCCCTCGGAGCCGACGAAGAGCCGCGTGAGGTCGTAGCCGGCGACGCCCTTGGCCGTACGGCGCCCGGTGGTCAGGAGCCGCCCGTCGGCGAGGACGACTTCGAGACCGAGCACGTATTCGGCGGTGACCCCGTACTTGACGCAGCACAGGCCGCCCGACGCGGTGCCGATGTTGCCGCCGATGGTGCACGTCTCCCAGCTGGAGGGATCCGGCGGGTAGCAGAGGCCGTGTTCGTCCACCGCGCGTGAGAGCACGGCGTTGATGACACCCGGTTCGACGACGGCGATCCGGTCGACCGGGCTGATCTCCAGGATCCGGTCCATCTTCACCAGGGAGAGCACGATGCAGCCGTCGGAGGCGTTGGCCGCGCCCGACAGGCCGGTACGGGCGCCCTGCGGAACGACCGGGACGCGCAGCGCGGTGGCGGTGCGCATGACGTGCTGGACCTGCTCGACCGTGCGCGGGAGCACGACGACGGCCGGGGAACCCGCGTCGCAGAAGCCCGCCATGTCGCGTGCGTAGGAGGACGTGACGTCCGGATCGGTGATCAGAGCCTCGGCGGGCAGACCGGCACGCAGCTGTGCGAGGAGATCATTCATGATCCAAGACTGGCACCCGGGGCCAATGGTGTGAACCCGTCTGCGACGGCACCCCCAAGGCGCGGTGTGCTCTTCATACTGACGCAGAGTGATCGCCATGGATGTCACGCCGCAGCAGGACCCTGACCCCCGCCAGCCGCCCGAGCCGTCCCCCTTCCCGCCGCGCACGGCGGACGCGAAGGAACTCCCGGCCGCTCCCCAGGAGCCCGAGGGCGCGACCGCCCTCCCGCCCCCGCCCCCCACCGCGCGTACGACGCTGCGCCGGGCCGCGCTCGGCGCGGTCGCCGCGGCCGTTCTGGTGGCCGGTGCGGTGGTGGCCGTTCCGGACGGCGGGCAGGACCGCCCGAAGGTGCCGGGGCCCGTCGACCGGGCCCTGGCGGCAGCGACCGCCGGCTCCCCCGCCTCGCTCTCGGACCTGACGGCGCTCATCGGGGACCGGCAGAAGTGGGTGGAGGAGCATCCCTCCGACGCGCCTTCGTGGGCGGTGCTCGGCACGGCGTACGTCGAGTGGGGGCGGCGTTCCGCGGACGCCGCGTACTACGCGCGGGCCGAGGCGGCCCTGAGGCGTTCGCTGGAGGAGCAGCCCGGTGAACGCGGCAACGGGGAGGCCTGGGTGGGCCTGGCCGCGCTCGCCAACGCCCGGCACGACTTCGTCGCGGCGAAGCGGTGGGGCGAGACCGTACGGGCCCGGGAGCCGAAGACCTGGAGCACGTACCCGGTCCTGATCGAGGCGTACAACGGCCTCGGCGACTACGGGGCGGCCGGCACGGCGACGGAGCGGTTCGGGCAGCTGCGCAAGGGGGTTCCGGCGCTGGCCCGGACCGCCGAGATGTACCGCAACCAGGGCTGGCGCGAGGACGCCCTGGCCACCGCCCGCGAGGCGGCGGACCGGGCCACCACCCCCGTGGAGAAGGCGCAGGCCCTGCACCGCCTCGGCGAGCTGGCGTGGGAGCGCGGCGAGCCGGAGGAGGCCGTGGCGCAGTACGACGCGGCGCTGCGCACGGACAGCGGCCAGCACGCGTCACTGGCGGGCCGGGCCCGCGCCCTGGCGGCCCTGGGCCGCAGCGACGAGGCGCTGGACGCGTACCAGGCGGCGGTGGCGGAGCTGCCCCGCGCGGAGTACGCCCTCGAACTGGGCGAGCTGTACGAGGCGCTGGGCCTGGACGGCGACGCCCGCAGCCAGTACGCGAAGACGCGCACGCTGCTGTCGCGGTCTAAGGCCGCCGGGGTCAACGAGTCCCTGCTCCGGGCGCGTTACGAGAGCGACCACGGCGACGCGGACGCAGCGGTGGAGCTGCTGCGCGCGGAGTGGTCCCGGCAGCACCGCAGTGCGGCGGTGGCGGACGCGCTGGGCTGGGCGCTGCACCGGGCCGGCCGGCCGGAGGAGGGGCTGGAGTACGCCCGGCGGGCCGTCGACACGGGGGGCCGGAACGCCTCCTACGCGTACCACCTGGGCACGATCGAACGGGAGATGGCCCAGTACGGCGCGGCCCGCCGCCATCTGGAGGAGGCCCTGCGCACCAACCCGGCCTTCTCCCCGCTGGACGCGCCCCGCGCCGAGGAGGCCCTGGACGCGCTGGGGGAACCCGCCCCGGGCGGCCCGAAGGACATGCAGCCCCCGCCGGAGCAGGCCCCCGAGCCCGAGCCCGAACCGGAGCCGGAGCCGGAGCCGGAGCCGGAGCCGCAGGCCGGTACCGGGACGGCGAAGCCGGCCCCGCCGGAGCAGACCCCCGCCTCCCCCGACTCCCCGAAGTCCCCGCCGAGCGGACCGGCATCCACGAAGCCGGGCGCGGCGGGCCCGGCGGCCGCATCTGCGGCCGCCCCGTCAGCGGACGGGACACCGTCCGGCCGCTGACCGGCCGGGGGACACGGGGGTCCCCCGGCCGGTCGCCTACCAGGGCAGCTCCCGCAGCTGCTGCACACACAGCACGACGAACAGCAGGCCCGCCGCCACGAGCATCACATTGCTGAGCGCTCCGTTGCGCCATTCCCTCGGTGTGCGCGAGGAGTTGAGCAGCCACACCAGTGTGAGGGCCAGGAACGGCATGAAAAACGCGCCGAGCACGCCGTACACCACGACCAGCCCGAACGGCTGGTCCAGCCAGAGCAGCGTCATCGGCGGGAACGTCAGCCACAGCAGGTACGCCCGGAAGGCGAAGGAGCGCTCCTTCGTCCCGGACGCCACCTCCTCCACGGTGCTCACCCCGGCCGGGGCGCCCCCGCGCCCGCGCAGGAAGCGGTCGACGAAGTCGGCGAACATCAGGCTCACGCCGTTCCACACGCCGATGAGGGACGAGAAGGACGTGGCGAAGAAGCCGATGAGGAACAGCTTGGCGGTCGCCGTTCCGTAGCGGTCCTCCAGGATCGCGCCGAGGTCGATCAGACCCCGGTCGCCCTTGGTGAGGGCGAGGTGGGAGGAGTGCAGGAGTTCCGCGCCGACGATCAGCATCGCCACGACGAAGATTCCGGTGGTGAGGTAGGCGACCCGGTTGTCGAGGCGCATCACCTTCATCCAGGAGGAGTTGGTCCAGCCCTTGGCGTTCACCCAGTAGCCGTAGGCCGCCATGGTGATGGTGCCGCCGACGCCGCCGATCAGCCCCAGGGTGTAGAGGAGCGAGCCGTCCGGGAGTACGGGGGCCAGACCCGCGAACGACGCGCCGACGTCGGGGCCGACGCGCACCGCGACGTACACGACGACCACGAACATCACGCCGATCAGGACGGTCATGGCCTTCTCGAAGACGGCGTACCGGTTGAACCAGACGAATGCCAGGCCGGTCAGGCCCGTGATGATCGCCCAGGTCTTGAGGTTCGGGCCGTCCGGGAAGAGCGCGACAATGGGCAGGGCGGACGAGGACATGGCCGTCGCGCCGTAGATGAAGCCCCAGACGACGACGTAGACCGCGAAGTAGACGGTGGTCCACGGGCCGAGGCTGCGCCAGCCGTCGAAGAGGGTGCGTCCGGTGGCGAGATGCCAGCGGCCGCACGCCTCGGCCAGCGAGATCTTGACGACGCAGCCGATGACGGCCGCCCACATCAGCGTGTAGCCGAACTTGCTGCCCGCGATCAGCGTCGCGACGAGGTCACCGGCTCCGACCCCGGTCGCCGCGACGACGATGCCGGGACCGATGTAGGTCCAACGGGACTTGCGCGGAAGGGTGTTCAGGGGTTCGGTACCGCTGTCGGCGCTGCGGCCGGTACCACTGCCGGTACCGCTGTCGGTCGCTTCTGCCATGCCGGTGTCCTCCCGCTCGTCCCCAAGGTGATCCAGATCACCAAAGCGGGAGCGCGAGTGTTGCGCAAGGGGGCCGACGGCGCGCGCCCGGAGCGCGGCGCTTCCGCCGCGAGGCGCCCGTACGCGGGAGGGCGGGGCACCCCGTGTGCCGGGTGCCCCGCCCTCGTACCGCGAACCCCGCTCCGCGCGTGAGCGCTGCGGTCAGAGGTTGCCGCGCTTCTCCTGCTCGCGCTCGATCGCCTCGAACAGGGCCTTGAAGTTGCCCTTGCCGAAGCCCATCGAGCCGTGCCGCTCGATCATCTCGAAGAAGACCGTCGGACGGTCCTGGACCGGCTTGGTGAAGATCTGGAGCAGGTAGCCGTCCTCGTCGCGGTCGACCAGGATCTTCAGCTCGCGCAGCGTCTCCACCGGGACCCGGGTCTCGCCGGCCCACTCGCCGAGCGTGTCGTAGTACGAGTCGGGCGTGTCCAGGAACTGGACGCCGGCCGCGCGCATCGTCCGGACCGAGGCGACGATGTCGTTCGTGGCGAGGGCGATGTGCTGGACGCCCGCGCCGCCGTAGAACTCCAGGTACTCGTCGATCTGCGACTTCTTCTTCGCGATCGCCGGCTCGTTGATCGGGAACTTGACCTTCAGGGTGCCGTCCGCGACGACCTTCGACATCAGGGCGGAGTACTCGGTGGCGATGTCGTCGCCCACGAACTCCTTCATGTTGGTGAAGCCCATGACCTTGTTGTAGAAGCCGACCCACTCGTTCATCCGGCCGAGCTCGACGTTGCCCACACAGTGGTCGATGGCCTGGAAGGTGCGCTTGGCGGGCGGCTCGACGATCGGGGCGGCCGCCGTGTAGCCGGGGAGGTACGGGCCGTCGTAGCCGCCGCGCTCGACGAGGGTGTGGCGGGTCTTGCCGTACGTGGCGATGGCGGCGAGCACGACGGTGCCGTTCTCGTCCTCGACCTCGTACGGCTCGGTCAGACCGGTGGCGCCGTGCTCCACCGCGTAGGCGTACGCGGCGCGGGCGTCCGGGACCTCGATGGCCAGGTCGACCACGCCGTCGCCGTGCGCCGCGACATGGTCCTCCAGGAAGCGGCCCCGGTCGGTGGACGCCTTGATGACGGACGTGAGGACGAAGCGGGCCGAGCCATTGGTCAGGACGTAACTCGCGGTCTCGCGACTGCCGTTCTCCGGTCCGGAGTAGGCCACGAGCTTCATTCCGAAGGCTGTGGAGTAGTAGTGCGCCGCCTGCTTGGCGTTGCCCACGGCGAAGACGACCGCGTCCATTCCCTTGACCGGGAAGGGATCGGCCTGCCGGGCGGTGTCGGGGGTGGTGTGCAGAGTCTCAGTCATAAACCCAGGCTCTCCCCGCTCCGCAAGGTGCGCAACAGTTCGCGGAATCGCTGGGCAATCTGCGCAGCCGTTCGGCACTATGGGCAGGCGTTCTGTACATGATGACCATCGGAGGCGGGGACATGGCGATCGATCGTCTGGACGGGCAGCTGATCGTGCTGCTGGCACGCGAGCCGCGGATCGGGGTACTGGAGGCGTCCCGCCGGCTCGGCGTGGCGCGCGGAACCGTACAGGCCCGTCTGGACCGCCTTCAGTCGAATGGCGTCATCCGGGGCTTCGGCCCCGACGTCGATCCCGCGGCGCTCGGCTACCCCGTCACCGCCTTCGCGACGCTGGAGATCAAGCAGGGCCAAGGGGCGCAGGTACGGGCCCACTTGGGTGGTGTGCCCGAGGTGCTCGAACTGCACACCACCACCGGGCACGGGGACATGTTCTGCCGGCTCGTCGCCCGCTCCAACGCCGACCTCCAACGGGTGATCGACCGGGTTGTCGGTTTTGATGGCATTGTCCGGGCCTCCACGGCCATCGTCATGGAGAACCCGGTCCCGCTGCGCGTCATCCCGCTCGTCGAGCAGGCCGCACAGGACACCGACTGACCGAGCCGAGGAGTGACGTGTGAGCTTCTGGGAGTATCTGGAAAATCGGCACCAGCAGTTGCTCACCGACGCGTTCCAGCACGTCAGCGCCGTATTTCAGTGCATGGTCATCGCCACCGTGCTCGGGGTGGTGATCGGGGTGGTCACCTATCGCAGCGGCTGGGCCGGGTCGCTGGCCATCACCTCCACGGCGACGATCCTCACCATCCCCTCCCTCGCCGCGATCGGCCTGCTGATCCCGCTGGTCGGGCTCGGGGTCGCCCCCACCGTCATCACCCTGACGATGTACGGGCTGCTGCCCGTCGTCCGTAACTCCATCGTCGGGCTGCGCGGTGTCGACCCCTCGCTGGTCGACGCGGCGAAGGGCATCGGGATGTCGCGGTTCGCCCGGCTGCGCAAGGTGGAGCTGCCGCTCGCCTGGCCGCCGATCCTCACGGGCATCCGGGTCTCCACCCAGATGCTGATGGGCATCGCCGCCATCGCCGCGTACGCCTCCGGGCCCGGTCTCGGCAACGAGATCTTCCGCGGTATCGCCTCGCTGGGCAGCGCCAACGCGATCAACCAGGTCCTCGCGGGCACGCTCGGCATCGTCATTCTCGCCCTGCTCTTCGACGCCGCGTACGTCCTGCTCGGGCGGCTGACCATCCCCGGGGGGATCCGTGCCTGAGACCTTCTCCGGGACCGCCCACGGGGCCTACGGGAAGGACGGCGACAAGGGGACCTCGGCGGTCGCCTCCGGGGCCACCATCCAGCTGGAGGAGCTGACCAAGAGCTACCCCGGCAACCCGAACCCGGCCGTCGAGAACGTCTCCATGGACATCGGGGCCGGCGAGACCGTGATCTTCGTGGGCCCGTCCGGCTGCGGGAAGTCCACCACCCTGAAGATGATCAACCGGCTGATCGAGCCCTCCTCCGGCCGGATCAGGATCAACGACGAGGACGTCACGGACATCGACCCGGTGAAGCTGCGGCGCAAGGTCGGGTACGCCATCCAGTCCTCCGGGCTGTTCCCGCACATGACGGTCGCCGAGAACATCGCCCTCGTACCGAAGATGGTCGGCTGGTCCAAGTCCCGGGTGAAGGACCGGGTGGAGGAGATGCTCGACCTGGTGGGGCTGGACCCGCGCGAGTTCCACGGGCGCTACCCGCGCCAGCTGTCCGGCGGCCAGCAGCAGCGGGTGGGCGTGGCCCGCGCGCTGGCGGCCGATCCCCCGGTGCTGCTCATGGACGAGCCGTTCGGGGCGGTCGACCCGATCACCCGCGACCACCTCCAGGACGAGCTGATCCGGCTCCAGCACGAGCTGCACAAGACGATCGTCTTCGTCACCCATGACTTCGACGAGGCGATCAAGCTGGGCGACCGGATAGCGGTGCTGCGCGAGCGTTCGCACATCGCGCAGTTCGACACCCCGGAGGCGATCCTCACCAATCCCACGGACGACTTCGTCTCCGGTTTCGTGGGGGCGGGCGCGGCTCTCAAGCGCCTCAACCTGACGCGCGTACGGGATGTGGGCATCGCCGACTTCCCGACGGTGACGGTCGACGACCCGCTCCAGTCCATCTTCAACAAGCTGCGCAGCGGCACGCACAACGAGCTGCTGATGCTGGACCGCAGGAACCGCCCGTACAAGTGGCTGCGGCGCGGCGACCTGATGCGGGCCCGCGGCTCGCTGGCCCGTGCCGGGCAGCTGGTGCACGACACGGTGACCCGGGATGCCACGCTGCACGACGCGCTGGAGGCCGTACTGACAGACAGCGGGGGGCGGGTCGCGGTGACCGGGCGGCGCGGCGAGTTCATCGGCGTCGTCGACATGCACACCCTCATGGACAACGTGCAGGAGCTGCTGGAGGCCGACCGGCTGACCGCCATGGAGCACCAGCACGAGCTGGAGGAGCTGCGCACCCACTCGACCGAGCAGGAGCTGGAAGGGGGTGCCGGCGGCGTATGACCACCGGCCGTCCGCACTCCGGCGAGCCCGGCGCCTCCGAGACCCGGCCACCGGGCGAACACGACGTCAAGGGGCATGCCTTCCGCGACGAGGAGGCGGAGCCGGCGCCCCCGCCCGCCGGGCCGCCGCGCCGGATCACCTGGCAGAAGCTGGTGGTGCTGCCGCTCGTGCTCGCGGCCGTCCTGGCCCTCACCTATATATGGATCACCAACGTCCGCCTCGACTCGATCGCGGAGAACTCACTGGCCGACGGCAATGTGCAGCTGCGGCTGTGGCAGCACATCAGACTGACGGCGATCTCGACGTTCTGGGTGCTGATCATCGCGATCCCGCTCGGCATCGCGCTGACCCGGCGCGGGCTCAGCAGGGGCGCCCCGGCGGTCACGGCCGTCGCCAACATCGGGCAGGCCACCCCGGCGATCGGTCTGCTGGCGCTGCTCGTGATCTGGCTGGGCATCGGCCCCTCGACGGCGATCGTCGGCATGGTGATCTACGCGGTGCTGCCGGTGCTGTCCAACACCGTGGCCGGTCTCAGGGCGATCGACCCGACCCTGGTGGAGGCCTCGCGCGGGATCGGGATGTCGGGGCTCGGGACGCTGAGGAAGGTGGAGCTGCCGCTCGCCGTGCCGCTGATCCTCGCGGGGGTGCGGACGGCGCTGGTGCTCAATGTGGGTACGGCGACGCTGGCCACGTTCGGCGGGGGCGGCGGGCTCGGCGACCTGATCACCTCGGGCATCCAGACACAGCGGATGCCGGTACTGGTGCTGGGGTCCGTGCTGACGGTGGTGCTGGCGCTGCTGGTGGACTGGCTGGCCTCGCTGGTCGAGCTGTCGCTGACGCCGCGCGGGCTGGAGGCGCCGTGACCCGCGGACACCGGGCCGGGCTGCCGCTGGCCCTGGCACTGTCGCTGGCGCTCGCCGGGTGCGGGCTGAAGAGCGGATCGCCGATGGTCGACGAGGTGTCGCCGGGGTCGGTCGGCCGGGGGAAGCCTCTCAAGGGCGCCTCCCTGACGGTCACCTCGAAGAACTTCAGCGAGAACATCATCCTCGGCCAGATGATCGGCCTGGTCTTCAAGGCGGCCGGCGCGGAGGTGCTGGACCGGACGAATCTGCCCGGCTCGATCAGTGCGCGCGAGGCGATCGTCAAGGGCGACGCGGACGCGATGTACGAGTACACGGGCACGGCCTGGATCACCTATCTCGGGCACGCCGAGCCGATCGTCGATCCGCTGAAGCAGTGGGAGGCGGTCCGGGACGAGGACCGGAGGAACGGGGTGACCTGGCTGCCGCAGTCCACCCTCGACAACACCTACGCGCTGGCCATCAGCAAGAAGAACAACGCGAAGTACGGGCTGCGGACGCTCTCGGACGCCGCCGCGCTGGCGAGGAAGGACCCGAACGCCGTCTTGGTCTGTGTGGAGAACGAATTCGCCTCCCGCGACGACGGGCTGCCCGGGATGGAGAAGGCGTACGGGATGTCGCTCCCCGCCTCCCACATCCAGAAGATGGACACCGGGATCATCTACACCCAGGTCTCAGAGTCCGATTCCTGCCTGCTGGGCGAGGTGTTCACCACGGACGGCCGGATCGAGGCGATGGACCTGGATGTGCTGGAGGACGACAAGCACTTCTTCCCCAACTACAACGCCGCTCCGGTCATCCACACGGCGGCCTTCGAGAAGTATCCGGAGATCGCGGGGCTGCTGGACCCGGTCAGCAGGAAGCTGACGACGGAGGTCGCGCAGGTGCTCAACGCCAAGGTGGACGTGGACGGGGAGGACCCGCACGAGGTGGCGAAGGAATGGCTGGTGGCGGAGGGGTTCATCGAGCAGGAGTGACCGTCCCGCCGAGTCGCGGAACTCCCTTGCAAAGGTTTCGTTGCAAAAAAGCGTTGCAAAGGTTCCTTTGCAACTCTACAGTCATGGCATGACAGCGAACGAGGCCGACAAGGCCGAGCCCGGGGCAGCGACCGGCGGCGAGGCCGGGGACGGGACTCCTCTCCCCGGCCGGCAGGAGTCCCGCGCCGGGACCGACATGCACCTCGTCGACGCCCGCACCCTGCGCGCCCTCGCCCATCCCCTGAGAATGCGGCTGCTGAGCGCCCTTCGGGAGTACGGCCCCGCGACCGCCTCCGGCCTCGGGGAGCGGCTCGGCGAATCCAGCGGTGCCGCCAGCTACCACCTGCGGCAACTGGCGTCGCACGGCCTCGTCGAGGACGCCCCGGAGCTGGGCAAGGGCCGGGAGCGGTGGTGGCGGGCCGTGCACAGGGGCACCGCCTTCAACACGGGCCGCTTCCTGTCCCACCCGGACCCCGAGGTGCGCGGGGCCACCGGCGTCATCCTCCACGAGATCGCCACGGCCCACGCCCAGGAGCTGAACACCTGGCTCGGCACGATGCACGAATGGCCCGAGGCCTGGCATCAGAGCTGGGACATCAGCAATTTCAAGGTACGGCTCACGCCCGAGCTCGCCCAGGAGCTGACCGGGAAGATCCATGAGCTGATCGAGAGCTACCAGGGTGTGGTTCCCGAGGGCACCGAGGGCTCGGCCACCGTCCGCAGCCATGTGCACGTCTTCCCGCGGCCTCCCGAGTAGGCCACCGGACGAACCCACGAACAGCGGGCTGACGGGCCGCCGGGCATGACGGGCCGGCCCGGTATCCCGTCATGCCCGGCGGACGACGAACCGACCGGCAGACCAGCCGAACCGGCCCGGCCAGCAGAACCAGCCGGACCGGCAGAACCGGCCGGACCAGCAGAACCGGCCGGACCAGCAGAACCGGCCGGACCGGCCGACGACAGACCGACGACAGACCGACGTGCCACCGACGAGCCGACCGAAGGGGCCCACCAGCCATGCACTGCGACATCCACCACCGGGCACACGCCTACCGCGCCACCGAACTGCGCCGCGAGGCCATGACCCTGCGGCCGCCGCACACCAGCCTGCGCAGCCGAGTCGGCTGGACGATGGTCGAGCTGGGTCTCCGCCTCGCCCAGAACCGGCCCACCCGGGCCGCCGTGCGCGCGCCCCGTCCGGCGTAACCGATGAACGGGGGGCATCACATGCAGGACACACAGCACACGCGGCACCGGCCGAAGGCGGGCCGGCGCACACCGCTCATCAGCGTGCTCGCGGCCAACTCCATATCCACAGCTGGGACGTCACTCACCCTCATCGGTGTTCCGTGGTTCGTCCTGGAGACCACCGGCAGTGCGGGACGGGCGGGCCTCGTCGCGTTCTGCGCCACGCTGCCGATCGTCGTCTCGGCGCTCATCGGCGGACCGATCATCGACCGGCTCGGCCGGCGCCGGGTCGCCGTCGCCTCCGACACCGTATGCGGCCTCGCCATCGCCACGATTCCGCTTCTGCACTACGCGGGAGCGCTCGAATTCTGGATGCTGTGCGCGCTGATGGCGCTCAACGGACTGGTCCACACCCCCGGCAACACCGCGCGCTACGTCCTCGTACCCGACCTCGCCGAGCACGCGGGCACCACGCTCGCCCGCGCCGCCAGTCTCTTCGACGCCGTCTCGCGCGGCGCCCGGATGGTCGGCGCCGCACTGGCCGGTCTGCTGATCGCGCTGGTCGGGGCCGAGACCGTACTGCTGCTGGACGCCGCCACGTTCGGGCTGTCCGCGCTGCTGGTCGCGACGGGGGTGCGCGGGGTCCGGGCGGCCGAGCCCCGCAAGGCGGCGGCCCCCGTCTCCCTGCGCACGTACCGCGCCGAACTGCGCGAGGGATACGGCTACTTGCTCGGCAACCGGCTGCTGCTCGCGGTCGTGATCATGGTGATGTTCATGAACGGCACCGACCAGGGCTGGAACGCCGTCCTGCTGCCGGTGCACGCCGAGGGCGAGCTCGGCGGGGCCACCGACCTCGGTCTGCTCACCGCGCTGTTCGGCGCCGGCGGACTGACGGGGGCGCTGCTGTACGGGGCGGTGGGTCACCGGTTCTCGCGGTGGACGGTGTTCGCGACGTGCGTGCTCCTGTGCGGAGCACCGCGGTTCCTGGTCGCCGCGGTGACCGGGACGACCCTGCCGCTCGCCGTGACGATGCTGCTCGGCGGCATCGCGGGCGGCGTGCTGAACCCGATCCTGACCACGGTGACGTACGAACGGGTCCCCGAGGAACTGCGCAGCCGGGTCTCCGGGGCGCTCACCGCGGGCTGCGAGCTCGCCATGCCGGTGGGCGGCCTCGCGGCGGGCCTGCTGGTGGAGGTATTCGGGGTGACGGGGGCACTGCTCGCGATGGGCGGGGTGTACCTCCTGGCGACGCTGAGCCCGCTGGTGTTCCCGGTCTGGCGGACGATGGACCGGCCGGGTGCGGTGACCGGGCCGGGTACGGTGACCGGGCCGGGTGCCGCGTACGCGGAGGGGCCGGACACCGGACGCGCTGCGGGGTCCGGGGGCTCCCCCACACCTCTGCCCCTACCCGTACCCGCTCCGATGGCGGGGGAGGTCAGCAGCTCGGGACCTTCCCGCCCCGCTCCAGGGAGCGCAGCGAGTCCACGGCGCCCGTCAGCGTCGTGACGGGGATCAGCCGCAGCCCCTCGGGCCGCTCCGCCTCCGCCTGCTTGCACTCGTCCTCGGGGACCAGGAAGACCGTCGCCCCGTCGCGGTGAGCGGCCTGGGTCTTCAGCGATACACCGCCGACGGCGCCGACCTTGCCGTCGGCGCTGATCGTGCCCGTACCCGCGATGGAACGGCCGCCGGTCAGATCCCCGCCGGAGCCGTCGCCGTCCAGCTTGTCGATGATGCCGAGGGCGAGGAAGAGCCCGGCACTGGGGCCGCCCACGTCACCGAGGTCCACGCTGATCCGCATGGAGCCGAGGTCCCGGTCGAGATAGTCCAGGGCCGCGTCGACGGCGACGTCCTGCGACTCCTTCATGTCGTCGAGGTTGTGCTTCTCGATCTCCTTCTCGGAGCCGCCGGTCGGATAGACGGAGTCCCTGGGCATCACGGCCCGGTCCGTCCTGAACCAGCCGTCGATCACCTGGCCGATCCCGACATCGGCATTCGGCGAGGTCGCGAAGATCGTCGTCATCCGCAGCTGCCCCTGGGTGGTGCGGGTGGGCGCGCCGGTGATGGTGATCACGGGCTTCCCGTCGTTCTTCCCGAGGACGTTCGCGGTCGTGCCGGGCTGCGCCAGGGTGAACGGCAGGGGCGCGAAGGCGGCCGTGCCGAACAGGGCGAGGACGGGCAGCGCGCAGAGGGCGAGGGCACGGGGGCGCGAGAGACGAGAGAGCACCCGCCCAATCTATCCGCCGGCCCCCGCAGTGCGTCCGCCGCCGTCAGCGCAGCGCGTCCGCCACTTCCCGGGCCGCGTCGAGCACCCGCGGGCCCACCCGTTCCGGTACGGCGTCGGCGAGCATCACCACACCGACGCTGCCCTCCACGCCCGACACCCCGACCAGGGGCGCGGCCGCCCCGCTGGCACCGGCTTCGAGCTCGCCGTGGGTGAGGGTGTAGCCGGGGTCGCCGGCCAGGTTCTTCTGCCGGGCGGAAAGTATGGCCCGGCCCGCGGCACCCCGGTCCAGGGGATGACGGAAGCCGGCCCGGTAGGCCACGTGGTAGTCGGTCCAGGTCGGTTCGACGACCGCGACCGCGAGGGCGTCGCTGCCGTCGACGAGCGTGAGGTGGGCGGTGGCCCCGATGTCCTCGGCCAGCGAGCGCAGCGCGGGCAGCGCCGCCTCGCGGACCAGCGGGTGCACCTGACGGCCGAGGCGCAGCACCCCCAGGCCCACCCGGGCACGGCCACCCAAGTCACGCCGTACCAGGGCGTGTTGTTCCAGGGTGGCGAGCAGACGGTAGACGACGGTGCGGTTGACACCGAGTTTGTTGGACAACTCGGTGACCGTCAGACCGTGATCGGTGTCGGCGAGCAGCTTGAGGACACGCAGTCCTCGGTCGAGCGTCTGGGAAGTCTCCGCGGTCACGACGCCCTCTCCTCTTCGGGTGAGCGACGACGGCAGTCTCCCGGCGGTTGCGACACCGGTCCCAGCGGCATCGCACGGAGAAAGCCGCCGGTCTGACAAGGCACCGGCTGCGCTACGCGGCGACATTGCCACGGCGCGTTCACATTGCGGGGACAGTAGCGAGCCAGTCCGCTCAGCGGAAGACCTCGTCCAGAATCCGGTCTCCCGCCGGAACCCGGCGGAACCGGTGGAGCATAAGCGCCGGTCAGCGGGGCATCGTCCGGAAACCGAACGTCTACGCGCGTCCAGGTCGGGCGACGCCCTCGCGACACTCCGTACTCACTCGTGAACCGGCGTTAACTCACCGTGAACTCAAGTTGGCTGATTTTCCCGTTCACCAGGACCTCACAGACCCTGATCGACCTCGTCGCCGGGTCCCGGACGGTGAAGTTGAGGGCGAACGTTCCGTCGAGTCCGACGATCCGGGTGACATAGCTGTCCGAGGTCTGTCTCCCGTCCGCGGTGCGCCCCGTCGCCACGACCGTCGCCACGGGGGCGAAGCCGCGTCCGGTCACCTGGACCACGGTGCCCACCGGCCCTTCGGGCGGGGAGAGCTGGAAGGAGGGACCGGCCGGGACCGTGCCGTCCCGGACGGTGAACGCGGCCGTCTCCGTCCGCGGGTTGACCAGGACCTCCCGTACTCGGACGGCGACGGTGTCGGCGGCGTTGACGGTGAAGGTCTGCGAGAACGCCCCGTCCAGCCCGACGACCTTGGTCCGTACCGGGTCGGACGTCTGTGATCCGTCGGCCCGCAGTCCCACGATCGAGACGGTGGCCACCTTGGCGAAGCCCTGCCCGAGAACGGTGACCGCGGTACCCCGCGGACCCGACGAGGGGGTGAGGACGACGAAGGAAGGGGCGACGGTCAGCGGGACGACGGCCTGCGCGGACCCGGCGGTGACCTGGAGCGTGTACACGGCCTTCGGGGTGGTGCCCGCCACGGTGACCGTGCCGGTCAGGGCGCCTTCGGCGGTGATACGGAGGGTGGAGCCGCTGATCCGGCCCGGGTCGCAGCCGGTTCCGTCGGCGGCGCACAGCGCGGCGGCCGGAGCGGCCCCGGCCGGCCAGTCGCCGCCGCCGAGCGCGAGGGTTCCACCGGGCTTCACCTTCCCCGCCCCGGCGGTGAGCGTGGCGGCGGTGTCGGTCACGGTGAAGGGACGGCTCAGGACCGTGGCGGGGTCGTTGCCCTCGTCGACCTGGATGGCGGCGACGGCATCGGAGAGAACCGTGAAGTCGGCGGAGAAGGTGCCTTCGGGACCGCTCTTCACATAGACGGCCGTGTCGTCGAGCGCGGTACCCGCCGCGTCGAGACCGATGACATTGATCCACCGGTCCTGGAGGTAGTCGGTGCCGGTGACCCGGACGACCGTGCCGACCGGTCCGGCGGCGCGGGACAGCGCGATCGCCCGCGGACCGCCGGGGACGAACGCCCGGACGGTGAGGGGTGCGGTCGCCTCCTTCGTACCGTCGTTGACCTTGACCAGGTACGACCCGTCCGGCACGGCGCCCGCGGCGGCGAGCACCGCGCTGCCGGTCAGCTGTCCGGAGCCGTTGACGGCGAGGGAGTTCGAGGCGAACGCCCCGGTGTCGCAGCCGCCTCCGTCGGGTGCGCACAGGGACGGTACGGGGGCACCGCCGGTGGTCCAGCGGCTGCCCGCGAGAGCCACGGAGGTGCTGGGCCGGACCGGGGCCGTGGGCGCGATCAGGGTGGGGGGCTGTCCGGCGCTGCCCTCGGCGGTGACCGTGCCGATGGAGCCGCTGCCGCTGACCACGTCGCACGGGGTCTGGTAGGTGCCGCCCAGCACCTTCGTACGGGTCAGATTGCGCACCGGGGTGAAGGAGATCGGCCCGCTCGCGGTGGCGGGGATGAGGAAGTCCCCTTCGTACGGCGGTATTTCGATGGGCCGCCCGGACGGGATGTCGAGTGTCACCTCGGGTCCGGTGACGGTGACCGTGCCGGTGGCGCCGCCCGACATCGCGAGGTCGAGGCTGGGTGTGGTGGGCACGTCGTTCAGGCTGAGGCCGCTGGTGGCGGGCGAGGGGCCGAGGGTGACCTTGGCGTGTACCTTCCCGCCCGGGTCGACGACATCGGGGGTCAGCTCGACCGTCATCTCCTGCGGCCCGGTGGCCTCGCCCTGTCCGGCGGGCAGCGTGCAGTGGACGGTCGGGGTGACCGTACCGGCGTGGGCGGCCGGCGCCAGGGCGACGGCACCGCCGGTCCAGACGAGAACGGCCCCGGCGGCGAGGGCGACGGCGCGGCGCCATGACCGTCTTCGGCCGGAACCGGAATACGGAGAGGGGGAAGAGGACGGGGGCGGGATCGGGGATGGGGACGGGGACGGGGACGGTCGCATGGGCGCTCCTTCGGGCAGGACGGGCTGGTGGCGTGTCGGGGCCCCTGGAGAGGACGGGTCCTGGCGGGGCGGGTGCGGGCGGGGCGGGTGCGGGCGGGACGGGTCCTGGCGGGGCGGGTGCGTGGGCGTTCGGGCCCCGGGCGAGGAAGAGCCCGCCCTGTCCATGGCGCCACGGATCATCGGGCGGGCTCTTCGCGGTGCCTGCTCTCAGAGCAGGGTGAGGGTGAGCGTGGCGCTGTAGTCACCGGGCAGTGCGGACCCGGGGACCGTCAGGGTGAGATCGGCGTCGGCGTCGAAGCGTCCGCCGGTGAACGGCCGCGAGCCGTCCGGGTTCATCCGGCACAGGCTCGCCGCGGTGCTGCCGAGCCGCGCGGGCGACCCCGCCACCGGCGTACCCTGACTGCCGTTCTGCGCACGGCACTTGGGGGTCCAGCTCACCGCGTCGGCCGGGATGGTGGCCGGGCCCGCGCCGCTGACACCCGCGGCGGTGAAGTCGGTGAGCGTGGCGGTGAGGGACCAGCCGCTGTTGACGCCGCGTGCGTCCTCCACCTCCACCCGGTTGAGCCGGGAGCGCTGCACACCGCTGCCGGTGCCCAGGACCGTCGTACCGAAGTCGACGGTGTCGCCGTCCTGGACCATGCTCAGGGTGCCGGCCCGGACGGAGGCGGTGAGCTTCTGTTCGGCGGTGCCGCCGTCCCCGCCGCCGCCCGTGGTGACGGTGAAGGGAGCCGTCCGTACGGTGGCGGGGTCATTGCCCTCGTCCGCCCGGACGGCGGCGACGACGTCGGACGTGACGGTGAAGTCGGCGGAGAAGGTGCCGTCCGTGCCGCTCTTCACATAGACGGCCGTGTCGTCGAGCGCGGTACCCGCCGCGTCGAGACCGATGACATTGATCCACCGGTCCGGGTTGTAGTTCTTGCCGCTGACGGTGATGACACTGCCCACCGGGCCGCTGTCGCTCGACAGCGTGATCTCCCGGTCGCCCGCCGCGACGGCTTTCACGGTCAGCGGGGCGGTGGCCTCCTTCGCCCCGTCGTTGACCTTCACCTCGTACGCCCCGTCCGGCACCGCCCCGGCCTCGGCGAGAGTCGCCGTACCGGTCAGGGTCCCGTAGGAGTCGATCCGCAGGGAGTGCGCCCGGAACTTCAGCGGATCGCAGCCACCGCCGCCCACCGCGCACAGCGAAGGCACCGGCGCCCCGTCCGGCGTCCACCCCGAACCCCCAAGAGTGACAGGGGTGTTGGGGCGTACGGAGCCGGCTGGTGCGGTCAGGGTTGCGGGCTCACCGCCGTCCCCCTCGGCCGTCACCGTCCCGATGGACCCGGCGGCGCCGACCACGTCGCAGGGGGTCTCGAAGACCGAACCGAAGACCTTGGTCTGGGTCAGCGTGCGCAGGGGGGCGAACGAGATCTCGCCGGAGGCGTCCGCGGGGACCAGGAAGTCCCCCTCGTACGGCGGTATTTCGATGGGCTGCCCGGCCGGTACGTCCATGGTGAACTCCTCGCCCCGCACGGTGACGGTGCCGGTGGCCCCGCCGGTCATCGCGAGGTCGAGGCTCGGGATGGTGGGGACGTCCTTCAGGGCGATGCCGCTGGTGGCGGGCGACGGGCCGAGGGTGACCCTGGCGTGCACGGTCCCCCCGGGAGCGACCACATCGGGGGTCAGCTCGACCGTCATCGTCTGCGGTCCGGTGGCCTCGCCCTGCCCGGCGGGCAGCACACAGTGCACGGTGGGCGTGACGGTGCCCGCCGCGCCGGAACCACCCGCGGTGGCAGTGGCGGTGGCAGTCGTGGCAGCCGTGGTGGCGCCGATACAGCCCAGTGACAGGACGAGGCAGCCCACGACCAGTCCCGTACGGCCTGATCCACCTGACCGGCGGCCGGCCCCGCCGGATCTTCGTCGGCGGATCGTCCGCCTCACCCGTGTCACCCGTGTCACCCGACGCATCGGCACCACATCCCTCCACACCCCATTGATTGCGCACATTGAGGAGGGCGGGTGCGGAGAAGTCAAGAGAGAATTATTTGATCCTTTCGGGAAACACCCGGAAGGCATTTCTCCACCGTAATCACCTGCTCCCGACGGCTATTGACTTCTCCGATGGGCGCCGTTTCACTGCACCGACATGCCGGGCCCGGCACCCAGATCGGCAATCGCAGCGGATCTGTGGAATTCAACCGGAAGGAGTTCCTCCCGTCATGTCGAATGCACCCGGAACAATGGCCCGGCCGAGCCGGCCGCGCCGAAGACGCCTGCCCCTGCTGACCGTCACCGCGGCGTGCTCCGTCGCGGCGACGCTCGCCCTGTCGACCACGTCGGCCGCCGTCACTCCGCTCACCGCGACCGCGACGTACAACTGCGGCAGCTGGGGCAGCGGACTGGCCACGCTGACGGCCGCCGACGGCGCGAGCGGCAAGACCATCAAGATCACCTCCACGGCCATCACCATGCCGCCCGGCACGAGTGCCGACCCGAACAGCATCACCACCACGCTCAAGCTGACGAAGACCTCGGGCGGCGTCACGAGCGAGGTGCGGTTCTCCGGGAAGACGAACCCGGGAATGAGCGGCGGCAGTCCGATCAGCCTGGGCCCGCTGAAGCTGACCACCGGCACACTGGCCGCGGGCGACACGACGAACTCCGTGGTGCTGCCCTCTCCCCCGGGCGCCGCCAACTGGTCGCTGCAGATCGTCGCCTCGTCCCCGACGTCGGCGACCGTCCCCTGCGTGGCGACGGCGAACCAGTCGGCTGCGTTCGTCTGGTAGGTCCCGGCAGCTCCCCGAAACGCGACCGGTCCGGGACAGGAAGCGCGCTCCCGTCCGAAACGCGACCGGTCCGGGACAGGGAAGCGCGCTCCCGTCCCGGACCGGTGGGTCCCTCACACCGCTTCGCCTCACGTCATGCGGGTGGCCCACTCCTGGACCTTGGAGATCCGCTGCTGGATCTGCCCGGCGGTGGCCTCCGCGCTCGGCGGCCCGCCGCATACCCTCCGCAGCTCGGTGTGGATCACGCCGTGCGGCTTGCCGCTCTGGTGGGTGTAGGCCGACACCATCGTGTTGAGCTGCTTGCGCAGGCCCAGCAGCTGCTTGTGCGTGACGACCGGGCGCGCCTCGGCGGGCTTCTCCAGGAGATCGGCCTCCGCGGCCGGCCTCTGGCGGCTGTGCGCGATCTGGCGGCTCTGCCGCTTCTGGAGGAGCAGTTGCACCTGGTCGGGTTCGAGCAGCCCCGGGATGCCCAGGTAGTCCTGCTCCTCCTCGCTGCCGGGGTGGGCCTGCATGCCGAACTCGGCACCGTCGTACAGCACCCGGTCGAAGACCGCGTCGGACTCCAGCGCCTCGAAGGGCAGCTGCTCCTCGGTCTCCTCGTCCTCCAGCTTCTCGGCGTCGGCGAGGAGCCTGTCCTCCTCCGAGAACGGGTTCTCCTCGTCGCTGCCCTTCTTGGGCTTGTCCAGGACGTGGTCCCGCTCGACCTCCATCTCGTTGGCGAAGTCGAGCAGCATCGGGATGGTGGGCACGAAGACGGAGGCCGTCTCACCGCGCCGGCGGGAGCGCACGAAGCGCCCGACGGCCTGCGCGAAGAACAGCGGCGTCGAGATGGTGGTGGCGTACACCCCCACCGCCAGGCGCGGCACGTCGACGCCCTCGGACACCATGCGGACCGCGACCATCCAGCGCGAGCCGTCCTCGGTGAACTGGTCGATCCTCTTCGACGCGGCCTTCTCGTCGGAGAGGACCACGGTCGCCTTCTCGCCGGTGACCCTCTTCAGGATCTTGGCGTACTCGCGCGCCGACTCCTGGTCGGTCGCGATGACGAGCCCGCCCGCGTCAGGAATCCCCTTGCGCACCTCGGTGAGCCGCTTGTCGGCGGCGGAGAGGACGTTCGGGATCCAGTCGCCGGTGGGCGACAGCGCGGTGCGCCAGGCCTGCCCGATGGCGTCCCTGGTCATCGGCTCGCCGAGCCGCGCCGCGATCTCGTCACCGGCCTTGGTGCGCCAGCGCATGTTGCCGCTGTAGCTGAGGAAGATGACCGGACGCACGACGCCGTCGGCGAGCGCGTTTCCGTATCCGTACGTGTAGTCGGCGGACGACCGGCGGATGCCGTCGTTCCCCTCCTCGTACGCCACGAAGGGGATCGGGTTGGTGTCCGACCGGAACGGCGTACCGGTCAGCGCGAGCCGCCGGGTGGCCGGGTCGAACGCCTCCTGGCATGCCTCGCCCCAGGACTTAGAGTCACCGGCGTGGTGGATCTCGTCGAGGATCACGAGGGTCTTGCGCTGCTCGCAGCGGTTGCGGTGCAGCATCGGGCGGACGCCGACACCGGCATAGGTGACGGCGACGCCGTGGTAGTCCTTGCTGACGGGTCCGGCGCTGTAGTCGGGGTCGAGCCTGATGCCTATCCGGGCGGCCGCCTCCGCCCACTGCTTCTTGAGGTGCTCGGTCGGTGCGACGACGGTGACCTGCTGGACGACATGGTGGTGCAGCAGCCATGAGGCGAGGGTCAGCGCGAAGGTGGTCTTGCCTGCGCCGGGCGTCGCGACGGCGAGGAAGTCACGCGGCTGCTCCTGGATGTACCTCTCCATGGCGCCCTGCTGCCAGGCTCGCAGCTTGCCGGCGGTGCCCCAGGGGGCACGGCCGGGAAAGGCGGGTGAGAGGTGGTGGGAGGCGGTAGTAGTCACGGTCTCCGGTTCGGGGCTCTCGGGTACGTGGGGCGCTGTCCGTACTGAGCTCGCACGACCTCGTACGAGATACGACAACCGGGCCACCCTACCGGCGGCCCGGCCGGAACCCCGTACGAACGAGCCGTGGTCCGGCACCGTTGAGACGCTCTTCACAGGTGTGCCCGCGCGGCGGACCCGGGCAGCCGATCGGCGATCCCGGGCATGTCCGGAGCGCCCGGCACACGCCGGGCACACGCCCGGCACACGCCCGGCACACACCCGGCACGAACGTCTCCGCCAGGCAGAAGAGCCCGGAACGCCACATCAAGGCTCGCGTTCGGCGGATGCCCGTTCTTGTGCGGGAAGCCCCGGCGGTCGCGCACGGGGCGAGGCGCTTGCTGCCGCGGTTGCTGCGGTTGCCCCGATTGCCGCAGTTGCCTCGATTTCCCGCCCACCGGCGCGTGGTCGCACGGCGGCGCGTGGTCGCGCGCCGGTGACTCCATCAGAGCCGCGGCGTTGTGCCACAGGTCGGGCCCGGATGCCGCGCGGTACGAACCGGTGCGTCACTTCACCCGCACCCGGGCCGCCACCCACGCCCCCACCAGCGCCACCCCCGCCATCGGCAGGAAGACCGCGGCGAACGCCGCCGGGTGGGAGCCGGACGCTCCCGCCTCCACCGCCCCGTGCGCCGCCCCCATCGCCCCGCCGCCGAGCGCGGCGAAGGCGGCGCCTCCGGCGGCCAGCAGCAGGACGTTCGACAGGCCGTCCGAGATCTGGAGCGCGGCGGAGTTTGATCCGGCCTCCGTGGGGGCCGACAGCTTCAGCAGCAGCACGCTCGTCGAGGCGATCACCATGCCCATGCCGAAGCAGCCGAAGGCCCAGGCGACGGCGACGATCCAGACGGGCACGGCCTCGATGAGCACCGAGGGCGCGACGGCGATCGACGCGGCGACGAGCACCATGCCGGTCACCATGAGCCGCTCGCGGTGCACCTCCAGACGCGGCCGGGACTGCACGTACGAACCGAGTGCCCAGGTCGCACCGCCGACGGCGAGCGAAAGCCCGGCCATGGTCGGGGTCAGCCCGCGCTGGGTCACCAGCATCAGCGGTACGAAGGACTCGGCGGCGATGAACGAACCGGCGGAGATCCCGCGCAGCAGCACCACCGCGGGCAGCCCGCGCGCCGCCCGCACCGTACCGGCCGGGAGCAGTCCGCGTACGGCCGGAACCAGCAGCGCGACCCCAGCCGCGGCCGGCAGCAGGGCGAACCAGTTCAGCTCCTGCCCCGCGTACTGGAGCAGCGCCGCACCCACCGAGATACCGAGCGCCAGCCGGATGCGACGGCGGTCGTACGGGGCGACGGGCGCGTCCGGGTCCGCCGGCCCGGCGGCCATGCGCCGGATCGCGGGGAGCGCGAGAGCCAGCGGGAAGACGATGAGCACGGGGATGCCGACGAAGACCCAGCGCCAGCCGAGGTGCTCGGTCACCGTTCCGGAGGCGAGCGGTCCGACGACGGAGGGGATCACCCAGCTCGCCGCGAACGCGGCCATGATCGCGGGCCGGATCCGCTCCGGGTAGGCCCGCCCGATGACCACGTACAGGGCGACGATCACCAACCCGCCGCCGAGGCCCTGGACGGCCCGGCCCGCGATGAAGATCCACATACTGCTCGCGGCACCGGAGAGCAGCAGACCGACGGCGAAGGCGCTGATCCCGGTGGCGAGCGGCCCGAGCGGCCCGCGCCGGTCGGCCCACTGCCCGGAGAGCACCATGGCGAACAGGCTGGTGGTGAAGTACGCGGAGAACGCGAACGCGTACAGCGGAATGCCGTTCAGCTCCCGCGCGGCGACCGGCATGGCGGTACCGACGGCGGTCGCCTCGAACGCGATGAGGAGGACGACGGAGACGATGCCGATGCTGAGCGCCCGGTAGGTCCGCCCGAGGACCCCTTCGCCCGGGTCTCCGACGGGCCCGTCGGAGACCCGGTCCGGCGTCGGGTCCGATATGTGGTGCTGCACGGGGGGCGCGACGTCGGCGTCACGGGGTTCGAGGGCGGTCATGGCCCAAGAGTAAGGGGCACGAAACGGTTTGAACCCTGTCGATGTACCACCCCGGCCTCATCCCTTGGTCGTAGGCCGGGCGGCTCCGGTCATGAACGGCGTATGGCAGTCGTATTGCGGCGCGCCCCCACCTCTTGAGTGCCACCCCCGCCCGCTCTACGGTCGACATCAGAACAAGGAACAGCACGACGCACGACGCGCCACACCCCGACCGTGTGCCCGAGAGGCTCAGGGGCTCGACTGCAACTCGAGTTACACCGGTTCGAATCCGGTCACGGTCTCCGGTTCAGCTGTACGGGATCCACCGCTCGCGGGATCCCGCCGCTTTACGGGATCCACCGGAAGGGCCGCCCCCGCGGGGGCGGCCCTTCCGGCACGTGACGGGTCCACGGGGCCCGCCGGGGAAGCCCGGCGCCCGGCTCTCCCGCCATGGACCGGTCCGCGGCGGGAGAGCCGGTACACGGCAGGGGAGCCGGTCTACGGCAGGGGCCGAAGGTCCGGCTTCTTCGGCAGACCGCCGCTGTCCTCGCATCCGAGCTTCTCGGCGACGGCGAGGGACGCGGCATGGGCGAGGGTCAGATTGGCTGCCAGGTTCTCCGGGGCGGGTCCACGGTCCTTGGCGTTCCCGAAGCCCCCCTTGATACGCGCGGGCCGGTCCTTCGAACCGTCGAGCTGCGGGCTGACGCATTCGAAATTGATGCGGGCCCCGACAGGCCCCGCCGTGGCCTCCTTGCCCATGGAGAACATACGGGCGCCCCCGCGAAGCTGGGTGTCACCCAGATCCTGCGGCGCGTAGAGCGAAAAATTGATCTTGATGTCGTCGCGATGGCCGGCGCCTTCCGCGCCCAGGACACAGAGGTCGGCGCCCGTCGCCCAGCTGCGGCCCGACTCGTGGCCCTTCCTGACCGCCTCGGCCACCCGGTCCAGGCCCTTGCCGTCCGACCGGTCGAAGGACGTGGCGCCCGTGACGGTTTCGAGGGTCTTCTCCAACGGACCGGAGAACACACCCCCGCACACCTCCCCGGCGCCCACATACGGCGATTCCTCCGATTCCTCCGTCCCGGAGCCGCACGCCACCGCGCCCGCCCCGACGGTCATCACCAGCCCGATCACGGACAGCGTCCTCATCATGCGCACCCGACCCACGTCCTTCCTCACCGGTCCTTCCGCCCGAGGGCCGTCCCGCGGTTCGCGGCGGAACAGCCCTCGTCTCCCCGCACCCGTGGCGTCAGCCGGTCTCGGGGTCGTTGCCCTGCTGGTTCTCGCGGTCGTTCCCGGTCCCGTACCCGATCCGCATCGCTTCCTTGAGGTCCTGGCCCAGATCGCTGTTGATGTCGATGTGGTGCAGGGCCATGAACTTCTCCATGGGGGCCTCGGCCATCGATTCACCGGAGGAGTAGACCTTGGTCTTCTCCTCCCGGGTGAGTTCGTCGACCTTGTCCTTGTTCTTGTCCACGGAGTTGTCGGAGATGTCGCCGACGACCTGACCGATGAGCTGTTCCGCGGCCCCGCTCGCCGTGTCCGTGGCCAGCGGGATGAGAATGGCCGCCGTTCCCACGGCCGCGGTGACCGGGAGGAAGGCGACACCCGCGGCGACCGCCGCACCGGCCCCGAACTCCACCCAGCCGGCCCGCTTGGCCACGGCCTTCTCGTACTCCTCGTGGGTCTTGAGGTTCGTCGCCTCGACCTGGTCGGCCCGCGACTGGTCGAGCATGCCCTGCACCTCGGCGCCGACATGCACGGCCGACCGGGCGGCACCCTCCTTGATGTTCCCGTCCTGGTACTGCGCCTCCAGGACACTCGTGGTGTAGATCTGCTCCGCCTTGGAGACGGTGGCGTACGCGTCGGGGTGCTGCCCCAGAGCGCTGAGGAAGCCGCGTGCGGCATCCCGGCCACCGTCCTGGCTGGCGAGGTCGGAGAAGTCGAGGTGTCCCTCGGGGTTCTTCGTCGGCGCGAACACGCTGTCCGGGTTGTTCTTGTCCAGGGACCAGTTGATGTCGTCGATGTAGCCCGCGCCCATGTTCCCGAGGCTGTCGGCCATCGCCTCCTGCTGCTTGAGCAGGCCCGCGTCCGATCCGTACTTCTCCATCACCTGACGCATGACATCGGCGTTGTCCGCATCCCGTGCGACGGTGGCGTCCGGGCTGTCGTACGGATAACCGAGGGTCGCCGACTCCAGGGCATGCCCCAGGGCGTCCGGCATGTAGTTGAGCGACCGCTTGAGTTCGTCCGGGTCGAGCGAGTCGACGTCCCCGTAGGACTCCCACTTCTCGTTCCCGAAGAAATCGAGGTAGTTGTCGACCGCCTGGCCGTCCTTCTTGCCGAGGTCGGCCGTCGCACCCTTGTTGACGGTGCCGTCCTCGTTGTACGCGGTCGGCGGATCGGTGAAGAACTGCTTCGACGCCTCCGGGCTGTGCCCCAGCGCCTCCAGCATGGCCACCGACGGGTCGTAACCGGAACCGTTCACCCCGGACGGGTTGAACGGGTTCTTGAACGGGCTGTTCACCTGCTTGTTCTCGGCGAACATGTACGGGTCCTTCTGGTGCAGCTGCGCCACGTGCTCGGCGATCGGGTTGAGGAACTTCGGGTCGTAGTTCCCGTACCGCATGATGCCGCCGAGCAGCTGGTAGCCGAACGGCCCGTTGCTGTCGTACTTGGCCAGCGGGACGCGCTCGGTGCCGAGCTTGCGCAGCTCCGGCCCCCACTCGGCCGTGAACTTGGGGTCCTGCGAGGCGGTGGCCAGGTTGAGGCCCAGGTTCTTCTGGAGATCCTGGACGTCCTTGAGGCGCTCCTTGTCGACCTTGCCGTAGTCGTACGTGTCGGTCGAGAGCTGCCCGAAGAACGCGAGGGCCTTCTCCGGGCCGAGCTTCTCGTAGAAGTTCTTCGAGAACTCCGGCGACTTGCTGTTGTCGTGCAGGAGTTCATTGAGCGCCGCGAGCTCGGTGTGACTGATGTCGCGGCCCTTGGCGGCCAGGTCCGCGGCGCGGGCCGCTTCCTCCTGGTCGAGGTTCTGGTACTTCGGGGCGCTGAAGTCGTTGCCCTCGGTGACGTTGGCCTCAAGCGCGTTCTTGAAGGCCACATCTGTGTCGTTGGCGTTGTCGACGATCAGGTCGATCTTCTTCTGCCAGGCCTCGATGGACTCCTTCTGCTTGCGCAGGAGTTCGGAGTAGTCCGGGTCGTGCCGTGCGGTGTTGTCCTTCTCCAGCGGATGCCGGGCGGTCACCACACCTTTGGCATCGACATGGATTCCGGCCTCGCGTCCCTCGACGTCCCGGATGTTCACCAGGTCGTCCTTGGCCTTCTTGATGGCCGTGTGGGCGTCCTCCAGGATCTGCTTGACCCCCTTGGCCTCCGCCGCGGCGTCCTTGAACTCCTTGGCGGTCTTGGCGATGAACGCCTTGGTGATCCCGGCGTTCTCGCCCTCCCACTCGGCCTTGTCCGCCTTGGTCTTCATCCCGTCATTGGCGTCCGTGGCCAGCTTGTCCAGCTTGGTGACCATCTCCGCCCAGTCGGTCACCGCCGTCTGGAGCTTGACCACCGGCGCATCGACAATGTCCTCGTACTTCAGCACGTCATATCCCCCGGGGATTACTTCAGATACTCGTTCAGCTTGGAAACCGAGATCAGATCCCCGGCGATCTGCACATCATCCTTCTGAAGCGAAGACGTCGTGTAATTGAGATGATTCGAAATCTGCGCACACGCGTCCAGCAAGGTCTTCAGATGCGTGTTCCACCGGTCATGGACCTTCAAAAGCCCCGACCCGCTCTCGAAGTTCCCGTTCGTGAGCGCGATGGCCGCGTCGAACGTCGAAGGACGGGCATGATCACCATCCTTCGACACCCGGGTCCGCAGACCGTACGCCTCATGCCCGACAGCACCCAGGTTGTCCTTGTTCACCGCGAGATCCGCAACGACCGGCCCACCAGGGCCACCCGGCTCCGCCGGCACACCATTCAGCCGCATATCGACCCGCTGCGTCGATTCGGCACGAAGCGTTGCCCATTCTGAGTCGAACGTCACGAAATCCCCCGTACTCAATCCCGGATGCCACCGAAGCCTGCCGGCCCCGCTCTCAATGACGCCCACGCTAGCGGCTCAGTTTCAGCCGAGTCACCTCAGGATGAGAGCACTTTCCGCCCCCAAACGCATAAATTCAGGCAGACCGGTTCCCATTCCGAGGACGGTTCACCGGCGCGCCGCCTTCCCCCGGAGCGGGTTCGATCCACGGAAGGCCCCACGGCCGGCTCACCTTCCGGGGAAGGTACGGGCCACCGCGGGCCAGTCACCGCAGTCGCCGGCGAGGGGCGGCGCGCACGGCGCGCGGCAACCGGGCGGCGGCCGACTCGCCCCACCAGTCGCCACAACCGACCGCCCACCACCGGCGCCTGCCGAAGTGCCACTCCCCTGGACCCGGGCGCCGCCGCGCACACAGTAGGACCGGCTACCACTTCCCTGCCCAGCGGAACCCGTCGAGTTCTCTCAGGGCTACTCGGATCGCCCACAGCATCCGGCACGTACATAGGGAAGGACACCGTGGTCGCTTTCCGAGAATCGACACCCTTGGTACGCATGCCGCAAGGCTCTTCGCCGGGCACCCACCTGCGTCCGGACGCATGTCCCTTCTTGATCGCCACGACCACCCGGTCCGCGGCCCCTCCAGGACGCCGGTCGAGGACGTACCGCCGACAACGGCCTCCCCCGCCTTCACCGACGGCCCGGAAAAGACGACCCACACACTTCGATCAACTCTTCTCAGACCGGCACGTCACGTTCGCGGCACTGTTGGCTCTGTGCGGCATCCTCACGCGGACAAAGCGAGGGGGATCTCGGGCACGTTGGTGCACGCCAGAGCATCCGTGAGGGAACGGGCAAACGTCGTCAGCAGCTTCCCGCGCAGAGCCGGATCGAACCCCGGGTCGCTCACCTCCATCTCAAGGGGCGCCCGCAGTTGGCCGTCCGCGGCACCCGGCAGACCACATGCGACGAGCAGTCTCATGCCCGACCCATTCCGCCGGGTCTCGACGAAGACCTGTTCGTTCACCTTGCGCCAGGTCTCGGCATACTTTGGCTCGGTCATCCCGTCCAGAAGCAGGACGGACCACTTGACCGTGGCTTCCACGACGACAGCGCCCCCTTCCTCCCTCTCCAGCATGGTGACACGGCAGGCGCGGTAAGAGTGGTGCAGAAGGTCCTCCGCATCCGATGCCTTCGACTCACGGGAGAGAAGTGCTGCCAACTTTTTCGCCGGGAGGCGGGAGCTGACCACAAGATCCCCCTTCCCCATGGCTTCGACCGCATCTCGAACGTTCTGCTTGCCCAGAATCTGCTCGCAGCGTGGGAGATCCGCGGGAACGGCGCCTTTGCTCTCAGCACTCTGCGAACAGCCCGAGAGCGCAAGCGCACCGAAGAGCGCGGCAGAGGCCATTGCCGACAAGGAAGCGCGCATCGTCATCAGTTGACCTTCATCAGCCGGCAGGCCGCCACGACACCGTTGTTGTCATACGTCTCCGTATCGGCCAGGAGTGCACGCTTCTCACCCAAGGTCATTCCTACGGAGTTCACATACTGAAGAATCGGTGCTACTGCGCTGGCTTTCCCCTGCTTATCATTCCGTCCGATGCCGGTGAGCGCCTCGTCATCATTTTTGTACTCGGCGTCCTTCAAACACTGCAAGGTTTGAGTGGCATATTGGGTATTGACCGCACCTCCCACTGTTTCCATGACGAGCGGTACAGCCGTCACCGCTACGACGCCCGCAGTCGGACCGAGCCCTACGGCCGAGCCCACACCGATCACCCCAGCGACGCCACTGTTGACGCCACACTTCCACCATTCCGCATTCTTCTCCATAGCCAGATTCTTCAGCTCCTCAGCGACGACGTCGTGTAATTGAGGTGATTCGAAATCTGCGCACACGCGTCCAGCAACGTCTTCAGACGCGTGCTCCGTTCAGCCGCATATCGACCCGCTGCATCGATTCGGCACGAAGCGTTGCCCATTCCGAGTCGAACGTCACGGAATTCCCGTTATCGATCCCGGATGTCACCGAAGCCTGCTGGCCCCGCTCTCAATGACGCCCACGCTAGCGGCTCACTGTTCGGCGACCCGCCACAGACGGAGCTTTCCAGCCTGAACGAACAAAAGCCAAAGTGCTGGCGTGGCTGGGTTGACGAAGTCTGGCGACCTCATGTTCTGTCGCGCCCAATCGGCGGCAGCATCAAACCCGGACGTGGCATTCCCAGCCATCCGTGGAGTGGCCCTGACCTCACCGTGCAGGCGACCGTCGGCTCGGCCAACGGCGAAGGCGCGAGTGGTACGGGGCGGGCACGGCCCCGTACCACTCGCGCCAGAGGTGGAGATGGCTACATCAACACGTCTGCAGGGTCTGCTTCGAGCTCTCCCTCGCCTGTGCAAGAGAGTGCTTGCACCGGGGCCAGGGAAACCGAATGGACCACTTTCGCCTGAGGCTTTCGCAGTTCTGCCGTCGATCCTTCAGGCTTACGCTCTCGGTTCACAGAGACTGCGATGTGCGCCGGCGATTCGGCAGATCCAACCAACTTCTCAGCGCTACAGACAAACTGAAGGTACGAGAATCCTGTGCCGATCGACGCAACTTCTCCCAGACCGAGGGTCCCAGCGCCCACTTTTTAGTCGGCCGATGATTCCGGGGCTTCGTCGCTGCACCCAACAACGCCGAAGAGCAGTGCCGACACCACGAGAGCGCTGCGGTGAAAGCCACCGCACCGCCTCTCGGGCACGGTTCCTACTGTCTGCGGATAGTCACCGAACACGCCGTCTCCCCTCCGCTCCGGATTCTTCGCCCGCTTCCGTTCCCAAATCCTGCGCCCGTGGCTACTGCTGGCACAACGGGAGCAATCCGACGGACCTCAGGTGTGGCGGTCCTGACCGGACGCGCCGCCGTAAGGCGGGTTCGAGCCAGGAGGATTCTGCGGCGGCGCGTAGCCCTGATAAGGAGGTTGTGCCTGCGGCTGCTGCGGGTATGCGGGCGGGGCCTGCCCCGGGTACTGCGGCGGGTAAGGCGCGGCCGACGGCGAGGCGGCTGCCTTTCGACGACGCGACCGTACCGCCACCACCGCCACACCCGCACCGATGAGAGCAGCGGCTCCGACGCCGAGGCCGATCCAGAGGCCCGTGCTACTGCCGCCGCCTTCATCGGTCGACGGAGCGGCAGCGGCGGGCTTGTCGTCCTGCTCGGAACTCCCCGTGGGCTTCGAAGGCTTGGCGGAAGGAGACGCGTTCTCGGCTGCGGCCAGGTCGGGAAGCGGGTACTCGTCGGCGGGGCCGGGGTCGCCGGGGGTCTTCAGCGCGACACGGGGACGGACAATGCCGTAACCGATGGCATCCGTGCGCTCGTCACCACTGACCGGGCCACCGGCCGTGTTCAGCATGACCCGCAGGACCTGATTATTGGTCCAGTCAGGGTGCTTGGACCAGATCAGAGCGGCCGAGGCAGAGGCAACGGCAGTTGCGTCGCTGGTGCCATGCCCCTTACACACACCTGTTTTGCCCGCACAGGCGTAGATCATTTCTTCACCGGGTGCAGCGAGATCCACCTGCGGTCCGAATTGCGATTCTTTCGTCTTCTTGAGATCTCTGCCGATGGCGCCGACCCCAACTACCCCAGGCGCCCCAGCAGGATATTCCATCAAATTTGCGGAGTCGCCGGTGTTCCCGACGGCCGCAAAGATCAACACATCTTTGTTCAGCGCATACTTCACAGCATCCGACACAGCCTGTGAATTAGTTTGCCTCCCCAAGGAAATGTTGATGATTTTAGCCCCGTGGTCAACAGCAAATCGGATGGCTTGAGGAGCCGTCCGGCTGAACTCTCGATCGGATGCAGCTTGGTTGGCCGCATCCGTGGACTTCGGCATACGGATCGGAAGAATTTTGACCCCGGGAGCGAGACCAAAGGCGCCGTCCCCACCATAACTCTCACCTGTACCGGCGATGATGCCCGCCATGCCCGTACCGTGGCCGTTGTAATCGTCGAACTCATCCCCTGGAATGTCCTTCTCCAGATTGAGCCCCTTGACTACCTGACCTCGAAGATCACCATTGGAGGAATCGACTCCCGAGTCGATGACAGCAACAGTGACACCCTTCCCGGTGCTCACCTTCCACATACTCTCGGCCTGCATGGCATCAAGATGCCACTGCTTGGAGCGCACAGTTTCTGCATGTGCCGGGGCGGATGCAGCACCTACCAGCAAAAGCCCGAGCGTAACGGAAATCGCGGTACGAAAGCGGGCCGCTCCCGCACTGCTCTTACTGGTAAGCATCTGATCCCTTTTCCAGGTTATTACTGGTCAGTCGATAACCGGCGGAACTATGCGGCGGCTGCCCTGCTGCCAGGTTTCCTCGTCCTCAGTGAGGTAGTCGGGTCGGTCAGCACCCTCATTCCGACGCGGCTCCCCGGGGCGCTGCGCAGCCGCTGCGCCCCCTCGTCCGAACTGGCCGGTGCCGCGGCCGCCTTCAGGCGACGTGCCTCCTCGCACCAAACCCGTGCCTCCGGGCGTGAACGGGCGTGCGTTGGCATGCCCGGGTTGCTGCGGGCGACCGCCCACCATGCCGCCCGCCTCACCGGCGAGACGCCGGCCGCCGACAATGCCATTCTGGCCAGCACTGGTGCCGCCCATACCTGGGCCGTGACCCATCGGAGTACGGCCGGCGTGCGTTCCCTCGTTCCCGATCACCGGGCTGCGGGGGAGGCCGCCCATCGGGCGGCCAGGGTTCTGCGGCACTTGACGTCCGCCGACAATGCTGGGACCAGGAGGCCGGACACCGGGACCGTTGACATTCGTCGGTCCCACCGGAGGCATGGGAGGCCGTATGCCCTTGGGCAGCCCACGGCCACCTCCGCTCGTCGTGGGCGGAGCGACGGGTCCGACGTTGGGAAACACCGTGGGCGACGTCGGAAGGCCGGTTTCGGGCCTGCCCGGACTCGGAACGCTCGGCGTGGTGGTCGGGGGGAGAGTCGAAGGGTCCGGAAGCGTGGCCACACTGTCGATCCCCATGTCGACCGGTTGTTCCACGGTGGGACGAACCGGGACCGTGGGCGTGGGCGTGTCACCAGAGATCGGCGGCGCAGTAACGCTGCCTGGACCTTCAGGGCCGGGGGCCTGCGGGCCTGAAACGTGCCCAGCGCTGCCGACAGCCGCCCCTATGCCACGGCCGACATTCTCGTACTGCCCACGCCCTTCCTCGGGTGGTGCAGAGATCGCCGCCGGCGGCGGCGGGAATGCCGGCTTCTCCATGCCCTTCATCTGCGATGACGAGAACGCGTACGACTCCGCCAGCTTCCGCATCTGCGCGGCCGCTTCCTGGCGGTTCGCCTCCTTGTTCGCGATCAAGGTGTCCGCGGCCTCGCGTGCGACCGCCGACGCGTCCGGGTCGTTGCGCGCTTCCTTGGCCGCTGCCAGGTTGGCTGCCGCGCCGGCGTGGGTGCGGGGGATCGCCACCTGAGCTGTGGCGATCGCGTCGGAGGCGCGGGCCAGCCACTTCGACGCGCCCTCGCTGTAGTCGCCCAGGCGCAGCGTCGAGTTGGCCAGGTCCGCGCTCCAGGTACGGAAGGCGTCCGCGCCCTCGCCCTTCCACTCCACCATCTGCGGGCGGATCTTCAGGTCTTCCGCGATCTTGCGGATCTCCGTGGCCGCGCTCAGCAGACGGTCGGCCGCCCCCTGGACAGCCCCGCTGTTCGCCTGGTCGAGCCAGGCCAGCATCTGCTCATGCGACATGCCTTCGAATGACGTCGTTCCCATATCCAGCCCCCGTTATCCCCGTGTCATGCCTGTGATCGTCGTTGTCATCAGATGCCGTCGCCGGTGGACTCGGTGGACGTGGGCGCCGGTGTCGGCTTGCCGTCGTGCTTCGTCGGGTCGTAGGCACCGCCGTAGTGCTCGGTCGCGTCCTTGCTGATCGCCAGCATGCGGCGCCGGATGTCGATGTCCAGGTTCTCGTAGCCGTTGTGGGAGGCGAGGACCGCGATGCCCATGCCTTCGATGGAGTCCGAGAGCAGCTTCGACAGGGTTTCCAGCTCGGTGATGACCGTGTTGTACGTCGCGTAGAGGCCGGTCGCCTCGGCCCAGCCGGGGTCGCCGAACTGGCTCTTGGTCACCGGGTCCTCACCCAGCTTGTTCGGGCCGGCGGGGGACGTCTTGAGGTCCGTCAGCAGCTCGTCGATACGGTCGCGGAACTTCGTGAATGACGACAGTTCGGTGACCAGTTCCCCGACCGCGCTGTGCGCGGCCCCGATGATCGATCCGAACGGCATCGCCGCGAACCCCGCCACGGCAGCCTCAGTCGGCTCCACAGCACCCTCCCCGTTTACAGCTGGCTACAGCTTTGGGCATCACTGTAGTCAGCATCACTGACAACTCGCATCCCTGGGTTGCACGTGCAATGCGAATCACATCATCAATTGGACAGTCAGGACTTGGGCGTTGCCACCGCCGCCTGGGGCCGGACGGGCAGGCGGTTGACCGGGCGGCCGGTCGCCGATCGGACTGCGGCGGCCACCGCGGCGGGGGCGGTCACGACGGGTACGGCCGAGACGGGCTTGGCGCCGAAGGGGGCCACCACGTCGCGTTCTTCGACCAGTTTGACGATGCGAATGTCCGGAGCGTCCAGGGACGTCGGAAGTGCGTACCCCGTGAGGTCGGGGTGGCGGATCAGGCCACGGGCGGTCCGGAGGTTCTCCGTGAGGGCCGCGCCGATGCCCTGGGTGATGCCCGCCTCGATACGGATGGCCAGCTGGGCGGGGTTGAGGATCCGGCCCACGTCCTGGGCGACGGCCATCTCGACCACACGGATCGAGCCGATCTCGATGTCGACGTCCACCACGGCGCGGATCGCGCAGAAGGCGAGGCCGACGAACGCGTCGCCCTGGCCGGAATCGTCGAGCGGTTCGGTGGGGTGCGGGCGGCACTGGGCGGTGGCCCAGAGTTCCTTGCCGTCCATGGCCTCCGCGACCGTCGTGGACAGGACGCCGTCGTACGAGGTGATCTTGCCGTCGGCGATCTGGAGCAGTTCGGTGGACATCCCGAACTTGTGGGCCAGCGGCTGGAGGAGCTGGGTGCGGACCATCTTGGCGGCCCGCTCCACCGCACCGCCCGACACCCAGGTGTGGCGGCCGTGCGTCGCCGGGCCCGCCGGGGGCTGGTCGGTGTCGACCGAGGCGACGTGGACCTCTTCGATGCCCAGGGTCTCCTGGACGATCTGGCGGGCCAGCGTGGTGAACCCCTGGCCGGTCTCCACCGCCGCGCAGATGACCGTGGCGATGCCGTCGTGGACCCGGACCGTGGCCGTGGAGACCTCGTCCGTGCCCTCGGCGCCCAGCATGTGCACCATGCCGAGGGCGTACCCGACACCCCGGCGTACGGCCCCGGGCTCGCCCGCGCCCTCGGGGCCGCCGGGAAGCAGCCAGTCGTCCTCCGGGGCGTCCTTGGGCAGCACGGGGAGCGGGAAGTCCCGTACGGCACCGAGGAGTTCCTCCACCGGGGCCGGGCAGGTCACCGTCTGGCCGGTGGGCAGGATGTCGCCGGTGGACAGAACGTTGCGCAGACGCAGTTCCGCCGGGTCCACGCCGAGTTTGGCGGCCAGCTTGTCCATCTGGCCCTCGTACGCGGCACAGACCTGCATCGCGCCCTCGCCGCGCACATGGCCGGAGGGCGGGTTGTTCGTACGGACCGCCCAGCCCTCGATGAAGGCGTGCGGTACGACGTACGGGCCGCAGGCGAAGGCCACGGCCGCGGCCAGGGACTCGGACGAGGAGTCGGCGTACGCGCCCGCGTCCAGCAGGATCTGGGCCTCGACCTTGACCAGCCGGCCCTCGGCGTCCGCGTGGTGACGGTAGCGCAGCAGCGTCGGGTGGCGGTGGGCGTGGCCGAGGAAGGACTCCTCGCGGGTGGCGGCCAGTTTCACCGGGCAGCCGGTGCGCAGGGCGAGCAGGCCGAGCGGGATCTGGAAGCCGGGGTCCTCGCGGTCGCCGGTCGCGCCGGGGACGCCGGTCACGACGATCTTCACCTGGTCCGCCGGGAGGCCGAAGCAGGCGGCGGCCAGGTCACGGTCGGTGTGCGGGTCGGTGGAGGCCGTGTAGATCTCCACGCCGCCGTCGGGGCGGGGCACCGCGAGCCCGGCCTCGGCGCCGATCGGGGCCGGGTCCTGGCGGCCGATGCGGTAGAGACCCTCGACGACGACCTCGCCGGTCGCCTCCGGGTCGCCGTAGCGCAGCGGGATATGGCGGATGAGGTTGCCGTCGGGGTGCAGGGGCTCGGCGACGAACGCCTTCTCCGGGTCCGTGACCGGTTCCAGGACCTCGTACTCGACGGCAATCGCCGCCGCGGCCAGGCGTGCGGTGTCCGGGTGGTCGGCGGCGACCGCGGCGATCGGCTCACCGTGGTGGCGTACCAGGTCGGACGCGAACACCGGGCGGTCGACGACCCGGCGGCCGTAGGCGCTGTCCCCGGGGACGTCCTCGTGCGTGATGACGGCCCGCACCCCCGGCATCTCCGCCGCGGCGGAGACATCGACGGACAGGATCCGGGCGTGCGGGTGCGGCGAGCGCAGCACGGCCGCCCACAGCAGGCCCTCGGCCCACAGGTCTGCCGCGTACGGGAAGGTGCCCTCGGTCTTGGCACGGGTGTCGGCGGGCGGGAGCGAGACGCCGAGGCCGAGCGCGGGCTTCTCCTCGTCCGGGCCGGGACCGCTGCCCGCGGCGTCGATCCTGGGCAGGCTGGTGCTGGTCGCGTTGGCCGCGGTGGCTGCGTCGCTGCTCACGCCGCCTCCTTGTCGTTCGCCCCGCTGCGGCGGCAGCAGATGGTGACCTGTGGGGTGGCGTCGTGGTGCTGTGGGGTGGCGTCGTGGTGCTGTGCGGCGGGTCCGCGTGCGTGCCTCACAGCGCGCCTCCCTCGTGCGGGTGGGGCATGCGGACACTGCCCGCACCGGGCGCGGCCTGGTGCGGAATACGCGCTTCGTCCTCGTCGTGGTCGTGCGCGGCGGTCCCGGCCGCTTCCGCGCTCGCTTCCCTGGCCTCCACGACCTCGGCCACGGCGTCGAGCACACCCCGGTAGCCGGAGCAGCGGCAGAGGTTGCCGCAGAGTGCCTGGCGCGTCTCCAGTTCGCTGGGGGCGTGGTTGCCCTCCAGCAGGTCGTGGACGGTCATGGCCATGCCGGGGATGCAGAAGCCGCACTGGACCGCCCCGCAACGGGCGAGTGCCCGCTGCACGTCGGACGGCTCGCCGTCGACGGCGAGGCCCTCGACCGTACGGACCTCACTCCCCGCCGCCGTGGCCGCGGGGACCAGGCAGGAGGCGACGAGACGGCCGTCGACCTGGACGTTGCAGGCTCCGCATTCGCCCTGCGAGCAGCCGTCCTTGGCACCGGCGAGGCCGAGGCGTTCGCGGAGCACGTAGAGCAGGGACTCGCCGATCCAGGCGTCGGTCACCGGGCGGTCGGCACCATTCACATGCAGGAGGTAGGAAGCTGCGGGGTGCTCGCTGAGACCCTCGACCGCGGCTTCGACGGCCGGTTCCCCGGTCGGGTCCCCAGCCGGGCCCGACGTCGGGTCCGCGGCCGGTTCGGTCACCGGCTCGGTGGCCGTATCGGCGGCCGCTTCGGCGCTCTCCTCGGCGGCGGCTCCGGAGGCAGCTTCCGCGGCCTCTTCGGCGGGCGTTCCGGCGACGGTTTCGGCGACCGCCTCGGTGAACTCTCCGGCGGACTCTTCGGCGTGGGCGTCGAGCGGCGCGTCGGTGAGCACGTCGGCGGACCCACCGGCGGGGGCCTGCGCGTCGATGTGCCCGTGGTCAACGGGGCCGGACGCGGACGGCTCGGCGGACGGCTCGGCCGTGGCGGCCACTTCGGCCGCGGTGGCCGGTTCGACGGAGGCGGAGGTGGCCGCTTCGATGGAGGCCGCGGAGGCTGAGGTGGCCTCGGGCTCCGCAGCCGGGGTCTCCGGTGTCGCCCACGGTGCGGGGGCGCCGCCCGGCAGCGTGGCCGGAGGCGCGCTGTCCGCGTACCACTGGGGTGCCTGCGCCGAGGCCAGGAACTCGCCCGACTCGTCCGGCAGGTCCCCGTCCGCCACCGGGATCGTCCACTCGCCGGTGTGGCCCACGGGCTCGATGGACTCCGGCTCCGCCGCGGCCGCCGGGGGCTCGCCCGTGATCTCGCTGAAGTTCCACTGGGCCGTCGAGTGCGAGGTGTCCTGATACGGCGACAGGTACGGGTCGGACAGGCCGTGCTGATCCGCCAGGCCATGCTGGTCAGGCAGTCCGTGCTGGTCCGCCAGTCCGCGCTGGTCAGGCAGGCCGTGCTGATCGGACCGGCCGTGCTGGTCCGAAAGGCTCTGCTGGTCCGGAAAACCCTGCCGGTCCGGCTGATTCCCGTGACCCGACAGGTGCTGCTGGGCGCGCAGGTACTGCTCGTCGTGCATGCGCTGCTCGTCGTGCATGCGCTGCTCGTCGTGCATGCGCTGTTCCTCGCGCATGCGCCGCTCGTCCAGCGTGCTCCGCCCGTCCGGCAGATTCTGCAGGCCCTGCTGGTTCTGGAAGCCCTGCTGGTTCTGGAGACCCTGTTGGTTCTGCAGGCCCTGCTGGTTCGGGTCCGGCCAGTGCACGGCGCCGGGGGCCTGGTCCTGCGCCCTCGCCTCGGCCTGCTCCTGCTGGGCCTGGGTCTGCACGACCCAGCTGCCCGTCGCCGCCGGGTCCAGGCCCACCGCCGGGGTGAGCGGCAGGATCATCGGCGGTACGAACCCGTGGCCGGGCGCGGCCAGCGGGATGTTGGCCAGGTCCTCCGGCGGCAGGTGGACGAACGCGGTCGCGTCGGCGTCGTACTCGCCGCTCTGCGGGGTCGGCTGCCAGGCCCCGTACCGCGGGTCGGGCCCGCCGGAGTGCCCCTGCTGTCCGGGGTTTTCCTCATTGCTCACGACAGTGCCCTCCCCAGCGCGCGTCGGGCCAGTGCGGCGACGGTACGCCGCAGGTGCAGTACGGCCGGGGACAGCGGTGGTGCCTCTCCCCCGTCGTCCGGTGGTACCTGGTCCGGGATGCAGGCCGCGGCGACGTACTCGCCGAAGGCGGCCAGCGCGTCGGGGGCCAGCCCGCGTTCGCCGTCCCAGTCGATCAGCGAGGCGATCCAGTGCTCCGCCTCCAGCGGGCGCAGCGGCATCGGCGCGATGGCGCCGACCGCGCACCGCACACCGCGCCGGGCCGGGTCCAGGACGATCGCGACGGAGGCAGTGGCGCGGCCCGGTCCGGTGCGGCCGGTCGCCTTCAGGAACACCTGCGGGGCGTGCAGCAGCGGTACGCGGACGAAGCCGACCAGCTCGGCGGGTTCGAGCATCTCGCGGCCGGCCAGCAGGTGCGAGACCGGGATCTCGCGGCGGGCTCCGCCGGGGCCCGCGATGACGAGTTCGGCCTCCAGGGCCGCGAGGACCGGCAGGGTGTCACCGGTCGGCGCGGCGGTGGCGATGTTGCCGCCGAGCGTTCCGGCGTTACGGATCTGGGGCGGGCCCGCCGCGCGCGCGGACGCGGCGAGCGCGGGGATGAGGGCGGCGAAGTCGGGCCGTCCCATGCGTGCGTGGGTGAGGCCGGCGCCGAGCAGCGCGTGACCGTCCTGGTAGTGCCAGCCGCGCAGTTCGCTGATCCGGCCGAGACCGACCAGTCCGGAGGGGCGCAGCAGCCCCTTGTTGACGGCCGCCATCAGGTCCGTGCCACCGGCGACCGGAACTGCGGCGGGCATGGCGCCGAGTGCCGCCACGGCCTCGTCCAACGAGGCCGGCAGCGTCACCGACTGCATCGCCTGCGGTGCGTGCGTGGTCAACCCAGCTGCCCCTTCCCGGTGTCCCGGCAGTCCGCCTGTTCCGCCGTACGGTACGTGCTCACAGCCCGGACGTGGCAACTCTGGCACATCTTCCGACCGGACCGACGCGAGGGTCCACGAAGGACGCATCCGTCCCTGACCAGGGGGAAAATCCGCTTTCGCACCTGTTTGACGCAGAGTGTGAATTGCCACTCTTCGGCGAGTCCTGTGCGACTTGCACGGTTCGTTCCGCACGCCCCGCGCCCGCGTGAAATTCACGCGGGCGCGGGCAACCCGACGGTCCGGAAACCGCCCGGCAGGGTGACTCAGACGTTCGGCGGCGGACCCTCCAGCGGGCGTCCGAGGATGCCGGGGCGCTGCTGCCGGGGCAACGGGCCGCCCGGCGGGCGGTAGTCGACGCCGAGGGCGTCGAGCCGGGCGTAGTGGGTGGTCATACGGCGCTCGAACTCCGTGAAATCCCGGTCGGCGGAGGCGGGCAGCGCCGACCACGCGACCTCCGCGAAGGCCGCGAGGCGCGGGAAGACCTGGTAGTCGACACGGGCCCGGTTCTGCATGACCTCGGTCCACACATTGGCCTGGGTGCCCAGGATGTGACGGGCCGCCTCCTCGGAGAGGCCCGGCGGTACGGGCTCGAAGCGGTAGACGTCCTCCAGGGTCCGGATGAACCCGATCGGCATCGGCTCGTCGGGGCCGCCGTGCTGACGGTGGTCCAGGTAGACGTGCTGCTCGGGGCACATCACGACGTCGTGCCCGGCCTCGGCGGCGGCGACGCCGCCCGCGTAGCCGCGCCACGAGGAGACGGCGGCACCTTGGGGAAGGCCGCCTTCGAGGATCTCGTCCCAGCCGATGAGGCGGCGGCCGCGCTCGGTGAGCCAGGTGTCGAAGTGTCCGATGAACCAGGCCTGGAGCCCGTCCTCGCCGGCCACGCCGAGTTCGGCGATCCGGGCCTGGGCCGTCGGGGACTTCCGCCACTGGTCCTTCAGGCACTCGTCGCCGCCGACGTGGATGAACGGCGAGGTCGTGGCCGGGAACAGCTCCAGGATCTCCTCGAAGACGCCCTCGAAGAAGCGCAGGGTGCTGTCAGTGGGGGCGAGTACGTTCGGGTTGATGCCCCAGGTGTCCCAGACGGAGAGGGTGGTGGTGTCGATGACGTCGGTGTTGCCCAGTTCGGGGTACGCGCTGATGGCGGCCTGCGAGTGGCCGGGGATGTCGATCTCGGGGACGACGCTGATATGCCGCTCGGCGGCGTACGCGACGATTTCGCGGATGTCGTCCTGCGTGTAGTAGCCGCCGTACGGGGTCTCGTCCCACAGCTCGGAGGCCCGGTGGCCGTATTTGGTGCGGGAGCGCCAGGAGCCGACCTCCGTGAGGCGGGGGTGACGCTTGATCTCGACGCGCCAGCCCTGGTCGTCGGTGAGGTGGAAGTGGAAGACGTTCAGCTTGTGGGCGGCGAGGAGGTCGAGATAGCGCAGGACGTCGTCCTTGGGCATGAAGTGCCGTGAGACGTCGAGCATGAGGCCGCGCCAGGAGAAGCGGGGACCGTCCTCGATCTCCAGTGCGGGGAGCTCCAGGTCCGGTTCCGCGCTCACCGGGGCGTGCCGGAAGGCCTCGGGGCCCAGCAGCTGGCGGAGTGTCTGCGCGCCCCAGAAGACGCCCGCGGCGCTGCCGCCGGTGACGCGGATGCCGTGTCCGGGGGTGACGGACAGCCGGTAGCCCTCGGGCTCCAGGTCCGGGTCGATGAGCAGCTCGACGGTGTTCCCGGCGCGGGTGGTGCTCTCCGCGCCCGGCGCACTGCCGGGGCCCGCCGCGCCGTCGGCGCCCGTCGCGCTGCCCGCGCGCGGCGCCAGTGGCAGGCCGAACGCGGCCCCGAGCGTGGTGCGCAGCCAGCGGGCCGTGTTCTCGGTGCCGGGTGCCGCGGTGATGGTGGTGTCCCGGTCCGGAGCGAATCCGGGCCGCCCCGCCCCACGGGTGTTCCGGGGCGCCGGGATCAGGTCCATGGGCATGACGTCAGTCCTTAACCGCTCCGCCCAGTCCCGAGACCAGGCGTCGCTGTACGAGTACGAAGAAGACCAGCACGGGAATGGTCATCACCGTCGAGGCTGCCATGATCCCTCCCCAGTCGTTCTCGTCGGGTTTGAAGAACACCAGCAGCGCCATCGGGAGCGTCGACTGGGAGGTGTCGCTGATGATGAACGACTTGGCGAAGAGGAAGTCGTTCCAGGTCGAGATGAAGGAGAAGACACTCGTCGCCACGAGGCCCGGGAAGACCAGCGGGAAGAGGATCTGCCACAGGAAGCGGGTGCGGCTCGCCCCGTCGATGTACGCGGCCTCCTCCAGCGCCTCCGGGACCGCCTTGACGAAGCCGCGCAGCATCCAGATCGCGAACGGCAGCGAGAAGGCGAGATGCGGCAGGATCAGCGAGCCCAGGGTGTTCAGCTGTCCGAAGTCCCGCATCAGGAAGAACAGCGGGATGGTCAGCGCCTCGACCGGCACCATCTGCGCGACCAGGAACATGATCAGCAGGGTGGTGCGGAAGCGGAACCGGAATCTGGTCACGGCCGTGGCGGCCAGGAACGCGATCAGCGCGGACGCGAGCACGACCGTGCCCGCGACGATCAGGCTGTTGAGGAAGTAGCGGCCGAAGTCCTGCTGTTCGAAGACCCGGCGGAACGAGTCGAGCGACGGGGACAGCGTCCAGGGACGGGCCTCGGCCGACTGGATCTCGCCGGCCGGTTTCACGGCGGAGAGCACCATCCAGTACAGCGGGAAGGCGACGGCGGCGGCGATCAGGAGGGCCGCCGCCTCGGCCGCCAGCCGGCGCGGCCGGCGGACCCGCATGACCGTGCGCAGCCGGGCACCCGCGGAGGCGGGGCGGGAAGCGGCGGCGGACGCGGTGACGGCGGTGGTGTCGGTGGCGGCGGTGGTCGGGCTCACAGTTCCTCCCCCTGGCGCCGTACGAGGCGCAGATAGACCAGCGTGACGGCCAGCAGGATCACCAGCATCACGACGCCGATCGCCGATCCGAGGCTGTACTGCGAGGACGCGAACGCCTTCTGGTACGCGTACACGTTCAGCACCAGGTTCTGGCCCGCGATGCCGCCGCCGTTGGTCATGACGTAGATCTGGGTGAAGACCTTGAAGTCCCAGATGATCGACTGGATGGTGACGACGATCAGGATCGGGCGCAGCATCGGCGCCATGACGGAACGCCAGATGCGCCACTGGGAGGCACCGTCCAGCGAAGCGGCCTCCAGCACCTCGGCGGGGATGGCCCGGATGCCCGCGTACACGGTCACCATGACGAACGGGAACGAGCACCAGAGGACTTCGAGGAGCACCAGGGCGAAGGCGCTGTAGCGCCCGTACGTCCAGGAGAAGTCACCCAGCCCCAGCACCTTGTTGACCGGTCCGAAGTCGGGGTCGAAGAGAAAGACCCAGACCGTGGAGCCGGTGATCGCGGGCGTCGCCCAGGCGCCCAGCGCGGCCATCATCAGTGCGAGCCGGGGCAGGGCGCGGATGCGGGTCAGCAGGACGGCGAGGGCGCAGCCGACCAGCAGAGTGGCCAGCACACAGGCCGTGGCGAAGACCACGGTGGCGAGGAGCACCTGCCAGAACTGGCCGTCGTCGAAGAGGGTCGCGTAGTTGCCGAGGCCCTTGAAGGTGGTCGGTTCGCCACCGCTGACCTGGGCCTGGGTGTACTCCAGGAAGGAGATCAGGCCGAGCTGGTAGATCGGGTAGACCAGCAGCCCGGCCAGCAGGACGAGCGCGGGCAGCAGATAGAGCCAGGGGGTCCAGCCGGGGCGCCGGGTGGGCGAGGAGCGGGGTCGCCGGGGCGGGCGGGCGGCCGCGGGGCCGCCGCGCCCGGACGCCCCGGTCCGGCCGGAGTTCTTGTACTCCGTGGTGTCCGTGGTCATCGTCAGCCCGCGGCGGTGAACGCCGCGTCCATCTTCTTCGCCGCGTCGTCCGAGGCCTGTGCCACGTCCTTGCGGCCGCTGACGACCTCCTGGAACATCGTCGGCAGGATCAGCGAGGCGTCGATCTGCGCCCAGCCCGCCGAGGCGGGTACGAACTTGGCGCCCGCGCCCAGCGTCCGGACGAAGGGGGCGACGAACGGCTGCTTCTTCGCGGCGTTGTCCAGCACGTCGGTGTACGTCGGCAGGAAGCCCATCGCGTCGAACAGCTCCGCCTGGGTCTTCTTCCCGGTCAGCGACTTCATCAGGTCGACGGCGAGGGTGCGGTGCGAACTGCTCTTGAGCACGCCGATGTTGTTGCCGCCGGCGAACGCGGGGGCGATGGAGCCCTCGGCCACGCCGGGCAGCGGCACCACGGCGTACTTGCCCTTGACCGAGCCCGCCTCGACCGCCGCGTGGCTGAAGTCGCCGCCGATCGCCATGGCCGCCTTGCCGGAGGCGAAGGCGGTGACGGTGGCGTTGCCGCCCATGGAGGCGCACTTGGCGGCCGGGCAGTTGTCGTCGCCGAAGAGCGAGGTGTAGGCCTCGATGCCCTTGCGGGCCTTGTCGCTGTTGATGGCCGACGTGTACGTACCGCCGCTCTCCCCGGCCAGTTCGCCGCCGTTCGCCCAGATGAACGGCATCGCACCGTAGGTGTAGGCGCCGCCGACCGCGAGGCCGTAGAGGTCGGGCTTCGCCTTGTGGATCTTCTTGGCGGTGGAGATCAGCTCGGCCTGGGACTTGGGGGCGTCGATGCCGAGGTCCTTGAAGACGTCGGTGCGGTAGTAGAGCGCGCGTACGCCGACGAAGAGCGGGGCTCCGTAGACCTTGCCGCCGACGGTGACGGACTGCCTGGCGGTCGGGTCGGTGTCCTTGGCCTCGTCCCAGGCGGCGAACTCCGCGCTCACATCGGCCAGTCCGCCGTCCTTCACGTATCCGGCCGTGTCGGTGTTGCCGTACTCGATGAGGTCCGGCGCGCTCTTGGGGTCGTTGAAGGCCGCCTTGATCCGCTGGGCGCGGGTGTCGACGGGTATGTACTCGATCTCGACCTTCGCGTCCTTGTGGCTCTTCCTGAAGTCGGCCACGGCCGCGTCGACGACCTTCTCCTTGGGCTTGTTGCCGACCTCCTGGAACAGCCAGACGCGCAGGGTGCCGGTCTTCTCGTCACCCTTCGCACTGGTGTCGGACGTCTGCGGCGCGCAGGCGGTGGCGGTGAGGCCCGCCAGCACAAGTGCCGCCGCGGGAGCAGCAATTCGGGCAGAAAGCTTCATAAGGAACCCTTACCGATCGGCCGTTGCAACACGCGCAACGGGCGTTTCGTTCTGCACAACTGGCAGGAGAGTAGGTCCGGACTTTCGCGCCGACAAGTGGTCTCTACCACTCTGTGACCCGCGGGTGCAGCCCGTGCAACGCGCGGCCTCGCACGGGAGCTCCCGCGCGCCTCTCGCGGGGCAGCGATACCGGCCATCCACCGGAGGCCGCCCCGGACATCCGGCGCCGCACCGGGCCGGGCGCGCGGGCGCACTCCGGGCACCCCGGGAGACGAGCCGCGCACAAGCCGCGCACACACGCCGGGCGCGCGGGGGGGGGCTGCCGGGCGCCCGGGGCTGCCGGGCCGGGGGCCGGGGGCCGGGGGCTGCGAGGCTGCGAGGCTGCGAGGCTGCGAGGCTGCGAGGCTGCGAGGCTGCGAGGCATACGAAAAGCCCCCGGGGCGCGCATCTCTGCGCACCCCGGGGGCATCTTCTGGAGGGTGTCCGGGAGTGAGGACTACTTCTTGTCCTTGCCGCCCTTGCCCTTGTCCTTGTCGCCGCCGGCGCCCATGGACTCGTAGATCTCCTTGCACATGGGACAGACCGGATACTTCTTGGGGTCACGCCCCGGTACCCAGACCTTGCCGCACAGTGCCACCACGGGAGTGCCCTCCAGGGCGCTCGCCATGATCTTGTCCTTCTGGACGTAATGGGCGTAGCGCTCGTGGTCGCCGTCGCCGTTCGACACCTGCGGCGTCGGCTCTACGAGGGTCCCCGTACCTGCCCCGCGCTCGGGCTCAAGAGTGCTCATAACCGCCAAGGGTACTGAAAGCCGCGCGAGTCAGTTGAGCGAAGGGTCGTCCGGATACGTCGCGATCATCGCCAGCTCACTGCGCTGGCGGCGCAGGACCGCCCGCCAGAGGTTCTCCGGGCGCGGCGAGGAGACATCGCCCGGCTCCGACTCGACCACGTACCAGGCGCCGTCCGTCAGCTCCGTCTCCAGCTGGCCCGGCCCCCATCCGGCGTACCCGGCGAAGATCCGCAGCGAGCCCAGCGCCGCGGCCAGCAGCTCGGGCGGCGCCTCCAGGTCCACCAGGCCGATCGCGCCGTGCACCCGGCGCCAGCCGAGCGGGCCCTCGTCCCCGGGGATCACCGCCACACCGAGGGCGGAGTCCAGCGAGACGGGGCCGCCCTGGAAGACCACATCGGGCTCCCCCGTCAGACCGGCCCAGGACGCGAGGATGTCGCCGACGCCGACCGGGGTCGGGCGGTTCAGGACAACGCCGAGCGAACCCTCCTCGTCGTGGTCGAGAAGAAGCACCACCGCCCGGTCGAAATTCGGGTCCGCCAGTGCGGGTGTGGCCACGAGCAGTCGCCCTGTGAGCGAGGACACCTCGGTCATGGAGAAATGATCCCGCATCTTCGGCCCCGGTGGACACCGGATGGCGCCACGGCCCGCCCGGGCCGAGCGAGCGCAGCTCAGGGCGCACGGATGCACGGGGAGCGCACCACGGGCGGGCGTTCCGGACGGTGACCCTCCGCACGTGCGGGGGCGCGGAGCGTGTTGTGGCGGATTCATGACGTTCGTACACCCCCCTTTGCCTTACGGAATGGGGGTAAGAGGCCATTACCCTTTTCGTTGGCCCCCCGCCCGACCACTCCGGAACGCGAGATTCATGACCGGCACAGACGATGTCCTGCTTGTCCACGGCGGAACCCCGCTGGAGGGCGAGATCCGCGTCCGAGGCGCCAAGAACCTGGTGCCGAAGGCAATGGTCGCCGCGCTGCTCGGCAGCGGTCCCAGCCGACTCCGCAACGTGCCCGACATCCGTGACGTACGGGTGGTCCGGGGACTTCTCCAGCTGCACGGTGTGACCGTGCGCCCCGGTGACGAACCGGGCGAACTGATTCTCGACCCGTCGCACGTCGAGAGCGCGAACGTCGCCGACATCGACGCCCACGCCGGCTCGTCGCGCATTCCGATCCTCTTCTGCGGCCCGCTGCTGCACCGGCTGGGCCACGCCTTCATCCCGGGCCTCGGCGGCTGCGACATCGGCGGCCGGCCGATCGACTTCCACTTCGAGGTGCTGCGCCAGTTCGGCGCGACCATCGAGAAGCGGGCGGACGGCCAGTACCTGGAGGCCCCGCAGCGCCTGCGCGGCACGAAGATCCGGCTGCCCTACCCGTCGGTCGGCTCCACCGAGCAGGTGCTGCTGACGGCGGTGCTCGCCGAGGGCGTCACCGAGCTGTCCAACGCGGCCGTGGAGCCGGAGATCGAGGACCTCATCTGCGTACTGCAGAAGATGGGCGCGATCATCTCCGTGGACACCGACCGGACGATCCGGATCACGGGTGTCGACCGGCTCGACGGCTATACGCACCGGGCGATCCCGGACCGCCTGGAGGCCGCCTCCTGGGCGTCCGCCGCGCTGGCGACCGAGGGCAACATCTATGTGCGCGGCGCCCAGCAGCGCTCGATGATGACCTTCCTCAACACCTTCCGCCGGGTCGGCGGGGCGTTCGAGATCGACGACGAGGGCATCCGCTTCTGGCACCCCGGCGGCGCGCTGAACGCCATCGCGCTGGAGACGGACGTGCACCCCGGCTTCCAGACCGACTGGCAGCAGCCCCTGGTGGTGGCGCTGACGCAGGCCGCGGGCCTGTCCATCGTCCACGAGACGGTGTACGAGTCCCGGCTCGGGTTCACCTCGGCGCTCAACCAGATGGGTGCGCACATCCAGCTCTACCGCGAGTGCCTGGGCGGCTCCGACTGCCGCTTCGGCCAGCGCAATTTCCTGCACTCGGCGGTCGTCTCCGGGCCGACGAAGCTCCAGGGCGCGGATCTGGTCATCCCCGACCTGCGTGGCGGGTTCTCGTACCTGATCGCCGCGCTGGCGGCCCAGGGCACGTCCCGGGTGCACGGCATCGACCTGATCAACCGCGGCTACGAGAACTTCATGGAGAAGCTGGAGAAGCTCGGCGCGAAGGTCGAACTGCCCGGCGGCTCGCTCGTCTGACGCACGGACGACACCGGGGTGACCCCCGGGGCAGGCCCCGGGCCGGCCCGCCCGCACAGTGCTGCCACACACAGCATTGCGCAGCTCGCACACCCGTACGCCTGTGCGGCCGTACCCGGACGGCCGCCGTACGGCACGGCCGTCCACCGCAGCCCGCCGCTCCGCCCCGTGTCCGGGGCCGGGCCGGCGGGCTGTCGTGTGCGGTGCGACGGGCCGTCGCGTGCGGGACAGCCCGTCGCGGTGTCCCGGGCCGGGGCCTACAGCCCCGCTGGACGCCACGTACAGGCCCGTACAGGCCATTGCGGTCCCTCGCCCCCGCCCGGCGGCGGCCGGAGCCCGTGCGGGCACCACATGACACGCCGAAGGGCGGCCACCCCGGTCGGGGTGGCCGCCCTTCTCGCGTCCACGGGGCCCGTCGTGCGACGACGGGCCCGAGAAGACTTACTTGCCCTTGGCGGCTTCCTTGAGCTTGGAGCCCGCGGAGACCTTCACGCTGTAGCCGGCCGGGATGTTGATCGGGTCGCCGGTCTGCGGGTTACGAGCGGTGCGAGCGGCACGGTGGGTGCGCTCGAAGGTCAGGAAGCCGGGGATGGTGACCTTCTCGTCGCCCTTGGCGACGATCTCACCGACGGTCTCGGCGAGCGCGGCCAGCACGGCGTCGGCGTCCTTGCGAGTCACCTCGGCGCGGTCGGCCAGGGCGGCCACCAGCTCACTGCGGTTCATGTTGTTACTCCCGTGTTCTTCTTGCCTGTGAGGCGTGAGATCGAAGCCGATGCTGCCAGGGCCCTCTGACAGTCCCCGGACCCGGGTCTGATGTCAGACCCTCGCGCCCGATTACGCATCCTGCCCCCACCTGCGGCGGGAAAGCCAATCCGGAACCCTCCGGGGTCACACGAAAAGCGCCACGGTTTGCTCGTGGTGACGTTCCGTCGACTGGCCTGAGCGGTCCGCAGCGGATGCCGGGCCTGCGGGGCCCGCTGCCCGCCCACCCTAAAGGGGCGTTTGGGGCGCCGCGACCCACGACGCGCCGTACGGCGGCCCGCGTGAGGTACGGCACTCTCCGCGGGAACCGTGACCGGCTCCCGCGGAAAAGTCCTGCGAAAAGGTGCTACGCCTGGACGGCCGGGGTCGCCCCGTCGGCTCCGGCGGCCTTCGCGGCGGCCCGGACCGCGCCCGCGACGGCTCCCGCGACCTTGTCGTTGAAGACCGACGGGATGATGTAGTTCGCGTTCACCTCGTCCTCGGCGACGACATCGGCCAGGGCGCCGGCCGCGGCGAGCATCATCTCCGTGTTGACGGTGCGGGACTGGGCGTCCAGCAGGCCGCGGAAGACACCCGGGAAGACCAGCACGTTGTTGATCTGGTTGGGGAAGTCGGAACGGCCGGTGGCGACGACCGCCGCCGTCCGGCGGGCGACCGCCGGGTCCACCTCGGGGTCCGGGTTCGCGAGCGCGAAGACGATCGCGCCGTCCGCCATCGCCGCGACATCGTCGCCGTTCAGGACGTTCGGAGCGGAGACACCGATGAAGACGTCGGCGCCGACGACGGCCTCCTTGAGCGTGCCGGTGACGCCCTCCGGGTTGGTGTTGTCGGCGATCCAGCGCAGCGGCGAATCGGGGTCGGCGGGGACCAGGTCCGTGCGTCCCGCGTGCACCACGCCGTGGATGTCGGCGACGACCGCGTGCTTGACGCCCGCGGCGATGAGCAGCTTCAGGATGGCCGTACCGGCGGCTCCGGCACCGGACATGACGACCCGTACGTCGCCGATGTCCTTGCCCACCACGCGCAGGGCGTTGGTCAGCGCGGCCAGGACGACGATCGCGGTTCCGTGCTGGTCGTCGTGGAAGACGGGGATGTCCAGGGCCTCGCGCAGCCGCGCCTCGATCTCGAAGCAGCGGGGTGCGGAGATGTCCTCCAGGTTGATGCCCGCGAAGCCCGGGGCGATCGCCTTGACGATCTCGACGATGGCGTCGGTGTCCTGGGTGTCCAGGCAGATCGGCCAGGCGTCGATGCCGGCGAAGCGCTTGAAGAGGGCCGCCTTGCCCTCCATCACCGGCAGTGCGGCCATCGGGCCGATGTTGCCGAGGCCGAGCACGGCGGAGCCGTCCGTCACAACTGCGACGGAGTTGCGCTTGATGGTGAGGCGGCGGGCGTCCTCGGGATTCTCGGCGATCGCCATGCAGACCCGGGCGACACCCGGGGTGTAGATCATCGAGAGGTCGTCACGGTTGCGGATGGGGTGCTTGGACGCCATCTCGATCTTGCCGCCGAGGTGCATCAGGAACGTACGGTCGGAGACCTTGCCGAGCACGACGCCCTCGATGTCGCGCAGACCTTCGACGATCTCGTCCGCGTGCGAGGTGGAGGAGGCCGCGATGGTGACATCGATCCGCAGCTTCTCGTGGCCGGAAGCGGTCACATCGAGGCCGGTGACGGAACCCCCGGAGGACTCCACGGCCGTGGTGAGCTGGGAGACTGCTGTGCCGCTCGCGGGCACCTCCAGCCTGACCGTCATCGAGTACGAGACGCTGGGCGCCGTTGCCATGGCCGAGTCCTTCGCTTTCCTTAGCTTCATTGCTACGCGGCCGGGGCAATCGCCCCGTACACGCTTCCCGATCGTCGCACCTACCGACCGGTAGCCGGTAATGAGTGCCACGTTTCGGAAAGTTTTTTCCACCATACGAGAAATCACCGTTCCGGCGGAACCCCTGCCGCCCCCCTCACAAGAACAGGCCCGCGCCACCATCAGGTGACGCGGGCCTGTCTTTTTCGGTTGAGCGGCACCGACCCGCCATGCTCGCCTCGCGGCAAGTGGTCGCTCGTAGCGACGAAGGTTGGGCCCGGGGGCTTGGATCGAGCCGGTGCCGACACCAGGCTAACAAACACCCCCGAGAAGTGATTCCCCAACGGCGGGTTGACCCGGAATCGAATCGTTCCCGCCCACCCGTTCTGCCCGGGTCGGCCCCGGACCGCCCTTCTCAGTCCCGCAGCAGGTCCGGAACACCGTCCTCGTCCGGCATGTCCCGCTCCCCCGAGACCACGGTGAGCTGCTGGGTCGCACGGGTCAGCGCCACATACAGCACCCGCAGCCCGGCCGGGGACTCGTCGGCGATCTCGGCGGGCGAGACCACGACCGTGGCGTCGTACTCCAGGCCCTTCGCCTCCAGGCTGCCCAGCGCCACCACCCGCTCCCCCAGCTCCGCGAGCCAGGTGCGGGCCTGGGCGCGGCGGTTCATCGCCACCACCACACCGACCGTGCCGTCCACCTCGGCGAGCAGCCGGCGTGCCTCCTCGCGCACGGCGGCGGCCAGATCGCCGTCCCGCACGGTCTCGAAGCGGGGCTGTACGCCGGTCGAGCGGACGGCGGACGGGGACGGGGTCCCGGGCATCGCGAGCGCCAGCACCTTCGCCGCGAGCTCGGCGATCTCCGCCGGGTTGCGGTAGTTGACGGTGAGGGTGAAGCGCCGGCGCGGACGGCTGCCGAGCGCCTCGTCGCGGGCCGCCGCCGCCTCGTCCGGGTCGGACCAGGAGGACTGCGCCGGGTCCCCGACGATCGTCCAGGTCGCGTGCCGGCCGCGGCGGCCGACCATCCGCCACTGCATGGGCGTCAGGTCCTGTGCCTCGTCGACGATGACGTGCGCGTACTCGGTGCGCTCCGCCGCCAGCCGCTCGGCCCGCTCGCGCTGGGTCTCCTCGCGCTGCGGCATCAGCTCCTCCAGCCCGGTGAGCTGGTCCAGCGGGTCGTACTCGCGCTTCTTCTTCGGCCGGTGCGGGGTGCCGAGCAGCGCCTGGAGCTCGTCCAGGATCGCCACGTCGTGCACGGACAGGGGGCCCTGCCCGTCGGCGTCGAGCCGCTTGAGCGAACGGGCCAGCCGCCGCACCTCCCCCTGGTTGAGCACCCGGCGTGCCCAGCGGCCGAGCCGCTTCTCGTCGGCCATCGCGGCGAGCACCCCGCGCGGGGTGAGTTCGGGCCACCAGGCGTTCAGGAAGACCAGGAACGGGGTCTCCGTGGAGACGTCCTCGTCGAAGGACGAGCGCAACTCGGCGACCAGCTCGGGGTCGGTGTAGCGGCCCTTGCCCGAGGACTTGCTCCAGAGCGCGTCCAGCAGCAGCTTGCGGGCGCGCGGGCGCAGCAGGTTGACCGGCGCGGTGCCGCCCAGGACGTTGTGCCGGATGCGCTGGAGCTCGTCGGCGTTCAGCTCGACGCGGGCGCCGAAGGCGACCACCCGGAGCCGGGTCGGTGTGGCGGCGGGGCCGTCCGACGCCTCCTCGCCGAAGGCGAGCTGGCCCTCGCGCGGTGCCGAACGGGTGCCCGGGGTCTCCAGGGCTCCGCGCGAGGCCTTGCGCAGCACCTGGAGCATCCGGGAGGAACCCTTGACGCGGGCGACGGCCGGTTCGTCGTACGTGGTGGCCCCGGCGACGCCCGCCGCCTCGTCGGACAGCGAGCCGACCGCGCGGATCGCGACCTGGCCCTCCTCGCCGAGCGAGGGCAGCACCCCTTCGGTGTACGCGACCAGGAGCGGGGTCGGGGAGACGATGAGGATGCCGCCCGCGTACCGCCGCCGGTCCTGGTAGAGCAGGTAGGCCGCGCGGTGCAGGGCGACCGCGGTCTTGCCGGTGCCCGGCCCGCCGGTGACCTCCGTGACGGAGGCGGCGGGGGCCCGGATCACCAGGTCCTGTTCGGCCTGGATGGAGGAGACGATGTCCCGCATGGTGTGGCTGCGGGCCTGGCCGAGCGCGGCCATCAGGGCACCGTCGCCGATCACGGGCAGCTTCTCGCCGTCCAGGTACGCGGTCAGTTCGGGCCGCATCAGGTCGTCCTCGACCCCCAGGACCCTGCGGCCCTTGGAGCGGATGACCCGGCGGCGTACCACCCGGCCCGGTTCCTTCGGCGTCGAGCGGTAGAACGGCGCGGCGGCCGGGGCACGCCAGTCGATCACCAGCGGGGCGTAGTCGGAGTCCAGGACTCCGATGCGGCCGATGTGGAGCGTCTCCGCGATATCGGCGGTGGCGTCCTCGCGCACGGCGTCGTCGGCGGGCTCGACGGAGGTGTACGCGCCGTCCGGGCCGCGTTCACCGTCCTTGCCGAGCAGCAGATCGACCCGTCCGAAGAGGAAGTCCTCGAACTCGCTGTTCAGCCGGTTGAGGTGGACGCCGGCCCGGAAGACCTGGGCGTCCCGCTCGGCGAGCGCGCCGGGCGTGCCGACCTGCCCGCGCTTGACGGCGTCGTGCATGAGAAATTCCGCCTCGTGGATCTTCTCTTCGAGGCGGTGGTAAACCCGGTCCAGATGTTCTTGCTCGACACCGATTTCCCGGTCCCGCAACGAATCGACAGCGGCATCCTGCGCGGCCACCGAGGCCCCCTTCTGACGTGCACTGGGCAGCCGTCAACCTTATGCGAAGGGGCGCCCGAGCGCACCTGTCGGCCGCGCGCCGAGTGCGCGCCGGTGCCTCCGCGTGCCGGGGCGCGGGGCGCGCACCCCCCGTGGGGTCACGCGCCGGTGGCGGCCGCGGCCGCCCGGCGCCGGTGTCTGGCGACCCGTTCCCGGTTGCCGCAGACCTCGCTGGAGCACCAGCGCCGGCGCCTCCCGCGCGAGGTGTCCAGGTAGAGGCGGCGGCAGGCCTCCCCCTCGCAGCGGCGCAGCACCGCCCGCGCGGCCGGGTCCGTGAGCAGCTCGACGGCGTCCCTGGCCACGGCGGCGAGCAGCGCCCCGCAGTCGGGTTCGGCGTTCAGCGCCCGTACGAGAGTGCCGCCGCGGCCCCGCACGGCCCGCAGTCCCGGCGGCGCCCCGGCCGCCAGCGCGTTCACCCGGTCCAGGGCCGCGTCGGCGCCCCGGCCGCAGAGCTCGGCGGTCATCAGCCGGTCGACGCCGGTCCTCAGCTGCCGGAAGCGGGTCACCCAGCTGTCGTCCAGGGCCGTCAGCGCGGTCCCTTCCGGTACCAGCCGGGCGGCCACCAGCCAGTCGGCCAGCCGCTCGGGGCCGTCGAGCAGTTCGCCCGCACCCGAGGTGACCGTCCCGGTCGCGACCAGGTCGAGACAGACCCGGCCGGAGTCGAACCGCCGTCGGCCCGCGCCCGTACCCGTACCCGTAACCGTGCCCCTGCCCACGCCCGTAGCCATGCGCCTGTCACCGCCTCCAGGTCACCGGTGGGGATGCCACTCCCAGAGTGCCCGTCCCCGGTCCGGGCCGGAACCCCTGCCACCGCGGGGCATGCCGGGGAGGGGCCGCCGTACGGTGGTGGCCATGGAGAACGATCAGGGAGCCGTCACGCTCACGGCGGGGTCGCTGCTGATGCGCCCCTGGGGCCCCGGGGACATCGCGGCGCTGGTCCGCGCGTACGACGATCCCGCGATGCGCCTCTGGCTCCGCTCACAGGTGGCGGACGCCGAGGAGGCGGCCCGCTGGCTGGACGTACAGCGCGCGGGGTGGGAGTCCGGCGACCGGTTCGGTTTCGCGGTGACCGACACGCAGCGGGACGGCGAACTGGTCGGCCATCTCGCGCTGAAGCGGTCCGGCCCCGCCTCGGACCGGGCGGAGGTCGGCTACTGGACGACGGCGGCGGCCCGGGGCCGGGGCGTGGCCCCCCGAGCGCTCGGGGCGCTCACCGACTGGGCGTTCCTGGGTCTCGGCGCACGGGCGCCGGCCCGGCTGGAACTGCTGCACCACGTGGACAACGAGGCCTCGTGCCGGGTGGCGGAGAAGTGCGGCTACGCGCTCGCCGGGATCCTGCCCGCGCTGCCCCCGGACCATCTCCAGGGCCGCCATCTCCACGTCCGCCACGCCCCGGGGGCGGGGGTCAGTCCCGCGGCGGGTCGTTGTGCAGAATCCGCTGGAACAGCCGGTGGTCGCGCCACTCCCCGTTGATGTGGAGATAGCACGGGGCGGTGCCGATGTGCTCGAAGCCGCACTTGGCGAGCACGCGCTGGGAGGCCACGTTGTCGAGGGCGGTCCCCGCCGAGACCCGGTGCAGCCCCAGCTCGTCCCGGGCGATGTCGCAGACGACACGGACGGCGGCGGTCGTGAGCCCCTGGCCCGCCCGGTCGGCGTCGACCCAGTAGCCGAGGCCGGCGCTGCGGAGCGGTCCCCGCACGATGCTGTTGAACGTGACGGCGCCGATCGCCCGGTCCTCCCCGTCGGCCAGCACCCAGGGCATGGAGCGCCCCGCGTTCCGCTCGACCAGCATCGAGGTGAGGCGTACGGCCTGCCCCTCGGGGGTGTAGAAGGCCTCGGTGCGGATGGGCTCCCAGGGAGCCATGTAGGCGCGGTTGCGGACGAGTACGGCGGCCAGCGAGTGGGCGTCGGTGAGGGCCGCAGGCCGCAGAGTCACGTCCTGGGCGACGGGGTGGCTGTCGTGGATCATCGGATTACGTTATCCCGGGGCCGGGGCGTCGGGTGCCGGTGCGGTGGGCCTGATTCCGGTGCGGTCGCCTGTCCCCGGTGGCCCGCGCCCCGGCTCCCGTACCCCGGTCCTCGTACGCCGGTCCTCGCGCCCCGGAACCGCCGTGCGCGCGCCCGCCGTACTCCCGCGCCCTACCCCGCGTACTCGGTGTCCGCCGACGGGTCCAGCGCCAGCCGGTAGCCGCGCTTGACGACCGTCTGGATCAGCCGGGGCACACCGAGCGCGGCACGCAGCCGGGCCATCGCCGTCTCCACCGCGTGCTCGTCGGAGCCGCTGCCGGGCAGCGCCCGCAGCAGGTCTGCACGGGCCACCACCCAGCCCGGCCGGCGGGCCAGCGCGTGCAGCAGGGCCATGCCCGCGGGCGCCACCGGGCGCAGCTCGTCGTCGACGAGCACGGCGTGGCCGCGGATCTCGACGCGGTGTCCGGCGACCGGCAGGGTGCGGACGGTGCCCGGGAGCCGGGCGCAGAGCACCTGGACGAGGGGGCCGAGCCGGAAGCGCTCCGGCTGGAGCGTGCCGATGCCCCGGGCCTGGAGGGGAAGCGCGGTGACCGGGCCGACGCAGGCCACCAGGACGTCGTCGTGCAGGGCGCCCAGGACCTCCGGGAGCAGACCGCGCTCCTCGGCGCGGTTCAGGAACGAGGCGGCGGCGGGGGCGCTGGTGAAGGTGACCGCGTCCAGGCCCCGGGCCGCCGTGACATCGAGCATCCGGTCGAGCGGGGCGATGTCCTGCGGGGGCATCCAGCGGTAGACGGGTACGCCGACGACTTCGGCGCCGCCCGCCCGGAGCGACTCGACGAAACCGGGCAGCGGTTCGCCGTGCAGCTGGAGGGCGATACGGCGCCCCTCGACGCCCTCGCCGAGGAGCCGGTCGAGCACTTCGGCCATGGACTCGGAGCCGGGCGACCAGGTCTCGGTCAGCCCGGCCGCCCTGATGGCGCCCTTGACCTTGGGGCCGCGGGCCAGCAGTTCGGCCCCGCGCAGCCGGTCCAGGAGCCGGTCGCCGATCCCCCAGCCGTCCGCGGCCTCCACCCAGCCCCGGAAGCCGATCGCCGTGGTGGCGACCACGACATCGGGGGCGTGCTCGATCAATTCCTCGGTGGCGGTGAGGAGTTCACGGTCGTCCGCGAGCGGCACGATGCGCAGGGCGGGGGCATGCATGACGGCGGCGCCCCTGCGCTTGAGGAGGGTGCCGAGTTCCTCGGCCCGGCGGGCGGCGGTCACCCCGACCGTGAAGCCCGCGAGGGGCCCGTGCGTTGCGTCGTCGTCCTGCATGGCGTGATACCCGGCTCTCGTGGTCCCGCTGCTGCTCGGTGGTGCGGAGGAGCGAGACTGCCAACCCCGCGTGTCGTCCTCGGTTCGCCCGTATTTCCCGCCCGTTACGTCGCTCGACGCCCGGCCGTCGTCCTCACACCTCCGCGTAGCCGAGCCGGGGCTTCGCGGACACGGCGGCGGTGCGGCGAAGGTATACCGCCCGGGTGAGGACGGAACAGACGGCGTAGAAAAGGTGAGCGAGGCGGCCCGGCCAGGCCGGGAGCCGGTTCAGTGTCCGGTGGCCGGCGGGGGTTGGCGCATCAGTGCCGCGTCGCCCTCGGGCAGCCAGCCGTGGGGAGGCCTCTCCATCCATCCCTCGGACGCGGCGAGCTGACCGGCCGCCGCGCGCAGGGCGTCGAGTCCCGGATGGCGCAGACCCTTGCGCCAGACCAGCATCAGCGCGGAAAGCGGTACGGGCCGGGTGAGCGGGCGCAGCACGGTCCCCGGCAGGGGCGGGAAGCCGACGACGGCGAGTACCGGATTCCCCGCCTTGGCCATCACCCGCTGGAATTCGGCCGCTCCGACGGCGAGCGGCGTGGGCGGGGCCAGCTCGATGCCGTACTCGGCGAACAGCAGGGCGGCCAGGGCCGTCCACTCCCGGGTGCGTTCGTTGCCGGCCCCGGCGTACACGGTCTCCCCGGCCAGTTCGTCCAGCGCGACCGTCTCCCGCCCGGCGAGCGGGTGGGCGGACGGGAGCAGGACGGCCATCGGCTCGTACCGCACGGGCTGTACGTGGAGCCCGCCGCGCACCGCGGGGTCGAGCCCGGCGGCCCGCCCGAAGGAGACGTCGAGGCGGCCCGCGAGGATCTCGTCGGCCGCCCGGGTCAGCCCGGACTCGAAGCGCGCCATCAGCTCGCACTCCGGGGCCAGTTCCCGCGCGCGGGCCAGGACCCGGGCGGCGGTCATGCCGTCGGTGTTGAGGTCGACGAGCAGCGGCCGGGCGGCCGGATCGGCGAAGGCTCCGGCCAGTTCGGCGTGTGCGTCGAGCACCCGCCGGGCGTACGGGAGGAGGCGTTCGCCGTCCGGGGTGAGCGACACCCGGCGGGTGGTCCGGACGAACAGTTCCGTGCCGAGCCCGCGCTCCAGACGGCGGATGTCCCTGCTCAGGGCCTGCTGGGCGAGGAAGAGCCGGGCGGCGGCGCGGGTGAAGTGCAGTTCCTCGGCCACGGCGAGGAAGGCGCGCAGGAGACGGGGGTCGGTGTCGGGCGTGGTCACGCCGCAGAATTTACAACACGGGTGCGTGAGTCGGTGCGGAACAGGTGTTGGACCGTACGGGCCGGGGGCCGTGAGGCTTGCCGTATGCCGATGCCCTCCGCCGCCCCCGGGCCCCGCGCCGCGGGCCCGCTGCACACCGTCTGCGGCGACCTGCTGATCATCGCCCCGCGGACACCGGTCACGCCGGGGGAACCTGCCGGGGCGGCCGTACCGCGCCCCACCGGGGCGGCCGTTCCGCGGAGGCCCGGAGGGAAGTCCGTACCGCGGCCGCACGGGAAGGAGACCGCCGCGCCGCCTGCTCCCGCCGCCTACCCGTATCGCCGGCTGCTCGCCACCCCGGGCGCGCGGGCCTTCACGGCGGGCAACCTCATCGCCCGGTTCCCCCAGGGGATGTTCAGCGTCAGCGCGGTCATCATGATCGCCGGGTCCTACGGTTCGTACGCCCTGGCCGGAGCCGTGACCGCGACCGGGCTGGCCGCGACGGCCCTGGTCGCCCCATGGACCGCACGGCTCGTGGACCGCTACGGCCAGGCCCGGATCGCCGTGCCCGCCACCGCGATCGCCGTGCTCGGCTCCCTGGCCCTCCTGCTCTGTGTGCACCGCGGCGCCCCGGCCTGGACACTCTTCGCCGCGTACGCCGCGACCGCGACCACCCCGAACACCGGCGGCATGTCCCGGGCCCGCTGGGCGTATCTGCACCGGGGCGATCCGGCGGCCCTGCACACCGCGAACTCCTTCGAGCAGGCCGTCGACGAACTCTGCTACATGCTGGGCCCGGTCGTCGCCGCGACCCTGTGCGCCGCGCTGTTCCCCGAGGCGGGAACGCTCGTCGGGGCGGTCCTGCTGATGACCGGCATGCTGGTCTTCGCCGCCCAGCGCTCGACCGAACCGCCGGTCGCCGCCCGTACGCGGGCGGTCTCCCCGCTCCGCACCCCCGGCATGCCCGCCCTGCTCGCCGTCTTCCTCGCCACCGGCGCGGTGTTCGGGACCATGGAGGTCGTCTCGATCGCGCACGCCGGGGGCGCGATCCTCGCCCTCCAGGCGGGCGGCTCCTGCGTGGCCGGGCTGCTGTACGGATCGCTGCGGCCCGCCCCGGACATCGGCCGCCGGCTGCTGGTCTGCCTCGCGTGCATGACGGCGCTGATGTCACTGCCGCTGCTGGCCGCCTCCACAACCGGTTCCCTGCCCGTTCTCGCCCTCTGCCTGCTGCTGGCGGGCGCGGCGACGGCGCCCACGATGGTCACCGGTATGACCGTGGTCCAGCGCCTCACGCCCGAGGCGCGGCTGAACGAGGGCATGACGCTCGCGGTCACCGCACTGCTGGGCGGCATCGGGGCGGGGGCCGCGGCCGGCGGCTGGCTGGTGGAGCACGCCGGGACGGTGACCGGTTACGCGGCGCCGGTGTGCGCGGCGGGACTGGCGCTGGTCATCGCGGCGGGGACGGCTGTGCGGCGTACCCGCCGAGCGGAATGACCAGCGGGCTGTGCGAGACCGGGTCCTCGATGATCCGGCAGGGCGGCCCGAACACCTCCTCGACCGGTTCTCGGTGATCAGTTCCGCGGGCGCCCCCTCGGCGACGACCTAAGAGCTCGTAACACGATCATGAGCGGGACTTCTTGAGGCGTCTCCAGCAGATGAGGCTGCAGGCGAGGGAGACGAAGGCGTCGTGGAGTTCGGTGC
>NZ_JBITUB010000009.1:0-162281 GCF_044542225.1 Streptomyces sp. NPDC079020
TGGCTCTACCTCGCTTGCGTCATCGATATCCGGTCGCGCCGAGTGCTCGGCTGGTCGATGGCCCCGCACATGCGGGCCGAGCTCGTCATCGACGCACTCCAGGCCGCGGTCGCGACCCGCGGCGGCGACGTGGCCGGAGTGATCTTCCACGCGGACCGCGGATCGCAATACACCTCGGCCGCGTTCGCCCAGGTCTGCGACCTGCACGGCATCCGCAGAAGCATGGGCAGGGTCGGCTCCAGCTACGACAACGCCCTGGCCGAGAGCTTCTGGCAGGGACTGAAGCGAGAAACGATGCACAGGAGAGTGTTCGTGACGATGTCTCAGGCAAGGCTCGAGATATTCCGGTGGCTCACCTACTACAACGCCCGACGCCGACACAGCGCGCTCTCCTACCTCTCCCCGATGGAGTTCGAACAGCACCACCACAAGACAGCTAAACTCTCACTCGCAGCATGAACCCCTGTGTCCACACTCCGGGGGTCACCTCAGTACGGCGCGTACCGGCGGCCCGCGCGGTGACCAGTGCGGAGTCGGTTTGGGTTTTCGGACCGACCGGACGGCCACGGACCCCGACCACGACATGGAGACCGTTTATGTCACGAACGACGATGGCGAGATCATCGGGCTCGATCTCCATCACGGCAACGTCCGCCGGCGTCGGGACCTGACTGTTGCCGGAATGCCCGTCGTGGCGACCGCGCTGACCGTTGCCGATCCTGGCCGTCTGCTCATTGGCACCACCGACGGGCGGCTCCTGGACTGCTCAACCGTCCAGGCCGTGATCGAAAGTGCATCGTGAACGATGAATGATCCCGGTTCATGGGGAGGGGAGATCTCAAGGACGGGCAGTGGGCGGTACCGGAGCCGTTGTTGGCGAAGGGTGCGAGGGCGGGGCGGCCGCCTGCCTGGTCCCGGCGGCGGTTGACCGACGGCATACGGTTCCGGATCCGGACCGGTGTGCCGTGGCGGAACGTGCCTGCCGAGTACGGGCCATGGGGCAGCAGCGGACCGCGGGTGTGTCGCATCTCGTCGCCACGGCACGGTGCCTCGTGAGGCGGCTACTTGCCGCACTCGACCGCGTGCCGCGCTCTGCAGTCCACCGGGTCGAACTTCGGTGGACTACCACCGGAGGAGCCCTGCTTCTTTCGGCCGCGTGCCTGGTCGGCCTTGTCCGCGTCAGTGCGGCGGATCCCGCGACGGCGCAGGTACGCGCGATTCCTGCGGGAGGCATACGCCGTGTCAGCCCGCACGCGACGGGGACGGGCCCTCGGCCGGCCCGGCCCAATGCGAGGCACGCGAATCCTTTGCCAGCACGGGTTCGAACTGCGGCGAGTCTCCACGCTGCCCTGCTGTGAGGGCGATCGACATCGCCTCCATCAACGAGTGGCTGCAGTCCGCATGCGTCTGCCGTTCGCCCAACACCTGACATCGGGTAGAGAGGCACCTACCTGCCGATGGAACCGTCAGCCTGCTCACGGAGGATGTCGGCGTGACCCGCGTGGCGAGCCGTCTCTTCGATCATGTGTATCAGCACCCACCGCATCGATCGCACGACGGCCGCTTTGCCCGCCGAGCGAGCACACGGTCTGCTCAAGTCGTCACAGCGCTCGATGATCTCGTTGGACCGTGCGACGGCACCGCGATAGGCAGCGAGGAGACCGGCCGCGCTGTCCTCCTCGGAAAGATCCATGCCGAAGTCCGGATGCTCGACATCAGCACCCTCGAAGGCCCAGGCGAACCAGTAGAGCTCCGCAGCTGTCAGGTGCTTGACCAGGCCGAGAACACTGGTCCCCGAGGGCACGCCGGGCATTCGCCCCTGCCTGTCGTCAAGGCCCTGCGCCTTTGCGGCCACCGCATCGCGGACGTAGTCCAAGAACGCGAGCAGTGTCGACTTCTCGTCGGAGTCGCCGTCAGGAGGGCCCACGTCCTGGCGTTGTTGTGTCTCTGTCATCGGGGCACACTAGCTTGATCGTTGTGCGTCACGCTGTACCGATGGCTGAGCGTGTGCAGGTCCGGGAGATCGATGACGACGAGGAAAGCGGCTGCTGCGGATCATTCGCCGGGAGACCGGGTCGGTCGCGCACAGCTGCACCGTCACCCCGCGAGCCGCCCGCAACCCGGTGGTCACCGCCGGCGGCGTGCTCCCCGGGTGCCGGCCCGTCCGCCCGTGACGTTGAACGCGGCGGCGTTGGACACCTCGGCCGCGTAGTCGGGCAGGTCGACACTGCTGATCCGCTTCCCCTTCTCCAGCATCCTGTCGAGGATCCAGCGCCGGTTCAGAAGCCCGTTGCGCACCCGCAGCCGGGTCGCGGTGCCGGGTGCCAGGAACGGGCCGGTGCGGTCGCCGCCCTTCTGGCAGCCTTGGGCGTAGTCGCGCAGGGTGTGCTCGTAGCGGGCGAAGGCGGTGCGGTGGTCGCCGCGGGCCCGGGCCAGCTCGCCGGCCAGGACGTACGCCGCCACCACCGCGGTGCCGGTGCCCATCCCGCCGATGGTGGCTCCGCACGCGGCGTCGCCGAGCAGGGCGATGCGACCGGTGGACCAGGCGGCGACGTCGGCCCGACTGATCGAGTCGAAGTACAGCTCGGGGGCCTGCCCCAGGCTCTCCAGCAGCCGGGGCACCTCCCATCCGAGGCCGGCGAAGGCGTCCTCGATCAGACTCTTGTGCTGCGCCATGTCGTGGCGGTCGTAACGGAGTTCGGCCGAGGCGAAGAGGAAGAAGGCATCCGCCCGGGTCGGGTCGCGGTGGTCGGCGCCGACGGCGGCCAGCCGGCCGGGGACGTTGAGCCCGACTGAACCGGGAGGCAGGTCCAGGTATTTGGGCAGCTGCCAGGTGGCCGCGTAGTGGCCGAGGTGGCGGACATAGCGTTCCTCCGGGCCGAAGGCGAGCCGACGGACGTGGGAGTGCAGTCCGTCCGCGCCGATGACCAGGTCGAACTCGCGTGGCGCGCCGTTCCGGAAGGCCACCCGGACGCCGGTGGGCGTCTCCTCCAGGGAGGTGATCGATTCGCCGAAGTGGTACTCGGTGCGCGGGAGGCTGCGCCGGTACAGCACCTGGGCGAGCTCCCCGCGCGGGACCTCGATGTCCCCGCCCGCGACGTCGGCGGGCAGGTGGAGGAGCTGACGGCCGCGCTGGTCGACGAAGGTTATCGGGCTGCCGCCGGTGTCGAGGGCACGCAGCTCGTCGAGCACACCCATCCGCTCCAGCACGGCCAGGTGGGTCCTGCCGCGGAAGTCGACCGCCTGGCCGCCGCCGCGCAGGGCGGGGGCCAGCTCGACGACGGTGGTCTCGAAGCCGTACCGGCCGAGCCAGTAGGCCAGTGCGGGGCCGGCGATGCTCGCGCCCGAGATCAGGACCTTCGTACTCACGTGAACCACTCCATCCGGGACCGTTCGACCAACTGTGTCCGCAGGACACTATTTATTGCTGTGTACGGTAGACACAGTTAGGCCGCCCCGCAAGGGCAGCCCGTAACACGAGACGGAGCGGGAATTGGGTGAGGAAGCGAACGAGGCGGTGCGGCTGCTCTGGGGACCGCCCGCCAAGCCGTCCCGGGGGCCGAAGCCCGCGCTGAGCCTGGGGCGGATCGCCGCGGCGGGCATCGAGGTCGCGGATGCCGAGGGCCTCGGCGCCGTGTCGATGCAGAAGGTCGCCGGACTGCTCGACTTCACCAAGATGTCGCTCTACCGCTACGTGCCCGGCAAGGCTCAATTGGTCGCGCTCATGGTGGAGGCCGCGGTCGGCCAACCGCCGCCGGCCCCGCACGGACTCGGGTGGCGCGAGCAGCTGATGGCCTGGGCAGAACAGTTGACGCGGTCGTTCACCGAGCACCCGTGGCTGCTCGACGCCACCGTCGGACCACGGGTGATGGGTCCCGAGGAGCTCGGCTGGCTGGAGCGAGTGGTCGGGGCCCTGGACGGCCATGGACTGACCGGCCCCGAGCGGATGGACGCCGCGATGCTGCTGGCCGGGCACGTCCGGGGCATCGCCGAACAGGCCCGCGCGGCCCTGCCGGACGGCTCGCCCGAGACGGAACTCCTGGCCGCTCTCGGCCCCCTGGTGCACCAGCACGCCGACCGCTTCCCCGCGCTCGCCGCGGCCATGGCCCCACAGGACGGCCGGGACCAGGCACTGGACTTCGGCCTGGAACGGATCCTCGACGGGCTGGAGGCCTTGATCACGCGCCGCGCCGGCCAGGTCCTGGATAAGTTCAGCCGGAGCCCATTTCACGCGGCGCCCGGGGGGCCTCCGACCGATGCGCCCCGGCCGTGACCAGCCCTGCTCGCGAAATACTTCACCGGACTTACGATCCCGGCGAATGGGGCGCAACAGACAAGAGGTTGACCCGTTTTCAGGCCATGCTCAGATCATGGCCCTGAACCGGCGGCGCCGGATGGACCCAGAAGGATCTTCACGTCCAGGGCGCATTCACAGCGGAATCTCCACTTTGTGATCCGTGGAACGTCCGCGCGGAGTGGGACCGAGGTCGATGGGACCCGCATGACCTGCGAAGACATGTCCATATGACAGCCAACCAAAAATTCCCTCCTTCTGTGAACGATCACTCCCCTGTAGGCATGGTCACGGCGGCCCCAAACAACCTGGGGGGGCCGCCTCATTCATGTTCCAGGGGGGATTCACCATGTCCAGACTCACCCGCCGTCAGGCCCTCGGAGCCGTCAGCGGCGCCGCCGCGGGCATAGCGCTCGTCGGCGTGGCCACCGCGTACGCGGACACCGCGCCCGACAAGGAGAACGGCAAGGCGAACGGCAAGGCGGCCGCACCCGGCGGCACCGGAGGGCCCGCGCCCTTCGACGAGGTCTTCCAGGGCCGGCGTATCCAGGGCCTGCCCGCCGAGGCTCATGCCCACGCCGGACACAGCACCGGCTACCGCGTCCTGATCGATGGCCGCGAACTCCATGTGATGCAGCACGGAAAGAGCGGCTGGAGCAGCCCCATCAACCACTACGAGAGATTCACCGGACCGCTCGACGCCGCACGCACCGCGGTCACCTCACTCAAGGGTGCCTCCGTCGTTCCCTTCGACCCCACAGCCTGAGCCGGGAGCAACCGCCATGACCGTACGCAAGAATCAGGCGAACCTCACCAGTGCCGAGAAGAAGGCATTCGTCGACGCGGTACTGGAAGTCAAACGGACCGGCGTGTACGACGAGTTCGTCGCCGCCCACCGCCTCCGGTTCGCGCTGGACATGAACACCGGTGTCTACGTGGGCCACTTCGGCCCGTCGTTCCTGCCCTGGCACCGCAAGTTCCTCATCGACTTCGAGAACGAACTCCAGAAGGTCGACCCTTCGGTATCGATCCCCTACTGGGACTGGACCGCCGACAACACCGTCGGATCGTCGCTCTGGGCACCGGACTTCCTCGGCGGCACCGGACGAGCGCTGGACGACCAGGTGATGGACGGCCCCTTCGCGTACTCCGCGGGCAAGTGGCCCATCACCATCCAGGTCGACACACGCCCGTTCCTCGCCCGCAATCTCGCCTACCGCGTCCCCACGCTCCCGACGCGGGCCGAGGTCGACGCCGCCCTCGCCATTCCCACGTACGACTCCGCGCCCTTCCGTGACGGCTCGGCGGGCTTCCGCTCCACGCTCGAAGGCACGGCGAGCTATATGAGCATGCACAACCGGGTGCACACCTGGGTCTGGGGGCAGATGGAGACGAGCGTCTCCCCCAACGACCCGGTGTTCTGGCTGCACCACTCGTTCGTCGACAAGCTGTGGGCCGACTGGCACGCACTCCACCCGACCAGCGCCGAATACCTCCCCGCCGCGGGCACTCCCGATGTGATCGATCTCGACGAGACCATGCCGCCCTGGACCGACACGACCCCGCTGAGCATGCTGGACCACACCCCCTTCTACACGTATGCCTGATTTCGGGGCATGACGGGTCTGCTGCCGGAATCGACGGCCCCGCGCCGTCGGTCTCCGGTCGCAGGTCCTTGCCGTGTGCGCCGGTCCCCCTGGCGGACCCTCGGCGAGCAGACCAGGACATCCGGGAAAGGGAACGGGGAACGGGGATCGAACGGCGAACCCCCCTGTGCCGTGCGAGACTTCGGCCATGGAGGATGTGAGACTGACCTTCGACGACGGCTCTGTCGTGCGCCTGCACCTCGCGCCGCAGACCGGCACGCCGGGGTCCGGTCCGGGTGCCGACGCGCGCACTGCGGAGCGTGACGGTGATCAGGCGGGCGAGCTGGACCTTCCGCCCGGGTTCGGCGAGGCGCGGCCGGTGAGTGCCGACGGGCGCACGGCGCGGGCCCTCACCCGGAGCGGTCAGACGCTCAGTGACGCGCTGCGCCCCCTCGGCGGGGTACTGAGCGGCATCCACGACTCCGTCAGCCGGTTCGCGCAGCGGCCCGACGAGGTCACGGTCGAGTTCGGTGTCACGCTGGGCAGCGACCTGAGTCTCGGCGTCTTCTCCGGGAGCGGCGAGGCCAGTTTCACCGTCTCGGCGACCTGGAACCTCAACGGCGCGAACGGCACGGAGGAAGCCGCGCCGGCGACCCCGTCCGCAGGGCTGCCGAGCCGGGTCGACGGTTCCTGACCCGGATGCGGCTGGACGTGCCCCCCTCACTCGCCGACGCACCACTGCACCGGGCGTTCGTGTCCGTCCTGGGGCGGGACCAGCCGGTCGGTGCGGGCGTGGTACTACGGCGATCTCGCGGTCATCGAGCTGGACACCGAGGCCCCACCGGGCGCCGAACCGGCACCCTTCCTGACCCATCGGGACGGCAACGAGGTCGTCGCGCAGTGGGCGAGCGGACATGCCCTGCCCACCCTCCGGGCGATGCCGCGGGTCTCCGCCCATCCCTGGATCGCGCTCGACGTCCTGGGCGGGACGGCGGCCGAGGGGTTCAGCGGCGGGCCGTTGTGGGACCGGGCGCGACAGGCCGTCGTCGGGATCGTCGTCGCCGCTCACGAGAGCCGCGCGCGCGAGGAGCGCCCCGTACCGGCCGGGCAGTACGCCCCGCCCGCCGCGATGTACGCGATCGGGCTGTCGTCCATCGAGTCCGAGCTCCCCGGCCTTCCGCCCGTCGCGGTCCCCGCCGCGGGCCGCGGACGGCAGCAACTCCTCAGCGCCCTGGAGAGGCTGCTGCCGACGCGCGGGGAGATCATGGCGTGCGAGGAGCGGCTCGCCTGGCGGCTCGGGCGGCGTTCCTCCGGTCCGGCCGCCGACATCGAACGGCTGGCGGGCATGGCCATGGGCGTGCGCCGGGGCGTCCCCGAACTGCTCAACATCGTCTACGAACAGCTCGCCGAACTGCGTACCGGCTCCCCCGCGACCGATCCCGACTGGGAGCGGGCCCTCGGGGTCGCACGCATCGTCAGTCCGAGGGAACGCCTGTCATCCGGGCAGCGGCGCAATCTCAACGCCCTGCTCGCCGAGTGCCGCACCACCGACCCGAACGCACTCGTCCGCGCCGTACTGCCCTACGCGGACGAGGTCGCGCGGCCCTGCGATCTCGCGGACGCCACGGACATCCTGGAGTGTTACGACCCCCAACCCGGCCAGCCCATGCCCCCGTTGCTGCAGGGCGTCATCCACATCAGCGTCCAGGAGCGCGCATCGGGTGCCTATCTCGCCGACGATCTGGACGCGTGGGTACGCAGCACCGCCCCCCGGCTGGGCGTGGCGCCCGCCGCCGTCGCCCAGTTCCGGGCGGATGTGTCGGCGCACGCCGGGGCGCGTGGAGCACGACCGCCGCGTACCGCACCGCCCCGGGTCCAGGTCGAGCTCCTGCCGGTGTCCACCGGCCATCTCTTCACCTAGCAGATCTGGGTGTGGAGCGGGGACGGGCGGCACGAGGTGGTCCTGACCGAGGACACCGAGGTCTCCAGCCATCGCGTCGTGGAGGCGATCCGGCAGGTGCTGCGCACCGAGGTGGAGGAGCATCCGGAGACGGCTCTGGTCGAGTTCTTCGTGGCCCCCGCCTGGCTGCGGCTCGACGTGGATGCCTGGGAGTTTCCGGGCAGCGCCGACGACGGGGGCTTCCGGCCCGGCATCACCCGCCGTGTGGTGCTGCGGAGTTCGGAGCGGACGCGGGAGACGCACGCCGGGTGGAAGCGTCGCAGCAGCGCGCTGCCGTCCTCGCCCCGGCTGCTGCTCGACCAGCGCTCCTGCGACCCGGCGGTGGCCCAGGCCAGGCTCGAAGTGCATCCGGAGGCCGGGATCGTCGTCGTGTGCTGCGACCGGCAGCACCAGGGGGTGGTGCTGCGGCAGTGCATCCAGGCCGGGGTCCACACCGTGCTGTGGCACCGCGAGGAGCACGGCGGGCAGATCGCGGCGGACCTGCTGGCGCTGGTCGAGGGTGTCGACCACGCGCGCATCCCCGAAGCGGTCCGTCTGGAACGCGCCAAGGCCATGGCCGATCCGGACTGCGCGACCCACCACGGGCGTGAGCTGTCGCTCCTGCACGACGGGCCCAACCACCGGCCACCGCCCCTGGCACCCGCACCATGGGCCCTCATCCAGCCATGAACCCGTCCCGACGAGGAGACCGCGTCGTGCCGCATCCACGCGCCACAGCACCTGGTGACAGCAGCTCGCCCGCCGAACCCTGGTGGGTGTTCCGCGGCCCGTCCGATCTGCCCGAACCGCCACCGTGGCGGCGCTTCCCCGCCGCGCGGCGCAGCCCGGGCTCGCAGCGCTATCTCATGAACGCCGACGAGATCGCCGTGGTCAACGCCGCGCTCCATCTGCGCCGCCCCCTGCTGGTGACGGGCCGTCCCGGCACCGGGAAGAGTTCGCTGGCCCGCGCCCTCGCCGAGGACCTGGGGCTGGGCGAGGTGCTCCGCTGGTCCGTGAACAGCCGGTCGACACTGCAGGACGCCCTGTACCGGTACGACGCCGTCGGCCGGCTGCGCGAGGCCTCCCTGCAACGTGAGCGCGAGGCGCCGCGCGGTCCGGCACGGCGGCTCAAGAGGCGCGGCGCGCAGAGCTCGGACATCGGCAACTACCTGCGTCTGGGGCCGCTGGGGACCGCGCTCGCCGCCACCGGCAGCCCTCGTGTGCTGCTCATCGACGAACTCGACAAGTCCGATCTGGACCTTCCCAACGACCTTCTGGTGGTGCTGGAGGAGGGCGAGTTCGAGATCCCGGAGCTGGCGAGGCTGCCGGAGCACCAGCAGACCGCGGATGTCCTCGTCACGGGCAGCAGGGAGCGGATCCGGGTACAGCGCGGCCTGGTGGCCTGTGACCAGTTCCCGGTCGTCGTCATGACCAGCAACGGGGAGCGTGACTTCCCCCCGGCCTTCCTGCGCCGCTGCGTCCGGCTCGACCTGCGCGACCCGGACGAGGCGAAGCTGCGGGACATCGTCCGGCAGAACCTCGGTGAGGCGGCCCTGGCCGGGGCCGACGACCTGATCTCCGAATTCCTCCGGAAGGCGGCCGTGCAGAGCCTGGCCACAGATCAGTTGCTCGCCGCCGTCCACCTGCGGGTCACCGGGGCCGATCTCACACGTGAGGAGCTGCTCGGCGCGGTCATGCACCGGTTGGACGAAGCGTTCTCGTCATGATCGACCGACTGCGGGTGCTCCTGGATTCCCTGGGGTACGACCTGGCGGCGCCCGAACTTCTCGATGTGCTCTGGCTCGCGCGGGCGATGGGCCACGAAGCACCCGCGACCGAACCCCGGGCCGGCACCCCGACGGTGCAGCCGGGTGCTCCGCCCCTCATGGAGCCGGTGGGGGACGCCGCCGGGCCCGTATCTCCTGTCGCGCCGTCGGAGGCACCCCGCGATCCACGCGTCCCGGCGCCCGCCGCGGAGCCTGCCGGGCGGCCGCACCGCCTGTACGCCGCCGACGGCGGCGGCATCCCGGACGGCGCCGGGACCCGGGCCCGGTCCGTTCGTGCCCCGGGCCCCCGGGCGCTGCCGGGCACGCAGCCGCTGGCCCGTGCGCTGCGCCCGCTGCGCGGCTACCGCGACCACCGGTACCGGACAGTCGCGGACATCGGGGCCACGGTCCGGCTCACCGCCGAGTCGGGTGTGCTGGACGTGGTGGACCGGCCCGAGCAGGAGCTGCGGCACACGGCCGTGCTGCTCGTGGACGACTCGCCGTCCATGCGGCTCTGGCAGCCGCTCGCGCGGGAGGTGAAACGCCTCCTGGAGCGCGCCGGCGTATTCCGTGCGGTACGGGTGCACCGGTTCGCCCTGGGGGGTGGTCACCGCCCCACCGGGACTCCGCGGACGGAATCCCCTGTCACGTTCGTGCTGACGGACGGTGTGGACGAGGCGTGGCAGAGCCCCGCGGCAGACCGGTTCATCGAGGCATGGGGGCGCGGTGGCCCCCTGACCGTGCTGCCGCCGCTCCCCCGGCGGCTGTGGCGTGGCACGGCGTTCGACGCACAGCCCCGTCCCGTCGTGGCGGAACGGCCGTTCGCTCCCGCCCGCGAGCTCCGGGTCCTCGATCCGCTCAGTGGTCTGCCGGTCGGGCGGACGGCGGACCGCCCCAATGTCCCGGTTGTCGCGCTCACCCCGTCCTCACTGTCCGCGTGGGCCCGGCTGCTCACCCGTCCCGGCACGCCCTCGATGGTGGACATCGCCCTGTCCGACACGGGTGACGGGGCATCACGGGCCTGCGGTCCCCCACCCTCGGCGCTCCCGGAGCACCGTGTGGAGCGCTTCCGGGCCTCCTTCTCCCCGGACGCCTACCGGCTGGCCGTGCGGCTCTCCGCGATCAGGCCGCTCAGCCTGCCGGTCATCCAGCTGGTACGGATCGCCTCGCTGCCCGGCACCTCACCGACAGCCGTCGCCGAGGTTCTGCTCGGTGACCTGCTGCGGCCTCTGGAGGACGGCGGGCCGGGAGTCCTCCGGCTGCCGGCGGCCACCGGGGACGGAGCGGCCGATCCTCTCTACGACTTCAGGCCCGGGATCCGGGAGCTGCTGGCGAGCGGGCTCAGCGTGGAGCGGTCCATCGAGGTCGTCGAGGCGGTCGGTGAGGCGCTGGAGCCCTATCTCGGCCGGATGCCCGACTTCGCCGCGCTGCTCGACGATCCGGGCGGGAACGAGCACCGCCCGGCGGGCGCGTCCGCCTTCGCGGTCCTGGTCAGCCCGGTGCTGGACAGGCTGTACGGGAGGACCGCACCGGTCACGGAGGTCCCCCGCGAGCCCCGGGCCCCGCTGCGGTTCACGGTCTTCGGTCCGCATCTCGCCTGGCGGGGCACGGAGCCGGTCCCGATGGGACCGCCACGGCAGAAGGCGGTACTGGTGGCTCTGCTGCTGCGCAGAGGCCGGGCCGTGGACGACACCGCGCTCGTGGAATCGGTGTGGGGTGAGTGGGCGCCCGACGGCAGGAGGCGGACCGCGCGGTCCTACGTCTCCCGGCTGCGGCAGGCGTTGGCCTCCTCCGGAGTCGAGATCGACGACACGGCGAACGGCCACCGGTTGTCGGCGCAGGGCGAGAGGGGCGAACCGGATCTGGATCTGACGGTCGCCGAGCGGCTGTACGAGCAGGCGAAGACGGCGCGGGCGGCGGGCGACCCGGCCGGGGCCCGGCGTGCGCTGACCGATGCGCTCGCCCGCACCGAGGGATCCCCGCTCGACGGGATCCCCGGCCCCTTCGCCACGGGACAGGCCACCCGCCTCGCGGAGTGGCGCCTCGCGCTCCTCGACCTCCGGATCGAGCTCGATCTGGAGGCGGGGGATCATGCCGAGCTCCTTCCCGAACTCACCGCCCTGACCATGGCGAATCCGATGAACGAACGGCTGCGCGCACAGCTGATGCTCGTCCTGTACCGCAGCGGACGCCAGGCCGAGGCCCTCGCGGTGTACACGGACACCCGCAGAGTGCTCGCCGACGAGGCCGGCCTCGACCCGGGCCCGGAGCTGACGAGGCTCCAGCAGCGCATCCTGAACGGCTCCGACCCCCGTCAGCTGGACATCGCCCCGCACCCTCGGTCCGTGCTCACGGCTCCACCGGCCACGCCACCGCCGGCGGACGGGCTGCGGTTCGCCGTACTCGGCCCCGTACGCGTCTGGCGCGGGCGCGATCCACTGCCCTCCGGCTCACCGCAGCAGCGGGCCCTTCTGGCCGGGCTGCTGCTGCACGACGGCCGGACGGCCACCGCGAACGAGCTGATCAGCGGAATCTGGGGCTCCGATCCGCCCCGACAGGCACTGGCCGCACTACGGACATACGCCTCCAGGCTGCACAAAGCCCTGGGCCCCGATGTCCTGGTCTCCGATGGAGGAAAGTACGCCCTCCGGGTCCCTGCCGACTCACTGGATCTGGACCTCGCCCGGCAGTTGGCCAGCGAGGCCGAGCGGGCCCGGGGCGATGGCGATCTCCTTCAGGCCCGCGGCCTCCTCAACAAGGTGCTGGGCCTGTGGGACGGCGAGGCGCTCGCCTCCGTGCCCGGTCCGTACGCGGAGAACCAGCGCGCGCGGCTGGAGGAATAGCGCCTCCAGCTCACCGAGACCCGGCTCGATCTGGATCTGGAATCCGGTCTCCACGCGGATGCGGTCTCCGAACTGACCGCGCTCACCGCCACGCATCCGCTGCGCGAGCGGCTGCGCGAACTGCTGATGGTCGCCCTGTACCGCAGCGGACGCCAGGCCGAGGCCCTCGCCGTGTACGCCGACACCCGCCGGCTCCTCGCCGAGGAACTGGGCGTCGACCCGCGCCCGGAGCTGGCCCAGCTCCAGCAGCGCATCCTCCAGGCCGACGAGGAGCTGGCCCGCCCGGCCGACGAACCGGCGCCCCCGTACACCGCGGCCGCTCCTGCGCAACTCCCCGCACGCGTAACCGACTTCACCGGCCATCAGGACGATCTGCGGGAGGTCACCGAGCATCTGGGCCGGGCTGACGGTTCGGTCATGACCATCGCGTCCCTGGGCGGCCTGGGGGGCATCGGCAAGACGACCCTCGCCGTCCAGGCCGCCCACGCCGTCCGGGCCCACTTCCCGGACGGCCAGCTCTACGTCGACCTCCAGGGCACCGGCCCCCGGGCGGCGGCGGCGGAAACCGTCCTCGGCTCGTTCCTGCGCGCGCTCGGCACCGCCGACCCGGCCGTCCCGGACACGCTGGAGGAACGGGCCGCCCTGTACCGCTCCTCGCTCGAAGGCCGCCGCGTCCTGGTCCTCCTGGACAACGCCCGCGACGCGGCCCAGATCCGCCCCCTGCTCCCCGGTACGGCGGGCTGCGCGGCCCTGGTCACCAGCCGGGTCCGCATGCTCGACCTGGCCGGCGCGCATCTGGTGGACCTCGATGTGATGTCCCCCGAGGAAGCCCTCCTGTTCTTCACCGGCATCGTGGGCAAGGAGCGCGTGAGCGCGGAGCGCGAAGCCGCGCTGGACGTGGTGGCCATGTGCGGCTACCTGCCCCTGGCCATCCGGATCGCCGCCTCCCGCCTGGCCGCCCGCCGCACCTGGACGGTCTCCGTCCTCGCCGCCAAACTGGCCGACGAGCGCCGCCGGCTGGACGAGCTCCAGGCGGGCGACCTCGCGGTCAAGGCCACCTTCGAACTCGGCTACGGCCAGCTGGAGCACGCCCAGGCCCGCGCCTTCCGCCTGCTGGGCCTCGCGGACGGCCCGGACATCTCGCTGGCCGCCGCCGCCGCCCTGCTGGACCGCGAACCTCACGCGGCGGAGGACCTGCTGGAGGAACTGGTCGGCACCAGCCTCCTCGAATCGGCCGCACCGGGCCGCTACCGCTACCACGACCTCGTACGCCTCTACGCGCGTGCCTGCGCCGAGCGCGACGAACAGCCGCCCGTGGAGCGGGAGCTGGCGCTGTCGCGGCTGCTGGACTTCTACCTCGCCACGGCGGCCGAGGTGTACGCGCTGGAGCATCCCGGCGACCGGCTGGTCGAGCATCTGGAGCCCACGGAACACGGGGGTCTGGTCTTCGGCGGCCGGCCCACGGCGATCGACTGGCTGTACTCGGAGGCGGCCGGTCTGCTCGCCTCTGTCCGGCAGTCCGCGGGCCCGTCGCTGCGGCGCGCCGTGGACACCCTGTGGGTCACCCAGGATCTGGCGGACTCGGGTGCCGCAGCCCGGCAGTACGAGGCGGCCGCCACGGCCCTGTGGGAAGAAGCGGCGCGGCGTGGTGACGCGAGGGCCGAGGGGCGGGCCGCACTGGTGGTGGCCAGGACCAGGATGAACACGGGCAGGTTCGAGCAGGCCGACGACGTGGCAGCCCGCGCGCATCTGATGGCGGAGAGCTGCGGGGACGCCCTGACGGCCTGCTGGTCGCAGAACAGCCAGGGAACCATGGCTCTCTACCGGAACCACCATGAGCAGGCCGAACGGCATTTGACGGCTGCGCTGGCGGGCTTCCGGGCCCTCGATGACCGGCCCGGCGAGGCGAGCGCCCTGTGCAATCTGTCCCGTGTCCGGCTCGCCGTCGGCGAGGTCTCCTCGGCCCTGACGCTCGCGGAGCAGGGGATGGCTGTCTACGACGGTCTGGACATGTCCCTGCGCGGCGCCAACGCGCGCTACGCGTTCGGACTCTCGCTCACGGCCGCCCAGCGGTTCGACGAGGCCATCGCCGTGTTCCGTGAGGCCCATCTGAGGTTCGCCGACAGCCGCCAGCGTCTCTGGGAGGGCATGACCCTGTTCAGGATCGCCGAGGCCGAACTCGCCGCGCACCGTCCGGCACCGGCCCTGGATCTGGCCGAGCAGGCCCTGGCCGTGCTGGGCGGCATCGGCGGCGAATGGCGGAGGGGCAACGTCCTGACGGTCCTGGGGCGCGCGCTCCACGCCGTCGGACAGGTGGACCGCGCGCGGGCATGCTGGCAGGAGGCCCTGGACATCTTCGTGGAACTCGGCTCCCCCGAAGCCCGGCAGGTGCGCGAACTGATCGAGGGCCGGGTGTCCGCCGCCGTACCGGACACCGCCTAGCGCCACCGGACCCGGTCCGCCACCAGGCGCCGGCGCCGCTGTCCGAGGAGATCCGCTCGTGCGCGAGCGGGACCCTGCCGCGGCGGCGCCGGCGGAGGCGGCGCCGGGTTACTCCCGGCCGGAGCAGGGGTCGCAGCAGGAACGGGCGCGTTCGACGCAGATGGTGACGCTGTCGGCGTTGTCCGTGGGGTCGGGGTCCTTCTCGCGGGCGGTGGCCGTGGCGGTGTTGGTGATCGGGCCGGCTGCGGTCGCCTTGCCCCGCAGCACGAGCGTGGCGGAGGCGCCGACGGCCAGGTCACCCACGGTCCACTGCCCTGTCGCCGGATCGTAGGTGCCGGGCGAGGGCGTGGCGGACAGGAAGGTGAGACCGTCATGCAGCACATCGGTGACGGTGACTCCGGTGGCCCGGTTGGGTCCGGCGTTGCGGACGGCGATCCGGTAGGTCACGGTCTGTCCCTCGGTGACCGTGGTCGCGTCGGCCGCTTTGGCGACGGTCAGGTCGGCAGCCGGCCTGACGTCCGTGACCGCCTCGTCGGACGTGGCGGTCAGCGGTTCGGGGGTCGGCCCGAGGCGGTTCTCATAGGCGGCGGTGGCACTGTTGATGACCCGCCGGCCTCCCGCGGCGAGGCCGATGGTGACCCGGTACTCCACCGTGGTGCCGCCCGGCAGGGTCTCGGTGCTGGGCAGGCTGCCGGCCTGGGTGCCGGAGGCGCCGTTGCCCAGGTGGAAGACCACCTTGTTGCCCTGGGCGTCGAAGTACGCCTGGTCATCGCCGTTCCGGTCGCTCTTCGGCCCGGTGTGGGGACCGTCGACGATACTCAGAGATCCGGGCAGGTACGTCGTGCCGGCGGGGATGACGTCGGTCAGGACGAGGGCTTCGGCCGGGCCTCCGCCTTCGTTCCTGGCCGTGATGCGGTAGGTGACGACGTCCCCCACCTCCAGGGGTCCCACGGGGATGGCGGTCTTGGTGAGCACCACATGGGGAGCGGTACCGAAGAAGACGCCGTCCAGGAAGTTCCCGATCCCCTGGTTTCCGCCGGCGGCGGAGATGGAGCGGAACGCGAACCGGGTCGTCGTCTGGCCTGCCGGGACGGTGTACGTGCCCGTGTAGTAGCCCCAGGCGTTGTTGCCGTCGGTGAAGCGTCGCTGTTCGACCGCGGGGCCCGGTGTGCCGATGTCCAGTGCCATGGTGTCCTGGCCCTGCCGTCCGCGGTGGTACAGCCTCCAGTACAGCTTCGACCCGGGCGTGGTCGGCAGGTCCTGGTAGAGCGTGGCCACCTGGCGCGCGTTCAGCTCGGCGAACTGGGAGCCGTGCACCGCCGGCACCCCGTTGAAACCGGAACGCCACAGCTCGATCATGTGATCGGTCGAGGTGGTACGCCATCCCGGTACGCGCTTGGCCGCCTGCGTCTGCGACGCGTCCGGGAGGATCTCGAAGCCGGTGACGACGGGCTCTTCGAAGCTTCCGTTGACCAGTGCGACCCGGAGCGGAGCGGGCGGAGGTGCGGTCACTGTGTCCCCTTTGGTTCGGCGAGGGCCGGCGCTCCCGCCGGCCGGGCCATGAGAGCGGGCTTCGGCGGAGCCTCGGCGGAGCTCTGGCCCCCGAGAGCACAGCGCAGTCCAAGGGATACGGAAAGCAAATCCCCATCGGTCCTCGCCAATCCCGCACGGCTGGTTTACCGGGCGCATCCGCCAGGGCCGACGGCACCGCGCCCGCCCCGGCGGCTGTCCGCACAGCACCCGGAGCTCATGAGCCACACCTCTACCTGCCGCCACCCCCTTGAACGGCCGAAAAGGGCTCCACTGCCACTCCCACTCGCCTCCCGTGAGGGTGAATCCGCCGCGCGACGGGTTGATGGCCAGGGGGCTCTCCGACCGCCGGCGTCTCGGGCACCAGGTGTTCTGCCTCCCAGGCACCCTTCAGTGCTCCCGCCGCGGGAGCCGCCGCAGCCCGCTCGCCATGCCGTCCTGTGACAGGAGCTTCACCGCTGTGTCCCGACTGTGTTGCCATCGGCCGTTCGGCCGAAATTCGCTGGTTAGCTGACACGAACGCCGCAAAGAGGCATCGCAACGACCGGACGGAAATGAGAACAGACATGGGCAGACGTTACGGGCACACGGTGTCACGCAGGCAGATGATCAGGCTGGCCGGAACAGGGCTGGGGCTGGTCGCCCTCGGAACCGGGGCCGTGGCGTGCGGGTCCGAGGAGCAGCCGGAAGCGCCGGGCGGCGGTCCGGCACCGGGCGCGGGCAAGGAAGGCGGAGGGTCCACGACACCGCCGCCGGGCACCGCACCCGAACCTCTGTGGAAGTCGGATGCCGCGAACACCAATCTGGCCGGAATGGACGCGCTCGCGGTGGTCGGCGACACGGTCCTGGTGTCGGGAGACCCATTGGTCGGACGGGACATGGCACGCGGCACGAAGAAGTGGTCGCGCGCCGGTGTCACCACCCCCGGCGCCAAACTCATCGTCGGAGGCGGGACGCTCTATCTGGCCAGCGCCGAGTACGACGGTGACGTAGTGGGGCTGGATCCGGCCACGGGCAAGGAGACCTGGCGGAGCCGGCTGGGCAAGCAGTACCAGCTGCCGCGCCCGATCGCGGCCGACGACCGCCATGTGTATGTCCTCGCCGGCATTCTGGAGAAGGACTTCACGACGCCGAACAATGTGATCGCGGCGATCGACACCACGTCCGGCAGGATCGTCTGGCGTGAGCAGCGTGACGCGGGGACCGAGGAGCACGGAATCACCGCCGCGTCCGTCGACGGACACCTGATCTATACCGACTACCGCGAGAACGTGACCGTCCGTGACACGGCGACGGGCCGGCAGGTGTGGACGAAGAAGATCAGCGAGTCCAACCGCCGCCGCTTCGCCGTGCACAAGGACCTGGTGATCGTGGCGGACGGAGGGCGGCTGCGGGCGCTCGACCTGGCCGGAGGCAAGGACCGCTGGTCTCTGAAGACCGAAGAGTTCAGCAGGTTCTACGATCCGCAGATCCTGGACGGGGTGCTCTACGCCGCCGACAGCACGCGCGGCATGTGGGCGGTGGATCCCGGCACGGGCAGAGCGATCTGGCACAACGAGGATCTGCTGGAGTCGGCGACACAGGCATGGCAGTTCGCCAAGATCAAGGGAACCCTGTACGGCGCGACCGAGTTCGACAAGGACGGCGGCGTGCATGCCTTCGACACGGCGACCGGAAAACTGCGCTGGACCTACAACGACGGCACCGGCGACATCCAGCAGTGGTACGTGGTGGCCGCGGGCAGCCGGCTGGCCGTGATGCACGGGAAGCGGCTCTACGCGCTGCCCGCCGTGTGATCGTGATCCCCACGCCCGGTTCGACACACCTGCTTTCCTAAGGGCTGTCCCGCCTCCGAACCGTGTGCCGCACCCCGTGGTGGGCGAACTCCGGTCTCCGGTCGCTGAGTTCGCCCACCGGCTCACAGAGCGCCGGGTCCTGCGGGCGGAGTCCGGCGGCGATCCGCGGGTGGGCCGCGGTTTGAGAGCGGCGATGTCGCGGACGGGGCAGCGGCTTCAGATCCCGTCGCACGCTCAGGAGCGTTTACCGGGAGCAGGAAACGGGATCATGAGGCTTTGCCCTCCGGCATGCTGTAGAAGCACTCCTCGATCCGCTCGATGAGATCACCCTCGAATCGAAAATACACCACGGCATGGATCTCGTTGAATGACCCGCCCTCCATATTCAGATGGAGCACATGCTGCTGGAACACCTCGTTCGAACTGTGAAATCGGCGGATGACATCGAACTTCAGCGACGTGAAGCCGGCGGCGAAGTCCTTGAACCGCTCCAGGCTCTCGACGATCCCCTTCGCTCCGTCGCCGTCGTTGTGCCAGACGGTCGCCCGGTCCGTACACAACGCCTGGGCGCGGGAAAAATCACACGTCTCCAGACACCGCAGAAAAAGATTCACTTTCTCACTCAGATTTTGCTGCACATCGATCCCTCATTCCTGCCGCGGAGACGGATTGTGCTCGATCAGGTCAGTGGCGAAGTGGGCGACGGCAGCGCCTACGCCGGCGCAATACGAGGTAACAACTCGAACCACTGTCGACGGCCCTGCCGATGTGGTCAAGCTGATTGTGTCGATGTAATCGATCGCACGGGGCGATGCAATCATCCAAAGCCGCGGGATCGGGGCATCGGCGCTTGTCCCATGAGCGCCGGTGACCGGGAGCCGAACTGCCCGATGTGGACTGTGTGAACGGTGCCGAACGGCGCCGGCCCCGGTCCGGCGACAGCCGGTGGCCTCTGTGCGACATCATCTGGCCCGGCCGCGTCTCGCCGCCGGCACACGGCCTTTCTAGGGTCGTGCCATGCCTATGAACTACGTACACCGCAGGCTCTGCAGCTCTCCGGGGTGGGCCGCCGGGGTGGCCGAGCGCATGCCCCAGATGCTGGCCGACACCGATCTCGGGGACGACGTCCTGGAGATCGGGCCCGGCTTCGGGGCCACCACCAGGGCCTTGCTGTCCCGTACGACGAAACTGACCGCCGTGGAGATCGACGAGGCCTCGGTGGCCCTGCTGCGCGCCGAGTTCACCGACCGGGTCGAGATCGTCCACGGCAGCGGCTCCCAACTCCCCTTCCCCGATGGCCGGTTCTCCGCTGTCGTCTGCTTCACCATGCTGCACCACGTGCCCTCCGCCGACCTGCAGGACGCTCTGTTCTCCGAAGCCCGCCGGGTACTGCGGCCCGGCGGGGTGTTCCGCGGGGTGGACAGCCTGCCCAGCCTGCGATTCCGGATGCTGCACATCGGGGACACCATGGTGGTGCTCGACCCCGCGACCTTGCCCGGACGTCTGCGCCGGGCAGGTTTCGAAGGGATCGAGTCACAGCACGAGCCGGGCCGGCAGATCCGCTTCCTGGCCCGCCGGGCCTGACACCGCGCCGCCTTCCTCCTCGTGCGGGATCAGGACCTCGGCGGCGCGGGTCCGGTACCGCTTCAGCTCCGCCGGTGACCGGTGCGGGCTTCGGCGGTCGCCTTCAACTCGCGCAGCCATCCTTCAAGGCCGTCACGGAGGATCCTGGTGGCGGTGGGCACGTCCGCTTCGACCTGCTCTCCGGTGTGGGTCTCCTCGGTCCGCACGAGGACACCTCCCTCGACCTCGGTGAAGTTCCACACGTGGACGCCGTCGATGTGCAGCCCCTCGGCAGTCGCGGGCCCCGTCCAGCGGATGCAGGAGTCGCGCTTGAGCTGCTTGACGGTCGAGGTGATGTCCAGGCCGGTGGCGGGGGTCGAGGGATTGGGGGGTATCGGGGTCGTCCATCGGAACGCCGAGCCCTTCCGGAAGGGGCCGTGGTCGAGGCGCTCCACGGTCGTGACCGGGGCTTGCCAGGACGGCCAGCGCTCCACGTCGGCCTGGAGCCTCCAAATGGTGCCCAGCGACGCGTGGATCACGGTCTCGGTCCTGGACCGGACGAGGGCCTTGGCGTCGACGCCCTCGCCGCGGCAGGTGAGAGAGGTGCCGGAGTGAGGTGTGGCTCCGGCGGGCAGGGCGGTACCGAGGACACCGGCGACGACGAGCGGGACGGCGAACAGTACGGCGCGGACGCCGGTGGGGCTGACCCTGGGCATGGGGTTCTCCTTGTCAGTTTCTGGGCGGGCGTGGTGTGTTGGGCTCGGGCGGCCGGTGCGACGGCGCCGCGTACCGGGCTGGCGCCGGCTCGTCCTACGGGCGCGTCACCGGTTGCGGCCGGCCCCCTCCGGCGCGGCCGGGGCCGACCGCCGGATTCGGTGTCAGCAGGGCTTCGGCAATGTGGTGCTCACGGGAGTCGGGGCACCCGCCCCCGGCAGTGGTGTCACCGTGCGGCGAGGCGTCCGCGCGCCCCGCGAAGGGTCACGATGAGGCCTGCGGACGCGGCGATCATCAGCCCGGCGAACACGGGATGCATGTCCTTGGACAGGCTCTGCGCCCCGTCGGGCCTCGTCAGCCACACGAGGAGCGGGGTCGCGAACGTGGCGGCGACGACCGCGGCCGCCCCCCGTACCGCCCGGTCGGGGACACTCCGCAGCGCGCCGATCAGCGCGATCACGACGGGGATGCCCGCGATGAGGGCGAACTGACCGGCGATCATGACGGGGACCGCCCACGCCGAAACGGTCACCGGCAGCGGAATACGCCGGCCTGCCTCGGTGAGTGGTGACTCGACAGCAGTTGCCATGAGGTTCTCCTGAATCCGGCGGTACGCACGGATGCGCGGCCGCACCGCGCTCCACATAGAGCTAGAAGAGCGTACGTTCGTTATAAGTTGTAACGCACCACGGAGCGGGCGGTCAATAGCCTTCGTGACACCTTCCAGCAAGCCCTCAAAGACACATCCGCCCGCACAGGGAGGGCGCGGCGATGCCATCGAGCGGTACGACCACCCATCCGAACGGAGCCCGAGCCCGGAGCGCCCGCCTGACCAGCACCCCTGCCGCACACGGCACCGCGAGCGACCTTCCGGCGTGCGGAGCGGCCACAAATTGGTCTAGTCCTCATTTGGTTCAGACCATTGACACGCGCATGATCACGGGGCTATTCCGTAGGGCAACGCCAGCGCGTCATACATCAGTTGACGCCCCCTCACCTCTTGGATGGCCATGAGACGTATGCGTTCCCTCCGTGCCGCTCTCACCGCGGCGGCCACCGCTGTGTCCGCCCTGGCCCTGACCGCGGTCTCAGGCGCCCCGGCCCAGGCCGCGACCCCGCTCCCCGCCCATGTCTTCGCCCCCTACTTCGAGTCATGGACGGGCGAGAGCCCCGCTGCTCTCAGCGCGCAGTCCGGGGCCAAGCACCTGACGATGGCCTTCCTCCAGACGGCGACGAAGGGCTCCTGCACCGCCTACTGGAACGGCGACACCTCGCTGCCCATCGCCTCGGCGTCCTTCGGCGCCGACATCAAGACGATCCAGGGGCGCGGCGGGGACGTCATCCCGTCCCTCGGCGGCTACACGGCGGACACCACCGGAACCGAGATCGCCGACAGCTGTTCGGACGTCGACCAGGTCGCCGCCGTCTACCAGAAGGTCATCACGACCTACGACATCCCCCGGCTCGACATGGACATCGAGGTCGACGCGCTGGAGAACAGTGCCGGTATCGACCGGCGGAACAAGGCGATCAAGAAGGTCCAGGACTGGGCCGCCGCCTCCGGGCGCAAGCTGGAGATCTCGTACACCCTGCCGACCACGACCCAGGGCCTGGCGCCCAGCGGTCTCGCCGTACTCAAGAGCGCGGTGACCAACGGCGCCAAGGTCGATGTCGTCAACCTCATGACGTTCGACTACTACGACAATGCCGTCCATGACATGGCGCAGGACACCAGGACCGCCGCCCAGGGGCTGTACAACCAGCTCGCCAAGCTCTACCCGGGCAGGACCCCGGCCCAGCTCTGGGGCATGATCGGCGTCACCGAGATGCCCGGTGTCGACGACTTCGGCCCGGCGGAGACCTTCACGCTGGCCAACGCCCGGCAGGTGTACGACTGGGCGGTCTCCAAGGGAATCAACATGATTTCCTTCTGGGCGCTCCAGCGTGACAACGGGAGCTGCCCCGGCGGCGCTGCCGCGGACAACTGCTCCGGCATCGAGCAGAACACCTGGGACTTCTCCCGCATCTTCGCCCCCTTCACCAGCGGCAGCACCGCGCCGAGCGACGACTTCTCGCTGTCGGCGGCCCCGGCCGCCGCGACGGTCGCGGCCGGCAGCTCCGTCAGCACCACGGTGAAGACCGCCGTGACCGCGGGCAGCGCCCGGACCGTGAACCTGACCGTCAGCGGTGCGCCCGCCGGGGTCACCGCCTCCCTCAGCCCCGCCTCGGTGACGGCCGGAGGAACCGCGGCCCTCACACTCACCACGACGACGGCCGTCGTCAACGGCACCTACGAGATAACGGTCAACGGCGCGAGCCCCTCGGCCGCGCACTCGGCGACGTACTCCCTGACCGTCACCGGCGGGAACGGCAACCAGTGCACGGCCGCTCCGTGGGCCTCGGGCACGGTCTACACCGGAAACCAGCAGGTGTCGCACAACGGCCACAACTGGAAGGCCAAGTGGTGGACGACGGGCGAGGAGCCCGGCACCACCGGCGAGTGGGGCGTCTGGCAGGACCTCGGCGCCTGCTGAACACCCCGCCGGGCCAGGCCCGTCGACCGGCCCGGCCCGGCGGGATCGTGCCGATGTCCGGCACGGCGTGCGGCATCCGGCACATCCCCCCGGTCCGCGGCGCCCTGCCGGACAGGCCCTACGCCACCGTGATCGCCCGCACCGGGCAGACGCGGGCCGCCTCGCCCGCCAGAGGGTCGACGGTGTCGCCGTCCTCCGCACCCGGCAGCAGCTCGCTGTAGCCGTCGTCGTCCTGGGTGAACAGGTTCGGGGCGGTCAGCGCGCACTGTCCCGCGCCGATGCACACATCCGTGTCAATACTGATCCGCGTCATGGCCGGATCCTTTCCGGAGAGCCGTGTCACCAGGCCACGGGCAGTTCGAGCATGCCCTGGATCGTGTCGCCGGGCTTGAACGGAATATCGTCGGCGGGCGCCGCGAGCCGCAGTCCCGGCAGCCGCGCGAAGAGGGAGCGCAGAGCGATCTCGATCTCGGCCCGTGCCAGGTTCTGACCGAGGCACTGATGGACACCGAAGCCGAAGGCGACGTGGTGGCGCGCCTGGCGGCCGAGGTCGAGCTCGTCCGGTGCGGGGTAGGCGGCGGCGTCGCGATTGGCCGTCGACGCGGACATGACGACGCCTTCGCCGGCCCTGATCGTCACGCCGCCGATCTCGATGTCCTCGGTCGCCACCCGGGCCAGCGTGTCCGCGATCGACAGGTAGCGCAGCAGCTCCTCCACCGCGGACGGCATCAGCTCCTCCTCGCCGCGCAGCCGCGCGAGCTGCTCCGGGTGCTGGAGCAGGGTGAAGGTACCCAGCGAGATCATGTTCGCGGTCGTCTCGTGGCCCGCGACGAGCAGGATCTGCGCGAGCCGGACCAGCTGTTCGCGGCCGATCGCCCCGGTATCGAGCTGTCCGGCGATCAGCTCGTCGAGCAGTCCCTCACCCCTGACAGTCTGTTTGTGCGCGATGAGCTTCCGGAAGTACTCGTCGAGGTCGTCCCGCGCGGCCTGGACGTCGGCGGCCCCGGGCCCGCGCAGTAACTTCCGCGAACGGGACTCGAAGAAGTCGTGGTCGGAGTACGGGACACCGAGCAGCGCGCAGATCACCATCGAGGGAACGGGCAGCGCGAACGCGTTCACCAGATCGACGGGGGGTCCCTGCGCGATCATCCTGTCCAGCAGCCGGTCCACGGTCTCCTGGATCCGGGGACGCAGGGTCTCGGTCCGCTTGAGAGTGAAGCTCGGTACCAGCATCCGGCGTTGCGTGCGGTGTTCCGGGTCGTCGACTCCCAGGAGTTCGACGCGGCGCGAGGCGATCTTCGCCAACCGCTCGGTGGGGATGGGGAACGCGGGGTTCTCCCGGTCGGCGGACAGCCGCGGGTCGGCCAGGAGTGCTCGGGCCTCGGCATGCCCGGTGACCAGCCAGACGGTCCGGCCGTCGAAGAGTGTGGCGGACGACAGCGGTCGTTGTTCCGTGCCGGGGGGCGGCCGGTATCCCGTCGGCGGGTGGTAGGGGCAGGTGCGGTCCTGGGGGAAGGCGATGGTGCCGGTCCGAACGCCGGTGCCGGTGTCGGTGTCTGCCATGACGAGCCTCGCAAGAGCAGAAGGGAAGAGGTCCTACCGATCACTCCCTACTAGATGCCTCAGTCACCTATTTGGTCTATGCACTGTTCGGCCAACTCGCTTCTGCCCCGAGGCGTGAGCGCCGGTGCGCCTCGTGCCCGACGCCGTCTCCGGAGCTCCCCCGCCGGCCTGCCCCCGCGACTGCGGCGGGGGCAGGCCGGCTGATGCCCGCATCGGAGGTGTCAGGGCTTCCCTGCCCGGGTACGGGGCAGCCTGCTCGCCCCCGCGGCGGCGAGCAGGCAGAAGCCGAGCACCCACCAGAAGGTGTCGGCGAACGCCGAGGAGACGTCCTGGCCGCGGGCGGACAGCCGGTTCTCCAGGACCACCGCGAGGGCGGCGGTCCCGACCGAACCGCCCACCGTATTGAGCAGGTTGAGCGCCCCGGACGCGCGAGGCAGCTGCTCGGGTTCGATGCGGCTGTAGACGATGTTCATCACGGGCGCGCCGACCATGGCCATGCCGATGCCCCGGACCGCGAGCGACGAGGCGATCACGAGGTCCGGAAGATCGTGGCCGAGCCGGGTGAACGGAACCGTCCCCGCGAGGATCAGCACGATGCCGGTGACCACCAGGGTCCGCGGCGCGACCTTGCTGATGGTGCGGGTCACCAGCACGGACCCGGCCGCCGCGCCCAGCCCCTGGGGGGCGAGCAGCAGCCCGGCCTCCCACGCCGTCAGCCCGCGGGCCGTCTGGAAGTACAGCGGCAGCAGGAACATCGTGCCGAACACCGACGCGCCCAGGACGAGCAGCGCCAGGGCGGCGGCGCCGAAGGGCGGCCGGGCGAACAGCCGGGGGTCGACCAGTGGCGTACCACGGGTCCGCAGCCCGTGGACGGTGAAGCCGGCCAGCATCGCCAGCCCCGCCGTCACACCGACCGCGGCCGGGAGCGTGCGGCCGTGGGCGACCTCGGTCAGCCCGTACACCAGCACGGCGAGGCCGGGCGAGAGCAGCGCCGCCCCCCGCAGGTCGAACGCGGTCCGCCGCGTCGACGGCGGGAGTGCGGGCACGTAGCGGCGGGCGAGCACCGCGGCGACCACGCCGATCGGCAGGTTGACCAGGAACAGCCACGGCCATGGCGCCGCACTGAGGATGGAGCCGCCGGCCAGCGGGCCGAACACCGGGGACAGCAGCGGGACGACCGCGACGACGCTGATCACCCGCCCGGTGCGGTCGGGGCCCGCGACGCGGGCCAGCAGTGCCTGGCCGGTCGCGGGCAGCAGCCCGCCGCCGAGGCCCTGGACGACCCGGAACACGATCAGGCTGGTCACCGACCAGGCCATCGCGCACAGCACCGAGCCGAGCAGGAACACCCCCACGGCGGCGAGCCAGGTCCGCCGGCCGCCGAACCGGTCGGCCAGCCAGCCGGACGCGGGCACGGCGGCGACGACCGCCAGCAGGTAGGCGGTGCTGACCCACTGGATCTCGGCGACGGAAGCGCCGAACTCCTCGGTCAGGCTGTCGATGCCGACGCTGACGATCGTGGCGTCCAGGGTCGCCATGAAGGTGCCGAGCACCAGGATGAACGCGATCCGCAGCAGGTGTCCGTCCACCCGCTCGCCCGGCGGCGCGGACTTCCGCTCCGGCGGTGCGGCGTTCCCGCTCATCGGGCCTCCAGAAGGTCGAGCACGTCGTCGTCGAGGTGGGTGTCCAGGGTGCGGAGCAGGCCGAGCAGTTCCTCGGCGAGGCCGTCGGCGTCCACCCCGGCCCGGTGGGCCAGCACACCGCTCCAGCCGTCGCCGTCCGGCATGACCGTCAGGGTCACCGGGTGGTGCGTGGATTCGCGGAAGCGGGTGGCGACGACCGTGAGTCCGGGGGCGGGTTCGCGCAGACGGTCGGGGTCGACCGGGTAGTTCTCGAACACCACCAGGCTGTCGAACAGCCGGTGCCGCCCGGTGAGCCGTTCCAGGTCGGACAGGGCGACATGGTGGTGCTCGACCAGCGCCCGCTGCCCGCTCTGGAGACCGGCGAGCGTGTCGGCGAGGGTGCCTTCGAGCCGTGCCCGGACGGGCACGGTGTTGGCCAGCAGCCCGATGATCTCCTCGACACCCTCCAGCTCCGCAGGACGGCAGGCGACCATGGCGCCGAAACAGACGTCCGTGAGGCCGGAGCGCCGGGCGAGCAGCACCGCCCAGGCGCCCTGCACCAGGGTGTTCCGGGTGAGCCCGCGGCGCGCGGCGAGCCGTGTGAGGCTGTCCACCAGTGCCGCGTCGAACTCGATGAGCTCGGGTTCCTGCCAGGCCGGACCGGGTTCGCCGCCGCCCAGGTAGTCGCCCTCGGGCAGACCGTCGAGTTCGGCCGCCCAGGCGCCCAGGTCCGGTTCGTGGTCGGCGCACCAGCTCAGGTAGTCCGCGAACGGTACGGGTTCGGGCAGGTCCGGGGCCTCGCCGCGGAGCCGCGCCGTGTACAGGGCGAAGAGTTCGGTGAGGATGCGCGGGGCCGACCAGCCGTCGGAGAGCACATGATGGCTGGTCATGACCAGGTCGGCGCGCCCGGGGCCGCACCGGATCACGGTCAGGCGCAGGAGCGGACCGCGGGCGAGGTCGAACGGCTCGGCCAGGTCCGCGGCCAGCACCTCCTCGGCCGGTCCGTCGGCCACGCGGAAGTCCGGCCGGGGCGCCACCGGGATCACCGCCAGGTCGGCGGGGAAGGCGGCCCCCAGGTTCGGGTGCCGGGCCAGCAGGTCGGCGCCGGCGGCCCGCAGGGCCTCGGTGTCGAGCGCTCCGGCGAGGGAGAACGTCGACTGCACGGTGTACGGGTCGGGGCGCTCGGTGCGCGAGTGCCGCAGCATCACCTCCTGGAGCGGGGTGAGCGGCTGCATCCCGGCGACCGGGCGGTCGGGGTCGAGTGCCCCGATCTCCGGCGCGGCGGCGGTGCGCAGGAGCGCGGCCCACAGGGCCTCGGCCAGTTCCTCGGCCTCGGCGGCGGTGAACAGCGCGGACGGCCAGGTGATCCGGACACCGAGCATGTCGTCGCGCACCAGGGCGTTGACCATCAGGCCGTACGGCAGCGGCATGGCGTCGGACCCGTTGGAGCCGAGCGGTCCGGCGTCCGGGGGCGCCTGCCACGGCGTCTCCAGGGCCGGGGCTCCGGGGTACTGGCCGAGATAGTTCCAGGCGATCTCCGGTTCCACGGGGTCCAGCAGGCCCGCCGAGGTGAGGATGCCGTAGCCGAGGCCGTCGCCCTGGGCACGCAGCCTCTCCCTGACCGCCTTCACGTCGTCGCCCGCGTCGAGCCGCACGGGGTGGACGGCGGTGAACCAGCCGACGGTCTGGGACAGATCGACCTGGCGCGGCCGGCCGTGGCTCTCCAGGGCGACCAGCAGTTCGGGGGTTCCGCGCCAGGCCCGTACCGCCTGGGCGAGCGCCGTGAGCAGCACGGCGTCCGGGGTGGTGCGGTAGGCGGTGGGCAGCGTGGTGATCAGGGCACGGGTCGACTCGGTGTCGAGCCGGATCTCGTGGTGCGCCGCGGTGGCCACGGTGTCCCGGGCGGGGTCGAGCGGGCGGGTGAGTGCCGGGGTGGCCGTCATCCGCCGCCAGTGCGGCAGTTCGGCGCGCCGGTCGGCGTCGCGCAGCGAACGCGCCCAGCCGAGGAACGACTGTCCGTGCCGGGCCAGGGTCCCGCCGGAGTGCGCGTGCTCCAGGTCGTCCAGCAGGACGCGCCAGGACACACCGTCGACGACCAGGTGGTGAGCGATCAGGACGAGGCGCCCGGGGCGGTCCGGACCCGCGTCCACCCAGACGGCGCGCAGCAGCGGGCCGGTGCGCGGGTCCATCGACGCCAGGGCTCCGGCGATCCCGGCGTCGGCCGCGGCGCGCAGGTCGTCCGCCGCCCCCACCCGGGTCAGTACCGCGGCTCCGGTCACCGCGCCGGCCGGCGGGATGTGCAGCGTGTCGTCGGCGAGACGGGCCCGCAGTACGTCGTGCCGGGCCAGGACCGCGTCGAGCACGGTCTGCCAGGCCGCCTGGTCGCCGCCCGGCGGGACGCAGATCTCCACCCACTGGCAGAACCCGTCGGCGGCGGTCCCGGCCCGGCGCAGCAGGTCCCGCATGACCGGGGTCAGCGGCGCGTCGCCGACGGCGGGGGCCTCTCCGCCGTCCAGGGCGCGGGCCCGTGCGGCGATTCCGGCGACCGTCTCGCCCTCGAAGACGTCCCGCGCGGTCAGTCCTATCCCCTGGCGCCGGGCGCGCGAGACGACCTGGAGCGAGACGATGCTGTCTCCGCCGATGGCGAAGAAGTCGTCGTCGGGGCCGATGTCCTCGCGGCCCATGACGTCCCGGAGCACGGCGAGCAGCACCGCTTCGGCCTCGGTGGCGGGTTCGCGCCGTGCGGTGGCCAGGGTCTCGGGGGCCGGCAGCGCGGCGGCGTCGAGCTTGCCGCTGGGGCTCAGCGGCAGCCGGCCGATCGGTACGAGCGCCGTCGGCACCATGTGGTCGGGCAGTTCCCGGGCCAGGTACTCACGCACCCGGGCGGTGTCCAGGTCGGCGCCGTCGGTGGGGATGACATAGCCGGTGAGCCTGCCGTCCCGCACGATCACGGCGCAGGCGCGGACGTCGGGGTGGCCGGTCAGCGTGGACTCGATCTCGCCCAGTTCGACCCGGAAGCCGCGGATCTTGACCTGGTGGTCGGCGCGGCCGAGGAACACCAGCTGTCCGTCGGGCCGCCATCGCACGAGGTCGCCGGTGCGGTACATCCGCTCCCCCGGCGGGCCGAACGGGCCGGCCACGAAGGCGGCGGCGGTCAGCGCGGGGCGGCCCAGGTAGCCGCGGGCCAGGCTCGGCCCGGCGAGGTACAGCTCGCCCGTCACTCCGAAGCCGACCGGCTGGAGTCCGCCGTCGAGAACGTAGGCGCGGACGTTGGGGTCGGGGCGGCCGATCGGCAGCGGGCCGGTGTCGTCCGGGTCGTAGTGCCAGGTCGTGGAGTTGATCGTGACCTCGGTCGGACCGTAGGCGTTGAACAGCGCCCGGCGCCCCTCGCCCCAGCGCCGTGCCAGCTCGGGGTCGAGGCGCTCGGCACCGACGACGAAGAACACGTCGGGGTCGACGGTGCGGTCGTCGGGCATCGCGGCCAGGAACGACGGCAGCAGGTTCACTCCGGTCACGCGGTGCTCGGTGATGTAGTCGAGGAGTTCGTCGCCGGGGACGCGTACCTCCTCGGGAGCGATCACGGAGGTACCGCCGGAGAGCAGCGGCACCATGGTCTGCCAGAACGCGACGTCGAAGCCGGTCGAGGCGAAGTGCAGATAGCGGTCGTGCTCGGTGACGCCGACGACCTCTTCCTGGAGCGCGATCAGGTCGGGCACGGCCCGGTGGGTCACGCCGACGCCCTTGGGCCGCCCGGTGGTTCCGGAGGTGTAGATGACGTAGGCGAGCGCGTCCTCGGTGAGCCCGGCGCGTGCCCCGGCCGGGTCGGTGTCCGGTACGGAGGCGAGTGCGGCCGGGTCGTCCAGCCGCAGGACCGGGATGCCGCGTTCGACGGGCAGGGCGGCGCCGGTGGTCACGGCCGCGGCCGGGGCGATGTCGTCGAACATGTAGGCGATCCGTTCCTGCGGGTAGCTCGTGTCCATCGGTACGTAGACCGCGCCGGCCTTGGCCACACCGAACAGCGCGACGGTCATCTCGATGTCCCGTCCGAGCAGGACGGCGACCGGATCCTGGGGCCGTACACCGCGCTCGATCAGCGCGTGGGCGAGCCGGTTGGCCCGCCGGTCCAGCTCGGCGTAGTCCAGGCTGCGGTCGCGGCAGACCAGTGCCTCGGCGTCGGGCCTGCGGCGCACCTGGGCCGCGAACTCCTCCAGCCAGTGGCCCCGGCTCCGGGCGGCGACGGTCCCGGTGCCGGTACGCAGCATCCGCCGCCGCTCGTCGGTGCCGAGTGCGGGCAGCCGGAGCGCGGGCCGCGCCGGGTCGTCGACGATCTCCCGCAGGAGGTTGTGCAGCCAGCGGCCGTGGTCGCGCACGGTGTCCCCGCCGAAGGCGCCCGGCTGGTAGCCGAGGCCGATCGTGATCTCGTCGTCGGGGATCACGATGACGGTGAGCGCGTAGTGGGTGGCATCGGTGATGTCCACGCCGGCCAGGTCGAGTCCGGGGGCGAGCGGGGTGCGCTTCCGGCTGGACAGCGGGAAGTTCTCCATCACCAGCATCGTGTCGAACAGTTCACCGATGCCCACCGCCCGCTGGATCGCGGGCAGTCCGACGTGGTGGTGCTCGTTCAGGGCGACGCTCTCGGCGTGCACACGCGCCAGCAGGTCGCGCACACTCAGGTCCTGGGTGTGCCGGACACGTACCGGGATGGTGGTGCCGAGCTGACCGATCATCGACTCCACGCCGTCGACCTCGGCGGGCCGCCCGGACACCGGGCAGCCGAACACGACGTCGCGGCGCCCGGTGAGCCGGCCGAGCAGCAGGCCCCACGCCGTCTGGAGCACGGTCGTCAGGGTGACGCCCTGCTCGCGGGCGAACGCCCGCAGCCGGTCGCTGAACTCGCGTCCCAGACCGACGGTTTCGCGGCCGGGCCGCTCCACCGTGCTCCCGGTGCTCGCCGGTGCCAGCCGGGTCGCGTCGTCGACTCCGGCCAGCGCGTCCCGCCAGGCGTCGAGGGACGCCTCCCGGTCCCGGCCCGCCAGCCACCGGAAGTACTCCGAGAGCGGCGGGGAGGCGGGGGCGGCGGGGCCGCCGCTCAGCTCGGCATAGATGGCGAGCAGGGTGCGGCCGACCAGCGGCATCGACCAGCCGTCGAGCAGGGCGTGGTGGTTGGTGATCGCCAACTTGTGCTCGGCGGGCCCGACACGCGACAGCAGGAAGCGGATCAGCGGCGGCCGGGCCGGGTCGAACGGCCGCTCCAGATCGGCGCGGGCCGCTTCGGGGAACCGGTCGGCCTCCCGCCAGTCCAGGGCGACATCGGCCGGGATCACCTGGACGACCTCGTCCCCCGCCGTGCCCAGGTACACGCGCAGGGCGGGGTGGCGGCGCAGCAGTTCGCGTGCGGCCTCGGCCATCCGGTCCGGCTTCAGCTGGCCGGCCAGGGTGGTCACGGCCTGGACGACGTAGACGTCGGTGTCGTGGTCGTCGCGGAGCAGGGTGTGGAAGGACAGCCCGACCTGGAGGGGGGTGGCGGGCAGCACGTCCGTGATGCGGCCGGTGCGTTCGAGGGCGTCGATGGCGGTCTGGTCGAGGCCGACCAGCGGGAGGTCCGAGGGGGTGAGTCCGCCCGTGGTGTGCAGCGCGTGCTCGGCCAGCGCGTCCAGCGCCGCGGTCCAGGCCCTCTGCAGCGCGGCCACGGCATCGGTGCCGAGCACCCGGGTCGCGGCCGTCCACTCGACGGCGAGCCGTGGCGCGCCCTTCTCGTGGACGAAGCAGTTGAGCGCGAGCACCTGTTCCAGGGCCTTGGCCCCGGGCTCGGTCACCGAGAAGGCGTCGTGCCGCGGCAGGTGCCATCCGGTTCCGGTGAGCGGGGCGAAGCGGCCCAGGTAGTTCAGCAGGACGTCCGGGGGCGGGGTGGCCGCGAGTCCGGCGCCGGCTTCGGGGTCGAGGTGGCGCAGGACTCCGTAGCCGATGCCGCCGTCGGGGACGCCTCGCCTGGCCTCCTTGGCGGCGCGCAGCGTCTGCCCCACGTCGTCGGACGCGGGGACGCGGACCGGGTATTCGCTGGTGAACCAGCCGATCGTGCGGGACAGGTCGAGGTGTTCACGGCCGTGGCCCTCCATCGACACGGTCACGGCGTCGTCCGGCAGGCCCCAGCCGCGCAGGGCGAGGACGAGTGCGGCCAGCAGCACTTCGTCGGCTCCGGCGCGGTAGGCCGCGGGCAGGGTGGTGAGCAGCGCCTCGGTGACCTCGGGCGAGGCCACGGTGACCGACCGGTGGGCGGTCGAGACGGTGTCCTCGGCCGGGTCCAGCGGCCGGGCGCCCAGGCGGGGGGCGGAGGCGAGCGCGGTACGCCAGTGGTCGAGTTCGCCCCGGCGCGCGCCGGACGCCCCCTGCTCGGCGAGGAGCGTGGCGTGCCGCCGCCAGGACGTCCCGACCGGGTCGAGAGTGCCGCCCGTGCAGGCCTTGTGCAGGTCGGGCAGCAGGATGCGCCAGGACACGCCGTCCATGGCGAGGTGGTGCACGACGACGACCAGGCGGTCCGGTGTGCCGTCGGCGGTACGGAGCAGGGCCGCCCGGAGCAGGTCGCCCGTCCGCGGGTCGAGTTCACCCGCGAGGCGCCCCGCGAGGGCGTTCACGTCCTCGCCGTGGACCTCGAGAACGACGGCGCGCACGGTGCCGCGGGGCAGTACCTCCAGGCCGTCGGCGACCCGCAGCCGCAGTGCGTCGTGGTGGTCGAGCACGGCCTGCACACCCGTGGTCAGGTCCTGGTGGCCGAGTTCGCCGACGCCGAGGGCGGTCCACTGCGCGTAGCCGGCGACGGTGTCCACGTCCGGATGCGGGTCGAGCAGACCGCGCACGATCGGCGGGGCGGGAACGGGTCCGGTCGGGTCGTCCGCCGGTCCGGTCACGTCCTCCAGCAGTTCGGCGGAGGCGGCCAGCGCGGCGAAGGTGCGGCGCGCCAGCAGGTCGCGCGGCCGGAGCCCGAGACCCGCCGCACGCAGTCTGCTGCTGACGGTGATCGCGGTGATGCTGTCGCCGCCGAGGGCGAAGAAGTCGTCGTCCACACCGACCCGTTCGACGTCGAGCACCTCGGCGAGGACCGCGCACAGCAGCCGCTCCCGCTCGGTGCCCGGCTCCCGGCCGCCGCCGGGCAGGGCGGGTGCGGGCAGGGCGGCGCGGTCGAGCTTGCCGTTGGGTGTGAGGGGCAGCGCGCCCAGCACCACCACCGCCGCGGGCACCATGTGCTCGGGCAGCCGCCCGGCGAGGTGGGCACGTGCCTCGTCCCCGGTGACCGAGGCGGACACGACGTAGCCGACGAGCCGCTTGGACCGGATGCCGACGGCAGCGGCGGTGACGCCCGGCACGGCGGCGAGTGCTGCCTCGACCTCGCCGGTCTCCACCCGGTGGCCGCGGATCTTGACCTGTCCGTCGCCCCGGCCCCGGTAGTCCAGTCCGCGGCCCGGCACCCACCGGGCCAGGTCGCCGGTTCGGTACATCCGCTCGCCGGGTGCGCCGAACGGGTCGGCGACGAAGCGCTCGGCGGTCGCCCCGGGCCTGCCGAGGTAACCGCGGGCCAGGTGCGGTCCGGCCAGGTACAGTTCGCCGGCCGTGCCGTGCGGTACGGGTTGCAGCGCGCTGTCCAGGACGTGGATCCGGGTGCCCGCGAGCGGGTGGCCGATCGTCGGCCCGTCGCCGTCGACGCGCGCGGTGGTGCTGTCCACGGTCGCCTCGGTCGGCCCGTACATGTTGCGTGCGGTGATGCCCGAATCGGCGATCCTGCGCCACAGCGCGGGCGGGGTGGCCTCCCCGCCGAGGACCAGCAGCGCCGGGCGCAGTTCCAGCAGGCCGCCGTCGACCAGAGGCGCGGCCATCGACGGGGTGGTGTCCACGATGTCGATGCCGTCGCGGGCGTAGGCGGCGAGCAGGGCGTCGGCGTCGCGGGCCGTCTCGCTGTCGTAGACGTGCAGTTCGTGGCCGCAGAGCAGCCACACCAGGTGGTCGAGGGCGGAGTCGAAGGCGAAGGAGTAGGTGTGGGCGGCTCGCAGCTGCCTGCCCGCGGCCCGCTCCGCCTCCGCGACGACCGTGGACCGCTGGTGGTGCAGGAGTGCGGCGAGCCCGCCGGTCCGGCCGAGCACCCCCTTGGGGCGCCCGGTCGACCCGGAGGTGTGGATCACGTAGGCGAGGTGCTCGGGGTGCCGGGGCGCGGCCAGTTCACCGGCCGTCAGCGGCTCACCGGACAGCCCGGCGGCCTCGCCGAGCAGGGTGTCCCACGACAGCCCGTCGACCGCTCCGGCGGTCAGCACCAGCGCGGGCCGGGTGTCGTCGATCAGCTCACGCAGCCGCTCGGGCGGGTACGCGGCGTCCAGGGGCAGGAACGCGGCGCCCGCGTCCAGTACCGCCAGCAGGGCGACCACCGCATCGGCGGAGCGCGGCAGTGCTGGCGCCACGATGTCGTCGGGGCCGATGCCGCGGGCGCGCAGCGCACGGGCCAGCCGGTGCACCCGCTCCGCCAGTTGGGCCGCGGACAGCCGGACCTCCCCGCACACCAGTGCCGTGCGCCCGGGACCGGCGGCGGCCATCGCGTCGAACGCGGCCGGCACGTCCATCGGCGTGCCGGGCAGCGCGGGCGGGGACCAGTGCGTAGGCGGCCCGTCCGTGCCGCCGGTCAGGGCGATCCGTCCGACGGGCAGTCCGTCCATCAATCCGGACAGCAGGGTCCTGAACCCGGACAGCAGGCCGTCGACCGCGGCCTGGTCCTTGGACCGGGCGTCGACCTCGAAGCCGAGCAGCAGCCCGCCGTCACGGGTCGGCAGGACGCTCAGGCCCATGTCCTCGGGGGGACCGCCCGCGACGTTGCGCATCACACCGCCGGCCCCGGCGAAGTCGAGTGCCAGGTCGAAGGCCTTGAGGTTGATCCCGCGTCCGTGCAGCAGCGCGCCGGCGCCGGGCGCACCGAGGTCGCGCGGCAGGTCCTCGCCCCGGTAGCGCTGGTGTTCGCGCATCTCGCGCATGGCGGCGGCGACCCGCGGGCTCAGTTCCCCGAGCCCGTCGCCGCCGCGCACGGTCACCCGCAGCGGGAGCACATTGACGGCCATGGCGGGGGTACGCAGCTCGGCCGAGCCGGTCCGGCACATCAGCGGCAGCGCGAACACGATGTCGGTGCGGCCCAGCATGCGGTGCAGGAAGGCGGCGTATCCGGCGATCAGTGCCTCACCCCAGGTGACGCCCTGTGTGCCGGCGAACGCGCGCAGCCGGGCCGTCTCCTGAGGCGTGACGACGGCACGGGCGGTCAGGGTGCGGTCGGGCGGACCGGTCTCGGTGCCGGTGTCACCGAGGTCGGGCAGCGGGGTGAACCGCTCGACCCAGTACGCGCGGTCCTCGGTGAACCGGTCGCTGTCCCGGTAGGCGCGGTCGGCGGCGACGAGCGCGGCGAAGCCGCCGAAGGTGGACTTCGCGGGTTCGGTCCCCCGGACCAGGGCGGTGTAGCGGGCGGCGGTGCGGCGGGCGAGCATCGCCGCGGTGTAGCCGTCGAAGACCAGGTGGTGGCCGAGCTGGGTGTACCAGACCTCCCGGTCGGAGAGCCGGATGACGGTACGTGCGTACAGCGGCCGGTCCACCATGCCCCGGCAGGCCTCCCCCACCCGCGCCCGCTCGGCCTCGACGAGGGCGTGGGCTGCGGCCACCGGGTCGGCCGCACCGCTGACGTCCACCACCTCGGGCGGCTCGACCGGTTCCCGGCCGACCGCCTGGCGTGGCCCCTCGGGGGTGTCGTACACCCGGAGCCGCAGGGTCTCGGCCTCCTGCGTGGTCGCTCTGACCGCCTCGGCCAGCGCGGCGGCGTCGACGCTCCCGCCGCCGGATATCTCCACCACGTCGCCGACCACGTAGTACGGCGAGTCCGGCTCCAGCCGCTGTGCGTTCCAGATGCCCAACTGGGCGCTGGTCAGGGCGAGAAGGCCGTCCGAGGGCACGCTTGCGGTGCTCAACTTACTCTCCTTGAAGTGTGGGAACGACCATCGGTGTGCCGGTCACCGGGTCGGGGACGATGACGCTCGGCAGGTCGAACACGTCCTTGATCAGTGCGGCGTCCACGATGTCCCCGGGGTCGCCCTCGGCGACCACCCGGCCGTCCCTCATGGCGACCAGGTGGTCGGCGAACCGGCAGGCCTGGTTGATGTCGTGCAGGACGGCGATGACCGTGCGGCCCTCGTTGCGCAGCCCGGCCAGCAGGCCGAGCAACTGGTACTGGTGGGTGATGTCCAGGAACGACGTCGGCTCGTCGAGCAGCAGGTAGGGCGTCCGCTGGGCGAGCACCATGGCCATCCACACCCGTTGCCGCTGGCCGCCGGACAGCTCCTGCACCGGCCGGCCCGCCAGGTCGCCGACACCTGCGGCGTCCATCGCCCCGGTGACGGCCTCCTCGTCCTGCGGCGACCACAGTGCCAGCAGCGACTGGTGCGGGAACCGTCCCCGCGCCACGAGCTGACGGACCTTGATGTCCTCGGGGGCCAGCGGGTCCTGCGGCAGGAAGCCGAGCTCCTTGGCCAGTGCCTTGGGCGCGTAGCCGCCGACCGCCCGGCCGTCGAGTTCCACCTGCCCGCTGTCGGGGCGCAGCAGCCGCACCAGCGCCCGCAGCAGGGTCGACTTCCCGCAGGCGTTGGGGCCCACGATGGCGGTGAACGCGCCGTCGGGGACGTCCAGGCTCAGCCGTGTGGACACGACGCGGTCTCCGTAGCGCAGGGTGATGTCCCGCGCGGTCAGGCGTGCGGTCACGCGCGCCTCACCTCCTTGGTCAGCAGCCAGATCAGATAGCAGCCGCCGATCGCGGTACTCACCACGCCGACGGGCAGCGCGACGGGCGCCAGCAGCATCTGGGCGAGCAGGTCGGCGCCTTGGAGCAGAACCGCCCCGGTCAGCGCGGCCGGGAGCAGCGGCACCCCGGCGGCGCCGGCGAGCCTCCGGCCGATCTGCGGGGCGGCCAGGGCGATGAAGGCGATCGGTCCGGCCACGGCGGTCACCGTGGCCGTGCAGCCGACGCCGACCAGCACCATCAGCAGTCGCAGCCGGTCGAGCCCGACCCCGGTGGTCACCGCGATCGCGTCGCCGAGCGATGCCTGGTGCATGGCGTGTGCCCGCGCGGTCATCACGGCCAGCAGTACGGCGATCACCGTGAACGGGATCCCCAGGTCCTCCCAGCCCACACCGTTGAGCGAGCCGGCGCTCCAGCCGACGGCGGCGATCGCCACCTCCAGTTCGGCGCGCAGCACGATCCATGAGTTGATCGCGGTCACCATCGCGTTGACCGCGATGCCGATCACGACCAGCCGTATGCCGGAGAAGCCGTGTTCGAACGAGAGCAGGTAGATCGCGGCCGCGACCAGCAGTCCGCCGAGCACCGAGCCGGCGGCCAGTTGGGCGGATGTGCCCGACAGTACGGTGATGGCCACCAGGGCACCGGTGTAGGCGCCGGCGTCGAGGCCGATCACGTCCGGGCTGCCCATCGGGTTGCGGGTGAGGTTCTGGAAGATCGCCCCCGCCGCACCGAGCGCGGCGCCGAAGACGAGCCCGGCCAGTACCCGCGGCAGCCGCCAGTCCAGGATCACCACGGAGGGGTCCGTCCCGGTGAGCGCGGCGAACACCTCGCCGGGCGTCGACCAGGACGCCCCGTAACAGAGCCCGAGCATCCCCAGGCACAGCATCATCGCCACCAGCACCACGACGAGTACGACGGTGCGGCGTTCGACCCTCGGTCCGTGCCCGGTCACAGTGACCCCGCCCCGTAGCGGCGGACGGCCCAGATCAGCATGGGCCCGCCGAGGAACGCGGTCACGATGGCCACCGGCACCTCGCCGGTGGGCAGCAGGATCCGCGAGCCGATGTCGGCGACCAGCAGCAGGGCCGGTCCCAGCACCATCGAGTAGAGGATCAGCCAGGGCACCGAGCCCGACGCCGGCCTGCGGACCAGATGCGGCACGATGAGTCCGACGAACAGGATCGGTCCGGCGACCGCTGTCGCCGCCCCGCTGAGCACGGTGATGAGCACCAGTGCGGCACCCCTCACCCGGCCCACGCCGGCCCCCAGTGTGTGCGCCACGCTCTCCCCCAGCGTCAGGGCGTTGAGTGCCCGGCTCAGCAGCAGTGCGCCGGTCAGCGACACCGCGATGGCGGTCAGCGGCAGGGCGAGCGGCGCCTGTTCGCGGGCCGCCAGCGATCCGACCGACCAGAAGCGGTACATGTCGAAGACGTCCGGGAGCATCAGCCGCAGCCCGAGCGCGACGCCGCTCAGCACCGCGGTCAGGGCCACTCCGGTGAGCACCAGGCGCAGTGGTGAGCGCCGCCCGACCGCGGCGACCAGCAGCGCCGCGAGCACGGAGCCGATGACGGCGAAGCCCAGTTCACCGGCCTGCCCGGCGGCCAGGCCGAGCGCCGAGCCCACGGTGATGGCGAACCCGGCGCCCGCGGTGACGCCGAGGATGCCGGGCTCCGCCAGCGGATTGCGGGCCAGCGTCTGGATCAGCGCGCCCGCCACCGCGAGCGCGGCGCCCACCGCGACGGCCAGCAGCGCGCGCGGTGCCCGGACATCACGCACGATCACATGGTCGTCGGTGCCCCGATAGTCGAACAGTGCCCGTACGACCTCGGCGGGCGGGACCTGGCGGGCCCCGACGCCCATGCTGATCACGGCGATCACCACGAGCAGCACCAGACCGCCGATCAGCCAGCCGATCCGTGGCACGGCGCGCCGGGTTCCCGCCGCACCGGACGCGCGGCCCGCGACGGTCACCGGTTCAGCAGCGGAGCGAGCGACTCGTCGATCGCGTCCAGGGTCTTCATGGCCGATCCGTAGGTCGCGGCCTCGGTGTAGCGGAGCGGGTAGGCCTTGCCGGCCTTGACGGCGGGCAGGTTCTTCCACAGCTTCGAGTCCATGACGTACTTCACCGGCTCGGGCACGGTGCCGTCGGCGTTGACCGAGTACGTGAGGACATCGGCCTCACCGAATGCGGCCGGGAGTTCCTCGATGGACGGGTACTCGCTGACCGAACGCGAGCCGGGGCCGGACTCCTTGACCTTGCCGTAGTACTTCGCGCCGAAGTCCTCGGCGATGTTGGTGCCCCACGAACCGCCGAACTCGCGCTGGAAGGTGCCCTTGGCGACCTCGCCGTACGAGCCGACGTGGCCCAGCTTGAGCTGCGGCAGTACGTCCTTGTACTTCTTGGACAGCTCGGCGGTCCTGGCCTCGTACGTGCTCTTCACCGCGTCGAACTGCTTGAGCGAGCCCGCGGCGTCGGCCTGCTTGTGCGACAGTTCGCGCCACGCGGAGGGCACGGTCGGGCCGATGGCCACGACCGGGGCTATGGACTCCAGCCGCTTGATGTCGATGTCACCGAGCACCGGGGCGGGCACACCGATGATGATCAGGTCGGGCTCGGCCTCGGCGACGGCCTCGTAGTTGGTCTCGGCCGCCGACTCACCGGCGACCTTGGGGAGTTTCTTGTAGGTGGCCAGGTCCTCCTTGCTCATCATCGGCTCGCCGCGCTTCCACGACGAGATCCCGACGAGCGGGGCGTGGGCCTCCAGCATGGCGGGCACGGCGTAGCCGGTGGCCACCACACGCTTCGGCCGGGCCGGGATGGTGATCTTGCCGTTGTCCGCCGCGAACACCCGGGTCTCGGCCTTGTCCGAGGAGTCCGACCCGCCCTCCGACGACCCGCATCCGGCCAGGACGAGGGCCAGCGACACCGCGCCGGCCAGGCCGAACGATCTGCGTATGGACATGCAAACGCTCCTTGCTAGTTAGGTAAGGCTCACCTTAGTTCATGGCCTTTCGGCAGGACAACCGCGGACCGGCGTCACACCTGTCCCGGTCCGGACGGTTTGTCAGTGATCGGCCTCGTCGAAGTCGGCGACGCCGCGCTTCCAGTACCCGGTGATGTCGGAGTCGACTTTGTCCAGGCCCAGTTCGTCGCGGACCCAGCGGCGCAGCGGCTTGATCTGCCCGGCCTCCCCCGCGGCCCACACGTACACCCGCTCCCCCTCGGGCACGGCCACGGCGGTCACCGCCCGCTCCAGCGCGTCACCGCTCCCCGCGGGGTGGCCGCCGCGGTGCAGCCAGCGCACCTCGAAACCTTCGGGCGCGGACAGCTCGATCTCCTGCGCGGCGTCGGCGACCTCGATGAACGCCCAGCCCTTCGCGGACCTGGGCAGCTCCTCCAGCCGGCGAGCGATCGCGGGCAGTGCCGTGATGTCGCCCGCGAGCAGGTAGCGGTCGTAGGCGTGCGGGACGATCATCCCGCCGGGCGGCCCCGCGATGTGCATGACGGCACCCGGCCGGGCCTCGCGCGCCCAGTCCGAGGCGAGTCCGCCCTCGTGCGGGGCGATGTCGATGTCGATCTCACCCGCGGCCGGGTCGTAGCGGCGCACGGTGTACTCCCGCGAGACGAGCGCCGGCCGCGGCCAGCGCAGCATCGCGCCGTTCCGCTCGGGCAGCCGCAGCGTGCCGTCCGGGTCCGGGAAGATCAGTTTCACGTGCTCGTCCGGCGCGTGGGCCTCGAAGCCCTCGGCACCCGCACCACCGAGGGTCACCCGCAGCAGACCGGAGCCGACCATGGCGACCCGTACGACCTCGGTCTCCCGGATACCGATCGGATAGCCCACCTTCTCGGCATGGCGGCCCGCCCCGACCTCCGCGATCCGCTCCAGGTGGCGGTGCCTGTGGTCGACGCGGCTCATGCGGCGCCCCCCGTCAGCAGCGCCGTCCAGTGCCCGAGTTCGGGCTGCTCGGCCAGGTCGGGAAACTCCAGGGCGCCCGCCCCCGCGGTACGCCAGCGCTCGACCAGGACCATGATCCGCACCGAGTCCAGGCCGAGGTCGACCAGATTCTCCTCGGGATCGATGTCGGCGGGGTCGCAGTCGAGCAGCTCCGCGACATCGGCGCGGACACGTTCGGGCGACAGGATCTGACTCATCGGATGACTCCTGCGGAATGGACGCCGGCGGCGCGGTCGGCGCGCCGGCGGTGGTGGATACGACGCCACAGCGCTGGGTGGCCGGCCGCTTCGGCGGACACGCCGCGGCGGAGTCCGGCGCAGCGTCGTTCGGCCGGCCGGCATGGGTCTCCCACCCCCCCAACCCCCAGGCAAGGCAAGGCTAACCTAATTCATGGGGGCCGGTTATGTGAAAGCGGGCTGACCGTGACGGGGCGTCGATGGCGCCCACGGCTGCGCTCCCTGACCCTGTGTCACATCGCTCCGGACACGGGCCGGTCGGCCGCTGGGGCGCGGCGGCGACGTACCTGCGGGCGACGTACCTGCGGGCGACGGCCGACACCCACAGCCGTGGCGCTGCCATCAGCTGTGGGTGTGGGAGCCGGTGTGGGAGCCGGTGTGGGAGCCGGTACGGATACCGCTCAGTCGCGGTCGTGGAGCAGGCCGATCCGGCGCAGGTCGGTGACGTACTTGCGGATGAGGGCGGACGACAGATGCGGGATGTCCTTGTCGGGGCCGACCTTGGCGGCCCGCACCGCGGCGTGGAACCGCCCGGCGGGGACCGCCGTACCGGGGACGCCGTCATCGGGCCGCGCGAAGGCGTGCAGCAGGGGGAGCAGCGAGTGCTGGCGCTGCTTCTCCGGCAGGGCGCGGAGCGCCGCCGAGACGCGGAGGAACCAGTCGTCGTAGTCGTCGATGCGCTGGACGGGGTGTCCGGCTTCGGCGAGCCAGTCGACGAAGGTGTCGAGCGAGATGCCGTCGTCGTGCGGGTTCAGCACGTTGAAGGTCCGGTAGCCCTCGGTGGCGCGCTCGCCCAGCGCGGTGATGGCCTCGGCGGTGAAGTCGACCGGCAGACCGTCGTAGTGGGCGCGGGTGCCGGCCCGGTAGAACGAACGCGGGGCGATTCCGGTGACGGCCAGGCTGAACAGGAGACGGGTGAACATGTCGGGCACATTCAGCTGGCCCGGGTATCTGCTGTGCGCGAGGAGCATGTTCGAGCGGAAGACGGTCACCGGCAGGCCGCACAGGTCGTGCGCCTCGCGGAGCAGGACCTCGCCCGCCCACTTGCTGGTCGCGTACCCGTCCGCGTAGTCCCGCCCGATGCGCCGGACGGGGCCGGTTGCGCGGATGTCGGCGTCCTCGTCCAGTGCGGCGGCCCCGGCTCCGATTCCGAGGGCGACGGTGGACACCTGGATGACGGGTTTGATCCGGGTGGTGAGCGCCAGCCTGATCACCTCCGCCGTGCCGACGACGTTGGGTCCGAACAGCTGGGAGTAGGGCAGCACATGATTGACCAGCGCAGCCGGGTGGACGATCAGGTCCACGGTGTCGGCCAGCCTGCTCCAGGTGTCCTCGTCGAGGCCCAGACGCGGATCGCCGATGTCACCCGCGAGCACTTCCAGGGTCCCGTCGGCCAGGTCCCGGTACCGGCGCAGCAGTTCGGCCTCGCCGCTGCCGAACGCCTCCTCCAGCCGCTTCGCCGCGACATCCCCGCCGGTGCCGCGCACGACGCAGATCAGTCTGCCGCCCGAGGCCGCCAGCCGCTCCAGCCATTCCAGGCACAGGAACCGGCCGAGGTAGCCGTTGGCCCCGGTCAGCAGCACGGTCCGTACGGCCCCGTCGGGGCGGGGCAGCGCCGGGGCGGCGGCGAGCACCGGCGCGTCGAGGAATCTGTCCAGGGTGAGGTCACCGGCACGGACCTCGCGGCTGCTCCGGCCGTGCACGGAGGCGAAGGTGGGCCGCTTCGCCCCGGACTCCCGCTCCTCCTCGATGTACGCGGCCAGTTGTGCCAGACCGCCGGCCGGGCCGATGACCACCCCGACGGGAACCTCGACGTGGAAGATCTCCGTCATGAGCCGGGAGAAGGACAGCGCGGACAGCGAATCCCCGCCCAGGTCGGTGAAGTACACCTCCGCGCCCAGCTCGGTGTCCGCACAGCCGAGCAGCGCCTGGGCGGCCCGGCTGACCGTGTCCAGCACCGGCCGGTCCGGCGCGGCCCGCCGCAGCTCGCGCAACTGCTCGGCCTGCCCGTCGGCGAGGTCGGCGTACAGCTGCTCCAGGACCTCGCCGTAGCGCTCCCTGAGTCTGGGGCGCAGCATCTTGTGGCTCTCGGTGAGCAGTCCGTTCCCGGCGCTGAAGGGTTCGGTCTCGATGAGGAAGTCACGCGGGATCTCGTACGAGTTGAGCTCGGCCTCCTTGGCGGTCTCCTGGAGCGACGCGCTGAGCAGTCGCTTGAGTTTCCCCGGCTCGTCCCCTGCCCTGGCCAGCGCGTCCGGCGTGGGCACCACCACCGCGAGCAGATAGGCGCGCTCGCTGTTGCCGTGCACGAAGATCTGCTGGATGAGGGGGCTGCCGCCGAAGACGGTCTCCAGGCGGGAGACGGCCACGAATTCGCCCTGCGAGAGTTTCAGGGTGTCCTTGGTGCGGTCGATGTAGACCAGCCGGTCGGGACCTGTCTCGGCCATGACGTCGCCGGTCCGGTAGTAGCCGTCCTCGTCGAAGATCGCGGCGGTGACCTCGGGGCGCTTGTAGTACCCGGAGATCATGGAGTCCGTCTTGAGCAGCAGTTCGCCGCGCGGATGCGGCGAGTCGGTGCGGAAGTAGCCCAGTTCCGGGACGTCGGCCAGCTTGTAGTCGATCACCGGCGGGCGCTGCACCACCGTGTCGAGGAGCACCCCGCCGGCTTCGGTGGATCCGTAGCCGGTGTACAGGTGGAGATTCAGGCAGGACTCGACGAAGGCCGCCACTTCGGCGGAGAGCGGGGCGGTCCCGCAGAAGGCCTTGGTGACCCGCCCGCCCAGCTGGTTCTCCCGCAGGTCCGTCCTGACCGCGGTCTCCAGGTCGCCCGGCTCGCCGGCCCGCCGGACCAGTTCGCTCTGGTACTGGTGGAAGAGCATGTCGCACAGCCGCGGGACCATGGTCAGTTCGGTGGGGCGGATCAGGGCGATGTCCTCGAACAGGGTGGACAGGTCGCTCCTGGCGGTGAAGTAGCCGATACCGCCCCGGACGAGCGACCCCATCAGCGAATAGCGGCCCGCGAGATGGCTCTGCGGCATGTAGAGGAGGCTGACCGGGGGGCCGTCCGCGGCCCCGTAGCTGAAGCCGTACCACGCGGTGCCGACCAGCCGCTGTGTGTACATGGCCCCCTTGGGGGTCCCGGTGCTGCCGGAGGTGTAGATCAGCAGGGCCAGCGGGTCGTCACCGGGCTCGGCGACGAACAGCGGGGCGGGCGGCAGGTCCCTGCCGCGTTCGATCACCTCGTCCAGCGACTCGACGACGACCGCGCCGCGGGCTTCGGCCAGGCGGCGCCGGGCCGACTCGAAGGTCTCGCGCTGCTCCGCGATCCGTGGGTCGTACCCGAACACGATCACCCGCTCGACCGAGGCCGCCCCGATGACGGCTTCGACGGCGGCTTCCACGCGCTCGATGCTCGCGGCGAGGACGCGCGGCTCGGTCTCCGCGATGATCGGCTTCAGCTGGGACATCGGCGCACTGGACTGCAGCGGCACGGACACGATGCCCAGATGGATGCAGGCGAGGTCGATGGTCGCGTAGTCGGTGCTGGTGAAGCCCAGGATGCAGATCCGGTCGCCCGCGCCCGGCACGGACCGCGGGCCGTGGTGCCAGGCACCGGCCACCGCGCGGACGCGGGCCCACAGTTCGCGGTAGCTGATGGTGTCGAACCTCGGGAGCAGGCGCGCCGTGGCAGGGTCCCTCGCGCGTTCGCCGAGGGCCGGCCGGTCCCCGTAGCCCTCCAGGACGGCTGCCATGACCTCGGCAAGTCCCTTGCCCGGGTCACGCACCGCCGCGGTGACCTCCTCCACTGCCTCGGCCATGGTCAGCTCCTCCCCCGGTGTCCCGGTGAATGCCGTCGAGTCGTGCGCGGGCACATGGGCGGCCGGCCCTGCCGGGCGGCGGCGCGGGCCGGTGCGGGCCTCACCAGCTGACGGGCAGCGCGGCCACCCCGCGGATGAGGCGGTCGGTCCGCCAGGACACCTGGTCGACCGGGATGGAGAGGTGCAGTCCGGGCAGGCGGCGGACCAGGGAGTCCAGGAGTACGCGCAGCTCCATCCTGGCCAGTTGTGCGCCGAGGCAGTGATGCACACCGTGTCCGAAGGTGAGGTGCGGGTTGTTCCCCCGGTGGAAGTCGATCACCCCGGGGTGCTCGAACACCAGGGGGTCCCGGTTGGCCATGCCCAGCTCGGCGACCACCGCGTCCCCGGCGCGGATGGTCTGTCCGCTCAGCTCCACGTCCGCGACGGCGATACGGGTGAAGCCGGCGGAAGCGCTGATCGGGATGATCCGGGAGAGTTCCTCGACCGCGTCGGGTACGAGAGCGGGATCGGCGACGAGCTGCTGCCAGAGGCCGCGGTTGGTCAGCAGCGTGTAGACGAAGTTGCCGAGCTGGTTGGCGGTGGCCTCCTGCCCGGCGGACAGCAGGCTGACCCCGAGGCTGACCAGCTCCTTCTCCTCGAGGCGGTCCTCCTCGTCGGGGTCGTTGACCAGTTCGCCGAGGAGATCGTCGGTCGGGTCGGCGCGGCGGAGCCTGATCAGACCGGCGAGGTAGTCGTTGAGGTGTTCGCGGGCCTGCAGGGACTGGGCCGGATCGGTCAGCATCAGCAGACCGTCCACCCAGATGTTGAACCGGTCGCGGTCGGCGACGGGCACACCGAGCAGTTCGCAGATCATCGTGATCGGCAGGGGCCAGGTCAGCATCTTCGTCAGGTCGGCGGACGGACCGGCGGCGATCATGTTGTCGAGCAGTCCGTCCATGATCTGCTGGGCACGCGGGCGCAGCGCCTCGACGCGGCGCACGGTGAACGCGTTGGCCACCCGGCGCCGCAGCCGGCTGTGCTCCGGCGGGTCCATGCTCATCATGGAGGTACTGGGCAGACCGGCGGAGACCGTGCGCGGGACGTCCTCGCCGACGGCCGCGGCCCGGCTGAACCGGGGATCGGCCAGCACGATCTTGGCATCCGCGTGCCGCGTGACCAGCCAGGCCTCGCCACCGTAGGGCAGGTTCACCCGCAGCACCGGCTGCTCGCCGCAGATCTCGGCCAGCTTCGCGTCCACGTTGAGCCGATCGGCCGGGCCGAAGGGATAGGCCCGCACCTCTTCCCCTGTCGTGGTCATCGTGTCAGTCCTTCCAGTCCTGGCAAGCCGTTACCTACGGATATGGGGTTGCTGAATGAATGGCGCGAGAAGGCCGGGCGGGTCCGCCGTCGTACGGAGGTCCGGGGGAAACCCGGTTTCGCCGGGCGATGGACGGGGAAGGGCCTCAGCCGCTTCCCACAGGTATCGGCGGCGGTTCGCCGCCGCGGGTCACAGGGCGGCGACGCGCCCGCCGTCGATGACGAGACTGCTGCCGGTGATCCAGGCCGCGCGCGGGGAGACGAGAAAACTCACGGCGTCGGCGACGTCCTGCGCCCGGCCGATCCGTCCGAGGGGAATCTCGTCGGCCCACGACGCGGATTCGTCGCTGTCGCCGCTGTCGCCGCCGAGATAGTCAATGATCTTGTCGCGCGCCTCGTCGGCTCCCGGTGTCGCCACGTTGCCCAGGGAGACGGCGACCACGCGGATTCCCTGCGGCGCCAGTTCGGTGGAGAGCCCCTTGCTGTACGTCTCCAGCGCGGATTTGGCGACCGCGTAGTGCAGGATCATCGGGTAGGACGAAATGGTGGCGATGGACGACACATGCAGAATGACCCCGCCGCCGCTCTCACGCATGGCCGGCACGAGCGCGGAGTTGATCCGGACAGCGGCCAGGAAGTTGATGTCCATCGTGTACTGCCAGTCCCGCTCGATATCCAGCGCGCTCTGGAAGGCCCGGCATCCACCCGCGTTGTTGATGACGATATCGACTCCGCCAAGGCTTTCCAGAGCGGCGTCGGCGAACCCGCGCACGCCCTCGGGAGTACTGAGGTCGGCCTTCACGAACTTGGCCGCGGACGGGGTGTGTTCGGTCGAACTGCGGGCCGAGGTGACCACGGTGGCACCGGCGTCGAGCAGATTCCGCACGATCGCCGCCCCGATACCGCGGCTGCCGCCGGTGACGACCGCCCGCTTGCCTTCCAGCTCTTGGGATATCTCTGCAGAAAGGCGACTCTGGCTCACCCTGGGTTCCGCCCCTTCTTGGCTCAACAGCCCTGCCCGCGGCACAGATCGACGAGAGAAACAGATGGTCCGATTGCGATCCAGAATGGAGAATTCATCCCGTTCGATCATGGTGGCGCGGAATCACCAGAACCACTATCAACGATCTCTTTGACACGGTCAAACTGATTATATCGATGCACAGGATCGCCTCATGCGATACAAGCCAGGAACAGCTGCGGCGAGGAACAGCGCTGCCGGATCGACTGGACATCTTGATCAGCACAATCGATAATTGTTGCTCACCGGTGTGCGGCCGTGAATATTTCCGCACCGCCTGGAATGAAATTCCCAGAAACCACCCTTCGACGTGTCAGGTCTCCTTGGGCCCGCGATCCTTCGATCACGCCCCGGGGGACCCGGCCGACGGCTGCACCACCGGCCTTTCCACAAAACACTTCAGGGTGGTGAACAGGCGCGCACGGAACATCTGTGTCAACAGTGGCGAAAACTCGGGAGGAACAATGGCCAGCCTGGACGAGCCGTTCACCGTGGGCGATCTCGTGGTCCCGAACCGGATCGTGATGGCCCCGATGACCAGAATGAAGTCCCCCGGCGGTGTGCCGGGCCCGGACGTCGCGGAGTACTACGCCCTCCGGGCGGCCCACCAGGTCGGGCTGATCATCACCGAGGGAACCTATGTCGACCGCGCCGCCGCCGGCGCGTACGAGGACGTGCCCCATTTCTACGGCGAGCGGTCCCTCGCGGGCTGGGCGGACGTGGTGCGGCAGGTGCACCGGGCAGGCGGCAGGATCATTCCGCAGCTGTGGCACACCGGGGTCGTGCGCCCGGGGACCGAGCCGCCCGCCGAGGGCCCGTCCGGACTCGGGCTGGACGGCTCACCGGCCGGAAAGGCGATGACCCAGCAGGACATCGACGACACGGTGGCGGCCTTCACCGAGGCCGCCGCGGCCGCCGAGCAGCTCGGGTTCGACGGCATCGAACTGCACGGCGCGCACGGCTATCTGATCGACGATTTCCTGTGGAGCGGCACCAATCGCCGGACCGACCGGTACGGCGGTGATCCGGCCTCCCGCGCCCGCTTCGGCGCCGAGATCGTGCAGGCCATCCGCGCGGCCGTCGCCCCGGGGTTCCCCGTCTTCTTCCGGCTCTCCCAGTGGAAGGTCAACAGGTACGACGCCCGCACCGCGGAGAGCCCGGCCGAGCTGGAGCGGCTGCTGGCCCCGCTGGCCGACGCCGGGGTCGACGCGTTCCACGCCTCGACCCGCCGCTACTGGCAGCCCGAGTTCGAGGGCAGTGACCTCAACCTGGCCGGCTGGGTGCGCAAGCTGAGCGGCAGGGCCACGGTGACGGTGGGCTCGGTCGGCCTCGACCGGCAGTACGGCGAGGGCCTCTTCACGGAGGGCTTCACCCGGCCGGCCGGACTGACCGGTATCGAGGAGCTGGTGGCCCGGCTGGGGCGCGACGAGTTCGACCTCGTCGCCGTGGGCAGGACGCTGCTGGCCAACCCGGACTGGGCGGCGAAGGCACTGCGCGGCGAACTGGCCCGGACCGTCCCCTACGACCCGGCCGTACTCAAGACCCTGGTCTGAGCGCCGCCTCCGCCGGCCGCCGCGACGGGACCCGCACGCGGCGGCCGGCACCACGGCCGGGTCACCGCCCCCGCCCCCGCCCCCGCGCGCCCCTGTGAACGGGCTGCGGGCGACAGGCGGCGGGCTGCTCTATTCCACGCCCGCTTCCTTCTGAATGACCGCATACCACTCGTCCCTCATACGCAGCACCGTGGTTTCGTCAAATACTTGGGTGTCGTACTTGAGGAACACTTTGTACCCGTCGCCCTCCCGGTAGAACTCCACCGAGAGAGCGAACTCTCCGGCGTACGGCAGGTCACCGAACCGGCGCAGGTCCAATTCCCCGGGTCCGGCCGATGAGTTGTTCGTCAGCAGGTCGGCGCCGTCGAAATTCTGGAAAAGGAAGTTCGTCGGTACCAGCGGCTTTCCCTCCGCTCCCAGGGCGCGGGCGATCTCCGGCAGGGGGAGGGCTCCGTGGTCGATGCCGGCGATCACCTTGCGCTGCATGGATCTGAGCAGCTCGGGAAAGGTGCCGGAACCGGTGGAGCGGATGGGCAGGCAGTTCACGAACTGGCCGACCACGTCCTGGAACCGCTCCTCGTAGCGGGCGACCGCGGTCAGGCCCGTGATCAGGTCGTCCTGTCCGGTCAGCCGGTGCAGAAACCGCACGTACGTCGAGAACAGCACGATGGCGACACTGACCCGGTGTTCCCTCGCCCTGCCGGCCAGCGCGGTCACCAGCGCGGGCGGCAGATCCATCGTCGCCACATCCACGCGGGGCATCCGTTCCGGGTCGTACGGACGGTCGTAGGGCAGCGCGAGCGCCGTACGCGGACCCGCCAGCTCACGGACCCAGTGGTCCCGGTGGCGATGCGCCCGCGGGCCGGCGAGCATCGCCGCCTCCCATGCGACGAAGTCGCCGTACGTGGCCCGGCCCGCGCTCTCCTGACCCCGGTAGGCCTCCTTGAGCGTGCGGATCAGGAGCGCCGTGGACGTGCCGTCCAGCAGGATGTGGTGCACGGTGATCAACAGCAGCCGCCGCCCTCCGGCGAGGGTGATCAGATGGACCCTCACCAGGGGGCCCGTCGCCAGGTCGAAGGGGACGTCGGCCAGCGCCCGCAGTTCGGCCAGCTGCCCGGCGTGCGAGGTGGCCGCGAGGCCGGCCCGCTCGAACGACGGAACCCGGTCCGGGTCGATGTCCATGTACGGCACACCGTCCAGCTCCCCGAAGACCGCGCTCAGCACCGGGTGGATCCTTGTCTGCGCCCGGACCGCCCGTTCCAGGGCCGCGGTGTCCAGGTCCCCGTGGATCTCGAAGAGGAGCGGGAGGTTGTAGGTGACCGGCTCCGGCCAGCGCCGGTGGTCCCGGTACATCGTCAGCTGACCGCTCGACAGGTTCCAGCGATCGCCCCCCGTGCCCGGGGTGCCGGACAGCACCGAGTCCAGGTGCGGCACCCGGCCCGGTGCCTCCTGGTGCAGGCCCGCCCAGTCCACTTCGATGCCCGCCACCCACAGCGCCGCGAGCCGGGACAGCTCTCCGGTGGCGGTCCAGCGCCGGATCAGCAGGTCCCGCAGATCGCTGTCGTCGCGGATCTCCTCGACCAGTCCCCGGGAAGCCTCGACGGTGCCCGGGTGTCCCCGGCCGGCCCGCAGGGCGGCCCTCAGCTCCTCGGTCGAGGACACCACGACCGCGTACCGCTCGGCCATCGCCTCCTGCCCCACCTGGAGGGTGAACGCCAGGCCGGCGAGACCGGTGTCCGGGTTGCGGTCGAGGAACCCGGACAGCCTGCCGACGGACGCGGCCAGCTGCCCGGGAGTCCGCGCCGAGAGGACGACGACCTGGTCGCCGGTGGCGGGCATACCGTCAGTGGGACACACGGCACACTCCTCGGTGGTACGCGGACGCCCGCACGGGGCGGTGGAAATCCGTCTCACACATGGGAGTTCGCTTCGCAGCTGATCGAAACCGCCGATCTCAGCACATCAAGGAAGGCTCCGCCCCGGCTGCTCATGGTCAGATCGGGCATCACGGCCACCCCCAGCGACACGGAGGGAGGATTCCCGAGAAGCCCGACCTCCCGGACCCTCCCGCCGTCCAGGGTCGTCGTGCTCGGCACACGCTGGCACATCAGCGCGAACCCGGCACCCGCCGCCACCAGCCCGCGCACGGTCTCCACGCTCGTCGCCGTCATCACCCGGGGCATACGGACACCGGCGTCGGCGAACAGCGTCTCGGCATGGCGGAGAACCGCCGGATCGTTCAGGGCCACCAGTGGCCGGACGGCCAGCTCGTCCAGACCGAGGGGGCCGGACAGACCCATCGGGTCGTCATCGGCCACCAGGGCATGAACGGGCAGATCGGCCAGGAGGTGGAACCGGCAAGCGCCCGACAGGAAGCCGTACGTCACCGCCATCTCGCACCGGCCGTCCTGAAGGGCTTTCAGAACGCCCTCGGCGGACGCCTCGTGGGCGTTCAGCCGCAGCGCCCCGTACCGCTCCCCGGCCACCCGGTGGGCCACGGGCAGCAGAAACGGGGAGAGGGCGAGGAGGAATCCGACATCGAGCTGGCCCGCGGTGTCCCCCGCCAGGGCATCGCCCTGAGCCTTGAGGTTCCTGGCCTGGCCCAGCAGTACGCGCGCCTCCCGCAGGAGGTGGCGTCCGCTCGGGGTGAGACTCACCCCACGGGCGTGATGGCGAAGAAGCAGCTGCACACCGAGCTGCCGTTCCAGCCGCATCACGGCCGACGAGACCGTCGACTGCGAGGCGCACAGCTTCTCGGCCGCCTCGGAGATATTGCCGAGCTCGGCGGACACGACGAAATACCGCAGTTGCGTGAGGCTGAAGCCCAGGCGGTCGTTCATCGCGCACATCCGGGGAGGTTCTCCCGGGGCCCGGCCGGCGGGTGTTCCCGCCGCCGGGCGGCCGCGGGGCGGAGCCCCGGCCGGCGGCCGGGCTCCGTTCGCGCTGTGCCGGTGGCACACGGCTCCATCAGAACCTCTCCCGGACGTCGCTGTGTTCGGACAGCCACTGGTGGACGGCGAGGGCGGTCGAGCCGGCGTGCTCCTCCAGCATGGAGAAGTGGTCCCCCGCGACCTCGGTTCCCAGATGGTCCAGCGGCCAGCCGGCATGGGTGTCGTCGCCGAGCAGTTCGGGCAGGGCCCTGTCCTCCGCGGCCCGCACCAGCAGGGTCGGGGTGGTCACCGGCAGCGGGCGCCAGCCGTCGAGCAACCGCGCGTACCACGCCATCGCCGTGAGCTGTTCGTCGACGACCGGAAGCCGCGGGAACCGGTCCAGCAGCCGCCGCGTGATCACCGTCATGCCCCGGGCCATGGCCTCCCCGGCCGACCGGGGCGTATCGAGCAGCACCAGGGCGGCGGGCGGAGCGCCGGCCGACTCCAGCCGTCGTACGAGCTCGTGAGCCAGCCACCCCCCGGAGGAATAGGCCCCGATCGCGAACGGCCGCCCCTCGAACCGCCGGAGCAGCTTGTCCGCGAGCCGGTCCGCGGCGGCGCCCAGGTCCACGGGCAGCGGCTCCCCGGCCTCGTATCCCGGGACGGCGGCCGTCCATACCTGGCGGCGGTCGCGGAGCGCGGCGGCGAACTTCACGTACTGGAACGGGCCGGTGGGGGCGATGAGGGAGGGCAGGCAGACCAGCGCCGGTCCCTGTTCGCCCTCCGAGAGCCGCAGGGTCTCCGGCTCGGGTCCCGCCCCGGCCGCGAAGGTCGGCCGGAGCCGGGCGGCGATCGACAGCAGGTCGGCGGCCTGTTGCGGGGTGCCGGTCTCCAGCGCGGTGCGGAAGAGCGCGGCGATGGGGTGCGACGCGGACGGGGTGTGGGGCGCCGTCCGGTCCGGGGGCCGCGGCGACGGCGGGGAGGTGTCACCGGGATCGGCAGCGGAGACGGGTGTCTCCGACGCGGAGCCCAGCCGTGCGAGGAGCGCGTCCACATCGGCGCCGCCGGCCGTCAGGAAGTGGTCGGCGAGTTCCTCGATGGATTCGGCTTCGAAGAGCAGGGTGGACGACACCTCGCCGAGATCCTCGCGCAGCGCGTTCGTGAGCTGGAGGACCAGGATGGAGTCCATCCCGTAGTCGCTGAGCGGTGCCGGGAGGTCGATCTTCTCCGCCGGAACGCCCAGGGTCCGTGCCGCCTGTTCGCGGAGGTACCCGGTCATGGTGCCGGACCGGTCGCGCGTACCGGCGCCGGGGACGGTGACGGTCGCGGCCCCGGCCTCCGGCTGGGCCGGGATCGCTGTGGGAGTCACCGGGGCGACGGGGGCTGCCGGGGCCGCCTGGGCGGGAACGGGTCCGGGCAGTGCGGTGGTGGTCCCGGGCGCGGTCCTCACCGGTGCGCGCCCGGTCGTGGATTTCCGCTGTGCCGTCGGTGCCACGGTCCGGCGCGCGATCCCGTCGCTCTCGGCGGCGATGATCTGCTGCCCGAGCTCAAGTGCCTGGGGCAGCACGGAGACGACCGACGGGAACCCCTCGCCCGCCAGCACCTCCCGCCAGTTGGCGGGTGACAGCGCGGGCGAACCCGGCACGCGCAGCGAGTGGTCCTCGAAGAGCCACCAGCCCTCCAGCAGCCCGAACGTGAGGTGGCTGGAGAGATCGAACGTCGCGAGCTCGTTCATCAGGAGCCACCCGCCGTCGCGCATGGTCGCCTTGGCGTTGCGGATGGTGTTCCGGGTGTCGCGCGTCGCGTGCAGCACGTTGGCGGCAATGACCAGGTCGTAGCCGCCGACGTCCATGCCCTGGCCCGCCGGCGGCTTCTCGGCGTCGAAGCGGGCGTAGGTGAGATAGGTGACCTCCGGTCCGTACTCGGTCCGGGCGTGGTTCAGGAACGCCTTGGAGAGATCGCTGTACGTGTAGGTCTCGATGTGGTCCTGGAAGGGGCGCAGGGCCGCGAACATCCCCACGCTCGTACCGCCCGTGCCGGCGCCGATCTCCAGGATGCGAAGACGTGCGGACGGGTCCAGTCGCAGCCGTTCGGCGACGATGGCGGCCGCCGCGTCCGACATGGCGCGGTTGTACATGTCGGCCACGCGGTTGTTGCGGTACGTGCCCTCGACGAGCGCGACGGAGCCGCGCGGGAACATGATGTCGGTCGGCCGGGTCCGGCCGGTGAGGATGTCGGGCAGGGCCCGCAGGGTGGCGTCGAGCAGGGCGAGTTCGGCGCTCTTGTCGGGGTCCTGGGACCACTGCGCGCGGCACCGGTCCCACTCCTCGTCGAGGACGGCGAGCGGCGGGGCGGACTCCGGTACGGCACGGAGGGCGTGGTCGAGCCACGGGCCGTACCGCTCCAGGATTCCGGCACGCCGGCGGAGTCCGGCGACATCGGCGGCGGACGAGGGTGTGCCGGATCCGCCGAGGCCGCCGAGCGCTTCGAGGTGGCCCCGGATCATGCGGGCGAGGAGCGGATCACGCTCGGTCCTGCGCCAGGTGGCGATCGCGCGCATGGCCTCCCACGCGGACGGTTCGGTGATGCCCGCCACGAGGGCGGCGGGGGCGACGTGGGCCGTCGCCCTCGCGTGGACCGTGAGCCGTGTCGCCGGGTCGATCCCCCCGATGGCGTCGGGACTCTTCAGCTTGATGAAGCTCAGCTGGCGCTGCGGGCCGCCGAGCAGTGTGTCGAGTGCCGCCATCGCCTCCGGCGGTTCGATCGAGGCGAGGCCCCAGCGCGCCATGTGTTCCCGGTGGAATTCGGACGAGGCGCTGCCGATGCTTCCCCACCATCCCCAGTTCATCACCTTCACCGGGCAGGCCCAGTGCCGGCCGAGGAAGTGGGCGTAGGCGTCGCTGAAGGTGCACCCGGCCGCGTAGTTGGCCTGGCCCGCGGCCGTCGTGAACGACTGGACGGACGAGAAGAAGAGGACGAAGTCCAGTGGCTCCCGCGCGAACACCTCGGCCATCGCCACGCTGACGTCGATCTTCGCGCCGAGGCTCGCCCGAAGGGTCGCTTCGTCCATCCTGGCCAGGCTCTGGTCCCGCAGGACGAGCGCCGCCTGGATGACGCCGTCGATCCGCGGGTGATGCCTCCTGACCTCCTCATGGGCGGCGCGCAGCGCGACGGGGTCCGCGGCGTCGGCGGAGATGTAGCGCACGCTGCCGCGGCCGGTGTTCAGCTTCGCCTCGATCGACGCGTCCAGCGGACGGCGGCCGATCCAGATCACATGGGCGCCGTAGCGCTGGACGACATGCTCGGTCCATACGGTGCCGAGTCCGCCCGCGCCTCCGATCACGACATAGACGCCGCCTTCCCGGTACGCCGCCCGCTCCGTCTTCCCGGGGTCGTTCGGCGCCCAGCGGCGTACCAGCCACTGGCCGGCGCGGCGCACCAGGACGTCGTGCCCGAAGGGGCCGGGGAGCGCCTGAAGGTCCTCGGGCAGGTCGGTGGTGTCCAGGTCGATCCGGCGGACCGACCAGTTCGCGTACTCCTGCCCGAGCGACCCGAACAGCCCGTGCAGTCCGGCGTGGGCGGGTGCGGCCTGCTCACCGTCGTACGTGGCCATGGCTCGTCGCGTGATCAGGGTCACGGCGAGCGGGCGGGCGTCGTGGCCCGTGCGGACGAGGGCCTTGATCATGCGGAAGGCGGCGATGACACCGTCCTCCTGGGCGGCGGTGAAGCCGGCCGTGTCGGTCGGCAGGAGAGCCGTCCCGTCCTCCCGGCCCGCGTCGGGCGCGATCCAGACGAGATGGCCGATCGTCGCCGACGCCCGGAGCCGGGAAGCGATCTCGTCCGTCGACGCGCCCGGTGCGAGGTCCCATTCCGTGGCTCGGGGGTACTGACGGGCGAGCGCGGAGCGCTGTCCGGCGCTCCCTCCCACGACGAGCACCCGGTCCGCGCGCGGTGGTGCGGCCTCGTCCGAGGCGTGGCCGGACAGGGGTTCCCAGACCGGTGCGAACAGCGAGGGAACCGGTTCCTTCACCCGGCGCGAGGTGTAGCCGGTCATCCGGACACAGATCCCGCCGTCGTCGTCGACGAGGTCCACGTCGAGGCGGCTCAACGCGGTGGGCGTCCGCGTGGCGTCCGCGACGCGGACGACCGCCCATACCCGGGCCGGGCACGGGGCGAGGAGTTCGAACCGGTCGAGCGCGAACGGCACCACGGTCTCCGGCGGGTCTCCGCCCTCGGTGAGGTGCAGGGCGGTCGAGGCCTGGATGGCCGAGTCCAGCAGGGCCGGGGGCAGGACGTACGCGGTGTCGGCGGGGGCGGCCCCGCCGGGGAGGTCGAGCCGGGCCAGGACGGTGCCGTCGCCGACATGTGCCTCGTGGACGGCGCGCAGCGAGGGACCGTGGACGATGCCCATCGCGGCGAGCGCCGCACGGATGCTCTCCGCCGATACGGTCTTCTGGCAGGCCGCGCGGAGCGAGGCGAGGTCGACGCGGCCGGGACGGGGCGTGCCGGAGGGTGAGAGGCGCCCGGTGGAGACCACGACGGCTTCGCCGGCCGGGTCGCTCTTCGCGGCGATCTCGAAGGTGAGTTCGCCGTCCTTCGCCGGTTCCACCAGGACGTCGACGCTCAGCAGCGCTCCGTCGAGGGCGGCCGGCCGTACCCAGGTGATGTCGCGCATCAGCAGGGGTTCCGTTCCGGCGGCGCCCCAGGCCCGTACCGCGGTCTCCCGTGCCATTTCGAGTTGGGCGACGCCCGGGAGGACGTGCTGTCCGCGCACCGTGTGGTCGCGGAGGACGGGCTCGTCGCCCCGGAACACCGTCGAGGCCCGCAGTGCGCCGGAGTTGCCGGGCACGGCCCGGGACCCGTGGATCAGGGGGTGGTCCGGGGTGCGTACCGCCGCGGGGCGGGCCGGCGGTGCGGGGGACGTGGGCGGCGGCCCGGCCCAGTGGCTCTCGCCGGCGAAGGGGTACGTCGGCAGGGGGACCCGCAGATGGGCTCCCGCCGCGAACACCGTACCGAGGTCGAGGTCGGCTCCCCGGGTGATGTGCCGGGCGAGAGCGGTGAGGTCGGCGCGGTACGCGCCGGTGGCCGCCGGGTCCGCGCAGCGTCGCAGCACCGCTTCGCCGTCGTCCTTCGCCGCGCCCGCTCCTCCTCCGCGCGCCGGCGACGCGCGGCCGGTGAACGCCCGTGTTCCGTCGAGCCCCTCGTCGAGGATCCGCAGCAGCTCGGCGTGGTCCGAGGCCACGCAGGCGAACCGGTGGGCGAACCGGTCCCTGCCCACGGCGAGCGTGTGGGCGAGGTCGCCCAGGTCCGGGGCGTCCGCCCGGCGGATGTGTGCCGCCAGAGCCGTCAACTGCCGGGCCAGCTGCTCACGCGAGTGCGCCGAGAGGACGACGAGGTACGCGGAGCGGCGCGCGCGGTCCCGTACCCGGGAGGCGGGCGGCGCCTCCTCGATGACGAGATGGGCGTTGGTGCCGCTCGCGCCGAAGGAGCTGACGGCTCCCCGGCGGGGGCGGCCGCCGGACGGAGCCTCCCAGCGGTGGTTGCGCGTGCTGGGGTAGAAGGGGCTGTCCTCGATGCTGATGGCGGCGTTCGGCTTCTCGAAGTGGAGCGAGGCGGGGATCTGTTCGTGCCGCATCGCGAGAAGGATCTTGAACACCCCCGCGACTCCGGCGGCGAACTGGGTGTGCCCGAGGTTCGTCTTGACCGATCCCAGGGCGCAGTAACCGGTCTTCCCGGTGCCTGCCCGGAACGCACGGGTGAGCGCCGAGAATTCGATGGGGTCGCCGAGCGGGGTCCCGGTGCCGTGCGCCTCCAGGAGCTGGATGGATTCGACGTCGATGCCGGAGGTCTCGTAGGTGTCGCGGAGCAGCTGCTCCTGCGAGACGGAGCTGGGCGCCGTGATGCCGTTGGTGGCACCGTCGTGGTTGCTGCCCATGGCGCGGATCACGCCGTGGATGTGGTCGCCGTCGGCGAGGGCGTCGTCCAGCCGCTTGAGGACGAGCACCCCGACGCCCTCGCCCGGCACGAAGCCGTCGGCCCGGTGGTCGAAGGTGTGGCAGCGGCCCGTGGCCGAGAGCATTCCGGCGCGTCCGGCCCGCTCGTAGAGGCGTGGTGTCGACTGGACGAAGACACCGCCCACCAGTGCCATGTCCGTCTCGCCGGACCGGAGTCCCCGGCACGCCAGGTCGATCGCGACGAGCGAGCTGGAGCACGAGGTGTCGACCGCCAGCGCGGGACCTTTCAGATTCAGGAAGTAGGAGACACGGGCCGGGATGAGGGAGGCCATGTTCCCCCAGAACGCCTGGGCCGGCGCGTCCTGTCCGACGATGTCCTGGTAGTCGCCGTTGGAGCAGCCCACGTACACACCGCAGCGGGTGTCGCTCAGCTGCCGGCCGGCGTATCCGGCGTCCTCCAGCGCCTTGTACGACTCTTCGAGGAGCAGGCGCTGCTGGGGGTCCATCGCCGCGGCCTCGACGCCCGAGATACCGAAGAACAGCGGGTCGAACCGGTCGATCCCGTCGAGGAACCCGCCGCGTGTGCAGCGCGCCGATCCATCGGCCCCGGTGTCCGCGAGATCCCATCGGGTGGCTTCGGTGACGAGATCGTCACCGTTCACGAGGTGGGTCCAGAGGTCGTCGAGTGTGTCGGATCCGGCGTACCGTCCGCTCATCCCGACGATGGCGATCGGCTCCCGGTCGGTGGAGCGGCCGGCGGGCCGGTCCGCGGGAGCGGTGTCGAAAGGAGCGGCTGAAGTGATCCGCGGCCGGTCGTCGGCACTCGCGGCCCGCGCCGGGGCGGGGGCGTCGATGCCGCCGTACTCGGCGAGCAGATGCGCGACGAGACGGTCGGCGGAGCTGTGGTCGAAGACGACTCCGGTCGAGAGGTCGGTGCCGAGCGTCTCGTTGAGCAGATGGACGAGCCGGACGGCGAGGATGGAGTCGAGTCCGTAGTCGGCGAACGCGAGCCCGCCGTCGAGTTCGTCCGGGGACATGACCAGGACTTCCGCGATCTTCTCCGTCACGAGGCGCGCGACCCGTTCGTCCCGGGTGAGACCGGAGTCCGCCTCGTCCGCGGGCTCGGGTGCGATGTGCGCGGGTGCGATGTGCGCGGGTGCGATGTGCGCGGTGGGCTCGGGCGTGCTGGGCCGCGTGATCCCGGGCGTGACCGGCCGCGGTGCGGCGGGGGCGGGAGCACCGCCCCCGGTCACCCGGCTGACGGGCTCCAGGTCCCCGATCCAGAACCGGTCCCTGGCGAACGGATACGCCGGCAGGGAGATCCGGCGGGGCGGGGCCGCCGTGTGCAGCATCGTCCAGTCCAGCTCCACGCCGCCGGCCCAGAGCGCGGCCAGCTTGTCGTGCTTGCCCGCCCGCGCCCACCGTTCGATCAGCAGTTCCCGCAGGTCGTCGTCGGCGGAGATCTCTGCGACGGCTCCCGGCAGCTGTCCGGTGCTGCCCCGGTGGACTCCCTGCGTGCCCGTCCCGTCCCCGTCCTCCGTGTATCCGCGCAGTACGCGCCGGAGTTCGGACAGGGAGGCCACGGTCACCGCCAGACGTTCCTTCATCGCCTCACGTCCGGTCTGCAGGGTGAAGGCGAGGTCCGCCAGGGCGACCGCGCCGCCCTCCGCGTCCCTCCGTTCGAGGAACGCCAGCAGACGTGCGGCGGAGTGCCGCAGCCGCTCCGGTGTCCGCGCGGAGAGGACGACGATGTGCTCGCCCCCGTCGGGGGCCGCCGGGCCGCCGCCGTCGGCCGCCGCGTACTCCTCAAGGATCACGTGTGCGTTCGACCCGCCGGCTCCGAAGGAGGAGACCGCGGCGATCCGCGGACGTTCGGACTCCCACGGTGTGAGGGTCCGCTGGACGAAGAACGGTGTCCCGTCGAACCTGATTCCGGGGTTCAGCTCCTCGGCGTGCAGGCTCGGCACGAGCGTGCGGTGCTTGAGCTGGAGCACGGCCTTGGTGACCCCCGCGATGCCCGCGGCGGCCTCCAGATGGCCGATCCCCGACTTCACGGACCCGATCGCGCAGAACTGCCGCTCGTCCGTGGACTCCTCGAAGGCGAGCGAAAGGCCCTTCACCTCGATCGGATCGCCCAGCTCCGTACCCGTGCCGTGCGCCTCGACATAGCCCACCCCGCGCGCCGGAATCCCGGCCCGGGTCAGCACCTCACCGATCAGTTCGGCCTGGGCGGTCGGGCTCGGCACCGTGTAACCGTGGGACCGGCCGCCGTGGTTGATGCCGGTCCCGCGCACCACCGCGAGCACCCGGTCGCCGTCCGCGAGAGCGCGTCCGAGCGGTTTCAGCAGCACGGTGCCCACGCCCTCGCCGGGCACGAACCCGTCACCGCCGCTGCCGAAGCTCCGTACCCGGTCCTGCGAGGACAGCATGGTGGAGCGGCACAGCTCGACATAGTCGGAGGGGTGCAGATACAGGTTCACCCCACCGGCGATGGCCACCTCGCAGGAGCCGCGGCGAAGGTGCTCGCAGGCCTCGTGGATCGCGGTGAGCGAGGACGAGCACATCGTGTCGATCGTCAGGCTGGGTCCATGGAGGTCCAGGACGTACGAGGTCCGTGCGCTGAGCGAGGCGAAGGACAGCGCGGGCGCGACCGTCTCGCCCGAGGGCAGCCGGGCCTCGCCGTGCCGTGCGTGGCCGGACTTGGTCACACCGGCGAAGACCCCGACGCGGCTCCGGTGGCGGCGCGCCAGCTCCTCGCGGGTGTAGCCCGCGTCCTCGATCACCTCCCAGGAGGCCTGGAGGAAGAGGCGCTCCTGCGGATCCATGGTGTAGGCGTCGCGCGGCGCGATCCGGAAGAAGTGCGGATCGAACGCGTCGAAGTCGTCCAGGAATCCGCCCCATTTGCTGTAACTGCGCCCCGTGGCGATGGCGGTGGCACGGTCGGGTTCGTAGAAGCCGTCCAGCGGCCAGCGGCCGGGCGGGATCTCCGTGATGGAGTCCCGTCCCGCCTTGAGGTTCTCCCAGAACTCGTCGGTGTCGGCGGCCTGCGGGTAGCGCCCGCTCATTCCGATGATCGCGATGGCCTCGTCGGGGCCGGGCGTGCCGGGGGCGCCGGAGGCCGCGGAGCCGGGCCGTGCCGCCGTGGTCCGCGCGGTGCCCGACGGCACGCCGGACGCCGTGGCGGAGGGTGCGTCGGTCCGTGTGCCGGGAGCCGAGGGGGCCTGCCTCCCGGCGAAGTGCCCGGCCACGGCGCGCAGTGTGGGGGATTCGTAGAAGAGCGTCGTCGGGACCTCTCCGTACACGGTGGACAGCTCCCTGTTCAGCTGGACGACCATGACCGAGTCGAGGGCCATGTCGTCGAGCGGCCGGTCTGCGTCGATGTCCAGGAGCGGAAGCTTCGTGACGCGGGCGAAGAGTTCCACGACCGAGCGGAGTGTCTCCCGGTCGGGCTGCCCGCCGGCCGTCCCCGGCACGGACGCGGGAGCGGGAGCGGAGTCAGCGGCAGCGGAGTCAGCGGAAGCGGAGGGGGAAGCGGAGGGGGAAGCAGCGGGAGCGGAGGCGGCGGTGACCGCCCGTCCGGGGACGGCCTTCGCCGCGTCGCCGTGGTGCACCCAGATCTGGTCCTCGCCGGACTCCGCGAGCCGCCAGGCGCCCAGCAGGGCGTCGATTCCCTCCTCCGACTCCATGGGCACGAGGCCGCGGTGGCGCCGGAGGTAGGCGCGGGCCGCGTCGTCGACCGTCATTCCCCCGTCCTTCCAGAGCGGCCATGCGATCGAGACCGTACGGCCCGGCCGCTCCCCCGCCGCGACGCGTGCGTTGCGGCGGGCGGCGTACGCGCCGAGATGGGCGTTGGCTGTCGCGTAGTCGCACTGACCGGGATTTCCGGTGATGGCGGCGCCCGACGAGAAGAGCAGGAAGGCTTCGAGCGGCAGATGCGCCGTGGCCCGGTCCAGGTGCACCAGGCCGTCGGTCTTCGGTGCGAGGACGCTCTCCCATTCCTCCGCGGACTTGTCCGTCAGATACGCGTCGTGGATCACGCCCGCCGCGTGGATGATTCCGTGGATCGCGCCGCTCTCCTCGTCCACGCGCGAGACGAGATGACGCACCTCCTCCCAGCGGGAGACATCCGCGACGGCGTACCGGGCGACCGCCCCGGCCTCCCGCAGCTCGTCGAGCAGCCGGCCGGTCCGGGTGTCCGGTGCCGACCGGCCGACGAGGATGAGCGTCGGGCGTACGCATTCGCGCGCGATCCTGCGGGCGACGACGGCGCCGATGCCGCCGGCACCTCCTGTGATCAGGTACACGCCCTCCGAGCGCCACGGCGTGCCCGTACCGGCGGCCTCCTTCGGCTCCCAGGTCCGCACCCGTCGTCCGGCGCCCCGGTGCAGGACGAGTCCGTCGTCCGCCTGCCGTGCGTTCTCGGCGACCAGGGCCGCGATGCCGTCCGCGTCGTGCTCCCCTTCGAGACCGACGACCTGCCCGGTGATGTGCGGGTGTTCGAGCGTCGTCGTGCGCAGGAGTCCCGCCAGCGCCAGTCCGACCGCTTCGTCGCCGTCCGACGGTGTCACCACCTGTACGAGCGTGGCACCGCCGGCCTGTCCGGCGAGCGTCCGGACGATCTCGAACACCTGCCGCGAGAGGTCGGTGAAGCGGCTCTCGGGACGCTGCTTGGCGGTCGTCACGGTGTGGCGGAGCGCGTTCGGCAGCCGGCGTCCGACGGCGTCCCGCGCGGCCGCCGCCGCTCCGCAGAGGATCACGGCGTGACGCGTGTACGTCACCTCGCCGGCACCGCCCGATGTCACGGGTTTCGGGGTCCAGCGGGGTACGAGCAGCGTCGTCGTGGCCGCGTCGGCGGGCACGGCGGGACGGCCCGACCCCGCGGTGCCTCCGGCGGCCGCGGCGTTTCCGGCCGCGGCGGTGCTTCCGGCCCCAACGGCGCTGTCCGGGAGCCAGTACCTGTCGCGTGCGAACGGGTACGTCGGCAGATGCGCGCGGCGCGGCGGGGCGGAACCCGTGGCCCCGTGGAGCCGGCGCCAGTCCACCTCGGTGCCTTCGCTCCAGCGTGCGATCGCGTCGTCGAGGCCGTCCGGAACGGGCCCGGTGCCGCGCCGCGGACCGGATGTCGCCCCGTTGACGAACTCCCGCAGATTTTCCGCGAGTTCACGACGGGATGCGACGACCCAGCCGGCCCGTACGGCCATGGCCTCGCGCCCGGTCTGGAGCGTCCACGCGATCGAGGCGAGCGGGGCGGGCCGGGGGACGTCGTTCTCGATATGGGCGAGCAGGTCCCGCGCCCGCTCGCGCAGCTGCTCCTCCGTACGGGCCGAGAGGGGTACGGCCACACGGTCGCCGGGGCCGTCCGCTTCCTGCCCCGCAGGCGCGTCCGTGCCCGGTCCGGCGTGGTCCTCGATCACGACGTGGCAGTTCGCACCGCCGAAGCCGAAGCTGCTGACTCCCGCCCGGCGCGGCACGGGAACACCCTCGCGGTCGCGGGAGCGTTCCCAGGGTTCACTGGCGCGCACGAGGCGGAACGGGCTGTCTTCGAGCTGGATGTAGGGGTTGATCTCGTCGCAGTTGCGGGTCGGCGGCAGGGTGCCGTGTTCCATCGCGAGAAGCACCTTGAGCAGCCCGGCGATACCGGCGGCGGCTTCCAGATGCCCGATGTTGGTCTTCACGGAACCGAGTCCGCAGGTCGCGGCGCCGTCGCCGCCCAGCTGCCGGAAGGCGCTCCGGAGCGCGCGCACCTCGACGGGATCGCCCAGGGCCGTACCCGTGCCATGGGCCTCGACATAGCCGATCGTGCGGGGATCGATGCCGCCCAGCGCGCGGACCACGAGGTCGGTCTGCGCGGTGCCGTTCGGCGCGGTGAGGGAGTTCGCCCGCCCGCCGTGGTTCTCGGCGTTCCCGACGATCACGCCGAGGATGGCGTCCCCGTCGCGCTCGGCGTCCGCGAGGGGCTTCAGCAGGACCGCGCCGACGCCCTCGCCCCGGACGTATCCGTTCGCGTCGCTCGCGAAGGTCTTGCAGCGTCCGTCCGGGCTCAGCATGCCGGCCCGCGCGGCGCTGACGAAGGTGTCGACGCTGAGGAGCAGGTTCACCCCGCCCGCGATCGCGGCCTCGCACGCCCCGGAGCGGATCGCCTCGACGGCCCGGTGGACGGCGACGAGCGAGCTGGAGCAGGCCGTGTCGACCGGCTGGCTGGGACCGTGGATGTCGAGTACGTACGAGATGCGGTTGGCGAGCATGGAGTGGGCGTTGCCCGTGGAGGTGAAGGCGTCCGGCGGGGTGCCGTGGGCCGCGAGCAGAGTCGCGTAGTCGGTCCCCGAGACGCCGAAGAACACCCCTGTGCTGTCCGGCAGGCCGGAGGGGGTGTACCCGCTGTGCTCCAGCGCGTTCCAGACCGTCTGGAGCGCCAGGCGGTGCTGCGGGTCCATCAGCTCGGCCTCGCGCGGCAGGATGCGGAAGAAGGCGGCGTCGAAGGCGTCCACGTCGTCCAGGACGCCCGCGTGGTGCGGGAATTCGGACGTCTCCACGATCCGCGCGTAGGCCTCGTCGTACCGGTCGGGCGGGAACGCCGTGACGTTGTCCGCCCCCGCGGCCAGGTTCGCCCAGTACGCCTCCAGGCCGGGTGCGCCGGGGAAGCGGCCCGCGGCCCCGATGACGGCGACCGGCATGCGCGGGTCCGCGGGCGCCGGGCGGCGCGGGGCGGTTTCCGGCACGGCGTCGACGGCATGGGGGGCCTCGGCCGTCCCCTCGTGGACCGGGCCGAGGCGACCGGGGGCGGCGCGGTGCCCGGCGGGGTCCGGCGGGAGCGACCGTTCGTACGCCACGCGCAGCGGGCCCTCGTATTCCGCGGCGAGGTGCCTGCCCAGTGAGTCGAACGTGTTCCGGTCGAAGAAGACCGCGGGCGTCAGATCGATGCCGAGCCGCTCGCGCACCCGCTTCGAGAGGGAGACGAGCGAGATCGAGTCGAAGCCGAAGGCGTCGAAGCCCGTACGGGGGTCGAGTTCGGCGAGTTCGAACTTGAGAATGCCGCTCGCCATCCCGCGCAGCTCGTCCACCGCGAAGGAGATGATGCCGTCGCTGTCCTCCCGCGGCTTCCGGCTGTCCGTTCCCTCGGTCGCGTCCACAGCGCGTACGCTCACTCCCTCTTCCTTTCGGGGTCCTTCGTCATCGCCGCACCACATGTCGCGGAGAACCGCGGTCACTTCGCCGTGCCGGTCCAGCAGGGTGACGGAGCCGCCCAGGCCCTCGCCGTCCGCGGTCACATCGAGGACGACATGGGCCACCGGTTCACCGGCGGCGCTCCCCTCGGCGAGGAGCCGGATCTCGTCGATCCGGTGCGGTGCGGTCCGCGCCCAGTGCGGGAGGCCCGCCCGCTTCGCCTCGTACTGGATGCCCTGCGCGACGGCGGCGAGGACGTGCGGCGCGAGGGTGACGTTCGGTTTCACATGGTCACGCTGGAGCTCGGGGGCGGTGACCTTGAGCACCAGCCGTCCGTCCGGCAGCCGGTGTGCGCTCTCGGTGCCGTTGAGCTCCGGCGTGTATCCGATTCCGCCTTCGGCGAGTTCCGCGAGGAATTCGGCACGGGTGCGCGGTTCCAGCGGTCCGGCCGTGAGCTGCGCCACCGCGATCCCCGTGAAGGCCTTCGCGCGGAGCCCGCCGGACGGCGGCGTACGGTCCTCGTCCCCCGCGGTCACGTCGAATGCCGCGACGGCCACCCGGGCCCCCGACGCGTCCTGCGCGAACACGAGGGCCGAGGCCGACTTCCCGTCGGCGGCGGGCTCGAAGGACGTCGTCAGACGGACGGCGGTCGTCCAGGGCACCGGGCTCTGCAGGCGCAGCCGGCGCACGACCGACCCGTCGGAGAATCCGGAGACCTTCGTGGCGGCGATCGCCAGATCGACGGCGTACGTGGGGACCACGGTGCGCCGGCTGTCGTGGTGCTCCCCCGTCGTGCAGCCGTAGTCCAGGAGATCGTCCAGGTGCAGGTCCAGCACGTACCGCAGCCCGCTGACGTCGGACACGTTGCGGCCGAGGAAGGGGTGGAGCTTTTCGCGGAGCGCGAGGGGTGCGGTCACGGACGGCGCGCCGTCCTCCTGGGCGACCCAGCAGCGCACGCGCTCGAAGGGATACGCGGGGAGGGAGACCCGCCGGGGTGCGCGCGTGCCCCGTACGGCCCCGCTCCAGTCGACGCTCCTGCCGCCCACCCATGTGGCCGCCAGGGTCCGCAGGTCCTCGGAACGCCGGTCACCGCTCGCGAGAGCCGCTGCGAGGTCCCGGTTCCCCGCCAGATAGCGGTCGACGGCGGCGATGGCCTCGCCGGTGGTCCTGGCAAGGAATGCCCAGCGGTGCGGGAGTTCGTTCTTGCCGACGCGGAGCGTGAAGGCGATCGACGCGGTGTCCGTCTCCGTTCCGGCGGCGAGGTACGCGCGGAAGCGGCCGAGGTAGGCGGCGAGCGCGGATTCGTTCATGGCGGAGAAGACGAAGAGTTCCTCGGGCCCGTCCCCCGTACCGCGCGGACCGCCGCCGGTACGCGGGTATTCCTCCAGGATGATGTGCGAGTTCATCCCGCCCGCACCGATCGAGGTGATGCCCGCCCGCCGGGGGTGGGTGATCCTGCGTCCGTCGACGGTGGTCACCGCCGGCTCCCAGGTGGCCAGTTGCTGCTGGACCCGGAAGGGGGTGCGGGAGAAGTCGATGTCCGGGTTCGTCACCGAGCTGTGCAGCGAGGGGGCCAGCTTCCCCTTCTGGAACTGCAGGATCACCTTCGCGATGCCGATCATTCCGGCGGCGTGCAGAAGGTGTCCCATGTTGGACTTGACCGAACCGATCGCGCAGAACTGGCTGTCCTGTGTGTACTTCTGGTAGGCGGTGGTCAGCGCCTTGACCTCGATCGGGTCGCCCAGCGAGGTCCCGGATCCATGGGCTTCCACATAGCTGATGGTCCGCGGGTCGACCCCCGCGTCGTCGATGGCCTTCTCGATCGCGCGGGCCTGCATCCGCGGGCTGGGGACCGTGAACCCGTTGCGCACACCCGCGTTGGCCAGTGCCGTTCCCTTGATGACCGCGTACACATGGTCGCCGTCGCGCTCGGCCTCGACGAGCGGTTTGAGGACGACGGCGCCGACGCCCTCACCGAGTATGGTCCCGTCCGCACCGACGCCGAAGCTCCGGATCACGTCCGAGGTCGCCGTCGTGAAGTGCTCCTGCGAGGAGCTGATGAGGTTGTAGGGGTGCAGGAGCAGGTTCACCCCGCCCGCGACGACCATCCTGCACTCGCGCGCCCGGAGCATCTGCACGGCCTGGTGCACACAGGTCGAGGATCCCGAGCACATCGTGTCCACGAAGATCGAGGGCCCGGTGAGTCCGTAGAAGTACGAGAGCATGTTGGGCAGCGTCCCCGTGTAGCTGCCGCTGGCCTGCGACCCGCGCGTCAGGCTGTTCTGGAATCCGTACAGGCCGTAGTGGTTGCTCATGGAGCCGACGAGTACGCCGACGTCGCCCTCGTACATCCGGTGGATCGTCTCGCGCGAATAGCCCGCGTCCTCAAGTGCCTCGACGCCGGTCCGGAGGAACATCCGCACTTCGGGCGACATGCTCTCGGCATCACGCTTGGAGATACGGAAGTAGCGGGGGTCGAACGTGTCGATGTCCTGGAGGAAGGTGCCGGTGCGGATGGAGCTCTTGCCCAGGACGCTGCGGTCGCGGCTGTAGACCGCGTCGTAGTCCCAGCGCTCGCGCGGCACTTCCCGGAACTCGTGGCGGCCCTCTTCCAGCACCGACCACAGCTCGTCGAGCGTCCCCGCTCCCGGGTACGTCCCCGAGATGCCGATGATCGCGATGTCGTGGTAGTCGTCGCGGCCCGGTGCGGGGGCGGTGCCGTGCCGGTCCTCGGCGGTGGGCGTGGCGGTGACCGGTGCGAGGTGTGAGGGTGCGGCGGGAGCCGGCGCCCCCGCCGCCCCGGCCGCCCCGGCGGCGGCCGGCGGCGGGTCTCCGGCACCGAGGACCGCGCGCAGCGTGTCGCCGTGCTCCGCGATGAAGTGGCCCGCGACGCCCTCGATGCTGGTGTGCTCGAAGAAGATCGTCTTGGACAGCGGGCCGAAGAGTTCTTCGAGCGACGAGGTCGTCTCCAGGATGGCCAGCGAGTCGATTCCGTATTCGACGAGGTTGGCCGTCTCGTCGATCGTCCCGGGATCGCGGTGGAGCACGTCGCCCACGATGCGCCGCAGGAGTTCCGTCGTCCGTTCCGTCAGGTCTTCCCCGGCGACGGCGGGGACCGTCTCCACGGGCACGGAGACGGGTGCCCGCGGGGGCGGGGCGGCGGCGGACGTGAGTGTCGCGGCCCCGCCGTAGGCCACCACGACCTGTTCGGGCCCGTCGCGCAGGACGCGCCCCAGCACCCGGAGGCCGTCCTCCGTCGGGAGGGGCTCCCAGCCGCGGTCCCGGCGCACCGCCTCCCGTGTCACGGGGTCCACGGTCATCCCGCCGTCGGCCCACAGCGGCCAGCCGACGGCGCAGGTCCGCCCGGTGCGCTCGCCGAGGCCGACGAGGGCCCGGCGATGGCGGGCGAAGGCGTCCAGGAAGGTGTTGGCCGCCGCGTAGTCCGACTGCCCAGGGTTGCCGAACACCCCCGCCACCGAGGAGAAGGTGACGAAGAAGTCCAGCGCGAGACCGCGGGAGGCGGCGTCGAGGTTGAGGACGCCGTCGATCTTCGGCTCCAGCACCGCCCGGAGATCGGAGGCGTCCTTGGTGAAGATGTACGAGTCACGCAGGACGCCGGCCGCGTGGACGATGCCGTCGAGCGTTCCGTGGTCCCGGGTGATGGTGCCGGCGGCCGCGTCCACGTCCGCCTTCGACCCCACGTCGGCGGGGAGGTAGTGGGCGTCGATCCCCTCCTCGCGCAGCGTTCGCAGGGCCGCCTCGCTCGCGGGGCCGGGCGCGGACCGTCCGCTCAGCACGACGGTGACCCCGGCGCACCGGCCGAAGTACCGCGCGACATGCAGCCCCAGGCCGCCGAGCCCGCCCGTGATCCAGTAGACCCCGCCCTCTTTCAGCGGCGGGATCCCGGGCCCCTCGCCCAGGTCGAGTTCCACGGTCCGGGACGCCTCGCGGGTGCCGTCCGCGCCGTAGCGGATCTCGCAGTCGGGCCCCCGGTCGGCCGCCTCCGCCCGCAGGATCTCCGCGATCCGCTCCGGCGGCGCGGTGTCGAGTCCGGCGACGCGTACGAGACGGCCCGAGATGCGGGGGTTCTCCAGCACAAGGGTCCGGAACAGGCCGGTGAGCGGCGCGTGGTGGTGGCGCGGTGTCCGGTCGTCCACCAGGGTGACGAACCGGTGCGCTCCGGTGGGCTTCGACCTCACCAGTTCCGCGACGTGTCCGAAGACCAGACCCAGCACGGCACCGGCACCATCGGCGACATGGGCGGGCGCGACCTCGGGGAGGCCGGTGACGGTGAAGCCGGTGGTGTTCTCCAAGGCGGCGCGGTGCGCGGCCGCTCCCGCACCCAGGTATCCGCGCACGGACGGGAAGGACGCCGCCCCGGCCTCGTGCGGGTCCAGGGGCGCACGCACCCAGTCGACAGCGGCGGTCACGACGCCGGTGCGGGTGCCGCCTGCGGGCCGCGCCGGGTCCGTGCGCTGGACCAGCCCGCGCAGGGCGACGCTGACGACGCCCTGCGCGTCGCAGAGGTCGATGTCGAACATGTCGAGCGTGCTGTGTCCCGTACGGCGCCGCACCCACGCCCAGGTCTCGGACCCGCAGGGGCCGTACACCGTGAGTTCCTCGAAGGCGAACGGCAGTGCCGGGCGCTCGGCCTGCTGATCCGACGTCTGTGCCATGAGCACGAGCGAGGCCTGGAGGGCCGCGTCGAGCACGCTCGGGGGCAGTACGCAGCCGGTGTCGCCGGCCCGGCCGGCGGCGGGCTTCCCGATGCGCGCGACCACTTCCCGTGCGCCCAGCCGGATCTGCTCCAGGCCGCGCATGGCGGGCCCGTACTCCAGCCCCCGGGCGTGGAGGGCCGCGTACACCTCGGCCGGTGCGCGCTCCCCGGGGCAGGCCGCCAGCAGCCGGCCGAGATCGAGCCGTTCCGGCCGCTCGGGCCCGCCGATCACGGCGATGCCCGAGCTGTGGGCCACCGGTTCGGTGGTTCCGGTGGAGATCTCGAAGGCGATCGCGCCGCTGTCCTGCGGGGTGAGCGCCACGTGCGCGTCCACCGGTGAGTCCCCCACGACGAGCGGGCGCGTCCACGCGACGTTGCGGAGTGTGAGTACCACGGGCTCCTCGGCCTCGCGCCCCACCGCGCGCACCACCGCGGCGCGCGCCATCTCCACCTGGGCCGCGGCCGGCAGTACCCGCCGCCCGCCCACGATGTGGGCGGCGAGGAACGGCTCCTCTCCGGAGAAGGCCGAGCTGTAGCGCTGCCCGGCGGGGCCGGAGGTGTCGGTGTGAACGAGCGGGTGTGACACGGCGCTTCCACTCGTCGGGGGCGTCGTGCCCGTCGCGGTTTCCTTCGGCGGCGTCCTGAACCAGTGGCGCTCACGGGCGAAGGGGTACCCGGGCAGGCGCACCCGCCGTGGACGCTCGCGGAGGGCGTCCCGGCCGTGCTGCTCCGCCCAGTCCACCGCCCCGCCGTTGACCCAGCGTGCTCCGGTCGTGCTGAGGAGGTCGGCGCTCCCACCGGCACCCGGTGCACCCCCGCCCAGGTGGACCTCTCCCTCGGCGCGGGTACCGTCGGCGAACTCCGCCAGCAGCACGGCGAGTTCGTCCCGGTCGGCAACGACGAACGCCACCCGCGCGGGCATCGGATCACGGCCGGTCCACAGGGTGTACGCGATGTCGGCGAGCGCCTGCGAGGGCTGCTCGCGCAGATGGGCGAGCAGGTTGCCGGCGACCGCGCGCAGCCGTTCCGGTGTCTTCGCCGAGAGCGGCACGAGCTGAGCCTCCCGGCGGGCCGCGTCGTCCGCGCCTTCGTGGACCGCGTCCGCCGCCCCGTCCCCTGCGGGGTGTTCCTCCAGCACGACATGCGCGTTCGTGCCACCGAAACCGAAGGAACTCACCCCGGCCCGGCGTGGCGGGATGATTCCGTCCGGTCCCGCGGGCGGCGCGTCCCAGGGCAGGCTGTCGCGGACCACGTGGAAGGGGCTGTCCTCGAACTTGATGAGCCTGTTCTGATTGCGGAAGTTGACGGTCGCGGGCAGCGTCCGGTGGGCCAGGGAGCCGATCACCTTGGCGATTCCGGCTACGCCCGCGGCCCCTTCCAGATGGCCGATGTTGGTCTTCACCGAGCCGATCCCGCAGCTCGACGGTTCGGCGACGGTGCCCTGTGCCGTGTGCAGGTTACGGAAGGCCCGCTTCAGGGCCATGATCTCGATGGGGTCGCCGACCGGCGTTCCCGGACCGTGCGCCTCGATGTAGGACACGGTCTCCGGGCGGATTCCGGCGCGGGTGTAGAGCTTCTCGATCAGATTCGCCTGTGCCGCCGGGTTGGTGACCGTGAGGGAGTTCGTGCGGCCGCCGTGGTTGGTGGCGACTCCCTTGATGACCGCGTGGACGAGGTCACCGTCCTCGACCGCCCGGTCGAGGGGTTTCAGCAGAAGGACGGCTCCGCCCTCACCGCGCACATAGCCGTCGGCGCTCTCGTCGAAGGCGCTCGCCCGGCCGGTGCGCGAGAGCATGCTCGCCTGGCTGAAGGCGACGAAATGCTTCGGCGACCAGATCAGGTTGACTCCGCCCGCGAGGGCGAGGCCGCACTCGCCGTTGCGCAGTGCGCGGACCGCTTCGTACACGGAAACGAGGGAGCTGGAGCACGCCGTGTCATTGGTGATGCTCGGACCCTGGAAATCGAAGTGGTACGAGACACGGTTGGCGATGATCGAGTAGGCGGTGCCGGTGGGGAAGTAGACGTCCGTCCTGGCCCCTTCGCGTTCCATCATCTCCGCGTAGTCCGCATGGCATACGCCCATGAAGACGCCCGTTTCCGTACCGGCGAGCCCGCTCGCCGCGTAACCGGCGTCCTCCAGGGCCCGCCAGGCGAGTTCGAGTGCCATGCGCTGCTGCGGGTCCATGCTCTCGGCCTCGCGCGGCGAAATATTGAAGAAGTCGGCGTCGAAGCAGTCCGCGTGCTCGATGAAGCCGCCCCAGATGCTGTTCGTCTTCTGGGCCCCGCGCTTCGGATCGCCGAAGTACCGCTCCTTGGACCAGCGGTCGGAGGGGACCTCCGAGATGAGCGAGCGGCCCGCGAGAAGATGGCGGCTGAGTTCTTCCAGTGTGTCGGCACCGGGGAATCGCAGGGCGAGCCCGACGATCGCGACATCGTCCGGCGCGGGCGCCGGTCCGGCCGTACTCATCGGCGTCCTCCCGTCCGGGGCATGGCCTCGGTGAGTTCGTGTCCGGCCGGCCCGGGCCGCCGGGATGTACGGTGATCCACGATCGTCCGCACGGTGAAGCCGGCCGGCGGGGCGGTGTACCGGTGCGTCCCCCGGCCGAGGACGTACTGCTGGTTGAGGACCGCGGTCGAGAGCAGATAGACGAAGGCCTGGTCCTCCTTCGTGCTGATCTCCCCCTCCGGCGTGGCCATGATCTTGGTGACGAGTTTCCGCGCGAACACCGGGTCGATACCGTCGATCTTCCGCAGTTCCGTGTCCGAGAGCAGCAGGTCCAGATAGTCGGGCCGCTGCTCCTTGAACACGGTCGCGCCGGGCGCACGGTAGGGCTGCTTCCGCCGGGTGAGACTCGATTCCGGCAGCTCGCCCCAGAACGCCTTCTTCAGGATCGCCTTCTCCTCGAAACCGTCGTCGAACCGCAGGTTGACCGACGCCGCCGCGCGGACGACCGCGGGATCGAGAAATGGACAGCGGTTCTCCACGCCGTGAGCGAGGCTCATGCGCTCGCCCTGAGTCGAGAGGAGGTAGCCGGGAAGGAGCGTCTTGTATTCGAGCCACTGCGCCTTGCGGACCGGGCTCAGTGCGGCGTAGCCGGCGGTCGCCTCCGTGAGTGCCAGCAGGTCCGCGAACGGTTCGTCACGCCGCCCGACCAGCCGTGCGGCGAACCGGCCGTTCTGGTAGCGGAGTTCGTGCGAGAAGAGTCCCGGCAGCCGCTCGACGGCGAACTGCTCGAAGAGGCCCTTCAGCCGCGCCCGGTTCGCGGGACCGAAGTGGCTCAGCTCCGGGTGGAGACTGCCGAGCCTGGCCATCCGCTCGTCGTCCGACAGGTCGTTCCAGGAAGCACGCAGCAGCGTCTCGCGGAAGAGTGAGTAGCCGAGGAAGGCCTCGTCGGCGCCTTCGCCGCTGAGGATCACTTTGATTCCGGCATCCCGCGCGTGGCGGGACAGAAGATACATGGGGACGAACGCCGCGCGGAATGCGGGCACTTCGGCGTGATACACCGCTGCGGGGAAGTTCGCCGCGATATCGGCGTGCGAGACGGCGATGGACGAGTGGAGCGTCCCGAGATGCGAGGCGACGACCTGCTGGCTGCTCGACTCGTCGAAGGCCGCGTCCTCGAACTCCACCGAAAAGGTGCGGACGTCGTGCGAGGAGAGGTCCGTGGTCAGCTTGGTCACAATGGAGGAGTCGAGGCCGCCGCTCAGGTAGACGCCGACCTCGACATCGCTCCGCAGCCGCACCTCGACACTCTCCCGGAGTGCTTCACGGACAAATGCGGCCGCTTCGCGTTCGGAACCGATGAACGGAGGCACATCGAGTTCCAGCGCGGCGTAGTCGCCCGGCGTCGCCCGCCCGTCCCGAACGGTCAGGTATCCGCCCATGGGGACTTGACGGATGTGCCGGAAGGGAGTCCGGTCCGGCAGCGGCGTCCATACGGCGAAGGTCGAGGCGAGTTCATGGGGATCGAGTTCGAAACGGAACCCGGGGAAGGCCTGGAACGCTTTCATCTCGGAGGCGAAGAGGAATTCCCCGCCCCGGCCGTCCGGCGCACCGCCGCCGGGGCCGTCGCCGGCCGCGCCGTCGACGTAGAAGAGCGGACGCTTGCCGAACCTGTCGCGTGCCAGGAGAAGATCGCCCGTCAGCACGTCCCGGATAGCGACCGCGAACGCCCCGTTGAGACGCGGCAGACAGGCGAGCCCCCATTGGGCCCACGCCTGCACGAAGACCTCGGTGTCCGAACGTGTACGGAATTGGCGGCCGAGCCCGCGCAGCTCTTCGCGCAGTTCGACATGGTTGTACAGCTCGCCGTTGAAGCAGATCCAGTGGCGTTCCGCCGGGTCCGCCATCGGCTGTGCGCCCATGGGGAGGTCGACGATCGACAGCCGGGTGGTGCCCATGGCGACGCCGTCATCCAGGTAGTAGCCCGCGTCGTCAGGTCCGCGGTGGTGAATGAGCGACAGCATCGAGGCCATGACCTCGGGTATGGCTCCGGCGTCGAGCGTGGGCGAGACGAAGCCTGCGATTCCGCACATGCGGGGTCTCCTTGCTCAGTGGTCGTCGCGCTCGGCGAGTTTTTTCGCGATGAAGGCGTCGATGGCCGCCAGCGAAGAGAAAATGTTCGCGATGAACTCCTCGTCCGTCAGCTGGAGCGAGAAGTCCTTTTCGAGGGAACTGAGGAGCTGAATGTATCCGAAGGAGTCCATCACCCCCGCCTTGAAAAGATCACTCTCGGCCGTCAGTTCATCATCGAATTCCACGAGAAACTGATCCTCGATAAGAGCCTGGATACGCCTCGTTCGGTCCATGTCTCACACCCTGCTTTTCCTGAGATTGTTCCGGGCACCGGTCTTCGCGAGACTCTTCACCATCCGGAGAAGTGAGTTCCCGCCGATCTCCTCGTACTCCAGCCCGGGGTCGAGAGAAAGGAGGTGACGGACACTGTCGGACCATCGCACCGGTTCGACCAGCTGTCTGCCCAGCATCTGGGCGATCGTGCCCTTCTCGTAGGGCCGTCCGCTCACATTGGAGATCACGGTCGCCCTGGGCTCCGCGAACGTGAATTCTCCGAGAAATTTCTCGAACTCGGTGCGAACGGGTTCCATATGGCGGGAGTGGAAGGCCGCGCCGACCCGCAGCGGGGCGAAGCGGATCCCCCGCGCCTTGAGCGAGGCGTGGGCGGCGCGCAGCGCCCCGTCACTGCCGGCGATCACGACCTGGGCATCGGTGTTGTAGGCCGCCAGGTCCACGTCCTCGACACCGTCCGCACGCAGCATGTCGAGCAGTTGCGGACCCGGGGTGTCCATGACCGCGCTCATCCCGCCGCCCGAGGCCGCGGCCATGAGCTCGCCGCGCTTCCTGACGAGCCGCAGACCTGTCTCGAAGTCGAAGACCCCGGCGGCCAGGAGCGCGTTGTACTCCCCCAGGCTGTGTCCGAGATAGCAGTCGGCAGGCCTCTCCTCACGGCGCTCACGCTCGAATGTATGCAGCGCATTGACGGTGAAGAGGGCCGGCTGCGTGCACTCCGTTCGCGCGAGCACGTCGTCCCGATTGTCGCGGCACCGTGCGACGAGGTCATAGCCCAGGACCTCGCAGGCGTATCTCGCGATGCCTGGATAGCGGCCGAAAACATCTGTACCCATGCCCCGAAACTGCGCCCCTTGCCCAGGGAAGAGAATCGCAAACACGTTGATGCCTCCAGGGTCTGCACCGGTGGTCGGCCAACACCCACTCGGCGATGTCGGTTCGGAACATGCTGCGGCACCGCCCTTGCGGCGTACTGGCTGGAATGCTGATGACCCGGCGCGAACCCTTGTCCGGATCCTTGCCGTCCGATTGCCGTTCGCTTGCCCGCCGCATCGGCATACACGAGAATCGCATTGCCAATTCTGTGATCGTTTATTAGCCATTCATCAGCCACGATTCACGCGGAAGCACATGTCCTGCTCTAAGATCAATTGGCCGGAGAAGTCTCAAGCGTGAGAACGAATGGGGCCGAATATGTCTGTACGCCAGGCTCAGACCGCACTGCCGCCGCCTCCTCCACCCGCCCCCTCCGGACCGGTGCTTCAGGTCCTCGGGCCCATGTCGGCCCAGTGCGGGGGGCACGACCTCCCGCTCGGCCCGCCCCGGCGCCGGGCGCTTCTGGCCCTTCTGCTGATCAGGCTGGGCCGGGTCGTGCCCACCACGGTCCTCATCGAGGAGCTCTGGCGGGACGACCCGCCGCAGCGGGCCGTCGCCACCCTGCAGAGCCATATATCCCACCTGCGCCGGGCGCTGGCCCCCGCGGCGGGCCCCGGCAGGTCGGCGGTACTGCGCCACCGGGCACCCGGATATGTCCTTGAACTGACTCCGGAACAGGTGGATGTCCACCAGTTCGAGCAACTCCTCTCCGCCGGGCGCCGATTCCTCACCCGCCAGGATCACGCCGCCGCCCGGGACCGGCTCACCCGGGCGCTCGCGCTGTGGCGCGGCTCCCCGTACGCGGAGTTCACCGTCCACCAGCCGCTCGCCGACGAGAGCACCCGCCTGGAACAGGTCCGGCTCACCGCCCTGGAGGCCTCCGCCGAGGCCGGACTCGTCCTGGGGAGGACCGCCGAGGTGGTCACCGAGCTGGAACGCGAGGTGCGTCAGCATCCGACGCGGGAGCGCCTGGTGGGCCATCTGATGACCGCGCTGTTCCGGTCGGGCCGCCAGGCGGAGGCGCTGGAGGTGTACGAGTGGACGCGGAACTATCTGGTCGAGGAGTACGGCGTGGACACGACCGCCGAACTCCAGCAGCTCCACACCGCTCTGCTCAGGCAGGAGCTGGGCAGCCACCGGACTCTGCCCCCGGCGGGCGAGCACCCGCAGAACAGGGTCACCGAATTCCCGTTGCCCGAACGGACGGCGATCCCGGCCGGGGCCCCACCGGTGACCGGGGTGTCTCCACCGGTGGGGGAACCCTCCGCGCACACCCTGCAGACGCCGAAGGATTCCGGCCGTACGGCACAGACGCTGTCCCTGGTGCCCGGCCTCACCTTCGGCGAACCGGCACTGCCCCCGCAGCTGACCGGCCGCGAAAGGGAGTTGAGGCGTCTGGTCGCCGCGACGTCCGGCTCGGCGACCGGCCGTGGACATCTGGCCTGTGTGTTCGGATCCTCCGGGCTCGGCAAGACACATCTGGTGATGGAGCTGGTCCAGCGGCTTCAGCACCTGGACGAGAACATCGAAACGATCAGAAGCAGCTGTTTCCGCGGTGAGGGAGTCCCGCCGTACTGGCTGTGGACCCAGGTGCTGCGCCGGCTGGCGGCGGCCCGGCCCGATGAATTCCGGACCGCCGCCGCGCCCTTCGGCTCCTTACTGGCCCCTCTCCTGCCCGGCGGGCAGGGCGCGCCGCCGGGCGGGGGCGGCCGTGATCCGGACAGCTCCCACGACTCCTTCCGGACCCATGACGCGCTCTGCGAAGTCCTGTTCACGCTGGCCGCACAGAGGCCGCTGGTCCTGCTCCTGGAGGACGTGCACTGGGCGGATGCCGCATCGCTGGACCTGCTCCGTCTGCTGAGCACCCGGCGCCAGGGGCATTCCCTCAGCATCGTGCTGACCGGCTGGGACCTGGAGGCCTGGCCCGACGCCTCGCGGTTCCGCGTGATGACCGAGGTGCTCAAGGGTCCCAACACGGACATACTGCGGCTGGCCGGACTGGCCCGGCAGGAAGTCGCCACGCTCGTCGACGCGCACGCCGGGCCGGGTGTCGACGAGCGGGTCATCGACGCGCTGCACCGTCAGAGCACGGGCAGCCCCTACTTCGTCCTCCAGATGCTCTCCCTGCTCAGCGACGCCCGGGACCTGCGTGATCCGCGCGGCACCAACGAACTGCTCGGCCTCATAGTGACGTGCGCGCGCAAGGTCCTGCGCCAGGAGTTCGCCATGCTGCCGGAGCCGGTCCTGCGGTTGCTGCGGCTGTGCGCGGTCGTCGCACCCGATGGCGAACTCGAACCGCTCTGCCGCGCCACCGGCGGCAAATCGGCCGTCGCGGTCGTGGAGTCGGCGATCCGTTACGGCCTGCTCACCGCCGACCGGCAGCACACCGGACGGCTCCGCCTCGCTCCTCCTCAGGCGCAGGAGGTGCTCACCGCCGAGCTGACGGACGAGGAGCGCCACCAGACGCACGCCCGGTACGCCGACGCGCTGTCCTCGCACGTACACGCGCGGAGCACTCCGGAGGAGATCGGCCGCGTCGCCCATCACGCATGGCACGGCAAGGACGCCATGCCGGCGAAGCAGGTGCTCCCCTGGCTGCTGCGCGCCGCCGGGAACGCGGAGTTGCGCCTCGCCTCCGGGGAACGCGAGTTGTGGCTGCGGCGTGCGGTCGGGATGGCCGGCTCGCTGCGCGGGGACACGGAAGCCCGCGACCTGGAGCAGCGCCTCCACCTGGAACTGGGCCGCCTGCTGGGCCAGATCCGCGGGTTCGGCGATGCCGAGGCCGAGGCCGAGATCGCCCGGGGGCACGCCCTTCTCCCGACCCCCCAGACGTCGGACGACCCGGCGGTCCTGTCGATGCTGGGGGCATCGCTCCTCGTCCGCGGGTGCTACGACGAGTCACGGCAGCTGTCGGCCCTGCTCAGGAACATCGCCGAGCGCACCGGCGGCCCGACGGCGCAGCTGGGCGCGTCGTTCGGCGAGAGTGCGGCGCTCTTCGTCCGGGGCCTGCTGCCGGACGCGCTGAAGGAGCTGGAGCAGGGTGTCGGACTGGCCGACCGGCTCGCTCGTGAGGGCAGGCTGCCGGACGGCGTGTACCGCTCCGACCCCCGTGTCTACTTCCGCTCCTACGACGTCTTCGCCCGCTGGCTGCTGCGGGACCGTGCGGCGGCGGCCGAACAGCGCCGGCGCCTGCTGAGGCTGACCCAGCACGACAGCAGGCCCTGGGACCGTACCCAGGCCCTCTATGTCAACGCGGTCGTGGCCGCCTGGGAGGGCGATGTGGAGACGGCGCGTTCCTCGGGCACCGAAGGGGTCCGGCTGGCCGTCGAGCACGGGCTGTACTACTGGAAGGCGATGCTTCATCTGCCGCTGGGCTGGGCCCTCGCGCACGGCGGCCGGCCGGAGGGGATTGCCGGGATGAAGAACTCGCTGGCCGAACTGCGGCTGTCCCGGACCCATATACGTCTGCCCCTCCATCTGGGGCTGCTGGCCCAGGCCCAGCACCGTGCCGGGCAGCGGGAGGACGCGGTGGACACCCTGCGCACGATGGTCGCCGTGGTCGAGCACCGGCGGGAGTACGTGTACTTCCACTCGGCGCTGCCCGCCACGCAACTGCTCCACGAACTCCTGGGCAAGGACACGACCGAGCCGGTGCTGCGGGAGTGAGTGGCGCCCCGGTGCCGCGAGCAAGGCCCGCCCTCACGGGACACACCTCTGCCATATGGAGGCCGAAAGCCTCCGCACCCGCGGGAAGAGGCGCCTGACCAGGTCTTCCACCCGGCAGGCGCCTTTCGCTGCGGGGCGGCCCTCATGCCCCGACCAGGGATCACAGGTACACGGGGAGGGCCTTCAGATGCCAGTTGACGGGGTTGGTGCCACGTTCCAGGTCCTCCGGGTCGGCGGCGAGCCGCAGCCCGGGGAAGCGGCTGAACAGCGCGCTCAGGGCACCGGCGGCCTCTTCCTGCGCGAGGTGCGCTCCGAGGCAGCGATGGGCACCGTGGCCGAATCCGAGGTGGGGTTCGCGGCCGCGGCGGTTGCGGGTGATGTCGAGGCGGTACGGGTCGGTGAACGCGGCGGGGTCCCGGTTGGCCGCGGACACGATCGGCAGGACCGCGTCACCGGCGCGCACCGGGGTGCTGCCGAGGGTGGTGTCGCAGGTGGCGTAGCGGGGCAGTGCGCGCACGACGGGACCGCAGTAGCGCATGAGCTCGTCGACGGCGTGCGGCATGAGGGGGAGGTCCCGTCGCAGCAGGGCGAGTTGGGCGGGATGGCTGAGAAGCGCTTCGACGCCGTTGCTGATGAGGTTGACGGTGGTGATGTGCCCGGCGACGACGAGGTTGACGATGAGCGAGACCAGTTCGTCGATGCTCAGCCGGTCGTTTTGGTGGGGGCTGAGCAGGTCGGAGATGAGGTCGTCCCCGGGGTGCGCGGCGTGGCTCGCGATGAGCGTGTGGGCGTCGTCGACCATGCCGGCGAGCGCGTCGCCCAGTTCCTCGCCGCAGATGCCGGCGGTCAGGGTGGTGCTGCGGGCACGCCAGCGGTCCCGGTCGGCCTCGGGGACGGCGATGAGTTCGCAGATGACGGTGATGGGCAGCGGCCGGGCGAAGTGCTCGACGAGGTCGACGACACCGTCCTCGGCCCGCTCCGGCAGGCGGTCCAGCAGCTGGGCGGCGATGGTGTCGATCCTGGGGCGCAGGGAGGCCACGCGCCGGGGGGAGAAGGCGGCGGTGACCAGGCCGCGCAGACGGCGGTGGTCGGCGCCGTCCGCGTCGAAGATCCCGGCGCGCAGATATCTCTCGTTGTCCGCGTGCATACCGCGGGCCTGCCAGGTCTGTTCGGTGCGGTGCGCCACCGGTGCGCCGGGGACGGCCGCGGCGTCGATCGTGAAGCGGGGGTCGCTCATGAGCGTACGGATGTCGTCGTAACGGGTGGCCACCCACATCGGGTCGACACCGCGCACGCACCCGCGCACCATCGGCCCGCGTTCGCCGATGCGCGCGTAGGTGGTGAACGGATCCCGCACCAGTTCCTGACCGGCCAGGTCGAGGGGTGCGTCTTCGAGGTCGCCGGATTCGGGTTCGTGCACAGCCATGCCAGGGATCTCCCAACGGTCGGGCATTCTGTTGCGGCATCATCCCGCCGGCACCGGACCCCGCGGCCCCCCGAAGGGGCGAATCCACCTGGATGAGCGCATTCGACGCAGACAGGGGCATCGCCGGTTCTCCCGGGGCGCCGTGCACGCGGAGCGGGAGACGGGTCGCATGCCCCGCCGAGGGCGCCCGACGGTACATTGGTCCGGAATTCGATGGAGTGAGCGGCACCGGCCGGGGGGCGGGGAACAGTGAGCGGTTCGCGCGGGAGGCTTCCTTCGGCACTACGGGGCCGTCCGGCCTCCGGAGGCCGGACGCCATGACCGTTCTCCGCCACTCGGTGACCGTCACGGCCGTGGAATCCGGCCGGTTCCGCGAAGTCGTCGAGCTGTTGGTCGACTTCGCGGAATCCACTCGGGCGCGCGGCGGCGAGATCCGCCTGGCGGACGGACAGCCGGTGCCGGATGTCCGGCTGGTCAAGGGGCGCCATCTGCGTCCCGGCGCGCGGTACGAGTACACGGATGCCGGAACCTCGGACCGGATGGCCGTGATCGTGCGCGAATGGCGGCCCCGCCGGTCGATCGCGGTGGAACAGGTGCTGGTCTCGGAGGAACTGACGGCACGGGTGACCCTGCGGCTGAGCAGCCCCGACCACCTGCGGCTCGTGGAGGCCACCGCACGGGTACGGGGCCCCGAGGGCTCGGGGGCGCTGCACCGGGGTACGGGCAGGGCACGGTTCGATCCGGACGCGTGGTGGGCCGCGGCCGGTCTCGAACCCGGGGCCCCGCCTGTGGCACGGGCACCGGCGACCGCGCGTCTGAAGCACCGGCTGGGAGAGGCCCGGCTGCATCTGCGGCCCCGTCGGGCGGACGGCGGCCGGTGGCAGGTGGATGTCGCGGCCACCGTGCGCGGGCGGTGGCTGTTGCGGCCGGTCGCCGCTCTCGCCCTGATGGTGGCCGGGCGCCCCTTGCGACGGAGCTTCCGCTCGGCGGTGGACCGGGCGGCCGAGGGGTGGAACCGGGCACTGGACGAGCTGCTGGCGTTCGACCCCGACGAACTCCGGGCCGAGCTGGCCCGGCAGGCCACGGAGCGGACCCCGGAGGAGCCGGATTCGCCGTGATCCGCCCGGGAGGCCCGGGGCCGGCCGGCAGCTCCGAGCGGTCTCCGCGACCAGGCCGGCCTCGAATGGTCCGGCCTCGGACGGTCCGGCCCCGGGAGGCCCGGCCCCGACGCTGCGCCCGCCCGTACGCCGCACACCTGTCGGCGGGGCACTGCGCTCGCCCGGGGTCCGGGACGGCCGCCCCGCGGCCGGCCGCCCGCGGCCTGTACGGGCCGGAACCGTGGTGGCGTACCTGAGCGGCGCGGTCACTCACCCGGACGGATACCGAGGTGGCGCAGCGCCGACGCCGCCGCGCCCGCGCCGCACATGCCGTGGGCTCCCGGACCGGGCGGGGTGGCGGCCGAGCAGAGGTAGACCCCGTCCAGGCCGGTGGCGTACGGGTCGAGTGCCGGGCGGGCGCCCAGGAGGAGTTGGGGCACCGTCCTTGCTCCGGTGAGGATGTCGCCGCCGGCGAAGTTGGGGTTGGCCGCGGCGAAGCCGGCCGGCCGGGTGACCTGGAGGCCCAGGACGCGTTCGCGGACGCCGGGGGCGAAGCGTTCGAGCTGCCGCAGTACCGCCTCGGTCGCGTCCGCGTCGTAGCCGTGCGGGACATGGGCGTACGTCCAGACGGGGTGGACGTTCCCGGCGGACCGCGAGGGGTCGGCGAGGTACTGCTGGCCGACCAGGACGAAGGGGCGCGTGGGCATCCGTCCGGCCGCCACCTCCTTCTCCGTGTGCGCGACCTCGGCGAGCGGGCCGCCGAGGTGCACGGTGCCGGCCCGTCGCGCGTCCTCGTGGGTCCAGGGCACGCCTCCCTCGACGGCCAGATCGACCTTGTACACGCCGGGGCCCCGCCGGAAGCGCCGGTAGGCGTCCCGTACCCGCACCGGCAGCCGGTCCGCGTAGACGGCGGCTACCTGCCCGGGGTCGAGGTCGAGGAGGGTCACGTCGGCGGGTGGGATCTGCCGGGCGTCGGTGATGCGCACGCCGGTGTGGACCGTGCCGCCGTATTCCCGCAGTGCCCGCTCCATGGCGCGGGCGATGGCCTGCGAGCCGCCTTCGGCGACGGCCCAGCCGGAGGCATGGCCGGCGGTGAGGATGCCGAGTCCGATGGCCGAGCCGAACGGGGCGGACAGCGGGCGGAAGGCGTGCGCCGCCACCCCTGCCCACAGGGCCCGTGCCCTCGGAGTGCGGAACAGGCGTGCCAGGACCGCGGCGGGCAGCGTGGTCGGCAGGCCGAAGCGCGCGAGCAGCAGCGGGTGCGACGGGATGCGCGACAGGGGGCCCATCACGTCCTGGGCGAGCGCGTCCCAGTGCTGTACCGACGGTCCGATCAGCGCCCGGTAGCGCCGTCCGTCGGCTCCGAGTCCGTCCGCCGTCTCCGCGACGGAGCGCCGCAGCACTCCGGCCGTGCCGTCGTCGAGAGGGTGTACGCAGTCGATCTCGGGCAGCCGCCAGCGCAGTCCGTGGCGCTCCAGACCGAGCGAACGCAGCGCCGGTGAGGTGACGGCCATGGGGTGGGTGGCCGAGCAGTGGTCGTGCAGCAGTCCGGGCAGGACCGCCTCGTGGCTGCGGGTGCCGCCGCCGGTCTCGTCGGCGGCTTCCAGGAGCGTGACGCGCAGGCCCGCGCGTGCGAGAAGGGCCGCGGCGGTGAGCCCGTTGGGCCCGCCGCCGACGACGACCGCGGACGTCATGACCCCGGGTGCTGGGCAGGCTTCGTGGATCTCATGTCCCCCATTCTGAGGGGTGGGTGGAGATCCGGTCCCCTGGACGGCTCCCCGCTCACGCCGCGGGCGCGATGGTGACCTTGACGTGCTTCATGAGCGGCTGGTCGCTCTGGGTGCTGTAGTCGCACAGCCCCACCAGGACGTTCATCTCGGGCATGTATCCGGCCGCGCAGCCGCGGGGGATGTCGTAGGGCACGGCCAGATGGCCCGCGAGGGAGCGGCGGCTCCCGTCCTTGGCGGTACTGGTGATGTCGACGGGCTGGAACGTCGAGATCCCGCGTTCGCGCATGTCGTCCCGGTTCATGAAGACCAGGGTGCGCAGGTTCTTGATGCCCCGGTAGCGGTCGTCGGCGGAGTAGATGGTGGTGTTCCACTGGTCGTGGGAGCGCATCGTGCCCAGGGCCAGCGTCCCCGGCGCCGGGACCACGTCGGGCAGGACGGCGGTTGAGAACTCGGCGCGGCCGGAGTGGGTGCGGAAGACCAGTTCGCGGGCGGGCTGCTTGATACGGAAGCCGAGCGGCAGCCGTACGCGGCGGTTGAAGTCCTCGAAACCGTCGAGGACCTGGGCCATCGTGTCGCGGATACGGTCGTAGTCCTCGATGTACCACTCCCAGGGCGTGGCACTGCCGGGCAGGGCGGCACGGGCCATGCCGGCGATGATCGCCGGCTCGGACAGCAGGTGCGGTGAGGCGGGGCGCCTCATGCCGGCGGACAGGTGCACCATGCTCATCGAGTCCTCGACGGAAGTGCTCTGGACACCCTTGAGCTGATGGTCCTTCTCCGTGCGGCCCAGGCACGGCAGGATGAGGGCGCGACGGCCGTGGACGAGATGGCTGCGGTTCAGTTTGGTGCTCACCTGGACCGTGAGTTCGCAGGTGCGCAGCGCCTCGTGGGTGTACGCGGTGTCGGGGGCGGCGAGGGCGAAGTTGCCGCCCATGCCGACGAAGACCTTCACCTCTCCCTCGTGCATCGCCCGGATCGTGGAGACGGTGTCCAGGCCGGGCTCACGCGGCGGCCGGACGGCGCAGGCCGCGGCGAGCCGGTCCAGGAACTCGCCGGAGGGGCGGTGGTCGATGCCGCATGATCGCCCGCGGTCCGTCGGCGAGGACGCCCTCGCGCAGCATGAACCGGGTCACGCTCCTGGCCGCGCCCCATCCGGCGGCCGGGTGGTGATAGGGCCGGGATACCGGATCCCCCTGGGGTTCGTGCCCCACGCGGGACTCCGTCCCGCCCTCTTCGTCCTGGGAGGCGCTCACGATCTCACCTTTCGGCCGTGCGGCACGGTCGGAGAAACAGCACTCCGGTCCAGGCTAAGGGCGGGACAGCTCGCGGGCGCGCCGGTCATCCCGCGCCGGCCGGCCCGGTGACCTGCCGCGCCTCCCGCTCCCCGCCCTCCCCACCGTTTCCCCGCGCTTCACCGGGCAGTCACCGCAAAGGCTCTCCCCGTGGTGAACCGGCGCCATACGATGCGCTTGCGCAGCGAGAATCGGGACCACGAGGGGGAGCCGCGATGTCCGGACGGCCGAAGGACGGCATATCCGACGTCATGCCGCGCGGAGCGTGGCACACCCTCCCCGGCGGCGTGGAGCTGTACCACCTGCGGCCGGACGGAAGCATCGAGCTGGCGGACCGCGACGGCGCGCGTGAGCTCGGACCCGGGCGGGAGTTCCTCCGCTTCATCGACGACGGGCAGTTCGCCCGCTATCTGGTGGGCGACGCGGCGACCTCGCCGGAGCGCCCCTCGAACGCCACCGTCAAGCTCGGCGTCGTGGGGCCGCGCAGCGCCTTCACCCCGCACGCCCATGGCGGCGAGCACTTCGTCCTCAGCCTCGGCCACGCGTCCTGCGGCCTCCACGACCGGGACCGCGGCCTGGTCACCGAGGTCCCGCTGACTCCCGGGACGCTGATACGGATCCCGGAGATGATGCCGCACTCCTTCGCGAACAGGGGCACCGATCCGCTGACCATCCTCGCGGCCAACACCGGCTACGGGATCGACCACGAGGACTACGCGATCACCGCCGGGGAGGCCGAGCGCCGCGCCGAGGGCGGCACCCCTGCGTCCGGCCGGACGGCCACCGCCACCACCACCGACCACCGCGCACTCGCCGCCGCCCTGCGCGACATCGAGCGGTTCCAGCAGGACCGCGGCATCGCCGCCACCACCGTCCGTGAACGTCTGGCCGCACGACTGCGCAGGATGGCGACCGCTCTGGAGGTCCGCCGGTGATCTGTCCGCACTGCGCGAAGAACCTGCTCCGCAAGGAGCGCCCCAGGAACACCTGCTCCCACTGCAAGCGCGCGTACGCGCTCGACCCCAAGACCAACTCCCTGCACCTGAGCGATCTGCGGGTGCGCAGGGTCCTCGCCAAGCTGACGCGGGACGGCAGCATCGCGGTGACGCCGGACCAGTTGTGGTACGCGCTCTCGCGCAAACGCCTCAAGGAGGGCACGTACGCGCGGGGGTGCGCGGGCACTTCGCTCTTCGTCGGCCTGGTGTCCGGTGTCCTCGCCCTCGCCGTCGAAGCCGTGTTCTTCTCGGTCCTCTGCGGCGTCCTGCTGCTCGTCTCCACGGGCATCGCCTACGCGCGGGCCTCCGGTGCGGGCCGGGGAATCCCCGTCATGAGCCGTGCGGCGTTCCGCTCGGAGGCGCTCGTACGCTGGCAGTGTGTGTACGGCGCTCTGCCGCCGGGGGTGCTCGACGACACCCGGCCCCTTCCCTCCCCGGCCGGAACGCGGCCGCTCCCCGGCACCCCGCCCCGGGCCGTACTCCTGTGCCCCGACCGCTCGGTCCTGGCGTTCCTCGCCGCCGACGGGCTGCCCGGCCGGTACGGGGTCGCGCTCGCCGAGGACCTCCGCACGGTCCACGCCCTGCCCACCCGGGGCCCGGTGATCGTGCTCCATGACGCCGACGCGCACGGGGAGCTCCTCGCCCGGCGTGTCCGCGAGAGTCTGGACCGGCGCACGGTGATCGACGCCGGGCTGCCGCTGCGTTCCGTCCGCGGTCTCGACCGGGCGGTGCCCTACCGCGAACGGGGCGGCAGGCCCGACCCGGCGACGATGGCGCGGCTCGCCGAGCTCGGCGGACACAGTGCGCAGGATCTGGAGTGGCTGGGCAAGGGCTGGCGGTTCCCGCTCATCGGGATGCCCCCGGCCCGGCTGCTGGCCGCCGTCGCACGGGTCTTCGAACAGCTCACCCGCGACGCCGGTCCGGAACAGCGTCGCGCCGCGTCCGTGGGCTTCATGACCTGGCCGGGCCCGGAAGGGCCGGGTGGGCCGTGATCTGCCCGCGGTGCGCCGCCTCGATCACGCGCAAGGAGCGCGCGGGCCGTGTGTGCCCGCGTTGCCGGAAGCGCTTCGCGCTCGACCCCGCGGTACACGGTCGGGGCATGAACGACGTCCGGATACGGAACATCGCCGAGCGCGCCACCGATCACGGCCGCCTGAAGGTCACCCTCACCCAGCTCTGGTATCTGTCGCGTACCCACAACTACGCCTGGGGCGCGCGGGAGCCGGAGGGCGTGCCGGCGGGGCTCCGCTGGCTGGTGGCGCTGCCGGTGGCCGCCGCGCTCCTGGTGTGCGCGGTTCTGGCGGGCGGTGACCTCGCGTTCTTCGCCGGGGTCGCGGCCTTCCTGGTCCTCGTCGCCGCGTCGCTCCTGCGCCATCGCCCCGGTCAGCTGCCGCGCTCCCAGGTGATCCCGTCCGAGGAGACGTTCCGCGTGCTGATGACGGGCGCCTGGTCAGCGGCGTACGGCAGCCTGCCGAAGGGCGTCTTCGACGACGCGCACCCGCTGCCCCGGCCGGGTGGCACGGGTGGTGCCCGTACGGCGGCGCCGGTGGCCCGGCCCACGTCCCTGATCCTGTGCACCGACCCGGTGGTGGCGCTCTTCCTCACGGCGAACGGCCTACCGGGCCGGCTGGGAGCCGTTCTCCTGCGCCCCACCGTCCCGGAGGGAACCACGGGGCACGCCGCCGTGGTGACCGATGCCCTCGCCCAGCTCGCCGGGTACCGGACCGCGCTGCCGCTGGTGGTCCTGCACGACGCCGATCCGTCCGGAGTCCTGCTGGTACCGCTGCTGCGTGCCGCGCAGCCCGGCCGCGTCGTGGTGGACGCGGGGCTTCCCGTCCCGGCGGCACGGGGCAGGGCGGGTGTCGTACGGCTCGCCCGGCCCTGCCGGTCCGCCGACGAGGAACAGCTCCGCACGGTCGCGGGTCTGTCCGGGGCGGACGCCGCATGGCTCATCGAAGGATTCTGGAGCCCGGTCGCCGCCGTGCCGCCGCGCCTTCTCGAATCGGTCGTCGTACGCGCGGTGGAACGGGCCCTGGCCACCACGCCCCCCAGCAGCCGGAGCGCGGACACCAGCGGTTTCCTCAGCTGGCCCCCGGTGCCGCGGCCCGCTCGGGAGCGGGGCACCGGCCGGCCCGGCAGCGGCACCACCAAGAAGGAAAGGCCCAGCTCCGCATGACCCCGCGACACCCCCAGGACCCCGCAGACGCGGCCTGCGCGGCCCCGGCCCCCCGCACGGGCCACCGGCCCGGACTCCGTCTCCTCGATCTCGCCATCACCAAGGCCGCCGCCCGCGCCGCGGGCCCCGGCGGCATCAGGTTCACGGAACGGCAGCTCTACTACGAGACATGCCGTGTCCTGAGCCCGGCCTCGGCCCTGCTCACCCGGGTCCCGCGTACGACGTCCCCTCCCCTGCGGCTGCCGACGTTCACCCGCGCCCTGGAGGCGCGCGGCAGACAGACCGTCGCCGGCCTGCTCCCGCCGGTCCCGGCAGCGCCGACGGCACTCCCCCGGCCCCCGGCCGCGCCGGGTTCCGGTGAACCCGATCTCTACGCCTACGGGTTGCCCCGCGTTCTGGTCTGCCAGGACCTCTCGATCGCCCGGATGCTGCTGGCCAACCATGTGCATCTGGAGGCGGCGTGCCTGGTGCTCGCGGCGGCCGACGCCCTGCCGCTCGCCCCGCGCCTGCGCACGGCTCTGGAGCGGGCCGAGGGCGCGACGGTCCATGTGCTGCACGACGCGAGCCCGCAGGGCATCGGCCTTCCGGCACGGATCAGGGCCGCGCTCGGTCCCGTCCCCGGCGTCCGGATCTCCTCCATCGGACTCGTACCCCGGCACGCGGCCGCCCTGCGGCTGCCCACCGGGCGCGGCCCGGCGCCGGCCGCCCCGCGCGGAGCCTGGCCACCGGCGCTGCGGCCCCAGGAGGCCGGGTGGCTGGCGCGGGGACACTTCGCGCAGGTCGCGGCCGTGCCGGCGCCCCGCCTGGTGCGTACGGTGCTGCGCCTCACGCGGGGAGCGCGACCGCCCCGGAATTCCCTGTGGAGCGACCTGCGGGGGCTGCGTACCACGGGCTTCCTGACCTGGCCCACCTGATGAACGGCCTCATCGGCCGCCACGCCTCCCGCCCGTGACCCGCGGGCGCCCCGTTCCGGCGAGCCCCGAACCCCCCGGCCACGACGGCCCCACAGACCCGAGGAACACACGATGATCCGGCCTCAGGAGATCGGCTACTCCGACGAACTGCTCGCCGACGGCAGCGTCCACCGGCGCTACGAGGACGGGCGCGAGGAGTGGCGCCACCGCGAGCGCTCCCACCGTCATCTCGTGCGCTGGCACGACAACCGGAACGCCTCCGGTACCGACGAACTGCTCGGCGACCGCGTCATCAAGCGCACCTTCGCCGACGGGACGGTGACCTACGCCCGGGACATCGGGTACGGCCGCACCCTATGGGGGCGCGGTGAGTCGGTGATGGTCAACCGGACGTCGTTCAGCGGCAGGACGGGCGCCATGCTCGCGGGCCTGGGCGTGGCGGGGCTCGCCATCACCGCCGCCCAGCTTCCGCCGCTGAGCATGAGCCCGGAGGAGGAGGAAGCACTCCGCCAGCAGCAGGCACAGAGCCAGTCCTCGTCCTCGGGGGACTCCGGCGGGGACGCGGGCGGAGGCGGGAGCGGCGATTCCGGTGACGGCGGGTCCGACGACTGGGACGCGGGGTGGAACGACGGCGAGGACGTCTGGAGCGACGACGACTTCGGCTGAGCCCCGCCACGTCACGGCACCGGAGCCGGAGCCGGAGCCGGCGGCGACAGCGGAGGCCGCAGGACAACGGGCAGCGGGCAGCGGGCAGCGGGCAGCGGGCAGCGGCACGGAACAGGAACTGGAACACCGAGGAAAGGAGCCGTCCATGACACGTCTGTGTGTCAGCCTGGCCCCGACGACCGGGCAGGCCCGGACGCACACCGAGGCGATGGGCGCGGCAGCGGACGGCCGGGACCCCGTGGACGTACCGGGCGCCGATCTCGGGCTGATAGCGGGCGAACCCGGCCGTGCGGAGGGCCCGTTCACCGCGTACGGTCTGACGGCGGCCGGCGAGGTCACCCTCCACAACCGCCCGGACCTCCTGGCCGCGCTGCACGCGGAGGGGGCTCCCGTACCCGCCCGGTGCTCCGACGGCGAACTCCTGCTGCGCTGCTGGGCGCGGCTCGGCGAGACGGGCCTGGCGCTCGCCGAGGGCATGTTCGTCCTGGCCGTGCTGGACGGAACGGATCTGATCGTGATCCGCGACCAGGTGGGCGCGAGGACGGTCTTCTACGCCCGCGCCGAGGGTGCCTGGGCGGCCTCCACCTCGCTCCGGGCGCTGCGCCGATGGCCCGCGCTCGGTACGTCGATGAATCTGTCCGCGGTCCGTTCGTTCCTCACGTTCGCCTATCTGCCGGGCGAGGAGACGCTCCTGACCGGTGTCCGGGAGGTCCTGCCCGGCCGGGTGCTGCGGCTGGGCCGGGACGGCACGGCCGTCGAGACGGTGTACTGGGAACCCCGCGAGGAACTCGCGGAGCCTGCGCCGCGGGATCCGGCGGCGCATGTCCTGGCGCTGCGGACGCTCCTGGAGCGGGCGACGGCCGACCGGCTCCCGCGGGCCGAGCCGGCGGCGGTCCTCCTCTCCGGCGGGATCGACAGCTCCCTCGTGACCGCGCTGGCGGCGAAGCTCCACAGCCGTCCGGTGCATACGTATTCCATCAGCTTCGGCGACGAACTCCCCAACGAACTGGGCTACTCGGGCCTGGTCGCCGCCCACTGCCGCACCCGCCACCGGGTGCTGAACGTGTCCGGGGACACGGTCGCCTCACGGCTCGCGGAGGCGGCCGCGCTCCTGGACAGCCCGGTGGGCGATCCCCTGACGGTCCCGAACCTGCTGCTCGCGGAGGCCGTGGCGGCGGACGGCGCCTCGGTGGTGCTCAACGGCGAGGGCGGCGACCCCGTGTTCGGCGGTCCGAAGAACCTCCCGATGCTGGTGCAGGAGATGCACCGCGAACCCGGGGCCCCCTGGGACGAGGACCGGGCGACGGCCTATCTGCGCTCGTACCGCAAGTGCTGGACGGACCTCCCGGTGCTGCTGACCCCGGGGACACTGGACGCGTTGCGCGACGCCCCGGCCCCCCAGCGGTTCGTCGAGCCGTATCTGTCCCCGGGGGCGGACGGCCCGCACCGGATGGGTCATCTGCTCAACCAGCTCCTGCACTGCAATCTGCGGACCAAGGGCGCGCACCACATCCTGACCAAGGTGGAGCGTCTGACGGCCTCCCAGGGCATCGAGGGCCGGGCGCCGCTGTTCGACCGCCGGGTCGTCGACCACGCCTTCGCGACGCCGCCGACGTACAAGCTCCGCGGCTCGACGGAGAAGTGGATCCTCAAGGAGGCCGTCCGCGACCTCCTCCCGGACACCGTCGTGGACCGCCCGAAGAGCGGGATGCGGGTGCCGGTGCAGCAGTGGCTGACGGGGCCGCTGCGCGAGCTGGGAAACGATCTGCTGCTGAGCCGGCAGTCGGCCCGCCGCGGACTGTTCCGCCCCGACACGATCCGTACGTGGATGAAGGGCGAGGGCACACTCCTGCCTCGTCAGGGCGGCAAGCTGTGGCTGGTGCTGACGCTGGAACTTTGGCTGCGGTCGTACGAGTTGTGAAGGACGAGCGACAGGAAGCGACGAGCGGAGCAGCGATGAACACCCGACTCACCGACCCTCGCACGGGACACCCGCGCGGCACGGCCCCCCTCTCGCGCGGGCCCGAGGTGGCCGCGGCCGTGGCGACGGCCCGCACGGCGCTCGGCGCGTGGAGCGCCCTGACACCCCGGGACCGGGCGCGGCGCCTGGAGCGGCTGGCGGCGCTGATCGAGGACGGGGCGGCGCGGTACGCGGCGCTGGAGCGGGCCGGGACGGGCAAGCCGGAGTCGGAGAGCGCGGGCGAGGTCGAACAGGTGGCGGATCTGTTCCGCTTCTACGCGACGGCGGCGCGGACCCGGACGGCCCCCGCGGCGGGGCGGCTGGTGGCCGGGCACGAGAGCTGGGTGCGCTGGGAGCCGATGGGCGTGGTCGGGGTGATCGTCCCGTGGAACTATCCGCTGATGATGGCCGCCTGGCGCTGCGCCCCGGCACTCGCCGCGGGCAACACGGTGGTGGTGAAGCCCGCGGAGAGCACCCCCGACTCGCTGCGGCTGCTGGCGGAACATGCCGCGCGGGCTCTGGGCGAGGGCGTGGTGCAGTGTCTTCCGGGTGACCGGCACACCGGCCGGCTGCTGGTCGAATCCCCGGTGGACATGGTCGCGTTCACGGGCAGCGGCCGGGCGGGCCTGGAGGTGGCGGCACGGGCGGGGACGCGCCGGACCAGCCTGGAGCTGGGCGGCAACGCTCCGGCCGTCGTGCTCCCGGACGCCCCGGCGGACACCTACGCCTCGCTCGCGGCGGCGGCCACGTACAACGCGGGGCAGAGCTGTGCCGCCCCGGCCCGGGTGATCACGCTGACGGAGAACTACGAGCCGACAGTGGCCCGGCTGTCGGAGGCGATGGGCGCCCGGCTGGCGGGCCGCGACTTCGGCCCGCTGAACAACCCGGACCAGGTGGCGCGGTACGACGCCCTCGTCGCCTCGTCGTCCGCGAAACGTCGATCGGCGGCGGCGCTCGCCGTGCCGCCGGGCGAGGAGCGGGGCCACTGGCGTCCGGCCCTCGTGCTGGCCGATCTCCCGGACGACGACCCGGCGGTCACCGAGGAGGTCTTCGGCCCGCTCCTCACGGTCCAGCACGCGGACACGGTGGAAGCGGCTCTGGGTCTGGCCAACAGCGTCCCGCAGGCCCTGGCCGCCAGTGTGTGGACGGACCGTCTCGGTGCGGGGCTCGATCTCGCCGCACGCCTCGACGCGGGCGAGGCATGGCTCAACTGTCATCTGGTGCAGACGGCGGAGCTTCCGCACGGCGGGCGCGGCGCGTCCGGCCACGGCACGGACCTGAGCGCGCTGGCGCTCCAGGAGTACCAGCGGCCCAAGACGGTGACGGTACGGCTGACGCCCGGCGTGCACGAGGGCTGAGGCCCGGCACCGTCGCCGTACCGCCCCCGCCCGGCACCGGACCGCACCGTTCCGGCTGCCGGGCCGCCGCCGTGCCACCGGCTCCGACCTGCCCGTTCACCGAGCGAAGGCGAATTCCCGGCAAACCCTTGACACCCGTGGACCGTGCACGCATCCTTTCGCCAGAAATCGCAACGTCGTTGCGATTTCCGCACCGGTACGGATGACGTGAATCAGGAGGTCGGCCCATGGCGGAGCACGGCACGGACACCGCCCCGGCCGCGGCCGGACCCCAGGCCCCCGGAGTCCTCCAGACCGTGGACCGGGCCCTGCTCGTCCTGCTCACCTTCACCGAGCAGCGGCCCGAGTGGGGCGTCAGCGAGCTGGCCCGTCACCACGGCTGGGACAAGGCCGTCGTCCAGCGGCTGCTCACCACCCTGACCGCGCGCGCCTTCCTCGTCTGCGACGACCGCACCCGGCGCTACCGCCCGGGGCCCGCGCTCTCCCGGCTGGCGAGGGTGAGCGAGCACAGCGGGGTACTCTCCTCGCTGGCCCGGCCGGTGCTCGCGCGGCTGCTCCGCGAGACCGGCGAGAGCATCGTCCTCAATGTCCCGCACGGCGGCAGCTACCGCTGCGAAGCCGCTGTCGACGGTACCGGACCGGTGCGCTACACGGCGATCATCGGCGCTGTCATGCCCGGCCACGCCGGGGCCTCCGGACACACCATCTTCGCGTACCACCCCGAGCGCGAGATCCGGCAGATGTTCGGCGCGACCGGGCTGACCCGCTTCAACGACCGCACCATCACCGACCTGGACGCCCTGCTCCGGTGCTACGCACGGGTCCGCGCCGACGGGTACAGCATCAGCCGCGGCGAGTACGACGAGGCCGTGACCGCGGTCTCCGCACCCGTCTTCCAGGGCGACGGCGTGCCCGCCTCCCTGACGGTCATCGGCCCCTCCCACCGGGTGGACCGGTCCGCCGACACACTCGTGAAGCTGGTACGCGCCGGAGCGGCGGAGATCACCGCCGCCCTCGGCGGCTGAACCGGCACATACCCGCGCAAATCCTTCCACCGCCCCGACACCCCACGCGGCACCGCATCACCACACCGTCACCGCTCCACCGCTCCACGCGCGGCCTCCCCGCGCCGACGGTGCGCCCGGCCCTGCCCGCGCGCACCCACCGGCGGGACCGACCCGCCCCGAACTCTCTCCTGCCACGCTCACCGAAGGGGGTGCCCCATGGCGCACCATGTCTCCGCCCCGCACCCTGTCCCACCGGACCCCGGCACCGACGACACCCGGTCGCACCCGCGCGTCCTGGAACCCGTCATGCTGGTGATCCTGGTGGTGCTCGCAGCCGTCGGCGCCGTCATCGGCATCGACCTGGTCTCCAAGCTCGGCATCTCGGCCAACACCTCCGTGGTCGGCGCCCTCGTCGCCATGCTGATCGGCCGCATCCCGCTGGGCTTCCTGCGCCGGATGCGCTCCGTGCACCGGCAGAACCTCGCCCAGAGCGCCATCTCCGCCGCCACCTTCGCCTCCGCGAACGCGCTGCTGACCTCGGTGGCCGTCCCGTACGTCTTCGGGCGCACCGACCTGGTCTGGCCGATGCTCGCGGGAGCCTTCATCGGTCTGGTCGTGGACGCCTGGGTGCTCTACCGCGCCTTCGGCTCCCGGCTGCTGCCGGCCGACGCGGCCTGGCCGCCGGGCACGGCCGCCGCCGAGACCATCAAGGCCGGCGACCGGGGCGGCCGACGCGCCCTCATCCTTGCCGGTGGCACCGCGGCCGGCCTGGCCGGAACCCTTCTCAGCCTGCCGCTCTCCGCAGCCGGCGTCCCTTCCTGGGCAATGTCTGGGCACTGATGATGTTCGGTATCGGCCTGATGCTGCGCCAGTACAGTCCCGATGTCTTCCACACTGATCTGGGCGCCGGGTTCATTCCGCACGGTGTCATGGTCGGCGCCGGGATCGTGGCTCTGGGCCAGGCCGTCGTTCTGCTGATCGGCCGTCGCGAGCGCAAACGGAAGTCCGGCGCCGAGAGAGCACGGAGCGCTCCGGTCCCGGCCCAGGACGCCTCACACGACCCGACCGTCGCGTACACCGTGGACGAGCGCGCCCTGCGGCTCTCCCTCATCCGCGGCTACGCGCTGTTCACCGCGGGTGCGGTGGTCCTGGCCGTACTCGGTGGGCTGATCGGCGAGATGAGCCCGCTCGGCATCGTCGGCTGGGTGCTGTTCGCCGCGTTCGCCGCCCTGGTGCACGAGCTGATCGTCGGCCTCGCCGCGATGCAGTCCGGCTGGTTCCCGTCCTTCGCCGTCACCCTGATCTTCCTCATTCTCGGGCTGGCGATCGGCATCCCGTCCGTGCCGCTCGCCCTCCTGGTGGGTTACGTCTCCGCGACCGGACCGGCCTTCGCCGACATGGGGTACGACCTCAAGGCGGGCTGGCTGCTGCGCCGCGAGCACCGCCCCTGGGACCCGTACGAGCGCGAAGGACGCCGTCAGCAGTTCCTGGCCGCGCTCATCGGATTCGGCGTGGCGCTGGCCGTCGTCGCCCTCGCCTGGCGCTCCTACTTCGGACAGGGCCTCATCCCGCCGGTCGCCAAGGTGTACGCCGACACCATCAGGAGCGGGCTCAGCGACCCGGACGCGGTGCGCACCATGCTGCTCTGGGCCATCCCCGGCGCGGCCATCCAGCTGCTGGGCGGCACGCGCCGGCAGATGGGCGTGATGCTCGCCACCGGCCTTCTCATCCTCACTCCGCAGGCCTGCTGGCTGGTCCTCGGCGCCCTCGTGGTCCGGGTCGGCTACCGCAGGCTGCGCGGTCCCGCCGCCGACGAGGAACTGAACCTGGTCGGCGCCGGACTGATCGCGGGCAGTTCGCTCGGCGACTCGGCCCAGATCCTCAAGGCCTGACGGCCGCCCGCCCGGCCTCCGCCCCGGACAGCCGCCCCCTTCACCGCACCACCGGGTCGCACCAGTACGACCCGCACGGCAAGGAGATCCCTCCATGGACATGTACAGCAGGCTCGAACCGCGCCCCGAGTACCTCAGCTTCGAACTCGCCCTGGCCGCCCGCAAGCTCGTCGAGGAGGTCATGCTCGTCAAGCGCGGCGAGCATGTCGTCCTCACCGGCGACACCAGCAGCGACCGCCGGGTGATCGAGGCCACCGCACAGGCCGTCGCCGCCGCCGGGGCACACCCCGTCGTCGTCTGGTACGAAACGCTGCCCGGCGCCTCCATGGAGCCGCCCCGGCCCGTGGCCGGTGCCATCGCCGACGCCGATGTGTGGATCGAGTTCGCCGTCTCGTACCTGATGCACTCCGACGCCTTCCGCACCGCCATGGCGGCGGGCTGCCGCTACACCAACCTCACCGCGATGGACGTCCAGATGCTGGTCGCCACCGTGGGGCGCCCCGACTTCCAGGGCGTCATCCGCCTCGGCAAGGCCCTCGTGGCGCTGCTGGAGGCGGCGGACGAGGTCCGCATCACCTCCGTCAACGGCACCGACCTGGTGGGCCGCAACGGCGACCGGCCGATCAACCTGCGGGGCAAGCCCGCGGAGAAGCCCGGCGAGACGGTCATGCTCTCCGGCCAGATCTCCTGGAACCCGCTGGAGGAGACCCAGGACGGCGTCCTCGTCTTCGACGGGGCCCTGTGGCCGCCGGACGAGATCGGTCTGCTGCGCTCCCCGGTCCGCTGCACCGTGGAGAAGGGCGTCGTCACCAGGATCGAGGGCGGCGCCGACGCGGACACCTTCCGCCGCTGGATGGAGTCCTTCGACGACCCGAACATGTTCCGCGTCGCGCACTGGTCGCTCGGCTTCAACCCGGGCGTGCTCGCGCCGACCGGCCGCATCGTCGAGGACGAGCGTGTCTTCGGCTGCGTCGAGCTCGGCATCGGCACCAAGGGCGCCTGGATCGGCGGCGAACCGTGGGTGGCCGCCGCGCACACCGACGGCAGTGTCCTGGGCCCGTCCATCTACCTGGACGGCGTCGCCATCGAGGAGAACGGGCGCTATGTGCACCCGGAGCTGGTCGGGATCTGCCGCGAGCTGGGAGTGGCCGGGTACTGAGGGCCCGGCGAGGTCCCGCCGTACGCCCCGGCGTCCGGGTCCGCACCCCGCGGTGCGGGCCCGGACGCCGTCCGTGAAACCGTTCCCCCGTCGCGAAAGGAGCGCCCATGTCCGCCCCCGCCCCCCTCCCCTACCGTCACAGCGGTCTCGTCTGCACCGACCACACCCTTGACGTGCCGCTCGACCACCGGTCCCCCGCCGGACCCGCCATCAGCCTGTTCGCCCGCGAGGTCGTCGCCGCCGGCCGCGAGCACGAGAACCTGCCCCGTCTGCTGTGGCTGCAGGGCGGCCCCGGCGGCCGCGCCGAGCGCCCCAACGCGGCGGGGGCCTGGCTTCGCCGCGCCCTCGCCGACTACCGCGTGGTGCTTCTGGACCAGCGCGGGACCGGCCGCTCCACACCTGCCGACCGCATCTCGCTCGCCCGGTTCGGCACCGACTCCGCCGCGTCCGCCGGGTATCTCGCGCACTTCCGCGCCGACTCGATCGTCCGCGACGCCGAACTGCTGCGCCGTCATCTCCAGGGCGACGCGCCGTGGAGCGTCCTGGGCCAGAGCTTCGGAGGCTTCTCCACGCTCACCTATCTGAGCCTCGCGCCCGAGGGGCTCACCCAGGCGTACATCACCGGAGGCCTGCCGACGCTGACCGGACACGCCGATGACGTGTACCGGGCGGCCTACGCCCGCACGCTCGGCCACAACGAGCGCTACTTCGCCCGCTACCCCGGCGACCAGCGCCTCGCCGACGCCGTCGCCGCACATCTGCGGGCACACGATGTCCGTATGCCGGCCGGCGAGCGCCTCACCGTCCGCCGGTTCCAGACCCTCGGCATCACGTTCGGCACCTCGGCCCGGTTCGACTCGCTCCACTATCTGCTGGAGACCGCGTTCACCGAGGGCGCCCACGGCCCGGAGCTCAGCGACACCTTCCTGCGCGGGGTGGACGCCGCGGTCTCCTTCGCCGAACGCCCCCTGTACGCCGCGCTCCACGAACCGATCTACGCGCAGGGCGGCCGCGCCACCGCGTGGTCCGCCCACCGTGTGCGGGAGGAGTTCCCCGCCTTCGACGCCGGTGCGGACACCCCCGTCCGGTTCACCGGCGAGATGGTCTACCCCTGGCTGTTCGAGGAGGACCCCGCGCTCGTCCCGCTGCGCGGCGCCGCGGAGGCCCTCGCCGCGCGCACCGACTGGCCGGCCCTCTACGACGTGGACCGGCTCGCCGCCAACGAGGTGCCCGTGGTCGCGGCCGTCTACCACGCCGACATGTACGTCGACCGCGCCCAGTCCCTCGTCACCGCCGACGCGGTCCGCGGTCTGCGGACCTGGGTGACCGACGCCCACGCGCACGACGGGGTGCGGGCCGACGCCGCCGTGCTGGACCGGCTGATCGCCATGGCGCGTCACGAGGCCTGAGCGTCCGCCCGCACCCGCGGGCCGCGCCGGGGCCGGGCCGCCGGCCGGGGAACCGGCGGCCCATTCTTGGTATGGACACGACCAAATGTCGTGGCTAGTCTCGGAGTTGGTCTAGACCTAGTGAGGTGGAGCGCGCCCGCCCCACTCGTCCGCAGCGCCCCCCCCACTCCCCCAGGAGCGAAGCATGCGCCGAAGGATCACCTCATCACTGCTCGGGCTCGGCATCGCCGGAGCCTCTCTCCTCGCCACCACCGGCAGCGCCCAGAGCCACGGCTACACCGACTCCCCCATCAGCCGTCAGCAGCTCTGCGGCAACGGCACCGTGCGCAACTGCGGCCAGATCCAGTGGGAGCCGCCGAGCGTCGAGGGCCCCAAGGGTTTCCCCGCCCGCGGCCCGGTCGACGGCACCCTCTGCGCCGGCGGCAACGGCCGGTTCTCGGAACTCGACGACCCGCGCGCCGGAGCCTGGCCCGCGACACAGATCAGCAGCGGACAGAACCACACCTTCCGCTGGCGGATCACGGCACGCCACGCGACAACCGACTTCCGCTACTACATCACCAAGGACGGATACGACCCCACCAAGCGCCTCACCCGGGCCGACCTGGACCCGCAGCCGTTCCTGACCGTTCCCTTCGGAGGCCGCCAGCCGGGCTCCACGGTGACCCACGACGGTGTTCTGCCGCAGAAGTCGGGCAGGCACCTGATTCTCGGCGTCTGGACCATCGCCGACACCGGTAACGCCTTCTACGCCTGCTCGGACGTGAAGTTCTGAGCCGGACCGGCTCCCGCACGCACAACCGCCCGGGGCGGGCGGTCCCCCAGCACGGGACCGTCCGCCCCGGAACCTACGGCCACCCCCGCCCTCAGCCCTCCAGGTAGACGGCCCGCCCGTCCGCGCGGGCCGCGTCGACCGCCACGAGACGGTCGAAGCCCTCGGAGGCCATGTCGGGCTTCCACTCCTCAAGGGTGCGCACGAGCAGTTCGGTGTGCTCGTCGGGGTCGAGCACCACGGCGGCGATCTGCTCGTCGCTCAGGACGCCGCCGTCGAAGATGAAACCGATGTGGTTCGCGGGCCACGCCTCACCCCGGTGCCCGATGAAATGGGTGCCCAGCAGCCGGGGTTCGCCGGTGAAGTCCATGCCGGTCTCCTCGCGGCACTCGCGCAGCGCGCACTGCCACGGAGTCTCGCCCGGGTCGATGTTGCCGCCGGGCCACTGCCAGACCTCACGGTCGTACACGGACCGCAGCTGGACCGGACGGCCGGCGGTGTCGGTGAAGTAGAGGCAGGCGTAGCCGGTGGACTGGGCAATGGTCTTGACGTACTCATGCGGCGGAAGCCAGGCGTGGGTCATCTCGGTCCGTCCCGTCGAGCTGTGCGGCAGGCAGTGGCAGCGGATCATTATGCCGAGACAGACCCCTGCGGTACGGCGGCCGTTGCCCCTTCATCACCCCCCGCGCGTCTGTGCGGCCACCCCCCGCGCCCGCGGCCCCTCCACGGACACACCCGCGAAGGGCGACACACACATGAGGCGAGGCCGACCCAAGTTTTCTTGCGACCAACAAGAGTGTGCGACTGGGCAGCCAATTCGCATTAGGTTAGGCTTACCTAATGATAGGGGAGGTTGCTCATGCCTGATCACATACCGGGGCACATTCCGTACGGTCATGGTGAGTTCGAGGGCCGCACGGTGCTGGTGACCGGTGCGGGACAGGGCATCGGTGCCGCCGTGACCGAGGCGTTCGCCGGGCTCGGAGCACGGGTCGCCGCCACCGACCTCGGCGCATCCGGCATCGACCGGCTCGCCGGCACACACCCGTCGGTGACCGCGTACGCCATGGACGTCACGGACCGGCACTCGGTCGACGACATCGTGGCGAAGGCCGAGAGCGACCTCGGCCCGCTCGATGTCCTGGTGAACGTCGCCGGAATACTCCGTACCTCTCCCGCGGCCCAACTGTCCGACCAGGACTGGGCGGACACCTTCGCCGTGAACACGACCGGCGTCTTCCACACGTCCCGCGCCGTCGCGGCCCGGATGACGCGGCGCGGTTCGGGCTGCATCGTCACCGTCGGATCCAACGCCGCCGGAATCCCCCGCACCGGTATGGCCGCCTACGCCGCGTCCAAGGCCGCCGCCGCGATGTTCACCAAGTGCCTCGGGCTCGAAGTCGCCCGCGACGGCATCCGCTGCAACGTCGTCGCGCCCGGATCCACCGACACCGCCATGCAGCGCGGTCTGTGGAGCGACGAACACGCGCACCGGCGGGTCATCGACGGCGACCCGGCCACGTACCGCACCGGGATCCCGCTGGGCCGCATCGCCGAGCCGCACGACATCGCGGACGCCGTGCTCTTCCTCGCGTCGGACCGGGCCCGCCACATCACGCTGCAGGAGCTCTGCGTCGACGGCGGCGCCACGCTCCGCTGAGCCGAGCAGCTCCGCACTCCCCCACGCGATCCGCGCTTCCCCGCACCGCTTTCACCTGCCTGCTTCCCCTACCTTCCCGTTCCGGGAACACAAGAAATGGAGCCCCCGTGTCGACGGCATCCCAGGTCGCCACACACGTCCCTGAGGCCGGACCGGCCCCCGCAGCGGTCGGAGCGGCCACAGCGCTCCTGGACGCCTACACCCCAGGCGCCCGGTTCCTGGCCACCCCCTCCCGCACGCTCCTCGCGCACGGGGTGCACAGCGAAGTACCCCACGGCGAGCAGCCGTTGGCCGAGCGGGTGTCCGCCACCCTGGCGGCGGCCCGCGCCTCGGGCCATCTCGCACCAGCGGTCATCGGCGCCATCCCCTTCGACCATGAGGCGCCCGCATCGCTCGCCGTCCCCCGGACGGTCCGCGCCGCACCGCCGCTCACCGCCGACCCGCTGATCGCGCTGCCCGCCCCCGCACCGGACGCCGCCCGCTGGCAGGTGCGCGAGGTCCCCGGGCCCGCGGAGTACGAGGCCGGGGTCGCCGGGGCCGTGGAGCGGATGTGGCGCGGCGAGTTCAGCAAGGTGGTCCTGGCCCGGACCCTCGAACTGACCTCCCCCGGGCCACTGGACATCCGCCCGCTGCTGGAGCGCCTCGCCCGCCGCGACCCCTCCGGCTATACGTTCGCCCTGCCCACCTCCCCCACCGGCACCCTGCTCGGCGCCAGCCCCGAACTGCTGGTCTCCAGGCGGGGCCGCCGGGTCGTCGCCAACCCCCTGGCGGGCTCGACACCCCGCAGCGTCGACCTCGCCGAGGACGTACGCCGCGCGGCCACCCTGCTGGAGTCCGCGAAGGACCTCCATGAGCACGCCGTCGTGGTGGACGCGGTGCATCAGGCGCTCGCGCCGCACTGTTCGGAGCTCACCGTGCCCGCGCGGCCGACCCTGATCCGGACCGCCACCATGTGGCATCTCTCCACGACCGTGACCGGCACCCTCGCCTCCCCGGACACCTCCGCCCTGGAACTGGCCTGCGCCCTGCACCCGACGCCCGCCGTGTGCGGCACCCCGACCGCCACCGCGCGCCGGGTGATCCGCGAGACCGAGCCCTTCGACCGGGGCTTCTTCACCGGAATGGTGGGCTGGGGCGACGCGGAGGGCGACGGTGAGTGGGTCGTGACGATCCGCTGCGCCGAAGCCGAGGGGAACGCGCTCCGGCTGTACGCGGGGGCGGGGGTCGTCGCCGCGTCCCGGCCGGAGTCGGAGACCGCGGAGACCGCCGCGAAGTTCCGTACGTTCCTCGACGCGGTGGGAGCCGATCTGTGAGCCGCACCCGTACGACAGACCTTCAGGCACCCACCTGGCCCGCGGAGTTCGCCGAGCGCTACCGCGCCGCCGGGTGGTGGCGCGGTGAGACCTTCGGGCAGCTGCTGCGCGACCGCGCCGCCGCGCACCCCGACCGCGTCGCGATCGTGGACCCGGCCGGCGGCGGGCGCCGCTGGAGCTACGCGGAGCTGGACCGGCGGGCCGACGCGCTCGCCGCCGGGCTGCTCGGCCGGGGCATCGGCAAGGGCGACAAGGTCGTCGTCCAGCTCCCCAATGTCGCCGAGTTCTTCGAAGTGATCTTCGCGCTGTTCCGGATCGGCGCGCTGCCGGTCTTCGCGCTGCCCGCGCACCGGGAGACCGAGATCCGGTACTTCTGCTCGTTCACCGGGGCGGTCGCCCATGTGATCCCCGCCGTGCACGGCGGCTACGACTACCGGGATCTCGCCACGGCGGTCAAGGCCGAAGTCCCCACGCTCCAGCATGTGTTCGTGGCCGGGGGCGACCCCGGCGGGCACGAGGCCCTCGCCGATGTCCCGGCCGAGCCGGTGCACATCCCCGGACCGGCCCCGGACGATCCGGCCTTCCTCCAGCTCTCCGGCGGCAGCACCGGAGTACCCAAACTGATCCCGCGCACCCACGACGACTACATCTACTCACTGCGCGGCTCCAATGAGCTGTGCGGGGTCGACGAGGACAGCGTGTACCTCTGCGCCCTGCCCGCCGCGCACAACTTCCCGCTGTCCTCGCCCGGTTCGCTGGGCGCGCTGTACGCGGGTGCGCGCGTCGTGCTGGCCCCGCAGCCCACCCCGGACACCGCGTTCCCGCTGATCGAACGGGAGGGTGTGACCCTGACCGGACTGGTCCCGCCGCTCGCGCTGGTGTGGACGGAGGCGGCGCCGTCGAGCGCGTACGACCTCAGCAGCCTCGATGTGCTCCTGGTGGGCGGCGCGAAGTTCAGCGAGGAGGCCGCGCGGCGGGTGCGGCCCGCCCTCGGCTGCACGCTCCAGCAGGTCTTCGGAATGGCGGAGGGACTGGTCAACTACACCCGCCTCGACGACCCCGCGGAGACCATCGTCACCACCCAGGGCCGGCCGATCTCCCCCGACGACGAGATCCGGGTCGTCGACGACGAGGACAACGACCTGCCCGTCGGCACGGCCGGGCATCTGCTCACCCGCGGTCCGTACACGATCCGCGGCTACTGGAACGCGCCCGAACACAACGCCCGCTCCTTCACCGAGGACGGCTTCTACCGCACCGGGGACATCGTCCGCCTCACCGCGACCGGGCATCTGGTCGTCGAGGGGCGCGCCAAGGACCAGATCAACCGGGGCGGCGAGAAGATCGCGGCCGAGGAGGTCGAGAACCACATCCTCGCCCACCCGGCGGTGCACGATGCCAATGTGGTCGCCGAGCCCGACCCGTATCTGGGCGAGCGCACCTGCGCGTACGTCATTCTGCGGGCCGGGGCCGAGCCGCTGACGCCCGTCGCCGTCAAGAAGTTCGTCCGCGGCCGCGGTCTCGCCGCCTACAAGGTGCCCGACCGGGTCGCGTTCGTGGACACCTTTCCGCGGACCGGTGTGGGGAAGATCTCCAAGAAGGACCTGCGCGCGGCCACTACCGCCCCCACGGCCTCCTCTCCGGCCGCCTCCTCCACCGTCCCGCCGACCGCCCAGAACTGAACGGACCGTCACCGACATGCCCCTGCCCGCCATTTCCCCCTACCCGATGCCGACCGCCGCCGACCTGCCGGCCAACCGGGTCGCGTGGAGCGTCGACCCGGCGCGTGCCGTGCTGCTCGTACATGATCTGCAGAACTACTTCCTGGGCGCGTTCGACCGCACGGCCTCCCCTGTCACCGAACTCCTCGCCCATGTCGCCCTGTTGAAGAAGCAGGCCGAGGAGCTCGGCATCCCGGTCCTCTACACGGCCCAGCCCAGCGACCAGTCGCCCGCCGAGCGCGGACTCCAGCAGGACTTCTGGGGCCCCGGACTGCCCGCCGACGCGTATCTGGCCGCGATCGCCGACGAGGTGGCTCCCGGCGGCTCGGACACCGTGCTCACCAAGTGGAAGTACAGCGGTTTCGTCCGCACCGACCTGCTGGAGCGGCTGCGCGAACAGGGCCGCGACCAACTGGTGATCACCGGGATCTACGCGCACATCGGTGTGCTGATGACCGCCTGCGACGCCTGGATGCAGGACATCCAGGCCTTCGTCGTCGCCGACGCCGTGGCTGACTTCTCGTCCGACGACCACGCGATGGCGCTGCGCTGGGCGGCCGGCAAATGCGCGATGGTCACCACCACCGGCGCCGTCCTCGGGGACAGCTGATCACCAGAGTGCCGACGCGCGGTTACCGCTCCTGAAACCGCTGTGCGGCCGGTGGACGCCGTGGCGTTCACCGGCCGCACAACGGTGCGGCGAGGGGAGACTCCGCCCCTGCCGGGTCGGGGCGCAAGGCCGTCCTAGGCGCCGTCGCCGAAGGTCCACACGGCTCGGCTGCCCGGACCGACGACGAGGGTGGACCGGCCGATCCGCTCCTCGTGGCGGTCCTTCACGGGCTCGTTGAGCGACATCTCGATCCGCCGCAGACCCGCCTGCTCGCGCGGGACGGGGTCGAGCCGGATGTCGGTGCCACCGCCCTGTGCGAGAACACCACCGTCCTGCGTCGTCCCGACGGCGAACCCGCCCGCCCGCAGCAGCGGCACCGTGCCGGCCAGGTCCCCTGCCGTGACCGCGAGGCGCACGGACGTCACATCGCGCATCCGATGGCTGCGGTAGCCGTCGGACAGATAACGCTCCCGGCCGACGTCACCGGGATATCCGGCCGGCTCGGTGTTGCCGCGCGGGTCGGCGAAGTACTCCTCCAGGTATTCCATCCCCCAGGCCCCGAAGGCGTCGTACTGGGCGGTGGTGAAGACCGCGTCGAACCAGGGCACCGGGACCCCGTCGCCGAAGTCACGTGTCTGACGGAACTCGACGGGATCGGCGATCCCCTGGTCGCGCAGCCGCTGGACCACCGTCTTCAGGTCCCCGGCGCGCTCGGCCGAGATCCCCATTCCGGTGGAGCCGTGGGTGCCGTCCTGGCCGGGCAGGTCGCCCACCCCGAACAGTTCGAGGTAGGTCTCCCGGCCCATCAGATAGCGGCCGGTCCACGTGGCCCCGTCCGCTCCGGTCGTCGTGCGGACCTGGAATTCGGCGAAGTCACGGAGATAGCCGGAGTGTTCGATGGCGTCGGCGGTCTCCCGGTCGAGCACCCCGTAGGCGTGGTTGAAGAAGAGCAGTTGCCGGGGTGCGGGTGACGGCGTCCCGTCGGCCCGCGCCGTTCCGCCACCGCCTGCCGCGCCCGCGAGGGCCAGTGCGAAGGTCATGGCGAGGACGAGGGGTATCCGTAACATCTGGCGAAGCAGCATGCGAGGCATCGTAGGCCGGGTACGGGGCGGGCGACGGGTATTTCGCGGGCCCCCGGACCGGGGCGGCCGCCTCCCGCCGGCCCGCCACCGGCTCACCGGCCCCGCTGTCCGGCCGGGGTGACGCGTTCCAGGCCGTAGTAGTCCGCGACGCAGGAGGCGGGCCAGATCATGTTGCGGCTGAACGGCTCGGTCATCCCGCTGATGGGCGTCCGCCGGTAGGGAAGGACCTGCTCGCCGGCCGCCGAGCGGCTGCGGAGCCAGGTGTCCTGGTCGTCCCATTTCCGCGCCCGCGCGGACATCTCGGAGTCGAGGGTCCCCAGCGACGCGAGCAACGAGAGGCAGACCACGGCGTACACCGTCGCGCCCGCGGCCAGCGGCGCCCCGGCGCGGCGCGTGAGGTGCCGCCATCCACGGGCGAGGAGTGTGCCCACGTGGACGAGAAGCAGGATGTAGAGCAGCAGGTAGTCGTTCCACAGACGGTTCGAGGTCGCGACGCTCGGCCCGAAGGCGGGATACGTGATGACCGTGCACAGATAGCCGGAGACGACGAGGGCGCAGAAGCAGACCCCCGCGCACAGCATCTCGGTCCGCACGGGGAACGGCCGGCCGTACGGGAACCGGGCCACCAGCCCCAGGACGAGGCCGACCGCCACGGCGCCCAGGTACTGCCACGCGGTGAGACAGGTGACGGCGATCCGGCCGAAGCCGTCCAGGGAGGCGAGGAGCGAGTCCGGGTCGAGCATCGAATCGGCGCCGTGGACCTCACGGCGGTGCCGCGCCCCCGGGGAGGTGAAGAGGAGCAGTCCCGCGATCAGCATGCCCGCGATCCCCGCCGAGCACCACGTCCGTACGAAGGGCCTCCGCGCTCGCGGAACGACCCGGCCGCTGATCAGCAGGAGGCCGCCCAGGACGGCCACCGCGACGACGCAGGTCTCCTCCGAGAGTGTGCCCAGGAACAGTCCGGCGGCGAAGACGGTGCACAGGGCCAGGCCCCGGCCCCGCCGTGAGGTGGCCCGCAGCGCGGGAATGGCGGCGGCGCAGGCGAACACCGGTGGCAGGGTGTGCGAGACGGACGCGGCCGGCCAGTAGAACGTCTTGTACGTGTTGGCGGTCCCGAAGAGGAACAACGCCGTCACCATGGACGCCACCAGGAACGGGACTCCACGCGGGAGGCACGCCGCCGCCCCGCGCAGGATCGTGGCGGTGAACGCCCAGAGAAGCCCGAGTACCAGCAGTCCGCTGATCAGCCCGAACCACTGGTGGCCCGTGACACCGAACCGCGCGTAGGACCACACCAGCACGGCGTTCACGATCCGCCCGTTGTCCAGGAACCAGAACCTGTGCGTGATCGCGGCCAGTCCGCCGTCCTGGACCAGCGGCAGAAAGCACCAGTCGTCGCCGCTGGGGCGCACCCAGCGGCCGGACCGGGCAGCCGCAGCGAGCAGGCCCACCGGCAGGAGTGCGAGCGCGTTCACCCACAGCGGCGTCCACCGCCGCACCGCCCCCGGGCCCCGGGCGCTGCCCGCCCGGGAGTCTCCCGCCGGAGTTCCGTCGTGCCGGACATCCTTCTCCGGTGCGGCGTCCTGTCTCTCCGGTGTGGCCGCGCCCTGGGTGCCGCTGACGCGCCGCTCGCGAACGGTCCTCTCCGACACGCGTTCCACGACTGGTCTCCTTCCACGTCGAATGCGCACGGTGTGTCCGGCCCACGGCCCGCACGGGGCGGTGGCGGCGGCTCGGAGCTGTCCCATGGGGAGAGCGGCTTCCTCCGTGCGGGATTACAGCTTGCGGCCCACGAGGGGCCGGAACCGGGATCCGCGGGAAGGTTCGGGGAAATGACTCCCGGCTTCGCCCATTCGGTGCCACCGCGAAGGCCCGCACGGCCATATGACGCGCGTCCCCCACCCCGGGCTGCAAAATTCATTCGACACAGATTCCGGCCGAGGCGTGCCTGGAGAGCGCGTGCCACGCCCTGAGATTCCGTAACCACACCTGCCGGAACCACACCTGCCGGGGAACTCAATGAACGAATGCCAGATCTCGATCGTCGTTCCGTGTTTCAACGAGGATGAGGTGCTCAACACCTTTCACCACGCACTGATTTCGGTCCTCGAATCGACCCGGAGAACCTTCGAGGTCTGTTACGTCGACGACGGCAGCCGCGACCGGACCCGCCAGCGGCTGCGCACGCTCGCCGCGGCGGATCAGCGGGTCCGCTACACGTCCTTCAGCCGGAACTTCGGCAAGGAGGCGGCGATGCTCGCGGGACTGCGCATGGCACGGGGTGATTCCGTGGTCCTCATGGACGCGGACCTCCAGCATCCGCCGGAGCTCGTGCCCCGCATGCTCGAACTGCGCCGGCGCGGCTACGACCAGGTCGTCGCCCGCCGGGACCGTGCGGGCGACGGCGCCCTGCGCAGTGTGCTCAGTTCGGCCTACTACCGGACCATGGGGCGCTGCATGGATGTCGAACTGACCGATGGCGAGGGAGACTTCAGACTCCTTTCGCGTCCCGCCGTCGACGCGGTCCTCGCCCTTCCGGAGGCCAACCGGTTCTCCAAGGGGATCTTCTCCTGGATCGGCTTCGACTCCGTCAGTTTCACCTACCCCAATGTCCGCCGCGCCGCGGGAAGCTCGAAGTGGGGTGGCAGACGGCTCCTCAACTACGGCATCGACGGCCTCATCTCCTTCAACAGCCGGCCGCTGCGCCTGGCCATCCACGCCGGGCTCACGCTGTCCGTCGCCGCGTGCGGGTACGCGCTGTGGATCATCGCGGACATCGCCCTGCACGGAGTGCGGGTACCGGGATTCGCGACCATGCTGGTGGTGGTCGTGGCGCTCGGCGGAATTCAGCTCGCCACGCTGGGCATCATCGGTGAATACGTGGGCCGCATCTATTACGAGACGAAGCGCCGGCCACCGTACGTGATCCGCGAGACGGAATGCGGCACGGGCCGGGAGAACGGGCCCGCCGGGATCCGCGAGGGGCGCCCAGCGGTGCCCGCGGCGGAACGGGCGGCGCCTGTCACGGTCCCGGCCGGCGCCGTCGGCTCCGGCGCCGCGGAGGCCGGCGGGCGGGGCGGCGGCGACCGGGGGGCCCGGCCGGCCGGCACCGGCGATCCGCTGGAGCGCGAGGGGCACCGGCCCCCCTCCCCGGCGGTTCCCCCGCAGCACTGAACGGCCGGGCCCACCGCACCACGCCGCGCCGGGCGGGCCGCCGTGTGCCGGGTCAGCGAGCCGGAGCGATGTCCGGCACACGGGGACCGGAACCGTCGACCAGGTCGCGGGCGACGGAGGCGAACGCCGCCCTGTCGGGCAGGCCGGTCTTCTGGAGAACGCTCGCCACATGCTTCTCCACGGTGCGCGGCGAGATGTGCAGCCGGCCGGCGATGTCCTTGTTGGCGATCCGTTCGGCGAGCAGCCGGGCGACATCGAACTCGCGGACCGTGATGCCGAACTTGCGCAGGTGCGGCGGCACCTGCTCGGTACCGGTCCGTCTCTGCCGGACCGGCGCGCCCATCCCGCGCAGCAGCGCCCGGCAGGCGCCGGCCGCCTCCCGGAGACACGCTCCGTGGAAGTACTCCTCCGCCTCGCGCAGCCAGTCGACCGGCGTGCCCCAGCCGTCCTCGTACGCCGAGCGCGCGACCAGGCGCAGGCACAGATGGCGGGCCATGGGGTAGAGCGCGGCCGCCTCCAGTGCCGCGCCCGCGACGGCCGTCGCCTCGCCGGAGCGGCCCTCACGGCCCAGCAGCACGGCGTGCGCCAGACCGGTGAACTGACGGTTCCAGCGGGTTTCGCTGACGCTCGCCGCCGCGATCCCGGCGTAGTGCCGCCGTCCCATGCGCCCGGCCAGCACACCGAGCAGCAGGACGATGCCGTGCCTGCCGAACTCCACGTTCGCCGGGTTCTCCGCGTCGAAGGCGAGCGCCCGCGCGAACTCCTGCTCCGCGTTGTCGTGCTTCTCCTCCAGCAGTGAGCAGAACGCCCGCGCCAGCCCGTAGGCCATGGACCGCAGGCCCGGCGACGCGTCGATGAGCGGAGCCAGCCGCTCCAGTGCCTGCTGCATCTCCGCGCGCCGCCCGCGGTGGGCGTGGCGTATCGCCTCGGCGAGCCGCAGCAGGGACAGGGCCCGGCCCAGACGCAGCCGTGACGCTTCGGCCGCCCCCACACGGATCCGGTTCCCGGCGGCCTCGAACTCGCAGCGCCGGATCTGGTCCAGGGCCAGGACGAAGCCGGTCTCGTGCGCCAGTGGCAGCAGGCCCGCCCGCAGGCACTCCTGCCGGGCCTGTTCGACCCGGGCGGGGCGTCCGTCGCGCCGCGCCGCGAGCCGGGCCAGTTCGGCCTCCGCGGACACCCGGAGCGCGGGGAGCCGGCGCCCGTGGGCGATCGCGCGGGCGCGCAGGAAATACGCCGTCGCGGTCTCCTCGTCCTGGTCCCGGGCCAGCTGTCCGAGTATCAGCAGGGCCCTGCAGACCACCACCGGAAGGTCCGCGCGCCGGGCGGCGTCCGCTGCGCGCCTGGCCAACTCCGCTGCGGTGCATAGACGTTCGGGCGAAAGCCGGTTCAGCTCGACCTGCGCCGCGGTGACATCCACGACGGCGGCCGCGGCGTCGGCCGGGCATCCTCCGAGCAGCCGGCGGGCGATGTCCAGGTGCCGGAGGGCTTCCGCGGGCCTGCCCGCCGGCAGGGCGACGTCCGCCAGCCGGGCGTGGAGCCCGGCCCGGCGCGGAGCGGGCACGCCGGGGTCGCCCGGGATCTCCGGACGGGCGGCCGGCGCTTGTATCCGGTTGAGCCGGGCCGAGCGGGCGATCGCGTCGAGCAGGTGCTCCAGCTCCGTGGGGCACGGTTCGGGGGCGACCAGCCGGTGTGCGCCGGTCAGCAGGTCCGCCGCCCGCCCCGTGACGCCGGCGGGGACGGGGCGGAAGGGGGTCGGCCCGTCCGGCCGCGCCGCGGCCCGCCCGTCCGCCACGACGCCGTCCCACCCCGTGTCGTTGTTCCCGTTCACATCAACAGGTGGGGATCGGGGAGGGTTCTGGACAGGTCCCGTCCGTGCCGGGCACCCACCGCGGTAAGGAGCACAGCTCGTCCGCCGACGCCGGCCATGAGTCAGACACCGGTCCCACCTCCCCGGCGGGGCCGCCTCGGCGCCGCCGGGGACGATCGTACGAAGGCGGGGACCGTCCCCGGCAGCCGTCTTTTTGGGGGGCTTGCGCCGGTGATCAGTCCCCGTCGAGGCGGTCCTCGTGCACCCTGCGGGCCAGATCGATCTTCGTGTACGTGGGACGGCCCGCCCGCTGGTACTTGGACTTGACCCGGTCCAGGTAGTCCTTGGCGGTGTGGACCGTGATGCCCGCCCGCCGGGCGGCCGACTTGAGGGTCATGCCGGACGCGTAGTCGAGCAGGATCTGCCGCTCCCGCGGCGAGAGCCGGGGGCGGGCGGGGCTGCTGTCGTGCGCGCAGGCGAAGGCGAGCTCCGGCGAGTGGGCGCCCAGGCCCGCGGCGACGTCCTTGACCGCCGCGACCAGCGTCGGCAGATCGTTGTCCTTGGTCAGATAGCCGTCGGCGCCGGCCCGGAGGGACTCGATGACGCGTGCGTGGTCCGGGACGGTGCTGATCACCAGGACCCGGCTTCCGCCGCGCCGCAGCCGCCGGATGTTGTCGGCCGAGGTCGAGCCGTCCCGCAGCAGGAGGTCGAGGAGAACCACGTCGGGAGGGACGTACACCGCACCGGGGCGCACCGGGACGGCGGAGCCGCGGAGGGGCTCCGTGCCCGGCTCGCCGAGCAGTTCCCCGGCGGTGGCCGCGGTCGCCACCAGCCGCAGCTCCGGCACCCCGTCCAGCCAGGCCCGCATGCCGTCGAGGAGCATCCTGTCGTCGTCGACCACCGCGACGGTGATCACCCGGGCCATCGCAGCTCCACCCGTACCCCTTCGCCGGGCGCGGTGTCCACCGTGGCACGGCCGCCCACCTCCGCCATCCGGCGGTGGACCGAGCCGCGCAGCCCGAGGCCGGGCACCTGACGTTCGGGGTCGAACCCCGGCCCTCGGTCTACCACGGTGACGACGGCTCCCCCGCCCCCCTGGGACTCCCCGGCCGCGGTGAGATACGCGTGTCCCGTACCCGCGTGCCGGCGCACGTTGTTGAGGGCCTCCCGCGCGGCGTCCGCGAACGCGGCGGCGACCTCGGGCGGCACCTGCGGCAGGTCGTGGTACTGCGCGGTGACCCGCAGTTGCAGACTCTCCACGGAGCCGATCGCCTCTTCCAGCGCCGCACCGATCTCCCGGTGGTGGACCTCCTCGGCGGTCTGCTGGATCAGCCGGCGCAGATACGCCGCCTCCCGGCCGCAGCGCTCCCGCACCTGGGGGGCGTTGGCGTCGAGACCGCCGGCCGCGAGGGTGGTCAGCGTGGCGAGGACGGTGTCGTGCAGCGCCCGGTGGTGCTCCAGCCGCTCGGCATAGCGCGCCTTGTGCGCCTCGGCGGCCAGCGCGCGGGCGTTGGCCTCGTCGAGGAGGCGTCCCTGACGGCGCAGGTACCACCAGAAGACCCACGCCATCGCGGCGGAGAACAACAGCGAGTTGACATGTCCGGCGAGGACCGCGGGACCGGCGCCCACCAGCCGGTAGCCGATGAGATGGGTCAGCACGAGAAGCGCGATGGCGGCGGGGACCTGGAACCGTTCGAGGGCGACGGCCGCTGCGGCACTGGCCGAACCTCCGAGCAGCATCGCCCATCCCATCGAGGCGGGATCCTGGACGCCGCCCCAGGTCCAGAGGACGAACGGCAGCACGCACCCGCTCACCAGGACGTCCGCCCGGATGTGCCACCGGTCGAACCAGCCGCGCCGCAGCGCCGTGCCGTAGACCAGCACGCTCAGCCCCAGCGCGGCGGCGAGTCCGGCGTACTGCAAGGGATGGCCCGGCTGACTGCGGGCGAGCGCGAGGAGACCGACCGTCAGATGGCTCGCCCGGTAGAGCAGGGTGGCCAGGATCATGAAGGACTGGGCACGCTGGAGCCCCGACCCCACCCCCGGAGTCACCCCCGGGTCCGCTGAGCCTCGTAAACATCGTCTCGGTAGGGGTCCTGCCGACAAGTCATGCCTCCCCGGACCAGTGGGACCGCGGGGCCCGGCACCGTCCCGCGGGATCGGGGCCGGGGGCCGCAGTGTCCACAAGTGTCACTGCCAGCACGTATTTTGCCCCAGCGTCCGCGCGGGGAGAGAAGCGCGCGGAGGCTTTTCCGGCGGGCGCCGACGAGCGGACGTCCGACGCCGGCGCCGCGGACTGACATGATCGGTTCCCGACGATCACCCCGCCGGGCCGGTGCCGCACGGCATCCCGCCCGGCTTCCTCGTTCCATCCGGGAGAGAGCGCCAGATCATGATCACTGTCCACCTCACCTACGAGATCGACCCGTACAAGCTGGCGGACTTCGAGGAGTACGGCAGGCGGTGGGTGAGGCTCGTCGATCGTTTCGGCGGCACGCACCACGGCTATTTCCTGCCGAGCGAGGGCGACAGCGACATCGCGTACGCCCTCTTCTCCTTCGGCAGTCTCGCCGAGTACGAGCAGTACCGCATCGCCAGCGCGAGCGACCCGGAGTGCCAGGAGGCCTTCGAACTCGCCCGTACCAGTGGGTGCATCAGGCGCTACGAACGCCGGTTCCTCAGGCCGCTGGGGACCGGGGAGTGACCTGAGGCGGACGTCCGCCGCCACGCCCGGCAGGTGCCGGGGCGCCGGCCCCCGTGAGGACCGGCGCCCCGGCGATCCGGCCCCGTCGGGGCCGCCCGTGCCCCGGTCAGGCGCCGACGTACGCCGCGAGGTGCTCGCCCGTCAGCGTGGAGCGGCCGGCGACGAGGTCGGCGGGGGTTCCCTCGAACACGACCAGGCCACCGTCGTGACCGGCGCCCGGACCGAGGTCGATGATCCAGTCCGCGTGTGCCATGACCGCCTGATGGTGCTCGATGACGATGACCGACTTCCCCGAGTCGACGAGCCGGTCCAGCAGTCCGAGCAACTGCTCCACGTCGGCGAGGTGGAGGCCGGTCGTCGGCTCGTCCAGGACGTACGCACCGCCCTTCTCCCCCATGTGGGTCGCCAGCTTGAGCCGCTGCCGCTTGCCGCCGGACAGCGTGGTGAGCGGCTGGCCGAGGCTGAGGTAGCCGAGACCGACGTCGGCGAGCCGGACGAGGACACGGTGAGCGGCCGGTGTGGCCGCCTCGCCGGAACCGAAGAACTCCTCGGCCTCGGTCACCGACATCGCGAGCACCTCGCTGATGTCACAGCCGCCGAGGTGATAGTCCAGCACGGATGCCTGGAACCGCTTGCCCTCGCACTCCTCGCACGTGCTGGAGACACCGGCCATCATCCCCAGGTCGGTGAAGACGACACCGGCACCGTTGCAGGTGGGGCAGGCGCCCTCGGAGTTGGCGCTGAACAGCGCGGGCTTCACGCCGTTGGCCTTCGCGAACGCCTTGCGGATCGGGTCGAGCAGTCCGGTGCAGGTCGCCGGGTTGCTGCGCCGCGAGCCCTTGATCGGCGCCTGGTCGATGAACACCACGCCCTCGTCGGCGGGGATCGACCCGTGGACGAGCGAGCTCTTCCCGGAGCCCGCCACACCCGTGACGACGGTGAGCACCCCGAGCGGGATGTCGACGTCCACGCCGCGGAGGTTGTTGGCCCTCGCGCCGCGGATCTCCAGCGCGCCGGTGGGCTTGCGCAGGGTCTCCTTCAGCGAGGACCGGTCGTCGAAATGGCGGCCGGTGACGGTGCCGGCGGTCCGCAGTCCCTCGACGGTGCCCTCGAAACAGACGGTGCCGCCCGCCGATCCGGCGCCGGGGCCGAGGTCGACGATGTGGTCGGCGATGATGATCGTCTCCGGCTTGTGCTCCACGACGAGCACGGTGTTGCCCTTGTCCCGCAGCCGCAGCAGCAGCTCGTTCATCCGCTGGATGTCATGGGGGTGCAGGCCGATGGTCGGCTCGTCGAAGACGTACGTGGTGTCGGTGAGCGAGGAGCCGAGGTGCCGGATCATCTTGACGCGCTGTGCCTCGCCGCCCGACAGGGTGCCCGCCGGCCGGTCGAGCGCGAGATAGCCGAGGCCGATCTCCACGAACGAGTCCAGGGTCTGTCCCAGCGCGGCGAGCAGCGGTGCCACCGACGGCTCGTCGAGACCGCGGACCCATGCGGCCAGGTCGCTGATCTGCATCGCGCAGGCGTCGGCGATGCTGATCCGCTTGATCTTGGAGGACCGGGCGCCCTCGCTGAGCCGGGTGCCGTCGCATTCGGGGCAGGTGGCGAAGGTGACCGCCCGCTCCACGAACGCCCGGATGTGCGGCTGCATCGCTTCCTTGTCCTTGGACAGGAACGACTTCTGAATCTTGGGGATCAGCCCTTCGTAGGTGAGGTTGATCCCGTTGACCTTCACCTTGGTCGGCTCGCCGTAGAGGAAGTCCCGCATCTCCTTCTCGGTGAACCCGCTGATCGGCTTGTGCGGGTCGAGGAAGCCCGACTGGGCGTAGAGGCCCACGGTCCACTGGCTGTCCGACTTCCAGCCGGGGATGGTGAACGCGCCCTCGGCGAGCGACTTGGAGTCGTCGTAGAGCTGGCTGAGGTCGATGTCGGAGACCGTCCCGCGGCCTTCGCAGCGGGTGCACATGCCGCCGGTGCGGGTGAAGGTGGCCTTTACCCGCTTCTTGGCTCCGCGCTCGACGGTGATGGCGCCGCTCGCCTGGACGGAGGGAACGTTGAAGGCGTACGCGCCGGGCGGGCCGATGTGCGGCTTCCCGAGCCGGCTGAAGAGGATGCGCAGCATCGCGTTGGCGTCGGTGGCGGTGCCGACCGTGGAGCGCGGGTCGGCGCCCATGCGCTGCTGGTCGACGATGATCGCTGTCGTCAGGCCTTCGAGGACATCGACCTCGGGCCGCGCCAGTGTCGGCATGAAACCCTGGACGAAGGTGCTGTAGGTCTCGTTGATCAGCCGCTGCGACTCGGCGGCGATCGTGCCGAACACCAGCGAGCTCTTGCCGGAGCCGGAGACCCCGGTGAACACCGTCAGCCGGCGCTTCGGGATCTCGACGCTGACGTCCTTGAGGTTGTTCACCCTCGTGCCGTGCACGCGGATCAGATCGTGGCTGTCCGCCTCGTGCGGCACAGGCGCCTGCGTGCCGGTCCTCGTGGCCATGCTTGTCGTATCTCCATCTGTTGCGCGGGACCGCCGTCGCGGTCTCCGTCTGCGTCGCCCGGCTCGCTCCGCCGGCTGTGGGCTGTATGTCCGGTTCTTTTCGCCGCCGCCCCGGCGGCCGGGGCCCGCCCCACCGGACCGGCGGTGCCGGACCTCCGTGCTGCCGGACCCGGTGCTGCCGGACCTCAGTGCTTACGAGGCTGGCTGAAGCGCAGCATGTTGCCGGAGGGATCACGGAATGCGCAGTCCCGGACCCCGTACGGCTGGTCGATCGGCTCCTGGAGCACGTCGCCGCCCGCGGCGCGGATGCGCTCGAAGGTGGCGTCGCAGTCCTCGGTGCTGAAGATGACGCCGCGCAGCAGGCCCTTCGCCAGCAGTTCCGCCATGACCGCCTTGTCGGCGGGCGAGGCGTCCGGGTTCGCGAGCGGCGGTTCGAGGACGATGTCCACGTCGGGCTGCGACGGCGCACCGAGGGTCACCCAGCGCATCCCCTCGAATCCGACGTCGTTGCGCACTTCCAGGCCGAGAGCGTCCCGGTAGAAGGCGAGCGCCTTGTCGTGGTCGTCGACGGCGATGAAGCACTGTGAGAGTGTGATGTCCATGCGTTTCACGCTACGGGCGGGGGTCGGGTTTCGCTTCTCCATTCCTGACCGGTCGCGTGTGGATCCTGGCGATGCAGGCCGGGACGGCGGCGCCCTCGTCGTGCCGGCGGGCGCGGTAGGCGCTCGGGCTCTCCCCGACCAGCTCGGCGAACCGCGAGCTGAAGGACCCCAGTGAGGTACAGCCGACCGCGAAACAGACCTCCGTCACCGAAAGGTCGCCCCGCCGCAGCAGCGCCTTGGCACGCTCGATCCTGCGCGTCATCAGGTAGCTGTACGGAGTCTCCCCGAAGGCCGCGCGGAAACTGCGGGAGAAGTGCCCCGGGGACATGAGAGCGGTGCGCGCCAGCGCCGGTACGTCGAGCGGCTCCGCGTATTCGCGGTCCATCCGGTCGCGGGCCCGGCGCAGCCGGACGAGGTCCTCCAGCGTCACACGCCCAGCATCCCACAGCGGGGAGTGCCGCCGGTGCGGCTCTCCGGCCCCGGCCGTACGCCCTCGTGAGGGAGGGTGCACCGGCGCGCACCGTCAACGCCTGTCGCGTGCCTGCCCGATCGGGTGGTGTAGGGCGAGTCACGAGAGTCTCGGCACGGTGTGGGCAGGCTCCAGGCGACCTACCAGGGAGGGGAATTCGTGGGACTGTCACGCGACTACGGGCGTGCCATCAGCGAGGGGCCGACACCGGCCGACACTGCGGGGGCGCTCGCCCTGCCCTATCCGAGCGGCTGGTCCGCCCTGGCCTTCTCCGAGGAGCTGCGGCCGGGCGTCGTGCTCACCCGGCCGCTGGCGGGACAGGACGTGGTGCTCTACCGGCTCGGCACCGGCGCGGTGCGGGCCGTCCGTCCCTACTGCCCGCACCTCGGCGCGCATCTCGGTCTGGCGAAGGTCGACGGTGACGATCTTGTCTGTCCGTTCCACTTCTTCGCGTTCGGCCCCGACGGCACATGTGTCCGGACGGGATACGACACGGCGCCGCCGAGGTCTGCGCTGGAGCACCTGCCGGTGCACGAGGTCAACGGGGCCGTCTTCGTCTGGCGCCATCACGACGGCCGGAAGCCGGACTGGTTCGTCCCGTCCTGGCACGAGGTCGGGACCCGGCCCGCCCGCTACGCCGCCTGGGAGCTGGCCGGCAATGTCCAGGAGGTCATCGAGAACTCGGTGGACCTCGGGCATTTCGCCACCCTGCACGGCTGGGCCAGGGCCGAGATCGGCGGCCCGGTCACCTATGACGACGCCACCTTCCACGTATCCATGCGGGCCCATGAGTCGGCGCCCCTTCTGGGGGACTTCGTCGTCGGGGTGGAGGTGGACGGATACGGGCTCGGCTGTCTGCACGCCGATGTGTACACGCCCCGGATCGGGCTGCGGATGTGCACCATGGTCATGCCGACGGCGATCTCCCCCAACCGGATGCAGTTCCGTCAGCGGAATCGCATTTCCTTCAGCGAACCGGCCGCGCTGCCGGCCCCGCTCGCCCGGGTGGTGAGCCGCACCGCCGCCCGGCTGCTGGACCGGGCCGTCTTCCGGTCGAGCTGCGAGTTCACCGCGGCCGATTTCCCGATCTGGAATCACAAGCAGTATCAGCAGCCGCCCCGCCTGGCTCCCGGTGACGGGCCGATCGGTCCGTTCCGGCGCTGGGCCCGGCGGTTCTACCCGCCGGTGGCGGAGGCGGAGGGTGTGCCCGGACAGGCTTCGGCGAACGGATCGACGGGGCCGGCACGCCGCGAGAGCTTCCCGGCCGCTTCACCGGGACCGGATTCCTCGTGAGCCGGGCGGGTTCCCGGTGCGCTCCGGCCGAAGGCCGTGCAGCGCAGGGGACGCGCCGTTCTCCCGGGCCCTCGTGCGGGCCCGGGAGAACGCGGACAGCCGTGGTGCCCGGTCGGAGTGGCGCCGCCACCCCGGGCCCGGCCGGGCCGGCGGGGCCCTACCAGGTCACCGGAAGCCGCAGCGGACTGCGCGAGGTGGTGCCCAGGCGCCAGCTGACATCGGCCACCGGCTCCGCCGGACGCAGGCGGGGGAATCTGGCGGCCAGCCGGTGGAGGGCCAGTTGCAGCTCCAGACGGGCCAGCCAGGCACCCAGGCAGTAGTGGGGTCCGGCTCCGAACGACAGACTCGGGGCTTCCAGGGGCGCGAACAGGTCGTCGTCCGGCCGTCGCCGAAAGACCTCGGGATCCCGGTTGGCCATACCGCAGTCCGCGACGACCACCGCACCGGCCGGAATGGTCACCCCGCCCACATCGACCGCGACGGACGCACGGCGTACGCTCCCCCGGTCGTCGCCCAGCGGAATCAGGTGGAGCAGCCGGTCGGCCGCCGCACCCGCGGTCTCCTCGTCGGCTCCGAGGCTGGGCCAGGACTCCGGCCGCTCACCGAGCAGGTAGAGCAGGGAGTTGCCGAGCATCGTCATCGTGCTGTCGTGGCCTCCCACCACGAGTCCGCAGACCAGGCTGACCAGTTGTGACTCGGGGATTCCGCCCTCTTCCGCGGCGGCCACGACCACGCTGCTGACCAGGTCGTCCCCGGGTCTGTGCCGCCGCTCGGCGAGCAGTTCCGCGCCGAAGGCGGCGAACTCGGCCAGTGCCGTGTCCACTTCGGCGCCGGAGTGGGAGCCGTCCGTGAAGGCGTGCTCGCTCCAGTGCCGCAGCCGGCTCCGGACGGAGTCGTCGAGCCCCATGAGCCGGCTGATCACCGCGACCGGCAGCGGAAGGGTGAACTCGGCGACGATGTCCACCGGGGGCTGCCCGCCCTCCAGTTCGTCCAGGAGCTGGTCCACGATCGACGCGATCCAGGGGCGCCAGCGGGCGACGGCCCGCGGGGTGAACGCACGGCGCAGGGTGCGCCGCAGCCGCAGGTGCTCCGGGCCGTCCTGGTTGAACATCAGGTCCGGGCTGTTCACCAGGCCGGGCCCGTCCGCCAGGGCCGGGCCGTCCGGCGCGTACAGCTCCGCACGGCCGAACCCGGAGTCGCCGAGAACGTGCCGCACATCGGTGTACCGGCTCACCAGCCAGGCCGGGGACCCGTCGGAGAGCGTGATGGTCCGGGGTGCCCCGGGTTCGTCGAAGTGCAGTCGGTGGAGCGGGAGCAGCGGCTCATCGGAGCCGGCGTGGGTGGTGCTGTCCGAGGCGGGCACGGTACCTCCGGGAGTCGTCGTCCGTTTCGCTGCGGCTCACAGCTCGACCAGCACCTTGCCCTGGTTCGCGGACCGGTTGTGGTAGAGGCTCCCGTAGGCGGCCGGGATGTTGTCGAAGCCCTGGTGGACTGTGTGGTCGCAGACGACCTCGCCCCGGCGGATGCTGCCGCCCAGCTCGGTGTGGAGCGCCTGCCAGTTCTCGTCGGTGAACCACTCCAGGGAGAAGATGCCGCGGATCGTCGTGCGCGGGAACATGATGTACGGCAGCAGACGGGGTCCCACCGCGTCCCGGCCCACCTGCGTCGTCCACTGCCAGCAGACCGCCACCTGGCTGTCGACGTTCAGCAGGGAGAACACGGCGTCGGTGACGGCGCCGCCCAGATGGTCGAGGTAGCGGTCGACACCGTCCGGCGCCGCCCTCAGGAGCGCCTCGCGCACACTGTCGGCGCTGTCTCCGTGCCGGTATCCGATGACCGTGTCGAAGCCCAGCCCGGTCAGCCGGTCGGCCTTCCGCGGGCTCGATGTCGTACCGATCACGCGCGCTCCGGCGAGCGCGGCGAGCTGGCCCGCGATCGTGCCCACGGACCCGGACGCGCCGCTGATCACCACGGTGTCACCGGGGCGGACCGTCATGAATTTGTTCAGCGTGCCCCAGGCCGTCATGCCGGGGCCGCCCATCGCGCTCAGCGCCGTCAGCAGCGGCAGGGAGTCGTCGTACCAGGCGCGGTCGAGGCGGCGGTAGGCGGGGAAGACCATCGGGAACGTACCGGTCTGCCAGAGCTCCGGGACACCCGTGCTGACCAGATGTGTGCGCCAGCCCCCGAAGCCCTGCACCAGGTCGCCGGGCCGGTGGGCGGCCCGCGGCCCGGCGTCCAGCACCTCCATGATCGAGTCGGCTCCCATGAGTTCGCCCAGGGGTGTGTCCAGGGCGATGCCCTGGAGATAGGGGTCCACCGAGACGTACAGCGTCCGCAGCAGCATCTCGTCGGGTGCGAGGTCCACGTCGATGTCCTCGACGACCTTCTCGTAGACCCGGTTGACGTCGGGCACACCCTCGATGTGCTCACGGACGACCCACTTCTTGATCTTCATTTCGTTCCCCTTTCCACGCCGGCGGTCCTCCCGACCGGAATGACGAGATGGGTCGGCAGTGGCCCGGTCTCGTCGATGGAGGCGGTGAATGTCCTGTCGTCGTCACGGCAGATGAACTGCACGACGTGCCGGCCGGCCGCCGCGGCCCGGATCAGCCCGCCCGTCGTCGCCCAGACACCGGACTGGTAGAAGTTCTTCAGGCCGGGCAGTCCGGGGCCGTGTTTCTTGACGAGTTCCTCCAGCGTCTCCCCGCTCTCCACGAACGGCTGCCAGCCGAGGACCGTCCCGTCGTGGTTGCCCGTGTAGCGGACCTGGGTGAGCGGGCTCGACACATCGCGTACGGCGATCGACTCCTCGATGCCGGGGTAGCGCTCCTCCAGGAACTTCACGAGCGCGACGCGTGCCCGGCGTTTGGCCGCGTAGTAGCCGCGTCCGTGGCGCACGGGCAGCGTGTGGAGCTCCTGGCCGCCGCGGGCACGGGTGATCTGCTCCGGCCCTTCGTCCAGCGCCCGCCAGGGAGCGATGTCGCAGAAGTAGGTGGCGTAGATGACGGTCGTCTTCTCGGGGGAGAGCTCCGGGTAATGGCTGCTGCGGAACTGGACGTTGATGCTGGGATGGCGGATGCCGGTCAGCTCGGCCGCCTGGGCGTCGTCCAGCAGGTACGTCGTGCACGGGTCCCCCTCCGGGAAGGCCCGCTTGAGCCCGAGGAACAGGGTGAAGTAGCCGGGGAAGACCATGCCGGGTTCATGAATGGTCTTGGTGTAGAGCCGGCGGTAGGCGTCGTTGAGAAAGCGGCCGCCCAGCAGCTTCATCATGGTGGTGTATCCGTCGCAGGCCGACACGATGATGTCGGCACGCAGCTCGCGCCCGTCGGTGAGGCGGACCCCGACCGCCCGGTCCCCCTCGACGAGCACCTCCTCGACCTTGGTGTTGTACGTCACCTCACCGCCGAGCCGCCGGTAGCGCCGCTCGATCGACTCCGACAGGCCGAGCGATCCGCCCTCGGGGACGCCGGCGGAGAGATTGGCGTGCGAGGCGAGCTGGAAGTGGGTCGGCAGAACGGGGAACGCCGGGTGCTTCTCGTACAGGACGAAGTTGAAGGCCTGGCGCAGCAGCGGGTCCTTGAACCTCGCGGAGTAGTCGGACATCAGCACGCCGATGGACTTGCGGACGGCGTTGAAGTACGGGATGAACGAGGCCAGCATGCGCCAGCGTTCGACGCGCCCCATCAGCCCGACCGGCTTGAGGAAGGGGTAGACGGCCAGACATTTGCGGAAGGCGCGCAGCTGGCCGCAGAACTGTCTGATCTGCTTCGCGTCGGCGGGTGAGAGTTCGGTCAGATGGGCCTCCAGCCGGTCCGGGTCGGAGTAGAAGTAGACCGCCCGGCCGTCCTGCGCGCGCACGATGTTGAACACGTCGAAGTGGCGTACCTCCTTGCCCTGCAACGCGCCGAGCTCCAGCCAGATCTGGTGCATCTCGTTGCCGGGGCCGCTGCCGAGCAGCCAGCTGACGCAGGCGTCCAGGGTGAAGTCCCCCCTCTCCCAGGCGGTACAGCACCCTCCGGGGATCTCGTGCATCTCCAGGATCTGCGTCCGGTAGCCGTTGAGCTGGGCGTAGCAGCCGGTGGAGAGACCACCGAGCCCCGCCCCGATGATGATCATCGTCTCTCTGCCGCGCGGCGAACCCGCCATGAACTCGCTCTCCTCAGTCCTCACGAGCCGGTGTCCTCCTGGGGGGACCGCCGGTCGAGCTGGGGCAGTTGCCCGAATTTGCCGCTGTGCCAGGGCTCGGTGCCCTTGCTCTCCCACGCCGTGAACTCGACGCCCAGCTCCTCGCACAGGTACTGGGTGGCGAAGCGGCCGGTGGACGCGGCACGGATCAGACCGCCCATGCCGACCCACTGCCCGGCCATGGAGAAACCGCTCAGTCCGGGAAGCCGCATCCGGTCCTTGCCGACGAGGTCGGCGGCCACGTCGTCGGCGTCGGAGAAGGCCTTCCAGGCCAGGATGGAGCCGTTGTGGTTGCCCGTGTAGCGCTTGGTCGTCGCCGGCGAGGCCACGTCGACCAGCTCGATGAGCCTTCCGGTGCCCGGCCGCAGGCGCTCCAGGAAGCGCCGTACGAAGTCGGCCACCTTGCGCTTCTGCGCCCAGTACGCCTTGCGGTCGGTGGTGCGCAGTTCCTTCCAGTAGGCGAAATCGCTGAAGTAGGTGCAGTGGACCACCGACTTCCCCGGGGGTGCGAAGCCGTCCGAGTAGCGCGAGCGCAACTGCACCACCAGGCTGTTCTGCAGGGCGCCGGGCAGTTCGGCGGCGTCCTCGTCGGAGAGGAGATAGGTGGTGCTGTGCGCGTCGTCGTCGGGGGCGTAGTCGCCCCGGATGCCGACGAAGGCGGAGACCACCGCGGGGAACAGCGCCCCGGGGCGCTTCAGCAGGTCCTCGTAGAGCCTGTCGATCCGCGGGCCGGTGTACCGTCCGCCCAGCAGGCCGTAGATCGTGGTGTGGCCGTCGCAGGCCGACACGACATGGTCGGCGTAATACCTTCTGCCGTTGCGGAGTTCGACGCCGATGGCGCGGCCGTTCTCGACCAGGACCTTCTCGGTCCGGGCGCGGTAGGTGATGGTGCCGCCGAGCCCGGTGTACCGCTCCTCGATCGACCGGGCGAGTCCCAGTGAACCGCCCTGGGGGAAGCCCGCGTTGTGGTGGTGGGCGCTGGCCATGTTGAACAGGTACGGCAGGAGCGGGAAATCCTCCGGGTCCTGGAAGAAGATGTTCCGGAACGCCCGGCGCAGCAGCGGGTCCTCGAAGCGGTCGGCGAAGCGGTGCATCGGGGTCGCGGCGCTGCGCCAGAAGAGCCGGAACGCCGGCAGCACGGTGCGCAGCAGGGCGGCCCTCTCCCGTACGGTCCGCAGGGCCGGGGCGGTCAGGAAGGGGTACAGCTCGATCTCGGTGAACCGCCGCAGATCACGGCAGAAGGAGCGGATCAGCCGTGCGTCGGCGGGCGAGACCCCGAGCAGATGGCGCTCCAGCCGGGCCGGGTCGTTGTAGAAGGTGACCGAGCGGCCGTCCTCGTCGACGACGCGGTTGAACAGCTCGAAGTTCGTGATCGTCTTGCCGTCGAGCGCGCCCAGCTCACGCCACACCTGATTCGCGTCGTTGCCGTCGGCGGTGCCGATCAGCCATTCGATGCAGTAGTCGAAGATGTAGCCGTCGCGGGCCCAGGCCGTGCAGCAGCCTCCGGGCAGCACGTGTTTCTCGAAGATGCGGGTCCGCAGGCCGCTCATCTGGGCGTAGCAGCCCGTGGACAGTCCGGCCACGCCCGCGCCGATCACGATGACGCGGGGCTTGCCGCCGGCATCCCGCAGTGGGCTGCTCCAGTCGGACTCGTCGTCAGCCGGCATGGTCGGCGTCTCCCGTCAGGATGGCGCGGACCAGGCCGGCGTTGCGGGCGAGGTGTTTGGAGTCGAGCATGTCGGCGTGCGTTCCGGAGCCGCGCAGCACGGTCGTCCCGGTGGTGGAGCTGCCGTGCCAGGTGCCCCGCTCGCCGACCGCGTAGAGCTCCGTCTTGTCCTCGTCCGTCACGACGCTGACCGATGCCCGCACGGTGCCGGTGTTGGGACTGCGGCCGCAGAAGGTGAGGTACTCGGCGGCGTGTTCGAGTGTGGCGCGGGTGACGATCTCCGATCCGGTGTGCTTGTGCAGATGCCTGCCCAGCTCGGCCTCGAAGGCCTTGATGCCCTCGTCGCCCGGCGCGTAGCTCTCCAGGATGCGGCGCGAGTCCAGCACCACGACATGGTCCACCCGGCGTCCGCGGCGTTCGAGTTCCTTGGCCACCTCGAAGGCGAGGTTGCCGCCGAGGGAGTAGCCGAGCAGCAGGCAGGGGCCGGCCGGCTGGGCGGACTCGACGAGTTCCGCGTAACGGGCCACCTTGTCGTCACCCGGTAGGTAGTTGAACGCGACGATCCGGTACTGGTGCAGCTCCGCCGAGAGTCCCCGGTAGACGAGTCCGTGGCCGCCGGCCGGGGGGAAGCAGAAGAGGGCCGGTCCGTCCTCGGCGCTGAAGGTCAGATACGGGAGTTCCTCGGCCGTCGTGCTGTGGACGAGGTCCTCGACGGTGGCGGCCATCCCGTGCAGCGTCGTGGCCTGGTACAGCCGGCTCACGGGAATGCTCACGCCGAACTCCGTCCGGAGGTGGTGGAGCAGTTCGATGAGCTTGATCGAGCTGCCGCCCGACTCGAAGAAGTCGTCCTCCAGCCCGGCCTGCCGGAGGCCGAGCAGTGACTCCCACTGCCGGGCCATGCTCCGTTCGTAGAGGGTGACCGGCGCTTCGTGGGCCTCGTCCCGCTCGGCGGCCGGCGGCACCGGCAGCGCGGCGGTGTCGACCTTGCCGTGCGGGGTGAGCGGCAGTTCGGGCAGTTCGGTGAAGCGGGACGGGATCATGTACGTCGGCAGCACCGTCGAGAGATGGCGGCGCAGGGCACGGCGGTCCAGAACCGCGCCGGGCGTGACGACGCAGTAGGCGCACAGCGTGTCGTCCCCATGGCTGTCGGGGCGGACGGTGACCACGGCACGGGCGAGGCCGGGCACGCCCGCCAGGTGCGCTTCGATCTCGCCGATCTCGATCCGGTGGCCCCGCAGTTTGACCTGGTTGTCCACCCTGCCGAGCAGATGCACCCGGCCCTGGGTGTCCCAGCGCGCGGTGTCACCGGTCCGGTAGAGGCGTACGGGGGCGGCGCCCGGCTCACGGCTGAGGGTACGGGTCACGAAGCGGCGCGCGGTCTGCTCCGGGTCACCGGCGTATCCGATGGCGACGCCGTCGCCGCCGATCCACAGTTCGCCCGGTACGCCGGGCGGGACCGGTTCGCCGTGCTCGTCCAGGACATGGAGCGTGCTGTTGGCCAGGGGCCTGCCGATCGGGACCATCAGGCTCGGTTCCAGGTCGTCGACGGGCCCTTCGAAGCAGGCGCTGTCGATCGTCGCCTCGGTGAGGCCGTAGGAGTTGATCACACGGGTCCCGGGCCCGCAGAGGTCACGCAGCCGCTGGTACTCCGCGACCTTCCAGGCGTCCGAACCGACCACCAGGAGCCGCATGAAGTCGAGCCGCTGTCCTTCGCGGGCGCAGTGGTCCATCAGGCTCCGCACGATGGCGGGTACGAACTCGGCGCAGTCGACGCGCTCCGACCGCATGGTGCGGTACAGCCTCGGTGTGTCGAGGATGAGGTCGCGGTCGGCGAGCACCAGGCTGCCGCCGGAGCACAGGGCGCGCACGAGGTCGCCGGTGAAGACGTCGAACGACGGTCCGGCCATCTGGAGGTGGACCCGTACGTCCTGTTCCAGGTGGTACTCCGCACGCCATGCCTCGTAGGCCGAGGCGAGGTTGCGATGGCTGACCTGCACGGCCTTGGGCCGGCCGGTGGAGCCCGAGGTGTTGATCACGTAGGCGGTGGCGTCCGGGTCGGCGCTCTCCGGCAGTGCGGGGCCGTCCGTCTCCGTCGTGGACAGCTCCTCCAGGGTTACCGTCGAGGCCGGCAGGTCTGCCGCCCACTCCCGGCGGGCTTCGTCGGCGACGACCACGAGAGAGGCGCCGGCGGCACGGACGACATGGGCGACGCGTTCGGCCGGCTGGTCGGGCTGGATGGGCAGATAGGCGCCGTCGGCCTTGAGGACGGCGAGCAGGGTGACGATCAGTTCCGGCGACTTGTCCAGGCACAGGGCGACCACGGATCCTGCCGTGACTCCCAGCTCCCGGAGCCGGCGGGCCCTGACCTTGGCGCGGTGGTCGAGTTCCGCGTAGGTCAGCCGGATCGCACCGCCTCCCGGGGAGGGGGCCGAGACCGCGGTGGCCCCGGGGTGCGCGGCGGCGACATCGCCGATCATCATGTGGACGGGCCGGATGATCCCGCGGTCCGTGCGCGGACCGCCGGGGGCCGTACCGGTAGGGGTGGCTCCGCTCCATTCGCCGACCAGCTGTTCCCGCTCCCGGGCGCCGAGCATCTCCAGCCGGGGTGTCGGCAGTGCGGACGGTGACCGGGTCATGCTGTCGAGCAGGTTCACGTAGTGCGAGGCCATCCGCCGCATGGTCTGCGGCAGGAACAGGTCGGTGTTGTACTTGAAGACGCAGTGGAAGCGTCCTTCGGCCTCGTCCTCGTAGGCCGACAGGGTGATGTCGAACTGTCCTTCCTCCTCGGGGAGTTCGATGTACTCCAGCCGGTAGCCGTACTTCTCGGTGGCCACCTTGTGGCTGAGCAGGATGAACATCGCCTGGAACACCGCGGAGCGGCTGGGGTCGTGCTGGAGACCCAGCTCCTCCACCAGCAGGACGAAGGGGTACTCCTGGTTGTCCAGCCCGTTGAGCACGGTGGCACGGACCTGTTGCAGCAGATCCGCGACGGTGGGACCGCCGGCCAGATCCGCGTGCAGCGGGAGCGGGTTGACGAAGTACCCGTACACGGAGGCGAAGTCCTGCTCGGTGCGGCCGGTCACCGGGCTGCCGACGACGATGTCGTCCTGCCCGGAGTAGCGGTGCAGCAGGACGTAGTAGGCGCCCAGCAGGACCATGAACGGGGTCACGCCGTGCTCGCGGGCGAGCGTGTGGACCCGGGCGCTCAGCCCGGCGTCGAGCGTGAAGAACTCGGAGGCGCCGTTGTGCGTCTGCACGGCCGGGCGGGGCTTGTCGACGGGCAGGTCCAGGAGCGGGACCTCGGCGGGCAGGTGGGAGCGCCAGTACTCCAGCATCCCGCCGGCCTCCCGGCCGGCCAGGAATTCGTTCTGCTTGTTGAGGAAGTCGAGGTAGCGGGTCCGCACCGGCGGCAGCGAGGGCTCCTGGTTCTTCCTCAACGCCTCGTACACGGCGAACAGTTCCTCGATGAACGTGAACGTCGAAATGGCGTCGGAGACGATGTGGTGGACGGCCTTCATGATGATCCAGCGGCCCGTCTCGCGCCTGAAGAGGCGGAAGCGGACGAGCGGGTCACGTTCGAGGTCGTACGGCTTGCGGTACTCGGCGACGATCGTCCGGTGGATGGTCTCCCATTCCTGGCCCTCGACGTCGAACAGCGCGAGGTCCGGCTCGGAGTCGGTGGACACCCGCTGCACGGGCCGTCCCTCCTCCAGCAGGAAGTTGGTGCGCAGCGCGGGGTGCCGTGCGATCAGTCTGCGTACGGCCTCGAACATCAGCTCCGGGTCGAGCTCGACGGCGACTTCGACCGCGCCGCCGATGTTGTAGGCGTATCCGTCGGGGTTGAGCTGCTTGAGGAACCAGAGTGCCTTCTGGTTCTGGGTGAGGGGATAGCGCCGTTCGTCGGAGAACACCTCGACGGCTGTCGTCCCGGTGGCGGCGGTGTCCTCGGCCACGCGCTCGACCAGGCCCTCGTAGAGCTGCCCGGACAGTTCACCGACGGGGGTGCCGCTGAGCAGGGCGACCACGGGCAGGGCGATGCCCAGCTCGGTGTGGACCTTGGCCCGCAGCTCCATCGCCAGCAGGGAGTCGAGCCCCAGCATGCCGAGTCCGGTCGCCTCGTCGATCTCCTCCGGTGCCGTGCGCAGCACGGTGGCGGTCAGCGCGGTGAACCGTCCGGTCACCAGTGAGCGGCGCCCTGCCTCGTCCGCGGCGCGGAAGGCCTCCAGGAAACCGTCACCCCCTTCGGTGGCCGGCTCACGCGCGGCCGCCGCCAGCTCCGAGACGAGCGGGGGCGGGGCGGCGTACCAGGAGAGGAAGGTCTGCCAGTCGACGACCGTGGCGACGAGCAGCTGGGCATGGTCCTGGCCGATGACGCGTTCCAGGACGCTCATGCCGACGTCCGGTGCCAGCGAGCTCATGCCCCGGCTGTGGAGGTAGTGGTCGACCAGGCCGAGTTCCTCGATCATTCCGGTGGCCCACGGCCCCCAGTCCAGGCTCAGCGCGGGGAGACCGTGCGCCCGGCGGTAGTGGGCGAGCGCGTCCAGGAAGGCGTTGCCCGCGGCGTAGTTGGTCTGGCCGGCGGTCGTCAGCAGCGAGGCGATCGAGGCGAACAGCACGAAGTGTTCGAGGGGTTCGTCGCGCAGATGGCGGTGGAGCAGGTAGGAGCCGATGACCTTGGGGTCGTGGACCGCGTCGAACGTCGGCCGGTCCATGTCGGCGATCAGGGTGTCGCGGACCTGTCCGGCGAGATGGAACACGCCCCGGACCGGCGGCGGGTCGGTGCGCCGGTGCTCGTCGAGCCAGGCGGTCAGCGCCTCCTCGTCGGTGATGTCGACCGGTGCCAGCACCGCCTGGGCGCCGAGCGCCTCCAGTTCCTTGAGGAGGGCCACCGCCCGGCCCTGCGCGGTGGCGGGGTCGGTGTGCGGCCACTCCTGGCGCGGCGGGACCTGGGTGCGGCCCATCAGGATGAGTCTGCGGGCGCCCCGCTTGACGAGCGTGCGGCACAGCAGCCGGCCCAGGGCCCCGAAGGCTCCGGTGACCAGGTAGCTTCCGTCCGCACGCAGCCGCAGCGGCAGCGGGCGGGTCAGGCTCTCGGCGGGGAGGATGCGGCTGGTGGCACGGCGCTCGCCGCGCAGGGCGATCTCCTCCTCGTCGGGGGTCAGGACTTCGCGCAGCAGGGCCGCGGCGTCGGCGCGGCGCCCTTCGTCGTCCGCCTGCCGGGCGGGGTCGAGGTCGATCAGTTTGCCCCGGTGGGAGGTCAGTTCCTGGTGCCGGAGGACGCGTCCGATGCCCCAGGCGGGTGCTCCCAGTGGTTCGACGCTTTCGCCGGGTGAGACGGGCTGCGCGCCGCGGGTGACGATGTGCAGTCCGCCGCCGTGTCCCCGGGCGTGGAGGGTACGGGCGAGGGCGATGAGCGAATAGGCGCCGGTGGTGCTGTGCCGGATCAGGTCCTGGCGTCCGCATTCCGCGATGCCCGGCAGTCCGAGGTTCCACAGATGGACGACGGTGCCGCGGAAGGCTTCGCCGTCCTGGTCGAGATCGGCGAGGAGCTGTTCCAGGTGTGCGGCGGATCCGGGGTCGACGGTGAACTCCCCGCCCTCCCGGTCCCGTTCGTAGGTTGCTCCGGGGCGAACGACGCGGCAGCGTTCACCGCGTGCGCGGAGCAGGGCGGCGAACGCGTCGCCGACGCCGGTGCCGTCGGCGAGGACCAGCCAGTCCTGGCCGTCGCCGGCGGCGTCCTGCGTCCCTGCCTCTCCCCCGCCCTGGGGGCCGGTCGCCTCCCACGGCCGGTCGAGCCAGGCGGTCTCGGCCAGCCAGGAGTCGATGGTGCTCAGGGCGACGGCCGTCGAGGCCTTCTCCACGTCGGCCGCCCGGAAGCCACGGATGCGGCCGAGGGCCGTGCCGTCCTGCGCGTACAGCGTGATGTCGCCGACCAGTTCGTCGCCGTCGTCGTGGGTCACGGTGCCGTGTGCCCACAGCGGCTGGTCGCCCACCGCGTCGAGGCTGATCTCGCCGAGGGACAGCGGGAGCCGGATGCGGGGGCTCTGCCGCTGCCCCCCGCCGTCCAGGATCTGCGGGGTCAGCAGGGACTGGAAGCAGGCGTCGAGCAGGACGGGGTGCATGTGGTGGCGGGCCGCGTCCGCACCGATCGCCTCCGGCGGGCGGATGCGGGCGAGGACTTCGCCGGTGCCCACCCATACCTCGTCGATGGCCTGGAAGGCGGGGCCGTAGTGGTAGCCCAGGGCGGCCAGCGCGGCGTAGCACTCCGGTCCGTCGAGACGGCGCCGGCTGCGGGCCCTGACCGCGTCGGCGTCCAGCGCCGGTCCGGGGGAGAGGCGCTGCCCGGCACGGACCACCCCGCTCGCGTGCACGGTGCGCTCCGTGTCGGGTCCGGGCAGGGAGGCGATGGTGAACGCCGCGTCCTCCAGGGACAGCGACAGATGCACCGTACGGTCCTCGCCCTCGGGCAGGAAGAGGGCCTTGCGGAGGTCGATGTCGGCCAGTACCGCGGCGGCGCCGCCGGTCAGCGCCCGTACGGCCTGGGCCGCCATTTCCACGTACCCCGCCGCCGGGAACACCACGGTGTCCTGGATGCGGTGGTCGGCCAGATAGGGCAGCGTCTCGGTGCCCAGCCGCGCCTGCCAGGCGGGTTCGGCATGGTCCGTGCGGCGGCCCAGGAGCGGGTGGTCCACCTCACCGAGGCGGACCTGGGCGACCGGTCCGGGTTCCGTCCAGTGCCGGTCGCGCTTCCACGGATAACGGGGCAGGGAGATCGGCGTACCCGTGGGCTGGAGTACGTCCCAGGCGATGGAGACGCCCACGTTGTGCAGGGTCGCCAGTGAGGCGGCGAAGCGCTCGGTCTCGTCCTCCCGGCGGCGCAGCGAGGGCACCGCCTGTCCGGACCGGCCCGTGCTGTCCAGGCATTCACGGATCGCGTGGGCGAGCACGGGATGGGGGCCGATCTCCAGGAACAGGCTGTGCCCGTCGTCGGCGATGCGGTCGACCGCCGCACGGAAGCGGACCCGGTCGCGGACGTTGCGCCACCAGTACTCCGCGTCCAGCTCGCGGCCCTCGGCCAGGCCTTCCCGGCCGGTGAGATACACCGGCACCCGAGCCGGGCGCGGCGCGAGGTCCTCCAGCGAGGCCAGGAGTTCGTCCTTGATGAGGTCCATGCCCGCGCTGTGGTAAGGGACCCGCACCGACAGGAACCTGGTGAAGACCTGTTCGGCCCGCAGCTCGTCCGCGAGCCGGGTCAGGGCGGGCTCGTCCCCTGCCAGGGTCACCGCGCCGGGGCTGTTGACCGCGGCGACGGACACCTGGTCCCCGTAGGGAAGGATCCGGCGCTCCGCCTCGTCCTCGGGCAGACTCACGGCGAGCATCGTGCCGGTTCCGTCGAGCGTGTGCTGCAGCCGGCTGCGGTGCACGGCGATGCGGACCGCGTCCTCCAGTGAGTAGACACCGGCCTCGTAGAAGGCGGCGATCTCGCCGGTACTGTGCCCGACCACCGCGTCGGGCACGACGCCGTGGGCCCGCCACAGCGCCGCCAGGCCGACCTGTACGGCGAAGTTGGCGGGCTGTGCCAGCCAGGTCTCCCCCATGCGCGAGTGTTCCTCGTCGGCCGACATCTCGTCGACGAGCGACCAGCCGGCGATCCTGCGGATCTCCCGGTCGCAGGCGGTGACGGCGTCCCGGAACACCGGTTCGTTCGCGAACAGTTCGCGGCCCATCCCCCACCACTGCGGGCCCATGCCGGTGAAGACCCAGACGAGGCGCCGTTCCGAGGCGTCCAGCCGGCGGCCCTGGACCACACGGGGGTGCGGCTCGTCGCGGAGGCATGCGGCCAGCGCCTCTTCGAGCGAGGCGCGCGAGGAGTACACGAGGGACAGGCGTGAGTCGAGATGACTGCGCCGGTGGGCGAGCGTGTGGCCGAGGTCGGCCAACGCGGCGGCCGGACCGGCCTCGTCGATCTCGCGCCGGATGCCCGCGGCCATCTCCTTCAGCGCCTCCGGGTGGCGTGCGGTCAGCGGGAGGATGCTCCAGGTCCGTTCCGCGGGCGGGGCCGGCGGTCCGGCCGCCGTGGGCCGGGCGGGGGCTTCCTCCAGCACGACATGGGCGTTGGTGCCGCCGAAGCCGAAGGAATTCACTCCGGCGCGTGCGGGGCCCTCGTGCTCGGGCCACTCGGTCAGCCGGGTCGGGATGTCGAACGGCGCGGCCGCCAGGTCGATGGCGGGGTTGATGTGCTCCAGGTTGATGTGGGGCGGGATGACGCGGTGTTCGAGGGACAGGGCGGTCTTGATCAGCCCGGCGATCCCGGCGGCCGACTCGGTGTGCCCGATGTTGGTCTTGACCGAGCCGACGTAGCACGCGGCGCCCGGCGCACGTCCGATGGACAGGGCGCGGGCCAGGGCGTTGGCCTCGATGGGGTCGCCCACGGGCGTGGAGGTGCCGTGCGCCTCCATGTACTGCAGGCCGCCCGGGGTGATGCCCGCCTCGGCGCAGACGCGCCTGATGAGGGAGACCTGGGATTCCGCGTTCGGCACGGTGATCCCGTTGGTGTGACCGTCCTGGTTGACCCCGCTGCCGAGGATGACGGCATGGATCGGGTCCCCGTCGGCCAGCGCGTCCTCCAGGCGCTTGAGCGCCACCAGGCCGACACCTTCGGCCCGTACATAGCCGTTGGCCGAGGCGTCGAACGTACGCGAGCGTCCGTCCGGTGAGAGGAAGCCGCCCTTCGTCTCCGCGATGGTGTACTGCGGTGCCATGTGCAGCAGTGCGCCGCCGGCGAGTGCCAGATCGGTCTCGCCCTTGTTCAGGCTCTGGCACGCGAGGTGCACGGCCACCAGGGAGGAGCTGCACGCCGTGTCGATGGAGAGGCTGGGGCCCCGGAAGTCGAAGCAGTACGAGATGCGGTTCGACACCATCGTCATCATGGTGCCGGTCGCGGTGTGCGAGGCCAGCGTCTCGAAGCTCAGATCGGCGAACTGGAGGATCTTGTAGTCCAGCGTGAACGCGCCGACGAAGACGGCCGTATTGCTTCCGGCCAGCTCCGAGGGGCGCTGGCCACCGTCCTCCAGTGCCTCCCAGGCCACCTCCAGCAGTTTGCGCTGCTGGGGGTCCATGTGGTCGGCCTCGCGCGGGCTGATCCCGAAGAAGGCCGGATCGAACTCGTCGAAGCCGTCGATGTATCCGCCGCGGCCGCCGGTCAGACGTCCGGGCTTGTCCTTGTGCCTGCTGGCGAGTGTGGTGACGTCGTAACGGTCGGCCGGTGTGGGCGAGATGCAGTCCTTGCCCTCCACCAGGTTCTGCCAGAACGCGCGGTGATCCGACGCTCCGCCGGGCATGCGGCAGCCGATGCCGATGATCGCGACTCTGCCCCGTAAAGCGTCGTTGATCGCGTCAGCCAAGATCGCACGCTCCTCTGGTCGTGACTGCCGGGCGGCAGTGGTGCAGTTGACGGTGGGGGGACCCGATGGACCCGGTCAGGCGGGTCTGCTCCCGGGCTTCCTCGCACGGCGCCAGGGGTGGAGAAGACTGGCGAGAATCTCGCCGGTGTCGGGGAACGACGTCGGATCGCCGAGCCCGACAGCGGCCGGTTCGCGGCCGGGCCGCCAGGTGAAGCTCCCGAACAGGTGGTCCCAGCACGACAGGTCGGAACCGTAGTGACCGGCCTCGGCGAGATCGGTGCTGTGATGCAGACGGTGCTGCTCGGGGCTGGCCAGGATGTGGTTGAGGGGGCCGATACGCACATCGATGTTGGCGTGGACGAAATAGCCCTGTGCCGCCACGAACAGCCCCATGGCGAACACCGATTCGCGGGAGAAACCGATCAGTGCCAGCGTGAGCTGAACGGCTCCCTGCGCGAGGACTATGTCGAGCACATGATTGACGCCGTTGTTGGCGACATTGACCTTCTGTGGTACGTGGTGCACTCCGTGCAGCCGCCACAGCAGGGGGTTGGTGTGCCCCAGCCGGTGCATGAAGTAACTGCCCAGCGAACCGGTCAGCAGCGCCACGGGTATCTCGGCCCCCAGGCCGAGCGCCGGCCGCGCCGGTGACACCATGCCGACCACCGTCGTCACCAGGAGCTGCGCCAGGGCACTGCCGACCGTGGTGAGGAGGAAGTAGATGCCGTACCAGTGCCATTCGGCGCGACTGGGGTGCCAGTCGCGTTGGTACGGAATCAGCTTTTCGAGGACCGCCAGATAGATGAGGGTGCCTATCAGGAACAGCGGGCTGACCAGGGCGAGGTCCCAGTGCAGGAGCAGCGACGACGCTCCCACCAGAACGGTGACCAGCAGAAGGAACGGATAGGCAGCCACCCGGAGAACAGCACTCCAAGTGAATTCGGAGAGAATTCCCCACGCCGCGGAATTTGCCGAGGGATGTGCCGCACCATCGGCCTGCTGTTCATATTCGTCCATCCGCAGCACCTCCGAGCGATGCGGTGGCGGGACATTCATCTGCGCCTGTGCAGGTCAAATACCCCGCCTGGCGGCACATGAACGCCGCCCCCCGTGAGCTTGATTCATTCTTTTCCTTTTTCGACGGCTTCAATCCTCACACGCCGCAAGAGGCAAGAACTCTGGGCGCGTCATCGATGAGCCGTGAACCATTGAACCGGACGCACCACCCGGGCGGAATATAGAAAGAGCCCGGTGTCACTAATGTGAGTTACTTAGTATTATTAGCGCCCTGCAGAAACGGTCAGTTCGCGGCCTGATCGGTTACCCCGCGGAGGTGGGCGAACGCGCCGAGCACCAGTTCACAGACCGCGTCCGGGTCCGCGCCGGCCAGCGGCTCACGCGCGGCGACCGTACGCATCAGGCCGATGCCCAGAAGCCAGGCGATCGCCAGATCCGCGCGCAGCGCTCCGTCCGCCGTGCCGGAGAGCGAGGCCAGCACGCTCTGGTACTCCTCCCCCAGCTCGCGCAGCGCCCCGGCCGCCTCGTCGCCCCGCCCGATGGACCGGAGATAGACCTCCAGGGTGCGGTCGGCGGCGCCGGGGGCGCTCCGGGTCAGCATGGACCGCAGGGCCTTCTCGAACAGTTCCTCGGGCGGGGTCGCGCGAAGCTCCTCCAGCCCGCCCTCGGCGACCACCTCGGTCAGCAGCCCCTGCTTCGATCCGAAGTACCGGAAGAGCAGTGCCTGGTTGACCCCCGCCCGGTCGGCGATGGCGCGGACCGTCGCCCTCTCGTAGCCCCGCTCGGCGAACAGGTCACGGGCCGCTTCGAGCAGCCGCCCACGGGTGGCCGCGGCGTCCCGGCGGCCCTGGCCGGCCGGCGGGGAGGGCGCTTGCGACATGAGTGATCCTTTCGAATGGCCCGTCAGAGTAACGGCTGTAAAGGGGTGTTGACCGCCTTCGAGATCGGGTCCTACGTTTGTAAGCAGCTGCTTACAAACTGGGAGGCCGCATGACGACGTACGCCGAGCCCCACGCCTATCCCTTCAACACCCCCGAGGGACTCCAGCTCGCCGAGGAGTACGAGCGGGTCCGCGAGCGGCCCGGACTGCTCCGGGTCCAGATGCCGTTCGGCGAACCCGCCTGGCTGGTCACCCGCTACGCCGACGCCCGTCTGGTCCTGGGCGACCAGCGCTTCAGCCGGGCGGCGGGCATCGAGCACGACGAGCCCCGGCAGTCCGAGGGCAGCCGGGACAGCGGGATCCTCAGCATGGACCCGCCCGGTCACACCCGGCTGCGTTCCCTGGTGGCGAGGGCGTTCACCGTCCGCCAGATCGAGAAGTTACGGCCCCAGGTCAAGGAACTGACCGCGAGCCTCCTGGACGGCATGGAGGCGGCCGGACCACCCGCCGACCTGGTGGACCGGTTCGCGCTGCCGCTGCCGGTCGGGGTGATCTGCCGCATGCTCGGGGTTCCGGAGGCCGATCGTCCGCGCTTTCGGGTGTGGAGCGACAACGCCCTGTCGACCAGCTCCCTGACCGCCGCGGAGTTCGACGCCAGCCGTGAGGAACTGCGCTCCTACATGGCCGAACTGATCGGCCTGCACCGCGAGGATCCGCAGGACGATCTGATGACCGCGCTCATCGAGGCCAGGGACGACGGCGAACGGCTCACCGAACTCGAGCTGATCGATCTGTGCGTGGCCATCCTGGTGGCCGGACATGAGACCACCGCTTCGCAGATTCCCAACTTCGTCCTCACCCTGCTGGACCACCCCGGCCAGATGGAACAGCTCAGGGCCCGCCCCGAACTGATCCCGGGCGCCGTGGAGGAGCTGCTGCGCTTCGTTCCGCTGGGCAGCGGTGCCGGCCAGGCGCGCTACGCCACCGAGGACATCGAGGTCGGCGGCACCCTGGTCCGGGCGGGCTCCCCGGTCCTGGTCGCCATCGGCGCCGCCAACCGCGACGCGCTGCGGTTCACCGCCCCCGGTGTCCTCGATGTCTCCCGCGAGGGCAATCAGCATCTGGGATTCGGCCACGGTGTCCACCACTGCCTCGGCGCCCCGCTGGCCCGGCTGGAACTCCAGGAGGCGCTGAGCGGGCTCCTCACCCGCTTCCCGGGGCTGGAGGCCGCCGGGGACGTGACCTGGAAGACCCAGTTGCTGGTGCGTGGCCCCCGGGTCATGCCGGTCAGGTGGTGAGTGCCATGACGTGGCAGGTACGAGTGGATCCGCGGCTCTGTCTGGCGTCGGGGATGTGTGCCGGAGTGGCCCCCGAGGTCTTCACGGTGGACGGGGAGCACGCGCGGACGGACCCCGGCGGAATCGAGCCGGACGAACGCGTCCTGGACGCGGCCGACATCTGTCCGGCGCAGGCGATCACGGTCCACGAGGGGAACAGGGTGATCGCACCGGTCCGGGACTGACGGGCTGACGGACCGCCGCGACGGGGCGATGCCCCGGACCGGAGGTCACGGCCGGAGGTCACGGCCGGAGGTCACGGCCGGAGGTCACGGCCGGAGGTCACGGCCGGACGGCCCTGTCCGCCGGGCAGGGCCTACGAACGGCGGCGCGGCTTGCTCTGCTTCCCGGGCTTGCCGCGCTTGCCGCCCTTGGGTCCGCCCGAACCGCGCTGCGGGCTCCCGGCAGCCGGCTTCCGCCCCGCGCCCCGCGCCTCGGCGCGCTTGCCCTTCGGCTGCGCCGGGGTCGGGGGACGGCCCCGTGTGCTGTTGACGGTCCGCCCGCGGACGATCCCGATGAATTCCTCGACCAGATCGGTGGTCCGCTCCTCCGGCCACGACAGCGCGACGCGCGACTCGGGCGCACCGGGAACCGGCCGGTAGGTGAGGTCCTTGCGGTGGTGCAGGCGGGCGAGCGACTGCGGGACGAGGAGCAGCCCCACCCCGGCCGCCACCAGCTCGATCGCGTCCGCGGTGGTGACCGGGCGCTCGTTCGCGGGCAGCCCCGGCAGCTGCTCCCAGTCGAGGGTGTCGTCGAGGGGGTGGAACACGATGTCCTCGGCCAGATCCTGCGGGGACACCTCGTCGGCCGCCGCCAGGAGGTGATCCTTCGGGATCACGACCACGGTCGTCTCGGTGTAGAGCGGAATGGCGCTGAGGTCCGTACGGTCGATGGGCAGCCGGACGAATCCTGCGTCGGCTCCACCCGCCCTCAGCAGGTCCGGCGCCTCGGACGCGGACACCGCGACCAGCGTCAGCGGGACCTCGGGCAGCCGCTCGTTCCAGATCCGCACCCACTTGGCGGGCGTCACCCCCGGGGCATAGGCGAGCCGGAACGCGGGGGGTTCTTCCGAGACAGTCACTCGCTCAGATTACCGGTCGTGGTCGGCGGTAGCTCACACGCTCGATAGTCTTGACACCATGACGTCGCACCAGAGCACCCAGACGATGAAGCCCGCGACCGCGGCGAAGAAACTGGGTGTGTACCTCGAGGCCACCCCCACCGAGTTCCAGGAGGGTGTCGTCTCGCGCACCGAGCTGAACGCCCTGCAGACCGACCCGCCCGAGTGGCTGCTGGAGCTGCGTCGCACCGGCCCGCACCCCCGGCCCGTCGTCGCGGCGAAGCTGGGCGTCTCCATCGCGGGTCTCGCCCGTGGCGGAGTCACCGAGGCGCTCACCACGGAGCAGATCGAGACACTGAAGAAGGACCTTCCCGAGTGGCTGGTGAAGGAGCGCGCCACGCAGGCCGAGGTGCGCAAGGAAGCGGTGCGTATCAAGGAGAAGAGGGCGGAGCAGGCCGAGCAGGCCCGTCAGCCGCGTTCCTGACCTCCGGCCCCGCGGCCGGGCCCACGGGCCGCACCGGCCATACGCCCCGCACACGACAGGCCCCGGACGACACGTCGTCCGGGGCCTGTCGCTGTTCAGCCGGTCAGGCTGCGGTGATGTTCTCCGCCTGCGGGCCCTTCTGGCCCTGCGTGATGTCGAACGTCACGGCCTGGCCTTCCTGGAGCTCGCGGAAGCCGGTGGAGTTGATGTTGGAGTAGTGCGCGAAGACGTCCGGGCCGCCGCCGTCCTGCGCGATGAAGCCGAAGCCCTTTTCCGAGTTGAACCACTTGACGGTTCCGCTTGCCATGCCGGTGCCTCTCAGTCGATATCGGATCCGCACCGCGCGGATCCGGAGGTGATCGCCCTGGTCCTCAGGCACTGCACAGCAAAACGCCCGCGCCAGGCGCGGGCAGGTGCTGCGAACCACGACATCTGCGGATGACGCTACACGGCGAGAGGGGCGCTCACCAGAGAGCAACGCCAATTTGCCACGTCCTGCCGTCCGTCCGGCGTGCGCGGACGGCGGCCGGCGCCCGTTTCGGCGGGGTCCGCGGCCGTGCGCCGCTCCACCGGCCCGGCCATGCGCCGCACAGCGTCCGGGGTGGTCGTGGCGTCCGGATCGCCCGGGGCGGACCGCCTCCGGACAGCCGTTCCGGACAGCCTTGCCGAACGGCGATTTCGAGCCACTGCCTGCGCGCCCGTCAGCGGTCCGGCGGAGCACCCCCGTCCGTACCCGTGCCCGCACCCGGGCCCGCACCCCCGTGGCTGGGCGGTGCGCCGCGGGCCGCCGGGCCCGTCGCCGTGTCCCCGGACAGCGCCGCCGGTGAGACATCGGCGCCCTGGAGCCGTTTCAGGTCGGAGGGGCGCACCTGGATGACCACCAGGGCCACCAGGGCCGCGGCCACGGCGAATATGGCCGCGACGACGAAGGCGGTGGAGACGCCCGAGGCCAGGACCTGGTCGCCCCAGGGAGCCGGCAGCTGACCGGTCCGGCGGAACTCCAGTTTCTGGGCCGGGGTGGACTCCGCCAGGAACCGGGGAATCTGGTCGGTCGCCTCGTTGCGGCTGGCCGTACCGAAGACCGTGACCAGGATGGACAGCCCGAGCGACCCGCCCACCTGCTGAGTGGCGTTGAGGACCCCGGAGGCCGCGCCCGACTCATGGGGTTCCACACCCGACACCGCCATCAGTGTCAGCGACACGAACTGCATGCCCATGCCGAAGCCGAAGACCAGCACGGGGCCGAGGATGCTCCCCAGGTACGAGCTGTTGACATCGGTCATCGTCAGCCAGCCCAGGCCCAGCGCGGCCAGGATCGCGCCCGTCACCATGAAGGGCTTGGGTCCCCACCGGGGCAGCAGCTGCGACGCGATCCCCGCGCCCACGGCGATGATCGCGCTCACGGGAAGGAAGGCGAGGCCGGCGCGCAGTGGGCTGAAGTCCAGGATGTTCTGCACGAACAGGGTCAGGAAGAAGAACATCCCGAACATCGCGGCGGCCAGGCTCAGCATCATCCCGTAGGCACCGGCGCGGTTGCGGTCCCGGAACAGCCACAGCGGGGTGATCGGCTGCTGCGAGCGCTGTTCGATGGTGATGAAGGTGGCCAGGAGTACGACGGCCGCGGCGAAGGACACCAGGGTCACCCGGTCGCTCCAGCCGTCCTCGGAGGCACGGATGAAGCCGTAGACGAGGAACGCCATGCCCAGGGTGGAGGTGAGCGCGCCGACGATGTCGAAGTGGCCGGGGTGGCGTTCGGACTCCCGGATGTAACGGGGCGTGGCGAGTGCGATCAGCAGGCCGATGGGCACATTGACGAACAGGACCCAGCGCCAGTCGAGCCACTCCACCAGCACGCCGCCCATGAGCAGCCCGATCGCGCTGCCGCCCGCCGACACGGCCGCGAACACCCCGAACGCCCTGTTGCGCTCGGGGCCCTCCCGGAACGTCGTGGTGATGAGCGCGAGGGCGGTCGGGGAGGCGATGGCACCGCCGACGCCCTGCAGCGAGCGGGCCGCGAGCAGTTGCCAGGACTCCTGCGAGAGACCGCCGAGGAGGGAGGCGAGGACGAAGAGCAGGATGCCGGACATGAACACCCTGCGGCGGCCGAGGATGTCGCCCAGCCGCCCGCCGAGCAGCAGCAGACCGCCGAAGGTCAGGGTGTAGGCGTTGATCACCCAGGACAGGCTCTCGGTCGAGAACCCCAGTGATGTCTGGATGTGCGGGAGGGCGATGTTCACGATGGTGATGTCGAGAACCACCATCAGCTGACAGGAGGCGATGACGAACAGCGCCATCGCGCTGCCGCGGCCCCGCTCCGGGGAATCGGCAGACTGCGCGGCTTTCGTGTGGGAGCCCGTCATGGGTTGCTCGCGTCGTCGGTCAGCCGTGAACGGTCGCGTTCACTACATCGACCCTAGGCCGGGGCATCACCCCCCCGCGAATCGATCACCCGGTGACCAGATCTCCCAGCGGTGGAGCGCCCGCGGCGGCCGCGGGACGTGCGAGATGCAGGGCGGTGTGGAAGTGGCCCGCCGACTCCCTGCCGTCCGGGTCCTGCCCGAGGGCCCGCACCGCGTCGACGGCGTACCGCTGCTCCGGCGCACCGGTGAAGCGGCGTTGGACGAAGGTCCGCCCCGTGTACATCTCCGTGGTCAGGCCGTGGCGGGCCAGGTGCTCGGCGATGGGCGCGTAGGAACCGGTACGCAGCACGAAGGCGGCGACCCACGGGGGCGTCGCGGCGTTGTCCAGGAGCGGCTGGAAGGTCGCCCGGGACAGGAAGCTGGCGCCGCCCGTGATGGTGATGAGGCGGATGCTCCGTGCCGTGTCCAGCAGTGCGGCGGACGGCGGGGTGGTCTCCAGGTTCTCGGCGAACCCGTCGTCGAGCAGGCCGACCGCCCGTGCGTAGGCGATGGCGCGCGGGGCGATGTCGAGGCCGATCACCGGGACGGCGTCCCGCCTGCGGCGGGCGCGGAAGAAGGCCGTGTCGTGCTCGACCAGTTCCCGCGTGGTCATGGCCACCACCCGCGGCGAGGTGTAGTGGGCGTTCAGTTCGTCGAGGGTCAGGTCGTGGTTGAGCAGCGCCGCGTTGATGCCGTACGAGCAGCACAGGTCCAGCACCGCGTCACCCGTTTTCCGGAGCCGGAGCCCGGCGAGACGGCGGAAGACGGCCTGGGCGTGGTGCGGTGTCCGGTAGCCGAACGCCCCCAGCTCACGGAAGAAGGCACGGGGATCGGCCTGGTCGTAGATGTCGTCGAACGGCGTCATCGTGTGCTGCGCGGGCTCGCCCGCGCCGTCTCCCCGTACGTCGGTCATCCCGCGCTCCGTTCTGCCGGCCGGGCACCCGGCCCCGGTCACCACAGCCTCCAGTACGGAGCGCGGGAGGGAAACAGGGCGTGGACGGGATCCGGCCATCCCCGGTCCGATGGCCGCACCGGGTCCGGCAGCACCTTCCGGCACCGGGGGCGGCCGTCTTCGGTGCGGCGCACCAACGGCGGGGCTGTTTTTCGTACGCCGCGACACATCGGGGCGGCGGCATCACTGCCTAATCTTCCCCTCACTCGGCGGCGGCCTGCCGCTTCTTCGGAGGTGACCATGCGCAGCACCCCAGGCACGGAGACGCGACGTACACCCACGCGACGGGTGCGGTCCGCCACCGCCGTCGCCGCGGCGCTGGGATTGGTCGCCACCGCGGCCGCGTGCGGCGGAGGCGCGGCGGGCGGCGGGGCGTCGACGGTGGTGCTGGGCATCGCCGCCGATCCGGGCAGTCTCAGTCCCACCATGGCGCTGGCCAGCACCGCGCTGTCCATGAACACCTTCGCGTACGACACGCTGGTGCACTTCGCGGCCGACGGTTCGCTGGTGCCCGGTGTGGCCGAGAAGTGGTCTCTCACGCCCACTTCGGCACGGTTCACCATCCGCTCCGGGGTGACGTGCGAGGACGGTTCGGCGCTCACGGCGACCGATGTGGCCGCCGAGTACAACCACATCGCCGACCCTCGGAACCGGTCGCCGATGCTCGGTATCTCCGTGCCCGTCACCGCGGCGGCCGAGGCCGACGAGGCGTCGCGCACGGTCACGGTCACCACGAAGAAGCCCGCGCCGTTCCTCGCGCACATGGCCCGGATGCTGCCGCTGGTCTGCGAGGAGAGCCTGGCGGCACCGGACTCGCTGGCCAAGGCCACCGGGGCGAGCGGCCCCTACCGGCTGACCGAGGCGGTGCCGGGCGACCACTACACGTACGCCCGGCGGGACGGTTACTCCTGGGGCCCCGGCGGCGCCACCGGTGCGGACATGCCCCGCACGGTGGTGTTCAAGGTCGTCACCAACGAGTCGACCGCGGCCAACCTCCTGATGGCCGGACAGATCAACGCGATCCAGATCAACGGCGCCGACCAGCAGCGGCTGAACGCGGCCAGGGTGAAGAGCCGGAGCATCGAGGCGCTGTTCGGGCAGTTCATGTTCAACGAGAAGGCCGGACTGGCGACCGCCGACGTCGCGGTGCGCAGGGCGCTGATCTCCGCACTGGACCTGCGGGAGCTCAGGAACGTCTCCACGGGCGGCGAGGGCGAACCCCCCACCGCCATCGGGGAGATAACCCCCACCCCCTGCACCGGCGACCCGGTGACCGGGAACATCCCCCGCCACGACCCCGGCCGGGCCGCCGAGGACCTGAAGGCGGCGGGCTGGGTCAGGAGCGACGGCGCCTGGAAGAAGGACGGCAAGCCCCTCACCGTCAAGCTCGCCTACGCCGTCAACCAGGGTCCGCAGGTGGCCTCGGCGATCGAACTCGCCGTCCAGAAGTGGGACGCCTTCGGCGTGAAGGCCTCGGCCCGGCCCGTGGGCGGAGCGGGTATCGCCGGTGCGCTGGTGGCCGGCGACTGGGACGTCGCCTGGGCTCCCATCGGGGTGACCCTCCCGGACCAGCTGGTCCAGTTCTACGACGGACCGCCGCCGCCGGCGGGCAACAACTTCGGCGCCATCGCCAACCCCGACTACCGCCGGCTCGCCGCGCAGGCCTCGGCCAGGCCCGGCACCTCGGGCTGCGGCCTGTGGAAGGCGGCCGAAGCCGCTCTGGTCGAACGGGTCGACATCGTGCCGATCGTCAGCAAGGAGAACCGGCTGTACGGCAAGGGCGTCACCTTCCAGGTCAACGGCAGTGGCATCATCCCCAGCACGCTGCGCCGGAGTGGAAGCTGATGACCACGCTTCCCACGCGCTCCGCGCGCCGCCTGCGCTCCCCCGGTTCCCCGCGGGACCTGGTCCCCACCCCCCGCAGTCCCTGGGTCGGCTTCGCCCTGCGCCGTACCCGGCGGCTCGTGGTGTCCCTGGCCGCGCTGGTCACGGCCGCCTTCGCGATGATCCATCTGATCCCCGGCGACCCGGTGCGGGCGTCGCTCGGCCCCACCGCGGACCCCGCGCTGGTCGAGGCCCGCAGGCAGGCGCTCGGCCTGGACCGGCCGCTGACGAGCCAGTACGGCGATTTCCTCGGTCAGCTCTTCCAGGGCCGGCTGGGGGACTCGATCGCCTCCCAGCTGCCCGTCTCCGAAGTCATCTCCAGCCGTCTGCCGGCGACTCTGCAGATCGCCGTCCCCGCGTTCGCGCTGATCCTGCTGCTCGCGATCCCGGTCGGGATGACAGCGGCCGTGCTGACCAAGGACGGCCGGAGGCGGCGCGGTGAACTCGCCTTCACCGGCGTCACCGGGTTCCTGGGCGCGGTGCCCGAGTTCCTGCTGGCGGTCGGCCTGGTGGCGGCGTTCGCCGTGACCTGGCCGGTCTTCCCGGTCGCCTCGCAGAGCGGGCTGTCCTCCTACGTACTGCCGGTGCTGGCCCTGGCCCTCGTCCCGGCGGCGACCCTGTCGAGGATCGTCCGGGTGGAGACGCTGCGGGTGCTCGGCGAGGACTACATGCGTACCGCTCAGGCGAAACGGCTGCCGTCCCGGCTGCGCTATCTGCGGCACGCGCTGCCCAATCTGCTGACCTCCTCGCTCACCCTGAGCGGTCTGCTGTTCAGCTCGCTGCTCGCCGGCACCGTACTCATCGAGAACGTCTTCGCCTGGCCCGGCCTCGGCACCACGATCGTGCAGGCCATCACCGAGAAGGACTATCCGCTGGTCCAGGGCGTGGTGCTGGTCTACGGGGCGGCCGCGCTGCTGATCACCTTCGCCGTCGACGTGGCCGTGGCCGTCGCCGACCCCCGGTCCACCGTTCGCGGGAGCTGACGATGTCTCATCAGGACCATGACGCCTCGCTGCGGTACCGGCTGGGGCGCACGCTCAGGACGCCGATCGGGATCACCGCTCTCACCGCCTGCCTGGTGGTGGCGCTGGTCGCCGTGTTCGGCCCGGTCCTGCTCGGCGAGCAGGCCGCCCGGGTGGACACGGACGCGATCAACGAGGGCAGCAGCGCCGCACATCTGTTCGGCACCGACCAGCTGGGCCGCGACATCGCCGCCCGGGTCGTGGTGGCGACCCGGCTGACCCTGCGGCTCACCCTGCTGGCCACCGCGATCGGGGTCGGCGGCGGGCTGCTGCTCGGTGTCACGCCCTCGGTGCTCGGCCGGCGCCTCGGCCGGCTGATCACGGCCGTGGTGGGCGTGCTGGTCGCCTTCCCCGGACTGCTGTTCCTGCTCTTCCTGGCCACGGTCTTCGGGGTGGGAAGCACCGGAGCGGTGTTCGCGGTGGGACTCGCCATGGTCCCGCCGATGGCACGGCTGGTGCAGAACCTGACCGCCTCGGTCGCGGGCTCGGACTATGTCTCGGCGGCGCGGATCCTCGGCGTGGGCCGGTTCCGGCTGGTGGTACGTCATCTGCTGCCCAACATCGCGGAACCGTCGGTGCTGTTCGCCGCCCAGGCGGCGGGGGGCATCCTGGTCGCCTTCTCGGGGCTCTCCTTCCTGGGGCTCGGGGTACAGCCGCCGGAGTACGACTGGGGGCGGCTGCTCAACGAGCAGCTGAGCCGGGTCTATGTGAACCCGGTGGCGGCGCTGGCGCCGGGGGCGGCCGTGGTCCTGACAGGTCTGATGTTCGGGCTGGCCGGTGAGGTGCTCGCCCAGGCGGGTGGCCGAAGGGCACCGCGGGCGCGGGAGACCGCGCCGCCGCAGCCCCCGGTGGAGGCTTCGCCGGACAGGGGGTCCGGGGGCGAGGACACGGCGGTGCTACGGGCGCACGATCTGCGGGTGACCTTTCCCGGCGGGCGGCAGGCCGTACGCGGCGTCTCGCTGAGCGTCGGCGCGGGCGAGGCCGTCGGCCTGGTCGGCGAGTCCGGTTCCGGCAAGAGCCTCACCGCACTGGCCCTGGCGGACCTCGTCCCCCATCCGGGACGTGTCACCGGCACCCTCCGCTTCGACGGCAACGACCTGCGGGCGGACCCCCGGCTCGGCACCGCGCTGGCCATGGTCTTCCAGGACCCGATGGCCTCGCTCAACCCGGCCCTGCGGGTGGGCCGTCAGCTCGCCGAGGTGGCCGAGGTCCATCTCGGGCAGTCCCGGAGGCAGGCGTCGCAGCGCGCCGTCGACCGGCTCGGCGCCGTCCGCATCCCCTCGCCGGAGCGCCGGGCCGGGCAGCGGCCGCACGAGTTCTCCGGCGGAATGCGGCAACGGGCCGTCATCGCGATGGGGCTGATGGGGGATCCGAAGCTGATCATCGCCGACGAGCCGACCACCGCGCTCGATGTGGCGGTGCAGCGGCAGGTGCTCGATCTGCTGGCCGAGGTGCGCGCGGACTCCGGCGCGGCGCTGCTGCTGATCTCCCACGACCTCGCCGTCGTGGCCCAGGTCTGCGAACGGGTGCTGGTGATGTACGGGGGGCTGATCGTCGAGAGCCTCCCGGTCACGGAACTGGCCGGCGGCGCGGCGCACCCCTACACCCGGGCGCTGGTGGGCGCGGTCCCCACCATGTCCACGGATCCCGGCACGGAGCTGGCGACCATCCCGGGCCGCCCGCCGGAGCCGGGCGGGACGGGCGGGGGATGCTCCTTCGCGCCCCGGTGCGAACGGGCCCGGGAACGCTGTCACGAGGACGCGCCCCCGCTGGCCGGCTTCGGAGCGGGCCACGAGGTGGCCTGCTGGTACCCGGTGGGCGCGCCGGCGGGCGCCGTGCCCGTCGAGATCACCTCACGCGGAGCGGAGACGGCGTCATGAGCTCACTGGAACTGAGCGGGATCACGGTCCGCTACGGGCGGTTCACCGCGGTGGACGATGTCAGCCTGGTGGTGCCGGACGGAACGGTGACCGGGCTGGTGGGCGGGTCGGGTTCGGGCAAGTCGACTCTCGGGAAGGCTGTCGTCGGGCTGGCCCCGACGGCCGCGGGCCGAGTCCGGGTGGCGGAGCAGGAGATCGGCGCGCGGCGCGGTCGCAGCCCGGTGCAGCTGGTGTTCCAGAACCCGTACGCCTCGCTCGACCCGCGCATGACCATCGGCGCCGCCGTCGCCGAGGCACTGCCCGGCCGGGCGGCGGGCCGCCGGGCGGATGCCGGCGGGGCACGGTCCGGTGGCACGACGGCACGTGAGCGGCGCGCCGCCGGGGAAGCGGAGGTGGCACGCTGTCTGGAGCTCGTCGGTATCGACCCCGGGCGGGCCTCGCTGACGCCGGACGCGCTCTCGGGCGGTCAGCGCCAACGGGTCGCTCTGGCCAGGGCCCTGGCCGCCCGGCCCTCGGTGCTGATCGCCGACGAGATCACCTCGGCGCTGGATGTCTCCGTCCAGGGCACCGTCCTGAACCTGCTGCGCCGGCTCCAGCGGGAGCTGGGCTTCTCGATGCTGTTCATCTCCCACAACCTCGCCGTCGTCCGCTATCTGTCCGACCAGGTCGCCGTGATGGACGGCGGGCGGCTGGTCGAGTGCGGCCCCACCGCCCGGGTGCTGGAGCGGCCCGAGCACCCGACGACCCGGACCCTGATCTCCTGCGTGCCCACTCTCACGACTGCTCCGGAGGCGTCATGACCCGAGCGCTGACGATCGCGGACCTGTACCGGTTCGAGATCCCGGGCGACCCTTCCCCGTCCCCCGACGGTGAGCGTGTCGCGTACACGCTGACCACCCAGGACGCCGGGAACGACCGTGCGCACAGCTCGATCCGGGAGGTCCGCGCGGCCGGAGGTCCGGCCCGCCGGCTCACCCGGGGCCCGGCTGACGCCGCGCCGCGCTGGTCCCCCGACGGCACCCGGCTCGCGTTCCTGCGCGCAGGCCAGCTGCATCTGCTGCCCGCCGACGGGGGCGAGCCGGTACCGCTGACCACAGCGGTCCGGTGTCCGGCGGGGGCCGGAATCCCCGTGTGGAGCCCGGACGGCACCCGAATCGCGTTCTCGGGACCGTCCGCCCGCCGCGAGGACACCGCTCCGGTCGTCATCGACGGCCTCGGCTGGAAGGAGGACGGGGCGGGGCCGCTGGGCCAGGTCCGGACGCAGGTGTTCGTGGTGGACGTGGAGTCCGGCGAGGTCCGGCGGCTCAGCGGGGGGAACACGCACGCCGGACAGCCCGCCTGGTCGCCCGACGGCACCCGGCTCGCCTATCCGGCGGGGTCCGGTCCCGACGGGGATCTCACCGGGGCATCGGCCGCGCATGTCGTCGCGGTCGCGTCCGGTTCGCCCGAGCCCCGCCGGATCGGCCCGGCCACCGGGATCGCGGGGGCGGTGAGCTGGTACCCCGACGGGAGCGCGCTGCTCGTCGTCGGCCGGACCGCCACGGGCGTCGGCCATCTGGAGCTGCCGCGCCAGCCGCTGGACGGATCCGCCCCGGTCTCGCTCAGCGCCGCCCCGGGCCGCAACGTCCTGCCCGGGGGCCCCGGTTACCCGGGGGCGCTGCCGCAGTTCCACGGCGACACCATCGTCTTCTGCGCCCGTGACGCTCGAACCCGTCGCGACGCTCATCGGCGAGGGGCTCGTCGACCCGGCCCGTATCGCGCTCACCGGATACAGCTACGGCGGCTATCCGAGCTGCTGGCTCTCCGCCCGCAGCGGCCTGTTCGCCACCGTCGTGGCGGGCGGTGTGGTCGTCGACCTGACGACCATGGCCGGGACGTCCGCGGAGGGCCGGCTGATCGCCACCCAGGAGATCGGCGACCCGGACCGGCTGCCGGCGCTGTCGCCGATCAGCCATGCCGACGGGTACGGGCACCGACGCTGATCCTGCACGGCGGCGCGGACGACGCCTGCCCGGCCGGCCAGGCCGAGCAGTGGTTCCACGCGCTGCACACCCGGGGCGTGACCACCCAGCCGGTGCTGTACCCGGGCAGCTCGCACCTCTTCCCCCCTCAACGGGCGGCCCTCGCACCGCGAGGACTACTCCCGTCGCCTCGTCGACTGGGTCACCGCCCACACCGACCGCTGAACCCACCGGAGCTGGAGACGACCATGACCACGAATTCGGAGCCGAACATGACCGACACCGCCACCCCGCCCGCCGGCCTGTCCGCCGAGCTGACCGCCCACTGGAGCGCCCGCCTCGGCGAGCTGGCCGCCCGTCACCGGGTGCCCGGTGCGAACCTCGCCGTGCTGCACCGCGGCGAGGTGATCATCGAGACCGCCACCGGTATGGCGAACGTCGAAGCCGGGATCACGGCGACACCCGACACCCTCTTCCAGATCGGTTCGATCTCCAAGGTGTGGACCACCACGGTGGCCATGGCCCTGGTCGACGAGGGCGTACTCGAACTGGACGCCCCCATCGTCTCCGTGCTCCCCGAACTCCGGCTCGTCAACGAGGAGCTGACCCAAGGGGTGACGCTCCGGCATCTGGTGACCCACACCAGCGGCATCGACGGCGACTTCTTCGCCGACACCGGCCGCGGCGACGACTGCCTGGAGAAGTTCACCGCGCTGCTGGCGGACGTCGCGGCCAACCACCCGCTGGGCGCCACCATGTCGTACTGCAACGCGGGCTTCAGCCTGCTCGGCCGGGTGCTGGAGCATGTCACGGGCGTCCAGTGGGACGAGCTGATGAGGGAGCGTCTGTACCGGCCGCTCGGTCTGACCCGTACGGCCACCCTGCCGGAGGAGGTGCTGCGCTTCCGCGCCGCCACCGGGCACCCGGGCGAGCCCCCGGCGCCCACCCCGCAGTGGGGGCTGATGCGTTCGGCCGGACCGGCCGGGCTGATCTGCTCGACGCCGCGCGAGGTTCTCGCCTTCGCCCGGATGCACATGAACGGCGGTGTCACCGACGACGGCACCAAAATCCTCTCGGCCGGGGGCGCCACCGCGATGCAGACCCCGCAGGTCGAGGTTCCCGACCCGCACATGCTCGGCCGTGCCTGGGGACTGGGCTGGCTGCTGGACACCTGGGACGGGCAGCGGGTGTACGGACACGACGGCGGGACCATCGGGCAGAGCGCGTTCCTGCGGGTGCTGCCGGAGTCCGACCTCGCGATCTGCCTGCTCACCAACGGCGGCGACACCGCGGGCCTGTACCTGTCGGTGTTCTCCGAGCTGGTCCGGGAGCTGGCCGGGGCGACGATGCGCACCACACCGGAGCCCGCGAAGGAGCCGGTGGCGGTGGACCCGGCCAAGTACGTCGGGGTGTACGAGCGGCTCTCCTCCCGGAGGGAGATCGTGGAGCGGGACGGCACCCTGGTGATGCTCGACACGGTCACCGGGCCGCTGGCGGCACTGGCTTCGAGCACCGAGCAGGAGTTCACGCTGCACCCGGTCGAGCCGGGTCTCTTCGTGCTGCGGCGGCCGGGGTTCACCCCGTGGCTCCCGGTCGTCTTCTACACGATCGCCGACGGCACGGCCTATCTGCACCACGGCGCCCGCGCGACCCCGAAGGTCGGCTGACGTGGCCGCGTTCGCCTCCGCGATGGCGGAACGGCTGCCGGACCTGCTGGCCGGGGTCGAGGAGCTGGTCCGCTGCGAGTCGCCCAGCGAGGACCCGGCCGCCGTCGTCGCCTGTGCCGGGCTCGTCGCCGGGCTCGGCACCCGGCTGACCGGGGCGGCTCCCGAGTGGCTCGACGGCTCGGGACCGGCCACCCTGCGCTGGCGCTTCGGCTCCGGTGACCGGGTGCTGCTGCTCGGCCACTTCGACACGGTCTGGCCGGTGGGCTCGCTGGCCCGGCACCCCTTCGAGGTGGCCGGGGGCCGGCTGACGGGGCCCGGCTGCTTCGACATGAAGGCCGGGGTGGTGCAGCTCTTCCACGCCCTGTCGGTGCTCGACGATCTGGACGGCGTGTCGGTGCTGCTCACCGGCGACGAGGAGATCGGCTCCCCCGGCTCGCGCGCCCTGATCGAGGCCGAGGCCCGTCGGACGCGGGCGGCGCTGGTCCTGGAGGCGAGCGAGGGCGGGGCGTTGAAGACGGTGCGCAAGGGCGTGTCCGGCTACGAACTGCGGATCGCCGGACGCGCGGCGCACGCCGGTCTCGAACCCGAGCGGGGCGTCAACACGACGACCGAGCTGGCACACCAGGTGCTCGCGCTGTCGGCGCTCGCCGACCCGGCGGCCGGTACGACGGTGACCCCGACCCTGGCCTCCTCCGGCACCACCCGCAACACCGTGCCCGACGCGGCCCGGCTGGTGGTCGACGTACGCGTGGGGTCGGCCGGTGAACAGGCCCGGGTGGACCGCGGCATACGGCAGCTCGCGCCGGTGCTCGACGGTGCCTCGCTGCGGCTCTCGGGCGGTCCGAACCGGCCGCCGCTGGCGGCGGGCGCTTCGGCGGAGCTGTTCGAGCGGGCCCGGGGCCACTACGCGGAACTCGGCTTCGGAACGCTGCGCGGCGTCGCGGTCGGCGGCGGCTCCGACGGCAATCTGACGGCCGGGGTGGGTACGCCCACGCTGGACGGGCTGGGGGCGGTGGGCGGCGGGGCGCACGCCGACGACGAGCATGTGACCGTCGCCGAACTCCCCCGCCGCGCCGCACTGGTGGCAGCACTGGTGGACTCGCTCGTCCGGGATCCGCTGGCCGGGACGGACCGGGTGGAGCCGTGAACAGCACGCACGTCGTGGCCGAGGCCGGGGCGGCCGCGGAGCGGGCGGCGCACGGGGCGGGGGTGAGCGTGAGGGAGCTGCACGAGCCGGAGGAGATCCTGGCGGCGTGCCGGCTGCTGGACCGGGTCTGGCAGCCCGAACCCGGCAACCCGCTGATCACCCCCGAGCTGATGCGGGTGTTCGCCCACTGCGGCAGCTATGTCGTCGCGGTCCACCTGGACGGCCGGATGGCCGGTGTCTGTCTGGGGTTCCTGGCCAGCACCGGGCTGCACTCGCATATCGCGGGGGTGGACGGGGATGCCCGGGGCCGCAACATCGGCTACACGGTCAAGCTGCACCAGCGGGCCTGGGCGCTGGAGCGTGACATCACGACGGTGACCTGGACGTTCGACCCGCTGATCAGCCGGAACGCCTACTTCAACCTGGCGAAACTGGGCGCGGTGCCGAGCGAGTATCTGACCGATTTCTACGGCACCATGCGCGACGCGGTGAACGCCGGCACCGAGACGGACCGGCTGCTGGTCCGCTGGGAGCTGACCGGTGAGGCCGCCGTCCGGGCCGCCGCGGGCACCCCTCACGTCGTCACGGCCGACAGCCCGGGTGCGCGGACCGTGGTCGGCCTCGACGCCAAGCCCGACGGCCGTCCCGCCGTCGGGCGCCGGGACGGGGACACCGTGCTCGTCCACGTCCCGGCGCAGATGGAGAAGCTGCGCCGTACGGACCCGGACGTGGCCCGCGAGTGGCGGTACGCGCTGCGCGAGGTCCTCGGCGGGCTGATGGAGCAGGGACACGCCGTCACCGGATTCACCCGGGACGGCTGGTATGTGATCGACAAGCGACAGGAGACGCGGGAATGAAGCTCGTCGGTGTGGAACTGCGCCGGATCGCGATGCCCCTGGTGGCACCGTTCCGGACCTCGTTCGCCACCCTGACCAGCCGGGAGATCCTGCTGGTCAGGGTCGAGACGGAGCACCACGAGGGGTACGGCGAGTGCGTCACCATGGCCGATCCGCTGTACTCCTCGGAGTACACCGACGCGGCCGTGGACGTCCTGCGCGCCCATCTGGTGCCCGCGCTCGCCGCGCTCCCGGAGCTCGATCCGTGGGCGGTCGCCCCGGCGCTCGCCGCCTTCAAGGGCCACCGGATGGCCAAGGCCGCGCTGGAGACGGCCGTGCTCGACGCCTGGCTGCGCGCCCATGAACTGTCGATGGGCCAGTGGCTGGGAGCGACGGCCGACCGGGTGCCGGCCGGGGTATCGGTCGGCATCATGGACTCGGTCCCCGCTCTCCTCGACGCGGTCGACGGCTATCTGGCCGAGGGGTACCGGCGGATCAAGCTGAAGATCCAGCCCGGCTGGGACGTGGAGCCCGTGCGCGCGGTGCGGGAGCGCTTCGGCGACGACGTGGCGCTCCAGGTGGACGCCAACACCGCGTACACCCTGGCGGACGCCGGTCAGCTCGCCCGGCTCGACCCGTACGGTCTGCTGCTGATCGAGCAGCCGCTGGACGAGGAGGACATCCGGGGGCACGCGGAGCTGGCACGGCGGGTGCGTACGCCGATCTGTCTGGACGAGTCCATCGTCTCCGCGCGGTCGGCGGCCGACGCGATCGCGATGGGTGCCTGCTCGGTCGTCAACATCAAGCCGGGGCGGGTCGGCGGCTATCTGGAGGCGCGGCGGATCCATGACGTGTGCGCCGCGCACGGCGTCCCGGTGTGGTGCGGGGGGATGCTGGAGACCGGTCTCGGCCGGGCCGCCAATGTCGCGCTCGCCGCGCTGCCGGGCTTCACGCTCCCCGGGGACACCTCCGCCTCCGACCGCTACTACCGCACGGACATCACCGAGCCCTTCGTGCTCCGGGACGGCCATCTCGATGTGCCGCGGGGGCCGGGGCTCGGGCTCGCCCCCGTCCCCGCGCTGCTGGCCGCTGTGACCGAATCGACGGAATGGATCAGCCGATGAACACGACCCGCCCGGAAGTCCCGGGGCCGCGGCAGGACACCGTCGAGTCCCGCATCAGGGCGGCGTTCGACGACGCCGGGGTCCGGGGGTTCTTCTTCGCCCGCGAGATCGACGGGGAACGCACGATCGGCGTCGCGGCGGACGAACCGGTCGTCCTGGCCTCGGTCTTCAAGATCCCGGTGGCGCTCGCCTATGCCCGTGAGGCCGCCGCCGGGCGGCTGGACCGGACCGAGCGCCATGAGGTGGACATGCGATACCGCGACGGCGGAATCGGTACGTCCGGCTGCGCCGACCCGGTCTCGATGAGTCTGCGCGACCTCGTCCACATGATGCTGACGATGAGTGACAACGCGGCCACCGACGTGGTGCTGGCCCGGGTGGGACTGGACACGGTCAATGAGCTGCTCGCCGGCCTCGGTCTGGGACGCACCCATCTGACCGGCGGCTGCCGGGAGCTGCTCGGCTCGCTCTTCGCGGAGCTCGGCGTGTCCAACGAGGCCGAGGCGCACGCGAGGACGGCGGCGCTGGCCGCGTCGGACCCGGGGAGGGTTCTGGAGCTCTCGGTGTGCGTTCCCGAACGCACCACCCGTTCCACGGCACGCGAATCCGCCGAACTCCTCGCCCGTATCTGGCGCGACGAGGCCGGCTCCGCGGAGGCCTGTGCCGAGGTGCGGTCCGTGATGGCCCAGCAGATCTGGCCGCACCGGCTGGGCTCCACGTTCGACGACAGCTACCGTCTGGCCGGGAAGACCGGGACGCTGCCGGGCTGGCGCAATGAGGCCGGTGTGATCGAGGAGCCGGGCGGCGGGCGGTGGGCGGTGGCCGTCTTCACGCTCTCCGGCACCCCCGATCTGCGCAACCCCCGGGCGGACCGGGTGATCGGTGAGGTGGCACGACTCGCCGTGGACGAGTTCCGGTCCATTAGCTTGTGACGATGACGGAGCAGCCGCGGGCCGTGCTCGGCCGGATTCTCGATGATCTCGGATCGACGCTGATCGAGGTGGTGGCGGGCGAGGCCGACCCGTCCCGCGCCGTCACCGGGGTGCTGATCCAGGATCCGCTGGACGAGCCGGCGCGGCTGCCCGGCGCGGTGGTGCTCGGGGTCGGGGTGTACGGCTCCGAGCATGTCGCCGCGCTGATCGAGCGGGCCGCCGGTCTCGGCGCGGCGTGCGTGGTGGTCCGCTCCCCCGTCCCGGTGGAGGGGCCGGTGTCACGGGCGGCGGCGCGTACCGGCCTGACCGTGCTGGGGCTGACCCCCGGCGCGTCCTGGGCCCAGGTGGCGGCGCTGCTGCGGTCGCTGCTGGCGGTCGACGAGCTGGGCACCGTGGGCGGTCCCGACGAGGCCGACGGCGCCGAGCCGCTGGCCGGTGATCTGTTCGCGCTGGCCAACGCGACGGCCGGGCTGCTGGACGGCCCGGTCACCGTGGAGGACCGGGGCGGGCGGGTGCTGGCGTTCTCCAGCCGGCAGGACGAGGGCGACGACGCCAGGATCGCGACCGTGCTGGACCGGCAGGTTCCGGCGGAGAAGCTGCGCGCCCTGGAGGCCAACGGTGCCTTCCACGCCCTGTACGGCAATGAGGGCCCCGTCTTCGTGGAGGGCATCTCGCCCCGGCCCCGGGTCGCGATCGCCGTCCGGGCGGGCGGGGAGATCCTCGGTTCGATCTGGGTCGTGGTCGACGGCCCGCTGAGCGAGGACCGTACGCAGTCCCTGCACGAGGCCGCGAAGGTGGCCGCCCTGCATCTGCTGCGGCACCGGACGGGCGAGGACGTCGAGCGCCGGCTGCGCGCGGATCTGCTCGCCACGGTCCTGGAGGGCGGTGCGCACGCGCCGCAGGCGGCCGTCCGGCTGGGCCTCGCGGTGCAGCCCGCCTGCGTACTGGCACTGGCGGTGACCGGTGAGGAGCCGGCGCCCGACCGGGTGGCGGCGGGCCAGCGGGTCACCGAGGCCCTGGCTCTGCATCTGTCGGCGATCCATCCCCGTACGGCCGTGGCCTCGCTGGGGGGTGTCACCTACGCGGTCCTGCCCACGAGTTCGGACGAGCAGGCGCTGCGGGTCGCCGAGGCCTTCCTGGGCCGTGTCGGCGGCCGTGTTCCGGCTGTCATCGGTGTCGGCAGGCTCGCCGCGCGCCCGGCCGAACTGCGGCGTTCGCGTGCGGACGCGGACCGGGCGCTGCGGGTGCTCGGCTCCGGACGCCCGGCGCGCCGCACGGCCCGGCTGTCGGACGTCTACGCCGCCTCGCTGCTGGAGGAACTGACGGATCTGATGGCCGCCGAGGACGACCTTCCCGACGGTCCCGTGGTCCGGCTGCGCGCGTACGACGCCGCGCACCACACCGCCCTCACCGACACCCTGGAGGCCTGGCTGAGCACGTTCGGCGATGTGATCGCCGCGGCGGCGGCCGTCCATGTCCACCCCAACACCTTCCGGTACCGGCTCAAGCGGCTGGCGGTGGTGGCGGGCATCGATCTCGGCGATCCGGAGGCCCGGTTCGAGGCCATGCTCCAGCTGCGCCTGCGGCCGCCGAACCTGTGACGGCGGCTCATCGCAGAGCGTGCACCACCGCCGCGAACACATCCGGCGCGCGGTGCGCCGCCGCGACGATCAGACGGCTCCCGGAGGGGCACCGGGCCGCCCTCAGCAGCCCCTCGGTGAGCAGCCGGTGGCGTCTCGTCAGCCGGGCCCAGTGCCGCGGGTAGTCCTGCGGACGACCGGCGGCCAGGCATCCGACGGCCGCGCCGGCCGTCGCGACGGCCAGCGCGACGCCCTCGCCCGTCAGCGCGTCGACATACCCCGCGGCGTCGCCGACCAGCAGGACACGTCCGGCCCGCCGGCTCCGCGCGCCCTGCCTCAGGGGTCCGGCGCCGCGTACGGGGCCTGCGTCCCGGCCGTCGAGCACACCGGCGAGCGCGGGAAAGGCGTCCAGGTGCTGTGCGTAGGTCCGGCGGTCGGCACTGAGCACGGCGACGCCCACGAGCCGGTCCCCCACGGGTGTCACATAGGCCTCGGCGTGCCGGGACCAGTGGACTTCGACGAAGTCGCTCCACGGCGCGATCCGGTAGTGGCGGCGCAGCCCGTAGCGCCGGGGTCCTCTGCCGGGACGGTCCAGGCCGAGTTCCCGGCGCAGCGGGGAGTGCAGGCCGTCGGCGGCGACGAGCCAGCGTGCGCGGAGTCCCGTCGTGCCGAGGCTGACGCCGTCGTCGTCCTGGCGGACGTCCCCGGCCCTGCCCGGCACGACGCGTACACCGAGTTCGACGGCCCTCCGGTGCAGTGCGGCGTGCAGTTCGGTGCGCCGTACGCCCAGTCCCGGGCCGTCGCGGAATGCCGCCCGGACGCTGCGTCCGTCGTCCAGATATCCGATTCCGTGCAGGTCGCGGCCGCGGGGGCTTACTCCCAGGGCCCGCAGCGCGGCCACCCCGCCCGGCATGATGCCCTCGCCGCAGGCCTTGTCGATGGGGGCGGCGCGGGGTTCGACGACCACGGTGTCCATCCCCGCGCGGGCGGCCGTGATCGCCGCGGCCAGTCCGGCGGGTCCGCCGCCCGCCACCAGGAGGTCGATCACGCCCGCACGCCCGCCGCCGTCATACGGGCCAGCGCCCCTTCCTCGCACCGGATCCGCACGGCCATCAGCGCGCCGTTGAGGACGGTGAACACGGTGGCGGTCACCCAGGCGCCGTGGACCAGGGGCAGGGCCAGCCCTTCGGCGGCGACGGCGACGTAGTTGGGGTGGCGCAGCCACCGGTAGGGTCCGCCGGTCACCAGGGGCAGGCCCGGGACCACGATGACCCGGGTGTTCCACTGGTGCCCGAGCGTGCCGACGCACCACCAGCGCAGGCCCTGCGCGGCGAGCACCACGGCCACCGCGGTCCAGCCGGGCCAGGGCAGGAACGGCCTCTGGGCCAGGCCGGCTTCGGCCAGAGCGCCGGCCAGCAGCGCGGTGTGCAGGGCGACCATCGCGGGGTAGTGCCCCCGGCCGGCTTCGGTGCCGCCCCGGGCCAGGCTCCAGCGGGTGTGGCGCAGTGCGACGGCGAGTTCGGCGAGGCGTTCGCCCGCCACGGCCAGCACCAGCGCGGTGTACCAGATCACGGGTCCTCCGTCCTACCAGCGCAGCAGCACCAGTTCGCAGCAGAATCCGGGTCCCATGGCCATGAGCAGTCCGGGCGTTCCCGGTTCGGGCCGCCGCTGCTCCAGCGTGTCCCGCAGGACGTGCAGGACGGAGGACGAGGACAGGTTGCCGACGTCGGCCAGGGAACGCCGGGTGACGTCGAGCGCCGACTCGGGCAGTGCCAGTGCCTCGGTGACGGCCCGCATGACCTTGGGGCCGCCGGGGTGGCACACCCAGTGGGCGATGTCCTTCGGTTTGAGGCCGTGTTCCGACAGGAACTCGGTCACGTCCTCGGCGAGATAGCGGCGGACGAGGTCGGGGACGGCCGGATCGAGGACCACCCTGAAGCCGCTGTCGCCGATGTCCCAGCCCATGACGTGTTCGGTGCCCGGGTACATCCGGCTCCGGGTGGCGACCACCTCGGGGCCGCCGGACGCGGCCCGCCGGCCGCCGACGACGACCGCGGCGGCCGCCCCGTCACCGAACAGCGCGGTCGCCACCAGGTTGGCGGGGGTGATGTCGTCGCGCTGGAAGGTGAGGGAACAGAGCTCGACCGAGAGGAGTACCGCGACCTGGTCCGGGTGGCCCAGGAGGTAGTCGTGCAGCCGTGCCACACCGGCGGCCCCGGCGACACAGCCCAGGCCGAAGACCGGCAGCCGCTTCACATCGGGCCGCAGCCCGAGACGTCCCACGAGCCGGGCGTCGACCGAGGGGGCGGCCACCCCGGTGACGGAGGTGAACATCAGCAGGTCCACATCGGTGGGCCGCAGGCACGCCGTGCGCAGCGCGCCGCGTACCGCCTCGGCACCGAGGCGGACGGCCGCGCCGATGTACACGTCGTTCGCGGCGCCGAAGCCGTCCAGTGCGCGATAGCCGTCCAGCGGCAGCACCATGTGGCGGTTGCGGACCTGCGCGTTCTCGTGGAGCCGGTCCAGTACGCGGCGCCCCGCACCCGGCGGCAGGCAGGTGCGGGCCACCATGTCGGTGATCTCGCGCTGGGTGTGGCGGTGCGGTGGCAGAGCTCCGTGGACAGCGGTGATGCGGCTCATCCCGACTCCTGCTTCGGCGGCGTCATGACCCCATCCTGCCCGCATGAAGGGATGAATCGGCGCAAACAACCCGTGCGGCTGTCGTGTTGGGCCGACCCGGGTACGTACGCTCACCCGATGGACACCCCGGACGGACCGACGACGGCGGTGGCGACCGCTCCGGCTGCCGCGCGGCCGCGCCGCGTCGCGGGGCCGGCCCTGGCGCTGGCCCTGGCCAGTCATCCCGGACCGGTCCTCGCGGTCACCGCGCTGACTGCCGCCCTGGCCATCGGTTCCGGTCTCGGCGGCGCGCGCTGTCTGCCGGCCGTCGCGGCCGTCCTGGCCGGCCAGCTCTCGGTCGGCTGGTGCAACGACGCCCACGACGCCCGGCGGGACGCCGCCGCGGGACGCCGGGGGAAGCCCGTGGCCGCCGGAACGGTGCGCCGGGGCGAGGTGTGGGCCGCCGCGTTCGCGGCCCTCGCCCTGTGCGTACCGCTGTCGCTGGCCTGCGGTCCGGCGGCCGGCTCGGTGCATCTGGCGGCGGTCGCCGCGGCGTGGCTGTACAACCTGCGGCTCAAGGCGACGGTGCTGTCCTGGCTTCCGTACGCCGCCGGATTCGGTGCGCTGCCCGCCGTGGTCGCCCTGAGCCTGCCGGGCCGGCCCTGGCCGGCGTGGTGGGCGGTGACGGCCGGTGCGCTGCTGGGGACCGCGGCCCATCTGGGCGACACGCTCCCGGACATCGAGGAGGACCGGAAGGCCGGAATCCGCGGTCTGCCGCACCGGCTGGGTGCCACGGGCACCCGGCTGCTGCTGCCGGTCCCCCTGGCGGCGGCGACGGCGGTACTGGTCCTCGGGCCCGCGGGGCCGCCGGACCGGTGGGGCACGGCCGCGCTCGCCCTGGTGCTCCCGACCGCTGTCGCCGGGCTCGCGCTGGGGCGGTTCTGGCGCAAGGCCGCCTTCACGGGGACGGTGGCCGTGGCGGCGGTGGACCTGTCCCTGCTCCTGGTGCGGGGCACCGCCATCGTGTGAACCCGCGCCCCTGTGCCGGGGTGGCGGCACCGCCTCGCGATTTCCCGTCGCGGCTCTATGAAGTGCGAGGTCCTCCCGCTACCCTCCGCGCATGATTTCCACGGTTGTCTGGGGAACGGGAAACGTCGGCCGCGCGGCGATCCGCGCCGTGGCGGCGCATCCGGGGCTCGCGCTCACCGCCGTACTCGTCAACAGCCCCGGCAAGGTGGGCCTGGACGCGGGCGGGCTGGGCGGGCTCGACCGCGCTCTGGGGGTCGCCGCGACCGATGATGTCGGGGGTGTGCTGGCCGGCCGTCCGCAGGCGGTGGTGTACGCGGGCTCCGGCGACATCCGGCCCGACGGGGCGCTCGCCGACATCTGCCGGGCGATCCGGGCGGGGGCCGTGGTCGTCACCCCCTCGCTGTACGCGCTGTACGACCAGCTGAACGCCCCGCCGGAGCTGCGGGAACCGGTGCTGGCGGCCATCGCGGAGGGCGGCGGCTCGCTGTTCGTCTCCGGTGTGGACCCGGGCTGGGGCAACGACGTGCTGCCGCTGCTGATCAGCGGCCTCGGCTCCACCGTGGAGGTGATCCGCTGTCAGGAGATCTTCGACTACTCCACGTACGACCAGGAGGACTCGGTCCGCAACCTGGTCGGCATGGGCCTGCCGATGGACCATGAGCCGCTGATGCTCGCCCCGACGGTCCCGACCATGGTGTGGGGCGGACAGATACGGCTGATGGCCAGGGCGCTGGGCGTCGAACTCGACGGGATCCGCGAGACGGTGGACCGCTGTCCGCTGGAGACCTCGGTGACCACCAGGACGATGGGCGAGTTCGGAGCGGGCACCCAGGGCGCGGTGCGCTTCGAGGTGCAGGGCATCGTCGGCGGTGAGCCCCGCATCGTCATCGAACATGTCACACGTATCCACCCCTCCTGCGCACCGCACTGGCCGGCGCCTCCCGACGGGGACGGCGCGCACCGGGTGGTCATCGAGGGGCGCCCGCGCATCGAGGTCACGATCGAGGCGACCGACGAGGGCGAGAACCGGTCGGCGGGCGGGAACGCCACCGCGGCGGGCCGGCTCGTGGGCGCCATCGACTGGCTCGTGGACGCGGAACCCGGACTGTACGACGCACTCGACGTCCCGCTGCGGCCCGCAGCCGGCAAGCTCGGAAGGAGACAGCGATGAACATCGACATTCCCGAAGGCAAGGACGCGATCGCGTATGTGTGGGGGGAGATGGTCCCCGGGATCGGCATCGCCGCCGCGGGCTTCTCGATGTCGGTGTACGACCACACGACCCTGGGACTGCGCGAGTTCGAAGCCGCGCGGCTGCGGATCGCCCAGATCAACGGGTGCGCGTTCTGTCTGGACTGGCGCACCGAGCGGGACGGGGAGACGGTCGAGGACACGTTCGCCGACGCGGTGAACGAATGGCGCACGACGGACGCGTTCGACGTCCGGACCCGGCTGGCCGCGGAGTACGCCGAGCGGTACTCCCTGGACCACCATGGGCTCGACGAGGAGTTCTGGACGCGGATGAGCGCGGCCTACAGCCAGCTGGAGATCGTGGAGCTGACGATGAGCATCGGCTCCTGGCTGGTGTTCGGCCGGCTCAACCACGTCCTGGGCCTCGACACGGTGTGCGTGCTGCCCGGTCACTGACTCACAGGTCGGTGGCGATGATCTCTTCGATGTTCCGTTCGGCCAGCGCGGTGATGGTGACGAAGGGGTTGACGCTGGTGTTTCCGGGGATCAGGGCTCCGTCGATGACGTACAGGCCCTGGTAGCCGTGCAGGCGGCCGTAGTTGTCGGTGGCCTTGTCCAGTACGGCGCCGCCGAGCGGGTGGTAGGTGAGGTGGTCGCCCCAGATCTTGTAGGTGCCGAAGAGGTCGGTCCGGTAGATCGTGCCCTCCTTCCTGTTGATCCTGTCGAAGATGGTCCTGGCGGCGTCGATGGAGGGCTGCTTCCAGGCGGTCTGCCAGTTCAGGTCGACCTTGCCCGTCGCAGCGTTCCAGGCGAACTCGGCGCGGTTGGGGTTCTTGGTGATGGACAGATAGAACGAGGCGTACGTCTCGATCCCGGTGGGCAGCGGGGCGACCTCGGCGAACGCTCCGCCCGCGGCCCAGTTGTCGATGCCGCCCGTGGGAATGGACGCCTGGAGCTTGCCGGTCGGGTCCCACATGTGGTTGGCCCGGCCGCACATGACGTTGCCGTTGTCGCCCCACCCCTTGCCGACCTCGCCGTTCAGGCGGGGCAGGGCGCCGGTGGTCCTGAGCATGACGAGCAGCTTGCTGGTGCCGACGCTGCCCGCGGCGAAGAACACCCGGTCCGCGGTCACGGACTTGGTGGCCGTGGTGTCTCCCGCGGTGTTGAGCTGGTCGATGACGACCGTGTAGCCGCCGGAGGCCGCGGGGGCGACCGAGGTGACCTTGTGCAGCGGTGAGATGGAGACCTTGCCGGTGGCTCCGATCCGTTCCAGGTAGGTCTTCTGCAGCGACTTCTTGCCGTAGTTGTTGCCGTAGAGGATCTCGCCGTCCAGCGCGGACCTCGGGACGGTGCCCGCCGCCTCCCGCTCCATGTAGTCCCAGTCGTACACGGCGGGCACGAAGAGGAACGGGAAGCCGGAGCGCTCGGCGTGCTTGCGGCCGACCCTGGCGTACTGGTAGCAGTCGGCGGATTCGAACCACGCCGGGTCGATGGTGCCGACCCCGAGCCCGGCGTTGGCGCGCGGGTAGTAGGTGCCGTACATCTCGCCGGCGTCGACCGTGGGGAGGATGGCGCCGAAGTTCTCGCGCCGGGGGGTGACGGCCATTCCCCCGTTGACCAGCGAGCCGCCGCCGACGCCGCGGCCCTGGTAGACCGTGATGCCGCCGAACTCCTCGGCGTCCAGGATCCCGGTGTAGCGCGGGATGTTCCGGTCGATCGGGAAGCCCAGGAAGTTGCTGAGCGGCTGTTTGGTCTTGGTCCGCAGCCAGTAGGAGCGGCGGTCCGGGCTGGTCGTGTTGGCGAAGATCCGGCCGTCCGGCCCGGGGGTGTCCCAGGCCATCCCCATCTCGATCATATGGACGTCCACGCCCGCCTCGGCGAGTCGCAGTGCGGCGACGCAGCCGCCGTATCCGGTGCCGATCACCAGGGCCGGGACATGGGCGCCGGGATCGATCCCGGCGGTCGCCGGTCCGGCCTCCGCCCTGGCCGAGGCCGAGTGGCCCGCCAGGGTCACGGCCCCAAGAAGAGAACCTGTTCCTGCAAGGAACCTTCGACGTGAAACACCTTTGGATCTTGCATCCTGCATGGTAGCGTCACTCATGTGACATCCCTCACTCTCGACAGAGTGAAACAGGTTCTACTGTCGAACGCGTAGTAAGTCACTACACACTCGCGGGTAACTTGCAGTCCGGCTCAAGGCCGCACAGGCCGGCGGGGGGGGGGCGGGGAGGGGCCGAACGAGACCCCCCCCGCCCCCCCCCCCGAGAATCCCAGGCCGGCCCAGTCGAGGCCCCCCCCCGCGGCGGGGCGGCC